>NZ_JACSKG010000005.1:0-329945 GCF_018617475.1 Exiguobacterium sp. s59 | reverse complement strand
GATATAGCTCTTAAATTGACGAAGCTTGCGCTTCATTCAAAAATTGTAAAACTTATTTTTGCCTCATCGTTCAGTTTTCAAAGTTCGTCTGCCGCTCTTAGCGACTCATTTATAATAGCACCTGACTTTATATCCGTCAACTATAAAAATAAAGTTTTTTAAAAAAGAATAAATAAAGACGATTCCTATTATTTTCGATGCAAGGAATCGCCAGTTATCTCTTATTGAAACGATATAATTTTTACTTCGGCCAACCGTGATAAATCATATTCTATCCTGTCTGTATCTTCTATAATGACAGGTCGCTCAATACGATTCGTGTAGGCGTGAATTTTCCCCCGCACTCCACTACTTAATAAAACGGGTCGACCGATTTCATAAAACCCGAGCAATGTAGCGAGAAGCGTCAAAGCTTCTTCATCATAGGCTTTGTTTTGCCACATATAGAAGTACGCCTCTTCTGGTGAAAGTGGTTTCCGAAACGTTCGGGGTGCCGTTAACTGACAAAAACGGTCCGCGACAATAAATAAAGGCGACGCGGGATTCAACTCACGCTCGGTTAGACGGTTTGGGAACCCAGACCCATCTAAACGTTCGTGATGCTCGGTGATCAATTGATAGACACGTCCCCGTAATGTTTGATTACTCGGAAGCATGGCAGCTGAGACGAGTGGATGTTGGTATAGTAGTTCGCGTTCCATTTTCGTGAAATAACGCATATGAGACCATTTTCTAATTTTAGCGTAACTCGCATCTGCAAAATAAGAAGCAATTCCATAATCAAATTGAAGTTGATGTTCATCGCCTCGGTACTTTGATAATGTGCGAGCAACGAGTGCTCGATAGATCGCATGGTAGATGACATGGTTTTTTCGCAATGGTTGATGCGTAAAAAAATGTACGACTGCCGAAAGCGGCAGTTCTTGACGAAATAGTTGATGAACGAACTCTAGACCTTCATATGGGTTCGGGGCGATTCGCTCTTCCCACTGATTATAATGTTTCTCATATTGAAGAACCTGTTCACAAAGACGCCTTTCCTCTATAGAAGTAAAGATTGTTTGTTCAACTGGTGCGACATCAATGGCTTCAATCTTTAAGAAACGGAGTAAACGCAAATGTTCATTTGTTAAATGAATTCCTGCCTCTAAGGAAGAAACGGGTGACAATAACGTCATGCCAACATGTACAGCGGATAAGTTCAAACGCACGCGAATCCCTCCTATATATGAAAAAGGTCGAACGGAAACACCGTTCGACCTTTCGTCTTACTCATTCACATCAGACGATTCGTCGGTTTCAGGTGCTTCATCCTCAAACCCATTCTCCAAATCGACTGCTGATTCCTCTTCTAACTCATCTTTTTTCAATTTTGCGATTGTCGCTAAACGATCGCCATCTTCAATGTTCATCACTTTCACACCACGTGTGCTACGGCCCATCTGAGAGATGGTTTGCGAATCGATACGAATGGCAACGCCATGTTCAGTCATCAACATGATGTCATCATCTTCATCAACGACACGCATTCCCACGACCGTTCCGCGATCTGTTTTAATTCCGATGATTCCGGAACCACCACGACCTTGTGTACGGAACTGCTCCATGGCTGTACGTTTTCCAAATCCTTTTTCCGTGATGATCAAGACGTCTTGCGTCGTACGAACGATTTCCATTGAGACGACCAAATCATCGTCTTTCTTCAAACGAATCGCGCGCACACCACGTGCCGTACGTCCCATCGATCGAACTTCTCCTTCGAGAGGGAAACGGATTGACATTCCTTGGCGTGTGACAATCAACATTTCATCATCGCTCTTCGCCAAGCGGACGGTAACGAGCTCATCTGTTTCATTCAAGCTGATGGCACGAAGACCATTTTTGTTGATTCGGGCGTATGCCGAGAGTGGCGAACGCTTAATCAAACCTTCTTTCGTAATGAAGACGAGAGACAATTGTTCGTCTGCCACTTCTTCTTCCGATTCGTTCTGCGCATCTTCTGCTACCGTTTGGTTTGCCAGGTAACTGTTGAAATCGACAGGAATCATCGTTTCGACTTTTTCACCTTTATCAATTTGAAGCAAGTTGATGATTGGCATTCCTTTTGCGGTACGACTCATCTCAGGAATTTCGTATCCTTTGAGGCGGAAGACACGTCCAAAGTTCGTAAAGAAGAGAATCGTGTCATGTGTTGACGCGGACAGCAAACGAAGTACGAAGTCTTCATCGTTCGTCCCCATCCCTTGTTTTCCACGTCCACCACGACGCTGTGCGCGATATGAATCGGATGGAATTGATTTAATGTATCCTTCACTCGTAAGCGTGATCATCATGTCGCGAACTGGGATCAAATCCTCATCCTCAAGTTCAATGATATCCGTACGAATCACGGTACGACGTGCATCACCATATCGCTCTTTGATTTCAAGCAACTCGTTACGAATGATATCAAGGAGTAATTCCTCATCACCAAGAATCGCACGGAGTTCCTCAATCAATGCTTTCACTTCGCGATACTCGCCTTCGATTTTTTCGCGTTCCAAACCAGTCAATCGTTGAAGACGCATATCTAAAATCGCTTGCGTTTGCTCAGTAGAAAGTCCGAAGCGGGCAATCAACTTCTCACGCGCCTCGTCACCAGTACGTGTACTACGGATGATAGCGATAACTTCATCCAAGTGATCGAGGGCGACACGAAGTCCCTCTAAGATGTGGGCACGTGCTTCCGCTTTATCCAAATCGAATTGCGTACGACGACGGACGACTTCTTTTTGGTGTTCGATGTAGTAATAGATTGCTTGTTTGATGTTCAACGTTTTCGGGCGACCGCCTACAAGGGCAAGCATGTTCACTCCGAACGTCGTCTGCATCGGTGTTTGCTTATACAAGTTGTTTAAAATCACACTCGCATTCGCATCTCGACGAACTTCGATAACGACACGCATTCCGTTACGATCGGATTCATCACGTAAGTCTGTGATTCCTTCGATTTTTTTATCACGTACCAAATCCGCAATTTTCTCAACGAGACGTGCCTTGTTGACTTGATATGGGATTTCATGAACGAGGATTCGTTCACGGCCGTTTTTCAACGTTTCGATTTCGGCTTTCGCACGCATCGTAATCGATCCACGTCCAGTCTCATACGCACGACGAATTCCACTACGTCCCAAAATCTCTCCCGCTGTCGGGAAGTCAGGACCTGGGATGTGCTGCATCAATTCGGCGATGGTGATGTCCGGGTTATGAGAAAGAGCCAACACTCCATCGATGACTTCATTCAAGTTATGTGGAGGCACGTTCGTTGCCATCCCGACTGCAATCCCGCTCGTCCCATTGACAAGGAAGTTCGGGAAGCGAGCCGGAAGAACGACCGGCTCTTTTTCTTCACCATCGAAGTTCGGTTGGTAATCGATTGTGTTTTTGCCGATGTCTCGTACGAGTTCCATTGCAATTTTAGACATACGTGCCTCGGTATAACGCATCGCAGCGGCCGAGTCGCCATCGACTGAACCGAAGTTCCCGTGACCGTCGACTAATTCATAACGATAACTGAAGTCTTGAGCCATACGAACCATTGTTTCGTAAACGGCTGAGTCACCGTGTGGATGGTACTTACCGATAACGTCCCCGACGACACGCGCCGACTTCTTATGTGGCTTGTCCGCGCGAATCCCGAGCTCGTTCATCGCATACAAAATACGACGGTGAACCGGCTTCAAACCATCTCGCACGTCCGGAAGGGCACGTGATACGATGACGCTCATCGCATAGTCCATGAACGACGTTCGCATCTCTTGGCTAATATTTATATCCTTGATATTTTCTTGTTCTGCCATTCGTTATTGCCTACCCTTCTTATTAAATATCGAGGTTCTTCACGTAATGGGCGTGAGATTGAATAAAGTCACGGCGTGGTTCGACGTTGTCACCCATGAGCGTTTCAAAAATCTCATCTGCCTCAATCGCATCTTGAAGATCGACGCGAAGCATCGAACGCGTTTCTGGGTTCATCGTCGTATTCCATAACTGTTCAGGATCCATCTCTCCAAGACCCTTGTAACGTTGAACGCTATAACGTGCATTTTCAGGAAGTTGTGCGAGTGTCGCTTGCAACTCTCGCTCGTTTTGAACATAGATCGTTTCTTTACCGTGCTTCACACCATAGAGCGGTGGTTGAGCGATATAGACGTATCCACTTTCCACAAGTGGACGCATATAGCGATAGAAGAACGTCAACAACAGCGTACGAATGTGCGCTCCGTCGACATCGGCATCGGTCATGATGATCAGTTTATGGTAACGCGCTTTTGATAAATCGAACTCATCTGCAATCCCTGTTCCGAGAGCCGTGATGATCGTCCGAACTTCTTGGTTAGCCAAAATCTTATCAAGACGTGCTTTCTCGACGTTGATGATTTTTCCTCGAATCGGCAAGATTGCTTGGAAGTGACGATCACGACCAGATTTCGCCGAACCACCCGCTGAGTCACCCTCAACGATGTATAGTTCAGATTTCGAAGCGTCTTTCGACGAACAGTCAGCCAATTTCCCTGGTAATGAACTGACTTCGAGAATACCTTTACGACGTGTCATCTCACGTGCGCGTTTCGCTGCAAGACGTGCGCGTGCTGCCATCAATCCTTTGTCGACAATAAGACGACCGACTGATGGGTTCTCGAGCAAGAATTGTTCGAACGTGTCACTGAATAACGTATCTGTCGCCGTACGAGCATCGGCATTTCCCAGTTTCGTCTTCGTCTGTCCTTCAAATTGAGGAGACGGGTGTTTGACGGAGACAATCGCCGTCAATCCTTCACGGACATCATCTCCTGAAAGACTGCCGTCGGCCTCTTTCATCAATCCGAACCGCTTCGCATAATCATTGATTGAACGTGTGAGCGCTGTTTTAAATCCAGTCTCGTGCGTTCCACCTTCATGTGTCGGGATGTTGTTCGTGAATGAGTAGATGTTACTTGCGAAACCTTCGTTGTACTGAAGGGCAATCTCTACTTCAATCCCGTCTTTTGTACCATGTACATACACAGGCTCTTCATGAATCGATGCTTTTGAACGGTTCAAATGCTCTACGTAGGACTTGATTCCACCTTCGTAGTGATAATTGCGTTCAATCGTCTCATCGCTACGATCATCTTTTGCGACAATCCGTAGCCCTTTGTTTAAGAAGGCAAGCTCACGAAGACGTGTTGCCAACAAATCGAAGTCATACTCGAGCGTTTCTTGGAAGATATCGCCGTCCGGGAAGAAGCGGACAGTCGTTCCTGTCGTATCTGTCGTCCCGACGATTTCGAGTTCGCCTTGCGGAACGCCACGTTTGAACGATTGATAGTACACGTTTCCGTCGCGACGAACGAACACTTCAAGTTTCGTCGATAGTGCGTTAACAACCGACGCCCCTACACCGTGTAGACCACCTGAAACTTTGTATCCACCGCCGCCGAATTTACCGCCAGCGTGCAATACCGTGAAAATAACTTCAACGGCAGGTCGACCTGTTTTCTTTTGGACATCGACTGGAATCCCGCGTCCGTTATCTTCGACAACGATTGAGTTTCCTGGCTCGACCGTTACTGTGATCGTGTCACAATAACCCGCAAGCGCCTCATCAATCGAGTTATCGACAATCTCCCATACCAAATGGTGGAGACCGCGAGAGCTTGTGGAACCGATATACATACCTGGACGTTTACGGACAGCCTCTAAGCCTTCAAGAACTTGAATCTGATCGGCGCCGTACGCTTGCAATTCTTTTTCGTTTTCATTACTCATCGGTTATTTTCACCTACTATACATGATTTGGTGTTCCTTCTTACCACGATTACACGGATTCTGTTTCGACTTCGCCTTGTTTCACGTGAAACACTTTGGCTTGTTGAATGGTTTCGTGTGCGATTCCATCAATATTTGTTGTCGTCAAAATCGTTTGTACTTTTCGTCCCATCGTATCGAGTAGATGGGTTTGGCGATGATCGTCAAGTTCAGATAACACATCGTCTAATAACAAAAGAGGATATTCGCCCACTTCTTCATGAATCAATTCAATTTCAGCTAGCTTCAATGACAAGGCAGCCGTTCGTTGCTGACCTTGTGAACCGAACGTTTGAACGTTTCGATCGTTTACGTACAATTCAAAATCGTCACGGTGCGGACCAAATAAGGTCACACCTCTTCGTCGTTCGTTCTCTCTTATTTTATCAAACTTTTGACGATACGTTTCAAACATCTGTTCTTTTGAGAAACGTTCTTTTTGGAACGTGTCAGAAACGTATTGAATCGTCAGTGTTTCTAACTCTCGTGTAATCCCTGAATGAATCGGATTGGCCCATTTTTCGAGTTGATCAATGAAATGATAGCGCCTCATCACAATTTTCACGGCGAGTTCAATCAATTGGTCCGTCAACACTTCAAGTAACGTCTCATCCCCACCCTTTGTGGATAACTGCTTTAATAAGGCGTTTCGTTGTTTTAACGTTTTCAAATATTGATTGAGCTCGTGTAAGTACACGGGACTGACCTGACCGATTTCCATATCTAAAAATCGCCGTCTCCCTTGTGGACTGCCTTTGACGATGGCTAAGTCTTCAGGGGCGAACAAGACGACGTTAAATGCGCCGACATAGTCACTGAGACGACGTTGTTCTAAATGATTGAGCTTTGCTTTTTTTCCTTTAGGAGAAAATGAGAGACTCTGCACCGATTCGCCGGTACGCTTATGAATCCGTCCTTCGATACTTGCGGCATCAGCTTCCCAACCGATCAATTCTCGGTCTTGTGTCGTCCGATGCGATTTTGCGAGCGCAAGTACGTAAATCGATTCGAGAAGATTCGTTTTTCCTTGGGCATTCTCACCAATTAGAACATTCGTCTGTTCTGAGAAATCTAGCTCGAGGGTTTCGTAGTTGCGATAATTTTGCAATCGGATCGACTTTAAATGCACGTCAGTTTCCCTCGATTTGATATTCACCGAAGCCTTCGACTTCGATCGTATCTCCATCTCTCAATTTACGGCCACGGCGTTGATCCTGTTCACCGTTCACTTTGATCATGACATCTTCTAAAAAGAACTTTGCTTGTCCCCCACTTGAGATGATATCTGCTAATTTTAAAAATTGTCCGAGTGTCACATACTCGGTTGTAATCGACACTTTTTCCATGTCGTCACTTCCTTTCTCACATGCTGATCTGAAAAAATCGCCATACATATTAGTTTATCGAAAATCGTCGAATAAGGCAAAAAAGGGATGACAAGGTCAGACACCTCATCATCCCTATCCGCTGCTTACGATGTGCGGACTGGCAAAATCAGTTGAAGAACGCTATCTTGTTCAACCGGTCGTAAAATGAACGGTCGCATCGAACCCGTGAATTGGATTTCGATTTCAGATGCATCGAGCGCACGAAGCGCATCCATTACAAATTTAGAGTTGAAGGAGATTTTCAATTCTTCCCCTTCAAGCGATAAAATGCTGACACGCTCAGACACTTTACCGACTTCAGGTGAATGTGAAGATACTTCTACTGCTGTTGTATCTTCCGCCACAAATTTAATGACGTTGTTTCGATCGGCACGTGCCAAGAGTGACGCACGGTCGATGGCTTGCAAGAATTCTTTTGCATTCATGCGGACCGCTGTACGATATTCTTCCGGAATGAGACGTGACGTGTCTGGGTACGCACCATCTAACAAACGAGAGAAGAAGGAGATATTTTTCATTCGGAACAAAATCTGCTGATCCGTCAGTACGATTTCAATCGGCAACTCTTCACGGTCGAGTAATTTAGCCAATTCGTTGAGTGAACGACCTGGGACGACGACGTTTTGGAACGTTAAGTCGTTATCTGTCTCAAAGCGGGCACGACGAAGTGCCAAGCGGTGGCTGTCTGTTGCCACACATGTGAGGAAGCCTTTCTCAGCAGAGAAGTTGACTCCCGTTAGAACTGGGCGCGTTTCTTGCGATGAAACAGCGAAGCTTGTCTGACGGATGATCGTCTTCAAGAGATCAGCTGGTAGATAGAAACGACGGTCACTCGCAAGTTCTGGGAGACGAGGATATTCGTCCGGGTCGAGACCGTTTAAGTGGAATTCTGCTTGGCCAGACTCAATTCGTGTCATAAAGTTCGGTGACACTTCGAGTGTAACTTCGTTCGTCGGCAACTTTTTCACGATTTCTCCTAAGAAGCGTGCGTTTAACACGACACTCCCAGCGCGTTGAATCTGAATGAGTTCGATTCCACCTTCTTCGATTGGGATCAAACGTTCAATCGAAATTTCGGTATCACTTCCTGTCAGTGTTAAACCATCTGCATGTGCTTCAAGCTTTAACCCTGTCAAAATTGGAATAGTCGTTCGTGAAGCCACAGCTTTTGATACGTCTTGTACGGCTTGCATGAATACATCTCGTTGAATCGTTAAATGCATGTGGATAATTCCTCCTAAGGTGAAATGAGTCATTTTACTAATGATAATAATAGTATTAATTAAGTCATAATAGTAATAAGGGCTGTGGATACTGGGGATAAGTCCCCTTAAGCATACGTACAAAGCCATTTAGCCTGTGAATAACTTGTGGATAACTAAGGTGGTTTATCCACAGGATATCCACAGAGAATCCGTTATTAGTTTGAAAGCGCCTTTTTCAGCGTTTGAATCGTCTCTTGCATTTCCACATCATTTTTCAGAAGCGTACTAATTTTCTCATGCGCATGAATAACAGTCGTATGATCACGCCCTCCGAACTCTTCCCCAATTTTCGGCAATGAACTCTCTGTCATTTCTCGAGACAGGTACATTGCGATTTGACGTGGGAATGCTAACGTTTTTGTGCGTTTCTTCGAGTTCAATTCTTCTACTTGAATGTTGAAATGTTGACCGACAACTTCTTGAATGTCACGAATGACAATCTTCTTCGCTTCTTGGACTGGCATGATATTATGAAGCGCTTCTGCTGCTACGTCTGGGTCGATTGGTCGCCCAACTAGTTTTGCGTAAGCGACAACGCGTGTCAATGCCCCTTCTAGCTCACGGATGTTCGTATCGATTTGATTAGCGATATAAAGCATGACCTCGTTTGAAATATCGAGACCTTCAGCAGTCGCCTTTTTACGGAGAATCGCAATCCGAGTTTCAAGGTCAGGTGGTGTGATGTCCGTAATGAGCCCCCACTCGAAACGTGAACGCAGACGATCTTCTAACGTCGGGATTTCTTTAGGTGGTCGATCACTTGAAATGACGATTTGTTTCTGATCATTGTGTAGCGCATTGAACGTGTGGAAAAACTCTTCCTGCGTTTGTTCTTTCCCGGCTAAGAACTGAATGTCATCAATGAGCAATACATCGATATTCCGATAGCGATTGCGGAATTCCCCAGTTTTGTTGTCTCGAATTGAGTTAATGAATTCATTCGTAAATTTTTCAGACGAGACATATGCAATGCGCGCTCCTGGTTTTTGAGCTTTTACATAATGACCGATTGCATGCATCAAATGCGTTTTGCCGAGTCCGACTCCCCCATAAATGAATAGTGGGTTATATGCACGTGCCGGCGCTTCAGCGACAGCTAGTGATGCGGCGTGGGCAAATCGGTTCCCCGATCCGATGACAAACGTCTCAAAGATGTATTTGTCATTCAGCTGTCCGAGATCCCCTTCCTCTTTTGAAGGTAATGGTAAGGGCTGTTCTCTTGTTTCCGTCACGGCAATGGATTCGTGTGACGATCCATCAGCTGGAGCATACTTGTGTGCTTGAGATTCTTCAATAAAATGAATTTCGAGCTTGTTGTTCGTAATTTCTTCGACCGTATCTTGTAAAAGTGACAAGTACTGTCGCTCTAACCATGTAACGATAAAACTGGCAGGTGCGGACACAACGAGTGTCGTTCCCATCAATGATATCCCTTCGGTTGATTTCAACCACATGTCAAAACTAGCTTTTGGAGTTCGTTCCTCTTCTTCAATTACAGATAAGACGTTTCTCCAAATCTCGCGAGCATTCTTCAATGAAAGACCTCCTTTACTCACATGTTTGGTAAAACTTATTCACACGATATACACATACACTATTTTATAGTAGAAACTAGGGTTATCCCCAGAGAATAAAAACTGTGGATAAAGTTATCCACATGGTGTTCATTATGGGGATAACACTTATCCACAGCCTGTGTATATCTTGGAATCACGAATTGTTCATCCACAAGTTTGTGCACATTCAGTTTAGCAAAATAAAATAGACGTGGCAATGCTTTTTGGTATTTATCCACAGATAAAGAAAAGTATCCACACCCACTTATCCACATGCTGTGTGTTTTGTGGATAACCTGTGGATATGTTGTGGATAAAGACATTATGAGAGATAAGAGAGTGAAAAAGTTATACACAAAAGAGGAGGAAGTGAAGGGAAGAAAAGTTTTTGTAAAAGAAGAAAATGAAAAAATGAAGAATTCGGATGTGAAAAAAGAAGAGTTATTCACATATAAATGTGGATAACTTCGTGAATATGTGGATAAAATGGCTCAACATCGCTATTTATAAAGACCGTTTAAGAAATACGTAAAGGTTTCGTATCAATCTGGATTCATATAAGCCGTTCTAGACAAAGTTGAACCATCCCAAATGATGCCTCTCGATCACGTAATCTATCTGATTCGAAAACCGTTCGAAAATACATTGACAATTGTTGATTCGATTTATATAATCTTAAAGACTGCCTTAAATGAAACTATAACTTGCTAATAGAGCGTTAATCTTGAGGAGGTGCTGTAACCATGAAACCAACTTTCAACCCTAACAACCGTAAGCGTAAGAAAGTCCACGGATTCCGTGCACGCATGGCGACTAAAAACGGTCGCAACATTCTTGCTGCTCGTCGTCGTAAAGGCCGTAAAGCCTTGACTGTATAATTTCGAGTTAAAATTGCCCGGGGATCCTTTCCTCGGGCAATTTTTTAGTTTGTCACAGAAACGTAGCATTTCATGGATTCTCCCTCGTTCAAATGATGTGGATATGATATGATGTTAGTTGACGATTTTTGAAGCGAAGGATGGAGTGAGAATTTTGAAAAAAGAATACCGCCTGCAAAAGAATGAAGAGTTCCAAGCGGTGTTTCGCGAAGGACGCTCCGTGGCCAATCGTCAGTTTGTCGTCTACACGCTCAAAGCGGATCAAGCGCATTTCAGAGTGGGTCTTTCTGTCAGCAAAAAGCTTGGAAATGCTGTGGAACGAAACCGCATGAAACGATTGATGCGTGAGTCGCTTCGCTTGCTCGAACCGAACGTTGCGCCGAATGATTATGTCATCATCGCTCGGAAGCCTGCGACTGCACTGACGCAGTCGGAAGTGACCGAGAGTTTGAAACACGTATTCAAACGGTCAAAAGTTTGGCAAAAGCAAGGCCGGTGACCATGACAATCTGAATTTGTTCTCTCATATAATTAGAGTCTTATAAGATTGCCCGATCGACGTGTGCGTTAAAAAAGAATTGATAAAGAAAGCGTAGGAGGAACTATGAGCAAAAAGCTAAAATTAGGATTACTCGCTGCCATGACTGCGGTCATTATGCTGATGGCAGGCTGTGTGGATCCGTCTACCATCCAAGCCGAACCAATTACGGCTGACACAGAAGGTTTCTGGGCGAAGTACTTTGTATGGCCGCTCGCATGGCTTTTGAAGGAAGTTGCTTATTTAGTCGGTGGCCCTTGGCAATATGGGATTTCAATCATTATCGCAACGATTATCGTTCGTTTATTGATTCTCCCGCTCATGATCAAACAGACGAAGAGTATGGGTGCCATGCAAGTCTTGCAACCGGAAATGTTGAAGCTTCGTGAGAAGTACAGCTCAAAAGACCAAGAAACACAGCGTAAACT
Organism: Exiguobacterium sp. s59; assembly: GCF_018617475.1. NCBI lineage: Bacteria > Bacillati > Bacillota > Bacilli > Caryophanales > Exiguobacterium > Exiguobacterium sp. s59. The sequence continues at coordinate 318,063 of NZ_JACSKG010000005.1, read as the reverse complement.
CCAAGAAGAGATGATGAAACTTTATCAAGAATACCAAATCAACCCGCTCGCAGGGTGTTTGCCAATCTTGATTCAAATGCCGATTCTCTTCGCATTCTATGATGCGATTCGTCGTACACCTGAGATTTTCGAAGCGGACTTCTTATGGTTCGACCTTGGAGCTCCGGACCCGACGTTTATCTTGCCGATTTTAGCGGCAATCTTGACGTTCGTTCAACAGAAAATCTCAATGGCGGGTCAAGAACAAAACCCACAATTGAAGATGATGCTCTATATCTTCCCGGTCATGATCTTCATCATGTCGATCAACCTTCCAGCCGCCCTTTCATTGTACTGGGTAGTCGGTTATATCATCTCGATCATCGTCACGATGGCAATCATGCTCCCGATGCGTGAGAAGATGAAGGTAGCAGCAGAAGCAAAAATTGCTGCGAAAGAAGCAGAGCGTGCAGCACTTGCTGAAGAAGAGAAGAAAAACAAAAAGAAAAAACGTAAATAATCGTTAAGCTGGGTGTCATCTGACACTCAGCTTTTTTTATAGGATTGTATGTCGAGGAGACGGGAATAATGAAAGAAACGGGTAAATGGAGGTGTAGAAACATGGAGGGATTTATTCATCGTGTAGAACGTTCGACGTTATGGCAAGCAATCATTTACTTTGTGCTCGGTGTTCTTATTCTACTGTACCCTCGATTTTTCTTTGACGTCATGGTGTACGTGATTGCGGGATACTTGGCAATCATGGGCGTATGGATGATGTTTCAAGGGGTTCGTAGACGACAGGGTGGGTTACCACCGGCTTTCTTTATGGGTCTCATCTATTTGATTTTGGCAGCGGTCGTCTTTTTCTTCGCTGAGACGCTAGCTAGTCTTCTCCCGATTTTAATCGGAGCACTGTTCTTATTTGGAGGAATCATTCGCCTCATTCAGGCACTCGGTTACCGCCAATCGATGGCAGGACGATGGCTCTGGTTTTTAATTGGAAGTATATTATGGATTGGCGTCGGGATTCTTATGCTCACGAATCCGTTCAGTAGCCTACTTGTCTTATTCCAACTGTTCGGTGGAATCCTCATCGCCATTGCAATTCTAGAACTATTCCTCTACTTCACGATTCGTTCGACGAAACGACAAGCACGTTACTAAAAAACAAACCGTCCTTTTTAAGGGCGGTTTGTTTCTCGTTGAAGCAACTGTTCCATAAACGGTCCGAACACGTTGTAGCCTGATAATGATTGGAAGAAAGGTTGTTCTTCTTTGAGTCGCTCGATATAGACTCGAGCGGCGTTTTCATGATTCATTGGGGTCAATTGTTCATAAAAGAAGCGTAAGTCGATTTCGTTTCGTTGTGATACGTCTTTTAAACCAAGTGAGGCTCGATCGGGCGTATGGTGCGCGGCCAATACGTACGCGAAATGAACCATCCCTTGTCGCAGCATCTCGGTTGCCCAGATGTCATTGCCACGACTTCGTGATTTCGTATATTGGAAAAAGAACCAAACGGTGTCGAAGGCATGATCACTTGTCGACTCTTCCTCAATCTGTAATGAACTTTCATGCGCAGTGAGGAGCTGGTGCGGATCATAGAGGATATGGATCGAGTCTTGATGATTCAACGTCTCTTTTGTGACAGTGAATAAGTCGAGGTGAAGAAAATCATCGAATACAGCGATGAGTTGTGGGGCGACGATGTAAATATCGTCTTTTAACAGAATTGGCCGATATGCACGGAGATGATCAAGTCGTCTCGATAAAAACAATTCTTCCTGATCTGCGTGCACCATCACGTAAAGGTCGATATCTGAATGCTCATCGGCTTCTCCACGACCGAATGAGCCTTTCATAAAAATCGCTTGAACCGCTTCATCCCGTTCTAATCGTTCCGTGATGATTTGAATCGCTTCTAGTTGCTTCATGTGTATATCCTCTCTTCTCTGTCAATATATTCCTTTATTGTACGAAAATAATGATAGGAACTGCAATGACTTCATCGACGGGTGAACTCTTTCGTTCAAGTCGAATATCGTGTATAGTAGGTTCGTTATGCATATGATAGAAGAAGATGGTTTAGGTTTGGAGGGAGAAAGATGCTAGAGTTTGACACGATTACAGCGATTTCGACGCCGATGGGTGAAGGTGCCATTGGCATCGTCCGATTATCAGGCGATTTGGCGGTCGAAACGGTGAACAATGTGTTTTCTGGAAAAGACTTAACAACGGTCGATTCACATACAATTCATTACGGTACGTTAAAGCGTCCTGACACGGGCGAAGTCGTCGATGAAGTCATGGTCAGTATCATGCGGGCGCCGAAGACGTTTACACGAGAAGATGTCGTCGAAATCAATTGTCACGGAGGCGTCGTTGCGGTCAATCGTGTCCTTGAACTCATTCTCGACCAACCCGACATCCGCTTGGCAGAACCGGGCGAGTTCACGAAACGCGCCTTTTTAAACGGTCGAATCGATTTGTCACAAGCAGAGGCGGTCATGGACTTGATTCGGGCGAAAACCGATCGGGCGATGAACGTCGCGATGTCTCAAATGGAAGGTCGGCTGTCACGACTCGTCCGCGAACTCCGTCAACAATTGCTCGAGACGATTGCGGCAGTTGAGGTCAATATTGATTATCCAGAGTATGACGCGGAAGAGATGACGCAAGCGATCGTCGAAGAGAAAGCGGGCGAAGTCAAACGTATCCTCGAGGAGTTGCTCGAAACGGCGCGACAAGGGAAAATCTTGCGTGAAGGCTTGGCTACGGCGATTATCGGACGACCGAACGTCGGGAAGTCCTCGCTCATGAATACGCTCGTGCAGGAGACGAAAGCGATTGTCACTGAAATTGCCGGAACGACACGTGACACGATTGAAGAATATGTCAACGTGAAAGGAGTCCCACTCAAATTGGTGGACACTGCCGGTATTCGTGAGACGGAAGATATCGTTGAACGCATCGGTGTAGAAAAATCAAGGAAGGCGTTGGAAGCGGCGGACTTGGTCCTTCTCGTCTTGAACGGGCATGAAGGATTGACGGTCGAAGATGAGGCGTTGTTTGAGGCGGTCAAAGGGATGAATGCGATCATCATCATCAACAAGACAGACTTGCCACAAAACATGGATTCTTCTAAGCTAGAGAAACTAGCGGCAGGACGTCCGATCGTGGCGACGTCGCTCTTACTAGATGAGGGAATCGATGCGCTTGAAGCGGCAATCGCGAACCTCTTCTTTGCAAAAGGCGTCGAGTCACAAGATATGACATATATCTCAAACGCTCGACACATTCAGTTGATCAAACGAACGATTGGTCAAATTGATGAGGCGCTCGGTAGTGCTGTCATGAATATGCCAATCGATATGGTCCAAATCGATTTACGTCGGGCATGGGATACGCTCGGTGAAATCAATGGAGATACCGTACAAGAGAGCTTGATTGATCAGCTCTTTTCACAGTTTTGTCTTGGGAAATAATAAGGAGGAACAAATATGGCTTATACGGCAGGCGAATATGACGTAATCGTCATCGGGGCCGGACACGCAGGGATTGAAGCGGCACTCGCATCGGCTCGGATGGGTGCCAAAACAGCGATGCTGACAATGAACCCTGATATGGTCGGGTTCATGTATTGCAACCCGTCAATCGGCGGACCGGCGAAAGGGATTGTCGTACGTGAAATCGACGCACTCGGCGGAGAGATGGGTCGTGCGATTGATGCGACGTACATCCAAATGAAGATGCTCAACACGTCGAAAGGTCCAGCGGTACGTGCGCTACGTGCACAGGCGGACAAATTCCAATATCAAAATCATATGAAGAAAGTGCTAGAAGACGAGCCGAATCTATTGCTCCGTCAGGCACTTGTTGAACGATTGCTCATCGAAGACGGAGAAGTGCGTGGCGTGGTAACGAACACAGGTTCAGAATATCGCGCGAAAGCAGTCATCGTCACGACAGGAACGTTCATGCGTGGTCAAATTATCATCGGTGAATTGGCATACGAAAGTGGTCCAAACAACCAAATGCCATCAGTCGAGCTTTCAAAACATTTAGAAGAACTCGGCCTCGATTTGGTTCGATTCAAAACAGGGACGCCACCACGAATCGATGGGAAAACGATTGATTACTCGAAGACAGAGATTCAGCCGGGAGATGAAAACCCATCATTCTTCTCGTACACGTCGACTGACTTGAATCCAATTGAACAAATCCCATGCTGGCTTACGTATACGAGTGAACGTACGCATCAATTGATTGATGAGAACTTACACCGTTCACCGATGTATTCGGGTGCAATCAAAGGAACAGGACCACGTTACTGTCCATCGATTGAAGATAAAGTCGTCCGTTTCAATGACAAACCACGTCACCAAATCTTCTTAGAACCAGAAGGTCGCGATACGGAAGAAGTATACGTTCAAGGTTTCTCGACGAGTATGCCAGAAGACGTTCAACATCAGATGCTTCGGACGATCCCGGGTCTTGAAAATTCAGAAATGATGCGTCCAGGTTATGCGATTGAGTACGATGCGGTCGTACCGACGCAACTTTGGCCGACTCTCGAAACAAAAGCAGTCCCTGGACTCTTTACAGCGGGACAAATCAACGGAACGAGTGGCTACGAAGAAGCGGCAGGACAAGGAATCATGGCAGGGATCAACGCTGCATGCAAAGTGCTCGGTAAAGATCCTGTCATCCTTGATCGTTCCCAAGCATATATCGGTGTCTTGATCGATGATCTGGTGACGAAAGGAACGAACGAACCATATCGTCTCCTCACATCACGTGCCGAGTATCGCCTCTTGTTACGTCACGACAACGCGGACTTACGCCTCAGTGACATCGGACACGAGATCGGCTTACTTTCAGAGGAACGCCATGCACATCTCAATGAGAAGCGTGAAGCGATTGAAAAAGAAGTAAAGCGACTCGCCTCACTTGTCGTCAAACCGACACCTGAAGTGAACGCGATGCTTGAATCGGTCGGTGCACATCCGTTGAAAGAAGCGACGCATGCCAACATCTTGTTGAAACGTCCAGAAGTGACGTATGAGGCGCTCATGACGGTCGTCCCATCCATGGACGAGCTGTCGTTCGAAGTAAAAGAGCAAGTTGAGATTCAAGTGAAGTACGAAGGCTATATCTCAAAACAACTCGAACAAGTCGAGAAAATGCGTCGCATGGAAGCAAAACGAATCCCAGAAAACTTGGATTACGATGCAATCGGCGGTCTTGCGACAGAAGCGAAACAAAAATTAAAACAAGTTCGTCCACTTTCGATCGGACAAGCGTCACGGATCTCGGGCGTAAACCCTGCAGACGTGTCAATCTTGCTCGTCTATATCGAACAAGGACAATATGCGACGGTGGAGTGAAACGATGAACGAATCTCAATTTATTGAAGCGTTACGGGCTAAAGGATTTGAACTGAACGAGACACAACTCGCTCAGTTCAAGCGCTACTTCGAGATGCTCGTTGAATGGAATGAAAAAATGAATTTGACGGCCATCACGGACCAGGAAGAAGTGTATTTGAAACACTTTTACGATTCGCTCAGCGCAGCGTTTCACTTCGACTTCACGCAAGTCGAAACGGTATGTGATGTAGGGGCGGGAGCTGGATTCCCGAGTCTTCCCCTTAAGATTTTATTCCCTCACTTACATGTCACGATCATTGATTCATTGAATAAGCGCATCACGTTCTTGAATGAGTTGGCTCTTGCCCTCGGACTTGAAGGTGTCGCTTTCCATCATGGTCGTGCCGAAGAGTTTGGGAAAAATAAAAAATTCCGCGAACAGTTTGATGTCGTTACAGCGCGAGCCGTTGCCCGCATGACAGTGTTGGCTGAGTATTGCCTGCCGCTCACGAAAGTGGGTGGAAGCTTTGTCGCGCTTAAGGCGGCTAAAGTTTCTGATGAGATGAAAGACGCTAAAAATGCGTTGGCTGTTCTAGGTGGGAAAGAAAAAGCGACACACCAGTTCCTATTGCCAGGAGAGATGAGTGAGCGTAATATCGTAGTTGTAGATAAACTACGAAAAACGCCCGGGAAATATCCGCGTAAAGCGGGGACGCCGGCGAAAGAGCCACTTATCTGATGATGTCGTTTCACGTGAAACAAAAGCAGATTCCAGTGGTGGAGTCTGCTTATTTTTTTACATAAAAGGGGTGCCCGACGTTGAAGAATAGATTTGCGAAATTGTTCGGTGTGAATCGAAAAGATGAAGTTGCCGTGACGCAGATTGCGGAAGTTCGAGCGGACGACACGGTGCAGGAGCTCTCGTTGTCACGATTGCGTCCGAACCGATATCAACCGCGTAAAGTATTCGAACCGGCAAAAATTGAAGAGTTAGCAACGACGATTTCGGAACATGGACTGCTTCAACCGATCGTGGTTCGAAAGGCAGACGGGGACTGCTATGAAATCATCGCAGGGGAGCGCCGTTTCCGAGCCGTGAAATCGCTTGGCTGGTCGGCGATTCCGGCAATTGTTCGCGATATGGATGATGATACGACGGCTGCGCTCGCATTGATTGAAAACTTACAACGTGAGCAGTTGAGTCCGATTGAAGAGGCGGAGGCGTATGACCGGTTGCTCGCCTTGAACGGATTGACGCAAGATGCGTTAGCGAAGAGTTTAGGGAAGAGCCAGTCTACAATTGCGAACAAGTTGCGACTGTTGAAGTTGCCTGAGGACGTGAAGCAGTCGCTTCGCGATCGTCGCATCAACGAGCGACACGCCCGTGCACTCTTGCCATTAAAAGAAGAGGGGTTACAGCTCCAAGTGCTCGTGGAAGTGTTGGAACAAGATTACAACGTCAAAGAGACTGAGGAACGAGTCGCCTTTTTGACAACACCAATCGAAGAAGAAAAACGGAAGCCGAAAAAGCAACGTCGTCGAACGAAAAGTTTTGCGCGTGATACACGAATCGCCATCAATACGATTCGTGACTCGATCGATTTGATTGGGAAAACAGGGATTGATGTCCAAACTGAAGAAGTAGACGAAGAGGAATTTGTTGAAATTCGAATTCGCATCCCGAAAGCGCGGCCTCAAAAATGAGTCCGTGCTTTTTCATACGATGAAGGAGGTTTGTAGATGGAACGATTAGCTTTAAAATTCATTCGCCCAAACCCGAACCAACCACGTAAACAATTTGAGGTGGAAAAGCTAGAAGAATTGCGTCAGTCGATTGAACGGTATGGTGTGTTGCAGCCGATCGTTGTTCGAAAAGCGACCGGGTACTATGAGATCATCGCCGGTGAAAGACGATTCCAAGCGGCAAAACTCGCCGGTAAAGAAGATATTCCCGCTTTAGTCGTCACGGCGGACTCGGATCGCGTCATGGAGTTGGCATTGATTGAAAACATTCAGCGGGCCGACTTGAACGCCATCGAAGAAGCAGTCGCCTACGAGCAATTGATGCAGACGCTCGGACTGACGCAACAGCAACTGGCAGATCGGGTCGGAAAAAGCAGAAGTCATGTGACGAACAGCTTGCGCTTGCTTCGTTTACCGAGCGCGGTCCAGCACGCGGTCATGGTCGGGGATTTGACGATGGGTCATGCACGGGCGATTACAGGCATGAAATCGGAACAGGCGATGGAACAGATTGCAAAACGGGTGATTGCTGAGCACTGGACGGTACGTCGGCTCGAACGTTACTTACAAAAAGAGCGCACAGCAAAAAAGACGCTGAAGCAATCGAACGCAGATATCGAAGCGGTCGAAGCGGTGCTTGCAGAGCGTCTTCAAATGGATGTGTCGATTCGTCCTCGCCGAAAGGGCGGGGTCTTAGAATTAAAGTACTTTTCACAAGACGATTTAGAACAACTACTTACGCTGTTGTCTCCTCAAGACTTTGACTCGTCCCGTGACTGACGAAGCCTTGTAATCGCGGCTTCTTCCTGATGAAGACGTCCAATGCGTGAATCAAAATCGACAAAACCTTCCGTGATGAAGCGTGCGAGTTCGTATACGAGATGGAGACGTGTGTTTTGTAGAATCATCATTTCCATGAACCCACTGACATTCACGACGGCTTTGATATTATAAGCGCCGACTGCAGGGAGTTCTTTTTGGACACCTGCACCTGGGGCAAGAGGTCCTTCGGAGAAGAAAATGTAGCCGACACTCGACAGTCGTCCGAGGCAGGCATCGATGGCGATGATGAGTGGTTGGTGGAAGCGCGTTTGAATCTCATGTAACGTTTCTACTAAATTTAGTGCGTGTACGGGTTTCGTCAATGTACCGTATACGTGTAAATTACGAATGCGACGTTCTTCTAAAAACGTTCCGACGAGTGGACCAAGTGAATCACCGGTCGAACGATCTGAACCGATGCAAACAAGGACGATGGGGCGATGGGTTTCATTGACCAACTGTTCATGAAGCTGGTCCGCAAGTAATCTGGATCCACTCCGCTCAGTGTGTTCAATGAAGAAAGAGTATGGTTTATGAGGTTTTAGGCGAAACGGCATGAATCTCATCCTCTCTTCTGAGCTGCCTATTCCTAGTTGCAGTTAGGGGATTGATCTCGTATTAACCCATTCCCAAAAGTGGAAAACTTCTAAACTTCCGAATGCGGCGTTTGAGAAAAGTCGTGAAATATGTTTTGATGATTTAGAATCTACGACTTTGAGGTGAAAAGATGGCTTCGCAAAATACAGAAAAAGATTTAAGCACGGTGGCAGACGAAACGATGGATAGCGTGAACCAATTCGTGGAGTACTTTAAAGATACAGACATGTGGATTGGCTTGGGGATTAAGCTCGCTGGGGTAGCGCTCATCATTCTTGGTTTATACATTGCGACAAGAATCTTGACGACGATGGTCGAACGCGTGTTTACGCTTCGGAAAATAAAAGAGCATGACATTGTCGCTCAACGTCAAAATGAAACATTATTAAAACTCGCACAAAACACGATTCGTTACGTGATTGGGTTGATCATGGTCCTGACGGTGCTCGGACAGTTCGGCGTAAATATCGCCGGTTTGATCGCATCGGCCGGGGTCGCAGGTCTTGCGATTTCATTTGGTGCACAAAGTTTGGTGAAGGACGTCATTACGGGCGCATTCATCATCTTTGAAAACCAATATAAAAATGGGGATTATGTCAGTTTGAATCAACAGGTCGAAGGAGTCGTCATCGAGGTCGGCATTCGAACGACGAAACTAAAAGGGTTGAACGGACAAGTTTCTATCATTCCGAACGGGCAGATCATGCAAGTGACGAACTACTCGCTTGAAAATAGCGTCGCGGTTGTCGATGTCGGTGTTGCCTATGAAGAGGATATGGAGCGTGTCGAGTCGGCGATTAAAGAGATCGCAAAAGAAGTTGAGGCGAAATATCACGACCTCTTCATCGAACCGATCACACTCGCCGGTGTACAATCACTTGGAGCCTCAGAAGTCGTCTATCGCTTGATGGCAGAAGTACCACCGACTCAACACTTCGCAGCTGGACGGATTTTGCATAAAGAATTGAAGGCAGGATTCGACCAACGAGGCATTGAAATTCCGTACCCACGGACGGTCATGTTACCGCCGAACCCAACTCCTAAAGGAGGAGAAGCAGAAAATGCACAGTAAAACTTATGCGTTGAACGATGTTGTGGAAATGAAAAAGCCACATGCCTGCAAGACGAATCGCTGGCAAATCACACGTGTAGGGATGGACATTCGCATCAAGTGTCAAGGCTGCGGAGCAAGTGTACTCATGCAACGCCGAGACTTTGATAAGAGATTCAAGAAAGTGCTTGAGCAAGGGAACGCCGCAGAATAAGCGGCGTTTTTCTTTAGGTTATGAACGTGAGTTGCGGTTTAATCGTGGACTAACTATAATTGTGAAGGATGTGACGGTGTGGTGTACTGAAGGTACCCACTCCACAGACGGTTTAACATTTCCCGGGAAACACCGGATGAGGAGGAACTACTAGTGGGATTAACAGCAGGAATTGTTGGATTACCAAACGTCGGGAAATCGACTTTGTTTAATGCGATTACACAAGCAGGAGTCGAAGCGGCTAACTATCCGTTCGCGACAATCGACCCGAACGTCGGAGTCGTAGAAGTACCAGATGCGCGCCTTGATCGTTTGACGGAACTCGTCAAACCGAAAAAGACGGTGCCGACAGCGTTCGAATTTACAGATATCGCTGGAATCGTTAAAGGAGCATCAAAAGGTGAAGGGCTCGGAAACAAATTCTTGGCGAACATTCGCGAAGTCGATGCGATTTGCCAAGTCGTTCGTTGTTTTGAAGATGAGAACATCACGCACGTCGCGGGACGCGTCTCACCGATTGACGACATCACGACGATCAACCTTGAATTGATTTTAGCTGACCTAGAGTTAGTTGAAAAACGTATCACACGTGTTCAAAAAATGGTCAAATCAAAAGATAAAGGTGCCGCGCAAGAACTTGAGGCACTCGAAATCGTGCAAGCTGTCTTAGAAGCAGAACGTCCTGCCCGTGTCGCAGAACTCACGGATGACCAGTTAGCAATCGTGAAACACTTCCAATTGTTGACGATGAAGCCAATGCTCTATGTGGCGAACGTGAGTGAAGACGAAGTGGCAGACGCGGACTCAAATGAATACGTTCAAGCAGTTCGTGACCATGCGGCAACAGAAGGTGCGAAAGTCATCGTCATCTGTGCGCGTATCGAAGAAGAAATTTCAGAGCTCGAACCGGAAGAACGTCTCGAATTCTTACAAGATCTCGGTATTGAAGAGTCAGGGCTCGATCAATTGATTCGTGCGGCGTATTCGACACTTGGTCTTGCGACGTACTTCACGGCAGGTGAGAAAGAAGTTCGCGCTTGGACGTTCAAACAAGGAATGAAAGCACCACAATGTGCCGGTGTCATTCACTCTGACTTCGAACGTGGCTTCATTCGTGCCGAAGTCGTGGCGTATGAAGATCTTTCTGCAGCTGGCAACATGGCGACGGTGAAAGAACAAGGGAAACTTCGTTCGGAAGGTAAAGAATATGTTTTCCAAGATGGCGACGTTGTCACATTCCGATTCAACGTATAAGTTGATTTACGGAAACGTGTTGTAAAAACCAAGGAAGTTTGATAGTATATTATGACGTGAGTAAAACAATTGTTTGCTCCTTGCTCCTACAAACCGGTAGGAGCCGTTAGTCCAAGAGGAGGTGAAAGATAATGCGTAAATACGAACTTCTTTACATTATCCGTCCATCAGTTGATGAGGAAGCGAAGAAAGCTTTAATCGAGCGCTTCAACAACGTCATCACTGAAAACGGTGGTACTGTTGAAAAAACAACAGACATGGGTAAACGTCGTTTCGCTTATGAAATCAACAAGATGCGCGAAGGACACTACGTTCTTCTTAACATCGTTGCTGAACCTAAAGCGATCCAAGAAACAGAGCGTCTCATGAAGATCTCTGACGACGTTGTCCGTCAAATGACAACAAAAGACGAGCGTTAATCCTTAACGTCTCGTATCGTGAAAGGGGAGCTTGGAGATGATTAACCGAGTTGTGTTAGTTGGTCGATTGACTCGCGATCCGGAAATGCGTTATACGCAGAGCGGAATCGCCGTAACACGCCTTACTCTCGCTTGCGATCGTCCATTCGCTGGACAAGATGGGAAGCGCGAGACGGACTTTATTGATTGCGTCGTTTGGCGCAAACAAGCAGAGAACGTAGCACAATACTTGAAAAAGGGCAGCATGGCCGGCGTTGACGGTCGCCTTCAAATCAGTAGTTACGAAGGACAAGATGGCCAACGTCGTTACCGGGCAGAAGTAGTCGCCGACAGCGTACGCTTCCTTGAACCACGCGGAGCCTCAGGGCAACGTGAGCAAGCACCATCTGGAGATGTCTTCGGTGGTGGTGAATCAAGTGGATCAGGATGGGGCGCAGGAGCTGCTTCGACTTCATCTCAGTCCTCGAATTCGAATAAAGGTTTTGACGCAGATCCGTTCTCGGGTGGCGGCAAAATCGACTTGTCAGATGATGATCTGCCATTCTAATCATCATTGACAACCAAAACTAACTTATAAAGGAGGTCTTCACATGGCACGTCGTCCAGGAGGTCGTCGTCGTCGTAAAGTATGTTTCTTTACGTCGAACAACATCACTCATATCGATTATAAAGACGTAGAATTGCTCAAACGCTTCGTTTCGGAGCGTGGTAAAATTCTTCCACGTCGTGTGACTGGTACTTCAGCGAAATACCAACGTCCACTTACTGTCGCTATCAAGCGCTCACGTCAAATGGCTTTGCTTCCATACGTTGCAGAGTAATGTTTGACGAACGGCTTATCCTTTTGGATAAGTCGTTTTTTTGTATTTTACCTCGTTTGTAAGTGTGTAAGTGAAACCGACGAATATGGTATGATAGAGCAGAAACCTTTACGATTCCATGGGTGAACATTACTCATTTTAGGAGGCATACATGCACAGTGGTGAAGCAATAACATCCGTGAAGAACCAATACGCGCGGCACATGATTCCATATGTGATTGGATTTTTTGTCTCGTTTGGATTGGCGTTCTACAGCATTGTGGCAGCAATCACCCTGTTTATGGGCACGCTGATCTTTTATATCTATCAGCAAGTGACGATGCGACGGGAACGTAAAAATTGGGAACAGTATGTCCTCTCACTCTCTCATCAAATCGAGGAGGTCGGGAAAGAAGCGTTGACGACGATGCCGATCGGGATTTTAGTCTTTGATCAAGACCGACGCATCAGTTGGTTTAACGAACAATCGCGATTGATCTTCGAACTCGATATGGCGATTGGTGTACCGCTCGATGCGCTCCATTCCGCATTCGATGAATTGATTGAAGAAGAAGAGGATGAAGCCACGATTGAAGTGGGTGACCGCGTCTACCGTGTCTATTACAATCAAACACATCAAACACTCTATTTGTTTGACATGACCGAAGAAGCGGAGATTGAGCAAAAGTATGTTCAAACACAAACGGTCATTGGTATTTTGTATTTAGATAACTATGACGAGATGTCGACTGCGGTGGATGAGCAAGTGCGCAGTGACGTGAATCGTCGTGTGACGGTGCTTCTCAACCAATGGGCGCAGCGACATCATGTCTACATGCGCCGTACGGCAGCAGACCGCTTTTTCCTCGTCATGAACGAGCGGACGTTATCCGAACTTGAAAACAATCGTTTTTCGATTTTGGATGAAGTGCGCGATGCGACGAAGGAACAAAAAATTCCGTTGACGTTATCGATTGGAATTGGATGTGGAGAGACGACATTGACGGAGCTCGGTAATTTATCGCAATCGAGCCTCGATCTCGGACTAGGTCGCGGTGGTGACCAGGCCGTCGTCAAACGTCATAACGGAAAAGTCCGCTTCTTTGGAGGAAAGACAAATCCGACGGAGAAACGGACGCGCGTCCGGGCACGTGTCATCTCGAACTCGATGCGTGATTTGATTCGGGAGTCGAGCCGCGTCCTCATCATGGGACATAAAAATCCAGATATGGACTCGCTCGGAGCTTCCATCGGGATCATGAAATTGGCTGAGTTTGTCGGACGTGAGGCGTACGTAGTGATGCCGTCAGGTGAGACGAGCATCGGTATTCAACGGCTCGTTCAAGAAGTGGAGAACGATGACTCCTTATATAGTCAGTTCTTGACCGAATATGAAGCACAGCCGCTCATCGACGAACAGACACTCCTTGTCGTCGTCGACACGCATCGTCCTTCACTCGTCATTTCAAAGGATATCTTGTATCGGGCGGAGCGCGTCGTCGTAATCGACCACCATCGTCGCGGGGAAGAATTCATCGAGGACCCGGTCCTGGTGTACATGGAGCCTTACGCCTCATCGACATGTGAGCTCGTCACGGAGTTGATCGAGTATCAGGCGGGAAGTCGCAAGCTCTCGATTCTCGAGGCGACGTCACTTCTTGCAGGAATCATGGTCGATACGAAAGGCTTTACGCTCCGCACAGGTTCACGTACGTTCGATGCGGCGTCCTACTTACGCATTCAGGGAGCTGACACGGTGCTCGTGCAGCACTTCATGCGTCAAGACCTCGATGCCTATATCGAGCAGTCACAGATTTTGAAAAACACCGAGATTTACGCAGATGGTATGGCGATTGCGGTCGCTTCTGACGACGAGGCTCATCATCAAGTATTGATTGCCCAGTCGGCAGACCAATTGCTCAATATGGAAGGTGTCAAAGCCTCGTTCGTCATCGCGATTTTACCAGATGGGCGAACGGGCATCAGCGCTAGGTCGCTTGGTGACGTCAACGTCCAAGTCATCATGGAAATGCTTGATGGGGGCGGACATTTGACGAATGCGGCGACACAACTCGAGATGAGTCGCGAACAAGCAAACGTCTTGTTAAAAGAGGCGATTGATCATTATTTGACAGATGATACTGAAGGAGAGGAATTAGAATGAAAGTCATTTTGAAAGTAGATGTAAAAGGGCAAGGGAAAGCTGGAGAAGTGAAGAACGTAGCCGATGCTTACGCGAAAAACGTCTTGTTCAAGAAAAACTTGGCGGTTGAAGCGACACCTGGAAACTTAAAAGCGTTCGCAGCGAAAGAGCGTCGTGCCGAAGAAGCGGCAGAAGAAGAGTTGAAAGAAGCGCAACAACTCAAAGCGAAACTTGAAAAAGAGACGATTGCCGTTACGACGAAAGCCGGTGAAGGTGGACGCGTGTTCGGATCGGTCACGAGCAAACAAATCGCAGATGCCCTCAAATCGATGGGCTACAAAATCGATAAGCGTAAAATCGAGCTCGAGCACCCGATCAAGGCGCTCGGTTTCACAAAAGTGCCAGTGAAGTTGCACCATGACGTCGTCGCGACGTTGAACGTACATGTACAAGAAGCCTGAAGGTGAGGTAGAGACGGATGAGTGATGCGATTCAAGTCAATACACCACCACATAGCGTGGAAGCGGAGCAAGCCGTCTTAGGGGCGATCATCCTCGATTCGGACCGGCTGATCACGGCCTCAGAGCGGGTCGACCCGGACGACTTTTATCGCGTCAGCCACCAACGCATCTTTGAAGCGATGTTAAAGATCAATGACCGGGGTGAACTTGTCGACTTGGTCACGCTCAGTTCAGAGCTTCAGGCGCAGGGCATTTTAGACGAAATCGGCGGCCTCAACTATTTGGCCGAGGTCGCGGAATCGGTCCCGGCCATCGGGAACATCGGCTATTATTTGAATGTCGTCGACCAAAAAGCAGCACTTCGTCGCCTGATTCGAACGGCGACAAATATCGTTTCAGATGGTTATGAGCGCCAAGATGAGGTCGATTCTGTCCTCTCAGATGCAGAACGGAACATTTTAAAAGTATCGCAACGTAAGGGGCAATCGAGTTTCCATCCGATTGGTTCCGTCCTATCGGATGCCTATTCGACGATTGAAAAGCTGCATCAGTCGAGCGGTGAAATCACCGGTATTGCGACAGGGTTTACCGATTTGGATAAGATGACGGCCGGTTTCCAACGAAACGATTTGATTATCGTGGCCGCTCGTCCATCTGTCGGGAAGACCGCATTCGCCTTGAACATCTCGCAAAACGTTGCTGTCCGTACGGGCGAGAACGTCGCCATCTTCAGTTTAGAGATGGGTGCGGAACAGCTCGTCATGCGTATGTTGTGTGCGGAAGGGAATATCGATGCCCAACGCCTCCGGACCGGTCGTCTTGAAGCGGAAGACTGGGGTCGCTTGTCACTTGCGATGTCATCGCTCTCCCAAGCGGGCATCTATATCGACGATACGCCAGGTCTTCGTGTCAACGAGATTCGGGCGAAATGTCGTCGCTTGAAGCAAGAACATGGTCTCGGGATGATCATGATTGACTACTTGCAGCTCATCGTCGGGAACGGGAAGCCGGGCGAGAACCGCCAACAGGAAGTTTCCGAAATCTCGCGTACGCTCAAAGCGATTGCACGGGAACTGCAAGTGCCGGTCATCGCCTTGTCGCAGCTCTCACGTGGAGTAGAGAGCCGTCAAGACAAGCGCCCGATGATGTCGGATATCCGTGAATCAGGAGCGATTGAGCAGGATGCCGATATCGTTGCCTTCCTCTATCGTGATGACTATTACGATAAAGAGAGTGAAGACGCCAATACGATTGAAATCATTATTGCGAAACAACGTAACGGTCCGACCGGTACGGTCAAGCTCTCCTTCCGGAAAGAGTACAACAAGTTCGTCAATATGGAGACACAAGCCTTCGCGCCACCGATGTAACGTCGGTGGTGTCTTTTTTTGTATAGGTAAGTCGTAAAATAACGAACGAATAGTTACATGTTGTATAAAACGTTCGGTATTGGATTGACTTTCTTGCTTTTCAAGTGTACACTTACGGATGGTTTGAACAGAACGTTGATTAATAAGGAGGATTCATTATGTCATCAGTAGTCGTAGTGGGAACGCAGTGGGGCGATGAAGGGAAAGGGAAAATCACCGATTTCTTATCGAAACAAGCCGAAGTCGTCGCGCGTTATCAAGGGGGAGACAACGCTGGTCACACGATCGTCTTCAATGATACGAAATATAAACTTCACCTCATTCCGTCGGGTATCTTCTATTCGGATAAGACGTGTGTCATCGGGAACGGAATGGTCGTCAACCCGAAATCACTCGTGACGGAACTTGCTTACTTACATGAACGCGGTGTGAGCACGGACAACCTCCGTATCTCGAACCGGGCGCATATCATCTTGCCGTATCACCAACTTCAAGACCGTTTAGAGGAAGATGCAAAAGGTGATGCGAAAGTCGGGACGACACTTAAAGGAATCGGTCCAGCATACATGGACAAAGCGGCACGCATCGGGATTCGTATCGCGGACCTTCTCGACAAAGAAGTGTTTGCGGAGAAATTAAAGACCGTTCTCGAATTGAAAAACCGCATGTTCGTGAAAATGTATGAGGTCGACCCAGTCGAATTTGATGATATCTTTGAAGAGTACTACGCGTATGGCCAACAGTTCGCGAAATACGTGTGTGATACATCTGTCGTCTTGAACGATGCGCTCGACGAAGAGAAGAAGGTTCTCTTTGAGGGAGCACAAGGTGTCCTTCTCGATATCGACCACGGAACGTACCCGTTCGTCACATCGTCGAACGCAGCGTCTGGTGGTGTATCAAGTGGTGCCGGAATCGGCCCATCGAAAATTCATCACGTTGTCGGCGTCTGTAAGGCATACACGTCACGCGTCGGTGACGGTCCGTTCCCGACACAACTCGATGATGAGATTGGTCATACAATCCGTGAAGTCGGGAAAGAATACGGAACGACAACAGGCCGTCCACGTCGTGTCGGCTGGTTCGACTCGGTCGTCGTCCGTCACTCACGTCGTGTCAGCGGGATCACAGATCTTTGCCTCAACTCAATCGATGTATTGACAGGTCTTGAGACGCTCAAGATTTGTACATCGTATGAGTACGAAGGAAAGCATCTTGACGAATACCCACCGAACTTCCGTGTCCTTGAGAAGTGTGTACCAGTGTACGAAGAACTTCCTGGCTGGACAGAAGATATTACGGGCGTCCGTAACTTCGACGATCTTCCAGAGAATGCGAAGCGTTACGTGCGTCGCATCGAAGAATTGACGGGTATTGAGTTATTGACCTTCTCGGTCGGACCGGCTCGTGAGCAGACGGTCATCTTGCGTGACATTTACGAAGCATAAGAAAGGGAGCCATTGCGGCTCTCTTTTTCATTTCCACGGAAATGGACCACGCTTTCTAAGCTGTATAAAAAGAGTTACAATGTAGGCATGTACGTTTAATGATAAGAGGAGGACTCACTGAATGGATCGTACGATTTTAGTGGTAGATGACGAACAACCAATCGCAGATATATTGAAGTTTAAACTTGAAAAAGAAGGTTATCAGGTGCATGTCGCCTATGACGGCGAAGAAGCGCTCGTGAAAGTGGAAGAGATTCAACCGGATCTCATCTTACTCGATATCATGCTTCCGCTCAAAGACGGTATGGAAGTATGCCGTGAGGTACGCAAGAAGTATGACATGCCAATCATCATGTTGACGGCAAAAGACTCAGAAATCGATAAAGTGCTCGGGCTAGAGCTTGGTGCGGATGATTACGTCACGAAACCGTTCAGCTCACGTGAGTTGTTGGCTCGCGTCAAAGCGAACATGCGACGTCATGCGACAGCGCCGGCGCCTGAAGCAAAAGGTGCGAACGCGAACGATATCGTGATCGGCGACTTGACGATTCACCCGGACTCGTACATGGTGACGAAACGGGAAGAGAAGATCGAGCTGACGCATCGCGAGTTCGAATTGATTCATTACCTCGCGCAAAATATCGGTCAAGTGATGACGCGTGAGCATTTGCTCCAAACCGTATGGGGCTATGATTACTTCGGGGACGTTCGTACCGTGGATGTCACCGTACGCCGTCTTCGCGAAAAAGTAGAAGACAACCCATCGACACCGACGTATATCATCACACGTCGCGGAGTCGGGTATTATTTGAAGGCAGGAGAAGAAGATTAAACGATGAAACGGACGAACTTCTTTAAATCAATCCAGTGGAAGCTCGTCGTCATCTATGCGCTGCTCATTCTCGTTGCGATGCAAGTCATCGGCGTGTACTTTGTGCGTTCTTTGGAACGGCAATACATCAACAACTTCTCGCAGTCACTCGTCGACCGGGCGAACCTACTGAGCTATAACGTCAGTGAGGGGATCGCCGCGAACGAGAGTGACTCGACCACGGACCAGCAGTTGAACCAGTTACTGGATCAGCTGCTGTCTGACTTTACCGAGAGCACGACGCTAGCTGACGACATTCGAGAAGTCCAAATCATCGACACGAACAGTGTCGTACGGGCGACCTCGAACCAGAACAATCAAAGTCTCGTCGGACAACGGACGGCGAGTACGTTTATTCAAAAATCATTCGCGACAGGCGGCGCACAAGAGACGCTCGTCTATGAAGATTCGAATGATCGGATGCGTGTCGTCGCCGTTCCAGTCAAATCGGAAGTAGACGGGACCACAATCGGCATGATCTATATCGAGGCATCGATGCAATCCATCTATAACCAGATGGAACAAGTCATCCGCATCCTCGCAACCGGAACGGTCATCGCACTGATCATCACGTCCTTCCTCGGTATCCTGTTATCTCGAACGATCACACGACCGATTGCCGATATGCGTCGGCAAGCCGTCGAGATGCGAAAAGGGAACTTCTCGCGGAAAGTTAAAGTGTACTCGGATGACGAGGTCGGTCAACTCGCATATGCGTTCAACGAATTGACAGACGAGTTGATGGAGGCGAACGCAACGACGGAAGCCGAGCGTCGCCGATTGACGAGTGTCCTCGAGAACATGTCGGACGGTGTGGTCGCGACCGACCGTTCGTTACGGGTCATTTTAATGAACGACCAGGCACGCGATATGATCGGGGTCGACGAAGAAGAGGCGATGGGAATGAATTTACAAAGCCTCCTCGCGTTCGAAGAAGAGATTGTCATCCCGGAGGATGGGACGATGCCGGCGAAACTGATTGACCTCAGTACGGATGAGGAACTGTTCCTCGTCCGAGCCTATTTCTCACCGATTCAAAAACATAGCGGGCCGATCACAGGTCTCATCGTCGTCTTGCACGACGTCACCGAACAAGAGCAAGTCGAACAAGATCGCCGTGAGTTCGTCGCAAACGTCAGTCACGAGTTGCGGACACCACTCACGACGATGCGTAGTTACTTGGAGGTCCTTGCGGAAGGTGCCTATCAGGACGATGAGTTGGCCCCACGCTTCTTAGAGACGACACAAAACGAGACGGAGCGGATGATTCGCCTCGTCAACGACTTGTTGCAACTCTCGAAGATGGACAGTAAAGAATATAAGATGCAGAAAGTGAAGTTCGACTTTGTGCAGTTCTTTAATGACATCATCGACCGTCACGAGATGACGAAAGGTGACGCAATTCAATTCCGCCGGAAACTGATGAAACGCCGCGTGTATGTGCATGCCGACCAGGATAAGATGACACAAGTGATTGATAACATCATCACGAATGCCATCAAGTTCTCGCCGGAGGGCGGTACGATCACGTTCCGGACGATGCTTCGGGCGAAACGCCTCGTCATCGGCATCAAAGATGAAGGGGTCGGGATTCCGAAGTCGAACTTGAAGAAAATTTTCGAACGCTTCTATCGTGTCGATAAGGCGCGGGCGCGTAATATCGGTGGAACCGGACTCGGTCTATCGATTGCCAAAGAAGTCGTATCCGCTCACGGTGGGGACATCTGGGCAGAGAGTGAATTTGGCCGCGGCACGACGATTTACTTCACGATTCCGTTCGATACGATTGTGGAGGTGAATGATTGATGAAACGGTTTACGATTGCAAAGCCAGAACTGTGGAAGTCGTTGCTTTTGCTCACGTTAATCGTCACGTCGATTGTTCAAACCATCATTTTGTGGGATTATCATCCCACCTATCAGTCAGTCCAATCGGAGACACAGCTGACGACGGTGGACGAATCATTACAACGCCGGGCGAATCAAGTCGTCATTCCGGTGCAGGCGGTCGTTCATGACAACAACGCCGTCTTCGCTTCGAAGAACACCCCGAAGCAGTTGATGCGGGTCATTCGGGATACGTTTGAAGCGAGTGAGTTCAAACCGCTCGCCGCGAAGAATATCCCGAGCTTTTACACAGATATCAACGAAGGGCTCGAGTTGATTTTACCGGAAGCTTACTATGCGGATACGCTCAGCTACATGTTGCCGGGCACGTACAGTCTGTCTGGGAAGATTCCGCAGCGTGTGCTCATCTACATGGACGACAATGCGTTTACTATCCGGACGATCATGAGTGACCAATCGATTTGGGAAGGGAAGTTGACGAAGGTTGGAAACGGCGACGTGAACAGTCTGTTCTTGAAAAACTCGGGTCGCACGATGAAACGGGTGACGTATACGGATGAACGCGTGAACTACATCCCGGTCGTCGGACCGGAGATGAATGAGTTGTTCGCGTATGACGTATCGTCGATTCAAATCGATGCGCGTCTCGACTGGATGCGGGACACGTTCTTCCCAGGCGACCCGAACGTCCAAGAAGTCGATCCGGCAAGTTCGGTCGGTGCATTGACGAACGGTGTCAGCGTAGCAGAATATGACGCGAAGCTGAACGCGAGTCGCTATCGGAACTTGTCTCGGAACGACACCGAGCGTGAAACGGCACTCGGGTTGGATTCGATTGTCGAATTCGTGAATTTCCATGGTGGATGGGTCGACGAGTCTTCTGAGAATCAAGGACTCTCGCTTCGTTTCGATGCGATCACACCGGCGAACAAAGGATTTGAAACGACCGTATTCCGTTTTCATGTGAAAGGATTCCCGGTCTTTAGCCAACGTGAGGCGTTTATAAACAATGACGCCATCGACTTATCCACATTGCGTGTGGAAAACGACGGGGCACAAGTCCGATCGATCACCCGTCACCACTTAGAGATTGACCGTTTGATTACGGTCGGTACGACGCAACTGGCTGACGCGGAAGAAGTACTCGGTACACTTATCAATTCTGGACGGTTTGAGAACGTGACCGAGATTCGAATCGGTTATGAGATTGAATATAACGAAGATACGAGCCGATATGTGACGTTCTCACCGAATTGGTTCGTACGTGAAGCCGGACGTTGGGTCCCATACAATCAGTCAGAAGATTGGACAGAAAGGATGATGTATCGTGGATTGGAGTAAAGCGAAAACGATTTTAATCTTCGCCTTCCTCGCCCTGAACATCTATCTGTTGTTCCAATTGGTGACCGAAACATGGGCGACTGAAGTCGTGACGAATGACAATACGTCGATTGCACAAATTTTAGATCAACGAAATGTCGACCCGGCAAAATTGCCACGAATGGGTCGGGATATCGGATATTTGACGGGGGCGTCTGAAGAGATGTCGGCCGCGATGATCACGAAAAATCGTGATGCCCAACTGGCGACGACGCTCGACAATATGCAACTCGAAGTCGAACTGAAGCAGCCGGTGCCGCTCGATGCAAAAGATTTGAGAACGACCGCTTCGACGTTCGTGGCAGAATATGTCCCGTTCGGAGAAGAGTATGCATACTGGCGATATGATGAAAAGACGAGACAAATCGCCTTCGTCCAAACGTTTGAAGACAATAAGATTTTCTCGGCACCCGAAGTCGAGGGAGATTCGGAGATGTATATCGGACCATCCCTCATCTTGATTCAATTGAATGAGGAATATGAAGTGACGGATTATAAACAACGTCACTTGAAAGACATCTCATCAAAACCGCAGGACGATCTCGTGTTAACGGCCAGTGAAGCCATCTCTCAACTCGCGTCACGGAAGTATTTCCAACCGAACCAAGAGATGCGGGCCATCAACACAGGGTTTTATAGCTTACCACTCGACAGCTCTGGCGGTTTGATTATCATGCCACCGCTCTGGTCGATCGCGATCGACGATCATGTGTATTTCGTCAATGCCATCGATGGGACGGTAGAGCGCGTCGAGTTCGAAACGAAAGAATGAAAGGAGTGATGGTGTGAGTTTACAGTATAGTGTGTTAGCGAGCGGATCGACTGGGAACGCCCTCTATATCGAGACGGAACGGACGAAGCTGCTCGTCGATGCCGGATTGACCGGGAAAGCGATGCAACAACGCATCGAAGCCATCGGTCGGTCGTTTGATGGGATCGATGCACTGCTCGTCACCCATGAGCACTCCGACCATATTAAAGGTGTAGGGATATTAGCACGAAAGTATAACTTACCGATTTATGCGAATGCGAAGACGTGGGAAGCGATGGAATCACTCATCGGAAAGATTGACCCGGCTTTGAAGTTTCATATCGAGGTAGGGGACGTGAAGCAGTTCGGTGATATTGAAATCGAGACGTTCAACGTGAGTCACGATGCAGCAGACCCGATGTTTTATCAGTTTGCCCACGATGGGAAACGCTTAGCCCACATCACGGACACTGGTTACGTCTCGGACCGCATGAAAGGGGTCATCCGTGGGGCCGATGACTTCATCTTCGAGTCGAACCATGACGTCTCGATGCTCCAAATGGGGCGTTATCCGTGGAGCGTCAAACGACGAATCCTTGGCGATTATGGGCACGTCTCGAATGAGGATGCGGCGATTGCGATGAGCGAGGTCATCGGTGACCGGACGAAACGGATCTATTTGGCGCACTTAAGCAAGGACAACAATATGAAGGAGCTCGCGCAAATGAGCGTCTCGCAAACACTCGGCATGCGGGACGTCGACTTAGGTCGCATCAAATTGTGCGATACGGACCCGACAATCCCCACTTCGCTCGTTTCTTTATAAGGAAACTTGGGAAAAGACAGTTATCACACTGTCTTGAAGGGGGGACGCGTCGTGAACGAAGAGAGACACCATGAGTATGAACCTCAAGACGTCGAACCTGAAGCACACGAAGCAAAAGAAGAAAAACCGACGTATCCGTCTCGGAGTGAATGGCGTCCGAAGCAAGAAGAGCACGTACGCCACAAGCCGAGACCGAATATAAAACCGTTGTTACTCGGAGGGGTTGGCGGATTCTTAGGAGCGGCTTTGTTTTTTGTCACAGTAATGCTCTGGGATTCGCCGACCTCTCGTTTTGTGACGAATGAACTGACCCGGACCGAGCAAGCCGTGACCGTCACCGAATCTGACGTCACGACCGCTGTCCTCGGGGCGAAGACGTCCGTCGTCAGCATTACGAACATCCAGCGTGCCTTCACCTCAGACTCGCAGTGGGAGGCGGGCGCAGGCTCTGGCGTCATTTATAAAGTCGAAGGGAACACGGCGTATATCGTCACGAACTTCCACGTCATCGAAGAGGCGGATGAAATCAATATCGCCTTCTCCGACGGTCAGATTGCGTCAGCGACCATTTTAGGCGAGGACCCGCTCAACGATTTGGCGGTCGCGGAAGTCGAGTTGCCGGACAATATCGATGCGAAACCGATCGTGCTTGGCGATTCTACCGTGCTACAGGCCGGTGAGACCGTCATGGCCATCGGAAATCCGCTCGGTGTCTTCTCAAACTCGGTCACCCGTGGTATCGTCAGTGGTGTCGAGCGGACGGTGCCGGTCGATACGAATAGCGACGGCTTGATGGATTACAACGCAGAAGTCATCCAGACCGACGCAGCGATCAACCCAGGAAATTCGGGCGGTGCCCTCATCAATGTTCGTGGGGAGCTCGTCGGAATCAATTCGATGAAAATCGCCGAAGCGAGCGTGGAAGGGGTCGGCTTCTCGATTCCGGTGAACGTGGCGCTACCGGTCATTGACATGTTAGAGCGTGACGGCAAAGTGACACGGGCCCAGCTCGGGGTCACGATTCAAGAAGTCATTGCCGTACCCGGTAACGTCCGGGAAGAATACGGCATCTCATTCGATCAAGAAGATGGTGTCTTCGTCGAAGAGGTGACACCAGGTAGTCCGGCTGAAGAGGCGGGACTCCGCGTCGGTGATATCATCACGCAAATCGGAGATCGGGAGATTAAACGATACGTCGATTTACGCGATGCGCTCTATCGAGATGCGACGGTCGGTGATACGATTACGATTGAGTATTTACGTCGCGGGGAAACGAGAGAAACCGAGGCGACTTTAACTGAAGCAACTTAAAGAAGCGGCAACGCTTCTTTTTTAAGGAGGAAAAACTGTGGAAAAAAAAGTATGCAAGGAACATGTTGAAATCGCTTTAGACATCATTGTGGATGAAACAGGTGAGTACCCGTTGTTAGAGGAATTATCCACAAGTGAACAAGTGACATGTGAGTTCTGTGAAGCCGATGCGACATATGTTGTGTCAAGCAAAAACTAATTATCAACATGTGGATTTGTGGATAACTCTGTGGATAACCCTATGGATAACTCCAAAAAAACTGTGGAAAAAGGAAGAATTGGATGAATATTTCAATTATCACGGTCGGCAAACTAAAAGAAAAATATTTAAAGCAAGGAATTGCCGAGTATACAAAACGGCTCTCTGCCTACGCAAAAGTGCAGGAAATCGAGGTCTCAGACGAAAAAGCACCCGAGCATTTAAGTGAGGCAGATATGTTACTAGTAAAACAAAAGGAAGGCGAGCGAATTTTGGCGAAGATATCCCCGGACACGCACGTCATCGCCTTGGCGATCAAAGGGAAGCAGCGGACGAGTGAAGAGTTCGCTCGTGAACTCGATCAACTCGCAACGTATGGAAAGAGTAAAATTGCTTTCGTCATCGGGGGTTCGCTCGGTCTGTCGGACGATGTGATGAAACGAGCGGACGATACGATTTCGTTCTCGAAGATGACGTTCCCGCATCAACTTATGAAGCTCGTATTATGTGAACAGATTTATCGAGCATATCGGATCAATCGGAATGAACCGTATCATAAATAAATATTTTTCAAAGAGTCATGTAGAACATTGTTTTATACTTGTTCTAGATGACTTTTTTTAGGAGTTGAATCATATGGGTGTTTGGGGAGTGGCGATTTTATCGAATGATCTTGCCGAAGATATTCGGTTTAGCTATAAAGATTTACTAGGGGACGGCTATTCGAATGAACAAGCGAGTGAACGGGTCATTCAAGAACATATCGATGAATTAGATGACGAGGAAATGATACTTTTTTGGCTTTCCTTTGCACTTATTCAATGGAAACTAGGACGATTACAAGATCACGTAAAACAAAATGCTGTAGAGATTATTGACAGTGGAATCGAGCTAGAAAATTGGAACGATGATTTAAAGTTAAAGAAGAAAAGAGAGGCCGTTCTTCTTAAGTTAAAACATCAATTGAATCAGCCTCAGCCACTTGCTAAAAAGATTCCTAAGCGCTTTGTAGCGAATACGACGTTTAAATCAGGAGACATTGTCAGTTTTCAAATGGACTCTTCCGAATATATCCTGTTAAAAGTGATTGATATTATTGAGCAATGGACACGTGATCGGTACCCACTTTTTGAGATATACGATTGGCAGGGAAAAGAAATTCCTTCATTAGATGAAATCAGTACATTGAGATTAAAGACAGAACCTTATGATGACGATGAGGACATGCCTCGAAAAATTGCCGTGTATCAGTCTGGCAAAAGGGATCCATTCGTCAAACGGGCTAGTCTCATTGCTGAAGGTTTTCCTGTAACGAGTGATACGGAACCACCTTACACCTTGTTATCTTGGAAGAGCCTCAATGCACTTATAGATGAGATGAATCTAAATAAAAACTAGATTGGACGATAGGATTCATAAAAACGATTTATTTGGCATCGGACTGTAATATTCTCAATCAAGGAAATGGAGCTGCAGCCAAATATGAACCAAACCATCAGTCTTCTAACACATCAAATCGCTCCCGATTTTTTAGCAACCTTTGAACGTTTTCAGGAAACCCATCGCATCTATGCGGTAGATCCGAGCGGTCAACTTTATCAAAAAGATGAGCATTACATCGATGAATGGGACGATGCGAAAAAACAACAGATCATTGATATTCTCAATTACTACATCGACCGTGGCGGCGTTGTTGTGGCAATCCAGAAAGGCGAGACGCTACTTGGATTTGCTGGACTGAACGGACAACCGCTCGGAACGGAAGCCCAGTATTTGAATTTGGGATTTATTCATGTGAGTCGTCCTAATCGTGGACAGGGGATTGGTAAAGTGTTATTTGAACAGGTCTGTCAGGCAGCGGTCGATCGAGGTGCGAAGAAACTCTACATCGGGGCGAACCCGGCCGTGGATACGTATCATTTCTATGAAGCGATGGGATGCACATTAGCCAAAGAGATCGTGCCAGAAATCTATAAAGCAGAACCACTCGATCTGCAACTTGAATATGTCTTATCGTCTCCTGAGACCACATCGTAACGATGTGGTCTTTTTCATTCATAAATCGCTCAACTCCAAGTTTTTTCTCCTATGAAGAATTGACCGATTTCAAAAAATTGTGATAGAATCACAAGGCAAATGATTATCATTATCAGTCAATAATAATAGATGAAATCGAACCGTTGGAGTGAACGTGAAAGGATGAATACAATGAGCACGCTTGAAGCATATAACATGGCATTTAAAAACGGATTGGAATTAGAGGACGATGTGGTTCTCGAGGACATGAAGCTCGGAGAATCGACGGAATGGGATTCGATTGGACACATGACGCTCATCGCAGAAATCGAGGATGCGTTTGACGTCTATATCGACTCGGATGAAATGACGGAGTTCCATTCGTATCAGTCTGGCATCGCGTTGCTGCAGCGCCTCGGTGTGGACATTAAATCATGACACTTTTTCAAACACTCGAGCAGTACACGGATCGTGAGGCGGTCTATGCGGACCGTTCTTACACATACGGTGAGATGTTAGAGGTTGGGGACTCGATTTGTCAGGAAGTCGGCGAACGGTCGCTCGTCTTCTGTCTTTGTGCCAACCGAATCGAGTCGCTCTTCGGGTATATCGGTTTCATTCGGGGACGCGTCGTACCTGTCTTGTTGGACGCGGACATCCCGACTGAGCAATTGCAGAAGTTGATGGATCGGTATGAACCAACGCACGTATGGGCTCCTGAGACGAGGGACGATTTGGCGAACTCGTTGAATGCTTACTACGGTTACGGCGGCTACGCCTTGTTTGAAACAGGAGCACCAGTTCACCATGAACTTCATGATGAATTGGCCCTTCTGTTGACGACTTCAGGGAGTACCGGAAGTCCGAAATTTGTCCGCCTCACGTATAAGAATCTATCAGCGAACGCCACATCGATCATCGACTATCTCGACATCGATCAAACGGATAAACCGATCACGACCCTTCCGATGAACTATTCATATGGGCTCTCCATCATTAACAGTCATCTGTTGAAAGGGGCGACCATTATTCTGACAGACCGCTCGCTCGTTCAAAAAGAGTTTTGGGAGTTATGTCGTACCGAGCAGGCGACGACGTTCGGTGGGGTCCCGTTTCATTATGAGATGTTGAAACGGTTGAATTTTGAGACGTATGAACTTCCTAGTTTGAAGAAGTTGACGCAAGCTGGTGGGAAGTTAGATTCGAAGCTCGCACAGCACTTCGTGACGGTGTGTGAAGAAAAAGGGATACAATTTTTCATCATGTACGGTCAGACGGAAGCAACGGCCCGGATGTCGTATTTGCCGGATCGGATGCATGCGGAAAAAGCGGGGAGTATCGGCATCGCCATCCCAGGTGGGGCGCTCTCATTACGAGACGAGGCCGGAAACGACATCAAAGATGCGAACGTGACGGGCGAATTGGTGTATCAAGGCGACAACGTGTCGTTCGGATACGCGACCTCGTTGGCCGATCTTGAGAAAGGTGACGACCATCAAGGTGTCTTGCGTACGGGTGACATGGCATATCGCGATGAGGATGGATACTACTTCATCGTCGGCCGAATCAAGCGCATGATTAAACTATATGGGAGTCGAATCAGCTTAGACGAAGTCGAGGCTCTCCTTCGAGAGCAAGGACACGACTGCGTTTGCGCTGGCGAAGACGACCAACTATACGTGTATACGTTACAGGATGACGTGGCGCAAATTAAAAAAATCATCAAAGATCAAATCAAGGTGAAAGGTGTTCGGGTAATGCAGATTGACGAGATTCCACGCAATTCGTTCGGAAAGATTCGTTATGCCGCATTGCCGAAGCGAGAACTTGTGACCACCTGATTGTCAGGAATCGGTACATCGTCAAGTTTCATAACATCAGGTGGTAAATATGACTTTTATTTCGGTTGAATTTCTCTTATTTTTAACAATCATTGTCGGAACGTACTACGTGGTCCCACATCGTTTCCGATGGATGCTCCTCCTCTTGGCGAGCTATGTCTTTTACGCCACGTTGAGCGTCCAATTCATTCCGCTTCTGTTGATCAGTACCGCCTTCACTTATGTGATTGGGATTCTGATTGAGAAGCAAGAAAAGAAAGAACAGAAGAAGCGGCTCATGTGGGTCGGTGTCTCGGTTCTCGTCTTCTTCCTCGGATGGTTCAAATATTTTAATTTCGTCAATGATTCGCTCCGTTCGTTCGCCGCATGGAGCGGATTTGATTATGATGTGCCGTACAAAGAAATCGTCTTGCCGTTGGCCATCTCGTTCTATACGTTCCAAGCCATCAGTTATGTCGTGGACGTCTCGCGAGGGAAGCAAAAAGCAGAGCGTCATTACGGCTATTTCTCGGTCTATTTCGCCTTCTTCCCGCAACTCGTGGCGGGGCCGATTGAGCGGGCGAAAAAGCTGCTTCCGCAACTGAAGACGGAACAACATCTCGATTACGACAATATCAGCTATGGGATTCAGCGTATCATTTGGGGATTCTTCAAGAAGACGTTGATTGCTGACCGATTGGCTCCGATTGTCGCAAGTGTGTTCAATAGCCCGGACCCGACCGGTTCAGAGATCGTCCTCGCGACGATGCTGTTCTCGATTCAATTATTCGCCGACTTCTCGGCGTGCAGTGATATCGCCATCGGTTGTGCAAGATTGCTCGGGATTCGGTTATCAGAAAACTTCAAGCAGCCACACTTCGCTGTATCGATTGCCGACTTCTGGAATCGTTGGCACATCACACTCTCGATGTGGTTACGGGATTATATTTTCATGCCGCTCGCGAAAGGGAAGAAGAAGCGCGAACAGATTTACGGTGCCATCCTTGCGACGTTTTTAGTGAGTGGCATTTGGCACGGTGCTGCATGGAACTTTGTCTTATGGGGACTCATTCATGGGATCTATCGTGTGTTCGGAGACCATACGAAACAGCAGCGTGAAAAAATGGCATCGTTGGTTGGGTTTGACCGCGTGCCGACACTGCATCGGTGGTGGAAAATCGCCATCACGTTCCAGCTCGTCTGCTTCTCTCGCGTCTTCTTTCAATCGCATTCGATGGCAGAGGCGTTCTCGCATGCCAAATTGTACGTGACGCCTACTTCATGGGCACTGTCAGGCATGATGCAGGCGATTCAAATGTTCTCGTTACTCGATTTGATTATCTTCCTCGTCGTCTTTGTCGTCGTTCACTTGTTCCAACATATTGAACGGACGAAAGGTTCGGCTTGGGATTGGATGGCACGTCAGTCTGCCGTGACGAGCGTGGCCATCAACTTGTTCTTGATTGTCTCGGCCTTCTTGTTTGGCGTGTCGGGGCAAGGATTTGTATACGGTGGGTTTTAAGATGCAAGGAAAGGAATTAGCATGAAGCGTTTAGGAATTAAAATCGTCGTTGTGTTACTCGTGATTATCGCCATCTTTATTCCCGTCAACGAGTTCGTGAAAGACTCGTGGGAGTACAATAACAATCGGGCCGTCCTAGCGTTTAAAGAAGACCCTCATCCTGTCGATATCATCAATTTGGGTACGTCTCATGCGATGTATGGGTATTATTTTAAACCGACCGGATTGTCGCATCTCGACTTGGCGTTACCGAGTCAACCGATTGAATATGACTTGAAGATGTTAAAAGAATACGATAAACACTTGAAACCAGGTGGGGTCGTGATTGTGTCCCTATCTCAAATCACATTCAGCAACTCAGATGTCGGTCGGAAGGCAAATTATTATCGTGTTTTGGACCGTGAAGACATCGAGCCGGTCAGCCTGTTTCAATATTATACGCATGAAGAGTTCCCTGCACTGAATAGTGGCAGTGCTTATGCCGCTATTTCCCGGGAAATCCGCGATTTTCGATTTGATGCGCACAAGCCATGGGAGAATGGCGGACTGAACTATTCCGAGCGTAAGTATGAGGAAGTGGCTGCCCAATATGAGAATGCTGTGAACAATCATGAGATTGAAAAGAACATGACGCATTTAAAAGACATCATCGACTATTGTGAGCAAAAAGGATATCGCGTTGTCTTGGCGATGGAGCCGGTACATGCGTCATATCATACGTATTTTGATGAAGAAGTCATGGAACGTCTCGTGTTTCAGCACCTAAAGAAGCTTGATTTAGATGTTCCGTTCCTCAATTATATGGGGGATGAACGATTCATTCATGAGCAGTCGTTCTTCCATAACCCGGACCATTTGAACGGTGATGGGCGGACGCTGTTGTCTTCGCTCGTTTATGAAGATTTGAAGCGATTGGGATATGTTCAAGAAAAATGATTTCGTATTCAATCAAAAAGGATACCCGCGAACGTCCATAATATCACTAGCATCGACAGAAACGAGACGAATACCGTCTTATTCGATACCCGTTGCTCCGCAAAGCGTCGAAATAGTCGTTCGAGGATGGTTTGACCTACAACGACCGCTAAAAAGATGATTGCCATTTCAGCGAATAGAGAAAAGTCGTTGCGAAAAATAAAGGTCATGGCAACAAAGAGGATGATGGAGCTGGTCAATGTGGTGAGAAAACGTTGTTTATTCAATCGAATCTCTCCCTTCTCTCATCATTACGTGTATGCTTTTAGAAAAGATTCAAATAGACGGGGAGTGATTCACATCGAAACGATCTATTTAGCCGGCGGATGCCTATGGGGTGTCCAGGAATTCGTGAAGACGTTACCTGGCGTTTTCTCAACCGAAGCGGGACGCGCGAACGGAACGACCGATACGTTAGACGGAGAGTATGACGGATACGTCGAATGTGTCAAAACAACGTTTGATCCAGAGTGTGTGAAGGTAGATGAATTGATGCACTATTTATTTGAAATCATCGACCCATATAGCGTCAATCAACAAGGAATCGATGTCGGGGAGAAGTATCGTACGGGCGTATACAGTGAGGAGTCACGGCACTTGATGGAGGCACAAGCGTTTATCGATCGACGCTCGGATGCGGAACGGATTGCCGTTGAAGTAAAACCGCTCACCAACTATGTGCGGAGTGCGGACGAGCATCAGGACCGATTGACGCGTTGTCCGGATGATTATTGTCACATCCCGAAAGACTTGTTAATGAAATATCGGAAAGACGAAACATCGCCAACCCCTTGATTCGGAGTTGGCGATGTTTTTACGTCCGCTCGAGAATGTTCACGAGCATCTGATGGATGACGTCATGATCGTTCGGGTCATGCAGTTGATATGGACTCCCCGGGAGCGTATACACATCTTTCGCTCCGACATATGTGATGTGGAGTGTCAAGGAACCATCTTCCTGACACGCCGTCGTCAATTCCAAGTCACCACTGATGACACCGACTTCTTCCGTCATAACACCGTGGGTTGCCTTAAAAATTGAAGTGATTTCGTTCATTGGAAGACTCCTTTTCTAACTTAATAAATACAAGCGTTGATGGCTGTCGTGAGTGCTGACTTCTCTGAAGATTGAAGGCTCAAGCCCCAACGACTCTTCGTCTCGACCCACATCTTCGCATACGCACAGCGAGCACCCGTGCGAGGGGGTTGCCATGTCGATGGATCTTGGTCTCCTTTTGAGCGGTTCGATGAAGCAGACACCGCAATCAATTGAGGACCGTTCAAGTCGTTCGCAAAGCTTTGACGTTTTGTCGTCGTCCAGCTGCTTGCACCAGAACGCCACGCTTCGGCGAGCGGGACGACGTGATCGATATCGAGGTCAGATGCTGACGTGAACGTGATCCCGTCATAGTAACTGTACCATGAGCCGGTCGTTACCGGACATTCATCGACGACCGAGTCAGCGTCCCGTTTCAAGACGATGTGACGCGTGTTACAACCGCTTCCTTGACTCGACCAGTGCGGGAAGAGGTCACGACTATACCCCGTCATTGACCCTTCATTTTTGACAGTAAGTGCATTCAGTTTCGTGAGCGCATCCGCTTTCGATGGAATGTTCGGCGGGAAAGCAGATACCGGTGTGGCGTCAAATGACGCGGCCACCCAAACAAGCAATGTGACGAGTGCGACAGACATGAGTTTCTTCAACATATAAAGCCTCCTACTATGTATTTGGAATGAACACTTGTCGAAGCAAGTGGGCAACCTTTCATCAACCAAAAAGTGAGACAAACATCACGCAATAAATTCAACTTGATCATACACAGGACGATTTTGAAAAAGTGTGAAAATCTGCAAAATGATTAGAAAGACTATCGCAAATCCTTCTCTAGCATTAATGGATAATTCGGTGTTATTTCTTTGGAACTAGTGAGCGATCAGGACTGGTATAATGAATGACATGGATTGAGAGAAAAGAAGAGGTGGATGCAATGAACAAGAAAGAGATTGCGGCGATTCGTCGACAGTTTAAAGTGAATGCGACCAAATTAAAGATTGCTGACTTATATACGATTTACATCCGACAGGAAACGAATGAGATTTATTATGAAGAGTTGCGTCCGTTCCCGTTCTTAGAAGAAGAGCAGCAGGAGCTGTTTTTGACGAACTTCAAAAAAGTGCTCGGTGGAAAACTCGATGAAAAACTGTTCGAAGTGAAGTTCCAATATCCCGAGGAAGGTCAGGTCGACCATACGCAAGGATTGCTATATGAAGGACTTCGTACGGAAGAGACCGACGTATGGACGGACTACATGCAGCGCATCGCGTTGAAGATGGTGAAAGACACGCCATTTGAAAAAGACATGGTCGTGACGTTCATCCGAGGGAATTACAATAAGCCGACGAACCGATATTCGGAAGAGTCTGAGATTCACGCGAACGATGAAGTGTATACGACGAAATTCATCCTCGGCAGCATCAGCCCGACAGAACTTCCGAAAAAATCACTCGTCTTCGACTTCGTCGAGCGTGAATTTAAAGCCAGTCTGATTGTGAATCCAATCATCAAACTCGAGGCTCCAATCGGCGGCTTCTTGTTCCCATGCTTCACGGATAACGCAGCCGATGTGAATCATGTCCTCTATTCGGCGCAAAAAGCGCATCAACCGGATATGACGTTCATCGAGAAAGTGCTGAACGGTTCGGAAATCGTTACAGCAGTGGAAGAGAAGGCGGTCTTTGAAGAAGTGGTCAAAGCGGTCATCGGGGAAGAGGTCAATTCTCGGACGCTTGCGACCGTTTACGATGAGATCAATCAAATCATTGTCGCGGAAGAAGAGAATGAACAGGAAGAAGAGAGGGTAGCGATGCTCGATTCCCGTGCCGTCGAAGTCGTCTTACGAGCGAGCGGCGTGGAAGATGTGACGACAGAGAAAGTCGAGCAGGCGTTCAAGCAAGTCGTCGATGACACGAAATATGAGATGAAAGCGACGAGCGTCGTTCCGAAATATACGTCGAAATCGATTAAAATCAATACGAAAGTCGCCAATATTTCTGTCAGTCCACAAGATTTAAAATACGTGAAGCAAGTGAACTATAAAGGGAAACCATGTTTGTTGATTGAAGTGGAAGAAGAGACGGAGATTGAAGGCTTCAAACTCATCTCTGAAGAGTCGCTAGACTGACTGGAGGAAAATTGATGCATCCGCTCGAGTTGATTGACCTGTTAGTTGTGTTCGCCATCGTGATTGTATTGGCTTTGCTGTCGTTTCAATTTCATGGGAAATGGCGAAGGCGTATACGGATTGTGACGGTATGTTGTGTATTGGCGTACGGAATATTCTATGCAGTTCGTCCCTACTGGGTGAATCATCAGGTGCAGGAAGAAAAAATA
The DNA here is from genome assembly GCF_018617475.1 of Exiguobacterium sp. s59. Classification (NCBI taxonomy): domain Bacteria; kingdom Bacillati; phylum Bacillota; class Bacilli; order Caryophanales; genus Exiguobacterium; species Exiguobacterium sp. s59. The sequence goes on along the minus strand of NZ_JACSKG010000005.1, from coordinate 283,478 downwards.
GTGCTCGAAGCGTATCTCAAGAATCGATATCCGACCGAAACCATCACCGTCCGCTCGATTCCTTATGGGAAGGACGGTTTTGAGAGTATGAACCCTCGTACGTTGTTCGTGACCTTCTCTAGTGAACCGGATGCTGAGTACACTTATCTCGTGAGCAGTGATGAATCAATACATCAAACGAGCCACAGTTCAACCATCGACTCAAAATTTGATTTTCTCCACTTGGAAGACTGAGCCCAAACGACAGATTGGGCTCTTTTTTGACAATCGAGTGAGGAAGGTTGAAATTTATAAGTGTAATGGGTATGATGCATGTGAAAGCGTTTTCTATAAGTTAAAATATATCTTTGAAAACGTGTATTTTTTTTACGATTCAACGAAAGCGCTTTCGATAATGATATAAGGAGGCTTATCTATGTTGAAAATGAAGAATGCATTACTTGTTTTACTGAGTTTCATCGTGATTTTTTCAGCCCCGTCGTCATCGTTAGCGGTAACAGATACATCAACTGCTTCAAATAAGGCGTATAACTGGTTAAAGAGTCAACAATGTACAACTGGTTTAGTCGACAGTTTCTCAGATGCTCAACAAATCTCTTATACATATGATCAAGCGGTAGCAGCTATCGCTTTCTTAGTGAAAGGAGATACCGCGAGCGCTAAATCGGTCTTAGATACATTGAAGAATTTACAGACTGCTCAAGGTTCATGGTATACGGCATACTACTGCAATAACTTGTCTGTCCAAGAATTCAATCAACATGTCGGTCCTGTTTTATGGGTCGTGATGGCGATTGCCAAGTATGAAGTAGATACAGGGGATACGGTGACCTATCGTGATATGGCCATTCGTGCCATTGATTGGTCACTTCAGTTCCAACAAGCAGATGGTGGAATCAATGGTGGGCTCGACACAACAGGTAGTGTATTGACATGGGCTTCAACTGAGCATAACCAAGATGCTTACGCTATGCTCAAGCACTATGGCTACACGCAAGAAGCTACAAACGTTAAATCGTTTTTAGACACGAAAGTATGGCAAGAGGCAGAAGGATTCTTCTGGGCAGGTCGAAATGATCCGAACAATCCAATGGACACGAATGCTTGGGGTGTTCAAGCGCTTGGAACAACTGGTACACATCAATACGATCGTGGGTTGGACTATGTAATGAATCAACATCGCAACACACAAACGAAGCGTGTAAAAGGTAGCTCAATCACCATCAATGGTTTTGATTTTAACGGCGATAAAAACGATGTTTGGTTTGAAGGTCAAGGACAGATGGTCGTTTCATTTAAAATGGCAGGAAGAACTGCTGACGCTGACTATTTCCTAAATGAGATCATCAAGATTCAGGATTTCTACGGAACAGGTGGCGTTCCGTATTCGCTTCTTGGTACGAATAATGGATATTGGACAATGAAAAGTGTGGAGTCTGTATCAGGAACAGGTTGGTTAATTTATGCGATTGAAGGATTCAATCCTTTCCAACCATAAGGACATAAGAAAAGGACCTTGGAGTCATATCGACTTTAAGGTCCTTACACATGATTATTTACGAGCTTTGCTCACTTTTAATTTCTTCCCTTTGACAGGCGTTGTCTCCATCGCTTGAAGGACGATTGAGCCTTTTCCGTTGAGGATATCGACATACGTCATCTGGTCATTGATTGTGATGATGCCGATGTCGTCAGCGGATACGCCAGGAATTTTGGCAATCGTTCCAACGAAGTCGACAGCACGAAGTTTTTTCTTCTTCCCGCCACTGAAGTGGAGCTTCATGATGTCCTGGTTGATGCGAGCCGTCTTGTTGTTTCGAACGACGCGTCGTCCGCTCAACTTTTGCTCAAAGGCATCCTGGTTCGCCGCGACTTCTGCTTCAGTCGGAGCATCGATCATCGGGATCTCGAATTGAACGTATGATTCGATGGCTCCGATGAGGCGTTCTTCCTGACGAGTCATGAGCGTAATCGCCGTTCCTTGTTTACCGGCACGTCCTGTACGACCCGTACGGTGCACGTAGCTTTCTTTTTCGACGGGAACATCATAGTTGATGACGAGTTCGACGTTATCGACATCGATTCCGCGCGCTGCGACGTCTGTCGCAACGAGGTAGCGGAAGTTACCCATTTTGAAGCCGTTCATGACGGCGAAACGGTCCTCTTGTTCGAGTCCGCCGTGGAGTCGTTCAGCCGAATAGCCTGCTTTGTCGAGCTCGGCGTACACTGTATCGACGTTCTCTTTCGTCCGGCAGAAAATCATACAGCTGTCCGGGTTCTCGACGACCGTGATGTCTTGAAGGACAGCAAGTTTCTCGTTCCGGTGAACTGGGAGGAGGCGGTGTTCAATCGTAGAGGCCGTCATGCCAGTCGACTCGATGGCAACACGTGCAGGAGCATTCATATGCTTTTGGCAGAGACGTTCGATATCTTGTGGGAATGTCGCTGAGAAGACCATCGTCACGCGCTCATTTGGCAACTGTTGAAGAATCTTCTCGACGTCAGCGAGGAATCCGCGGTTGAGCATCTCGTCCGCCTCATCGATGATCAAGTATTCGATTCGGTCGAGTGAGAGGGTCTCGCGCTCGATGTGGTCCATGACCCGTCCAGGTGTACCGACAACGATATGTGTCTTTTGTTTCAACTCTTCACGCTGTTTCGAGAACGGCTCTTTCCCGTAGACGGCAGTCGCTTTGATTCGCTTGAAACGTCCGATGTTCGTCATGTCTTCTCGGACTTGAACAGCGAGTTCGCGTGTCGGCGTCAAGACGAGCACTTGCGGTTTGTTTTCGGCCCAGTCGATGAGCTCGATGACCGGAATCCCGAAAGCAGCTGTCTTTCCGCTTCCCGTCTGTGCTTTGACGATTAAGTCTTCGCGCTCGAGCGCACGTGGGATGACCTGTTGTTGTACTTCGGTCGGTGATTCGTATTTCATAATGCCTAACGCACGAGTAATCTCGTCGCTCAGGCGATAATCAGTAAATTGCTGTTTGTTCATGGGTAACCTCATTCTTTCGTGAAAACTTCTGCTTCAGAAAATTTCAATGTCTATTTGCAATACAGTCCATTATAGACCGAAAGGCGGTAGGAAAGCGAATGAGAATCCATTATCCGAAGTCAGGCAGCGTCGGATCGGGTTGAATCACATAAAAAATAAACTGGTCATGAACATCTTCTAGCTGTTCGATCAGCTCTTCATTTTGTTGTTGATACGCTTTAAGCAATTGAGGGCATATGTAATGGACCGTTCCATCTTCGCGAGCCAGGCTAGCGGTCTCTGCGGCATCATATTGTAAAACTAACGGTTGTTGGCATGCCGTGCAGCAACCAATTTCCGTGTTGTGAAACCCGATTTTTGCTCCCTCGATGAAACAAGCATCGCAATAATGCTTGATGGGATCACCGAAATGACCGAGTTCATCTGTATGGATGACTTCATGTTCGTTCAATGATTTGTTGCAGCTGACGCAGTTATACATCAATAACACTCCTTTAGTGATCTGTTCCAACAACGTATCACGCGATGAGCTGATGTACAACTTTATCCATAAACAATATTTTCATAGGTTTGAGTTATTGATTGAAAGGAGCTTACATAGTGGGACATAGCTATGAACATCTCATACATTCTCTAAGTAAATATCAACAACATACGAGTGCAAATCATCTCGAAACCATCATCAAATCCATTCCAGATTCAGACCGTACTGGCGACCTCGATCCACGCGTGTTCGCGACACTGACCACGAATCATGCTTCAGATGACGAACCGGATGGCGAATTTAATCTCGAGGCGGCACGTGCCAGCATGGGGTGGCCGAACCGGGATCAGACGACGACCGATATTGAAACCGAATATATAAAGATTTCAAGTGAAGATGGAGACATCCCGGCCCGTCTGTATCGCCCGCATCATACCGAACCAGTCCCGGCGATTCTCTTCTTTCACGGGGGCGGTTTTTTCGGAGGGACGCTCGAGACGGTCGAGAATCCATGTAAGTTGCTGGCGGAACGGGCGAACGCGGTCGTCATCTCCGTCGATTATCGTCTCGCCCCGGAGCATCCATTCCCGGCCGGATTGAACGATTGTTATCACGCCTTTGAATGGGTGTATGACAATGCGAGTGAGTTGAACATCCTGAAAGATCGAATCGGCGTCGCCGGTGACAGTGCCGGTGGCAACTTGGCGACCGCTTGCTGTCTGATGGAGCAAGAGCGAGGGGGAGAGCGCATTTGTTATCAAGCACTCGTCTATCCGGTCGTCAATCTGGGGTCGATTCCGACAGATGATTTTGAATGGACGCTCGATGCGTATGATATTTCACATCATCACGACTTGATTCGAGGTGTCGTGCTCGCGCTCGCCGACGCGGACTCATTTTTCAATGACCTCTATCTTCAAGGAAAGGCGGATGTCACACACCCGCTCGTCTCGCCGTTGTTGGCAGAGGACGTCGCGACTTTACCGCCAGCCTTGATTGTGACGGCTGAGTACGATTACTTACGACTTGAAGGGGAAGCGTATGCGCGAAAGCTATCAGGAGCGGGTGTCCCGACACGCCTCATTCAATATCGGGGTATGGATCATGCCTTCATGGATAAATTGGGCGATTATCCACAAGCAGAAGATTGTATGAATGAAATCGCAATAGGATTAAAGGAGCTGACGAAATGAAACAGTATACATTGGATTGGAAACGTTATGAGGAATTGGCACGTCAAGCGGTCGCGGAAGGCGTCGTGTTAGTCAAAAACGAACAGAAGACTCTCCCGCTGCAGCCTGAAACGAAGCTCGCCGTATTTGGACGTAGCCAGTTCCATTACTATAAGAGCGGTACGGGCTCGGGTGGGATGGTAAACGTCGGTCACGTTACGACGCCGCTCGAGGCGTTACGTGAACGCACGGACATTCATATCAATGAATCGCTCTATTCGACGTATGAGGCATGGGTGAAAGAGAATCCGTTCGACCAAGGTGTCGGTTGGGCAGGTGAACCGTGGTCGCAACAGGAGATGGACGTAACGGACGAACTCGTTGAACAGACGGCACAAGAATCGGATATTGCGCTCATCATGATTGGACGCACGGCAGGAGAAGATCGTGACAACACGGCCGACCCAGGCAGTTACTTATTGACGGATATCGAACACGCGATGATCGAGCGCGTCACGAAACGCTTCCAAAAGACAGTTGTCGTGTTGAATGTCGGGAACATCATCGACATGAAATGGGCAAATGAGCCGAGTGCGATCCTCTATGCATGGCAAGGTGGGATGGAAGGTGGAAAAGGACTTGTCGACGTGCTCGTCGGAGATGTGAGTCCTTCCGGGAAACTGACGGATACGATTGCTCGCTCGATTGAGGATTATCCGTCGACAAAGAACTTCGGTCATGCAGACAAAGGCATTTATCAAGAAGACATCTATGTCGGTTATCGCTACTTCGAGACGTTCGCGAAGGATGATGTTTTATACCCATTCGGTTTCGGTCTGTCTTACACGACGTTCAAAACGGAGGTCAAACAGACTCAAGAAGTCGATGGCATCCTAACGGTTGATGTGGAGGTGACGAACACGGGTGACTGTGACGGGAAAGAAGTCGTTCAGCTCTATGTCGAGAAACCGCAAGGGAAGCTTGGGAACCCGCTCCGGTCATTGGTGGCGTTTGAGAAAACATTGCTCCTTGAACCCGGCGAGCGCCAAACCCTTTCTTTCAACGTTCACATGACTGACTTTGCGAGCTATGACGACTCAGGCGTGACGGGTCATGAATCGAGCTTCGTCCTAGAGGCAGGAACGTATCGGTTATACGTCGGAACGGATGTGCGTTCGGCTTCACTCGCTCTCGAAGTCGAGCAACGGGAGCAACGTGTCCTCGAGACGTTAAGTGAAAACATGGCGCCTGTCCTCCCGTTTGAACGGATGAGACCGATTCAAGGAGAACAAGGAATTGAAGTGGGCTACGAATCGACACCGCTTCGTGCCGTTGATGTTGAGACACGTTATTTGGAAGAACGTCCTGAGACGCGACCGTTCACAGATGACCAAGGCATCAAATTGAGTGATGTGTACCATGGAAAGGCGTCTCTCGACACATTCTTGGATCAATTGACGGATGAGGATTTGGCTACGATTGTCCGCGGACAAGGGATGAACTCACCACGTGTCACACCGGGGACGGCAGCTGCGTTTGGTGGCGTATCCGATCGATTGAACGAACTCGAGATTCCAGCGGCATGTTGTGCCGACGGTCCGTCAGGCATCCGTATGGATATCGGGACAAAGGCGTTCGCGCTTCCGAATGGGACGCTTTTGGCTTCCACGTTTAACGTCGACCTCGTCGAAGACTTGTTTGAGATGACTGGGCTTGAGATGCGTAAAAACCGGGTCGATACGTTGCTCGGACCAGGGATGAACATTCACCGTAACCCGTTGAATGGTCGAAACTTCGAGTATTTCTCAGAAGATCCGCATTTGACTGGAAAGATGGCGGTCGCTCAACTGAACGGCATGCATCGTGTCGGGGTGACGGGAACACTCAAGCACTTCAGTGCCAATAACCAAGAGGCGCATCGTCACGATATCGATTCGGTCGTCTCGGAGCGGGCGTTACGCGAGATTTATTTGAAAGGGTTCGAGATGGCGGTGAAAGAAGGACGCGCATCGTCCATCATGACGACATATGGTGCGGTCAACGGGATCTGGACGGCAGGATTATACGACCAAAACACGCGTATCTTACGTGACGAGTGGGGCTTTGAAGGCATCGTCATGACAGACTGGTGGGCAAAAGTGAACTTCCGTGAGGATGAGTCGGCCAACCGTCAAAATACGGCAGCGATGGTTCGCTCGCAAAACGACTTGTACATGGTCGTCGACCGTCCGGACCTCAACTCATTCGAGGACAATACCATGGCATCGCTCGAAGAGGGAATCGTCACACGGGGTGAGTTGTTGCGGAGCGCGCGGAACATTTGTTTATTCATCTTGAAATCACCGGCGATGGAGCGTCTTCTCGGAATTCATGATGGTTCGGTCGAGGTGCTCGGATTTGAAGATGAGACGAATCAACAAGACACATTCGAGTTGGACTATCAACATCTCGAGAACGGGGAGCGCGTCGATTTGTCAGGAATCGACACATCGACAGGCAGCACGCACGTCTTCGCCATCTCGGTCGACCAGACCGGAACGTATGACATCACGTTGACTGCTCGTTCGAACGCGGGAGAGTTGGCGCAGATGCCGGTGACGTTGTTTGCGAACAATATCCCGGGTGCGACGTTCACGTTTAACGGGACGGACGGAGAATGGGTGACGCAGACGAAGCAGGTCTTCTTCTTGAACCAGCATAACTATCTCCAACTCTATTTCGCATTGAGCGGACTAGAAGTAAAGTACGTGTCCTTCACCCTTGCAGATGAATTTAGTATGAAGAACGGCTGATCGATTCAAGGACGTCTCAATGAGGCGTCCTTTCTCTATTTACAAAAACCATACAGACCTGTATTCGTTCTGAAAATATATCTTTACAATCGTCCGTTACGCTACAGAAGTAGCAAACATTCGGGAGGGTTTACAGATGAAAAAGACAATGAAGAAGTTCGTTCCACTCGCGGTCGTTTCGACGCTTGCACTTGGGGGAATCGTTGGAGTTCAGCAACAAAATGAAGCAGAAGCCGCGAAAGATTCAAAGAATCATAAGGCGAAAAACGTCATCTTTATGATCGGGGACGGGATGGGCGTGCCTTACACGACAGCGCTTCGTTACATGAACGACAATGAAGAGACGGTGGAGATGGAGCCGACAGCCTTCGATTCACATTTGGTGGGCATGCAATCGACATATCCTGAGGACGAAGAGGAAAACGTAACAGACTCGGCAGCAGCAGCGACGGCGATGAGTTCTGGCGTCAAGACATACAACAACGCGATTGCCGTCGATAACGACAAAACAGACGTGAAAACGGTACTCGAACAAGCCAAAGAGAACGGCATGTCGACAGGACTTGTCGCCACGTCAGAAATCACGCATGCGACACCGGCATCTTACGGGGCACACGAAGAGCAGCGTAAGAGTGAAAATGCCATCGCTAATGATTATTATGATGACTTGATTAATGGAGAACATAAAGTAGACGTCATGCTTGGAGGCGGAACGAAATTCTTCGAACGCGCAGACCGGAATATCACCAAGCAGTTCCAAGAAGACGGCTACAGTTACGTCACGTCTGCAGAAGAAATGAAGCAAGACAATAACGAGCAAGTGCTTGGTCTCTTCGCAGAAGTTGGCATGGATAAGATGATTGATCGTGACGAGGAGCAACCGAGTCTTGCGGACATGACGACATCAGCGCTTAACCGTTTGAAAGGGAACGACGATGGTTTCTTCCTCATGGTAGAAGGAAGCCAAATCGACTGGGCTGGACATGACAACGACGTCGTCGGTGCGATGAGTGAAATGAAGGATTTTGAGCAGGCGTTCGAGGTCGTTCGTGACTTCGCCAAAGAGAACGGTGAGACGTTGGTCGTCGTGACAGCGGACCACTCGACGGGCGGTATTTCTATCGGAGCGGATGGGAACTACAACTGGGATCCGACACCGATTCAAGCAGCGAAACGTACACCAGACTTCATGGCGAAAGAAATTGAAGGTGGAGCGGATGTGGAAGCTGTCTTACGTGAGAACATTGACTTGGAATTAACATCTGAAGAGATTGCTTCTGTGAAGAAAGCGGCTGAGACGAATGATGTGACGGAAATCGACAACGCCATCGAGAAAATCTTCGATCAGCGTTCAGGCACGGGCTGGACGACGGACGGTCACACAGGTGACGACGTACCGGTATATGCGTTCGGGCCACAACAAGAAAAGTTCGCCGGTATGAGCGACAACACGGATCAGGCGAAACGGATCTTCAACTTGTTGAAGAATAAAGGGAAGATTAAATAAGTAAGAATATACGCTAAGACTACGTGGGATTTCCCGCGTAGTCTTTTTTTACGAAACAGTCGTATGATAGACAGACAAGCGATGATTCAATCAACGAGGGGGAAACAGATGAAACACGCAGTGATTTTTGACATGGACGGAACATTGTTTCGGACAGATTTGATTTTAGAGTTGGCGTTGGATGAAACGTTTGAGTATCTACGAAAAAATGGCGAATGGGATGGGCCGACACCGATTGATCAATATCGGAACATCATGGGCGTACCGTTACCCGTCGTATGGGAGACACTGCTTCCGCAACACGGGGTACAGGTTAGAGAGGAGACGGACGTCTATTTCTTACGACGACTCATCGAAAACATTGAAAACGGGAATGGAGCATTATATCCGGGGGTACTCGAGCTGTTTGAACAATTGAAGCAGATGGGACATCCGATTTTCATTGCCAGCAATGGTTTGGTGGACTATTTGCAAGCCATCGTCACGCACTATGAATTGGATCGTTGGATCACAGAAACATATAGCATTCAACAAATCGATACGTTGGATAAGGGCGATTTGGTGGCTGAAATCGTGAAGAAGTATAAACTACAGAACGGCTTCGTGGTAGGTGACCGATTATCGGATATCATGGCTGCACGAGTGAACGGACTGACGTCGATCGGCTGTCGTTTTGATTTTGCACAAGAAGCGGAATTAAAAGAAGCGGACTATATTGCGAATCACTTGTCGGATGTACTTAAACTTGTATCAAAGGAGACAGTTTCGCGATAAGTGAATCGATTTCGAAGTTGGACTCGTACGTAAAGGACTACAAAAAATCGGAGGGATCATCATGCATACGCTCTACATGAAACAAAAAGTGTTAAGCTTACGCGGGCGCTTTACCATCAAGGATGCGGACGGACATGACAAATATTTCATCGAAGGTAGCTTTATGAAGTTTCCAAAGTCATTTGAAATCAAAGATACGAACGATCAGACGGTCACAACAATCACGAAAAAGACGTTCAGTTTCTTGCCAAAGTTTTTTGTGGAAGTGGATGGCACAGATATGATGACCATCTCGAAAGAATTTTCATTCTTTAAACCGAAATATTCGATCGATGCGGCCAGGATTGATGTCCAAGGGGATTGGTGGGACATGGATTTTGACGTGACGAAGAACGGACAATCCATCGGAAGTGTGCAGAAGAAATGGTTCTCGTGGGGAGACAGTTACGAGATTCGTGTCGAAGAACCGGAGATGGAACATTTGCTCATCTCCATCGTCGTAGCCATCGATTGCGCGAAAGCCGATCAAGCAGCGGCATCAAGTGCAGCAACATAAGGGAGAGTATCTAATGGAATTTTGGGATGTTTATACGGTCGACCGTGAAAAGACGGGCCGCACATGGCAACGAGGAAGTCGATTGCCAGAAAACGAGTATCATCTTGTCATCCACGTATGTATCTTTAACCAGAAGGGCGAAATGCTGATTCAACAGCGCCAACCGTTCAAGGATGGTTGGGCCAACATGTGGGATATCACGGTCGGAGGAAGTGCGACTGTAGGGGATACAAGTCAGCAAGCCGCGATGCGTGAGCTCGAAGAAGAGATTGGGCTCAAGCTTGATCTATCTCAGACACGACCGCATCTGACGGTCAATTTTGACGAAGGATTTGACGATATTTACCTCGTTGAAGCGGAAGTGGATTTGAATGAGTTGACGCTACAGGAATCTGAAGTGCAGGCTGTGAAATGGGCGGATGAGGCGACAATTCTTCAAATGATTCGACAGCATGAGTTCATTCCATACCATGAACCGATGATTCCGTTGCTGTTTGCGATGCGAGGGCAATGGGGAGGAATCAATCATAAAGCTGCAGTGAAAGTGGATTCTTAAATGTGGGAAGCATCGACGTGAGTCGGTGCTTTTTTTTATGTCATTTTGATTTCACTTCCGAAAAGTGGTTGAAGTTGGAATGGATAAAATTTTATAATGATATTAACGAAAGCGCTTTCGGAAATCGCTTTCAAAAGAACGGCTGATATATAACCATCACTTATCCTGAAGGAGGACACATGATGAAGAAATGGGTTGCACTCGCACTCGGGACAGGTCTTGTCCTGTCATTGCCACAAGAGGTGCCGGCTGAAAAGAGCTCAAAAGCCGATGACGCCAAGTGGAAACTTGTCTGGTCAGATGAGTTTAGTAAGGCGGAAATCGATCATTCGAAATGGAACTTTGAAACGGGGAACTGGATTGTCGACAAAGACGGAAATCCAGTCGCTGCCGGTTGGGGTAACAATGAGAAGCAATTTTATACGGACAAAAACGAAAACGCTTTCGTAAAAGACGGGAAGCTTGTCATTCGTGCGAAAAAAGAGCAAGCATCGGATCAATTCGGCACATATGATTACACATCGGCGAAGTTGACGACAAAGGGGACGTTCAGTAAGACGTATGGTCGTTATGAGATGAGAGCCAAACTTCCGACAGGAAAAGGGCTTTGGCCTGCATTTTGGATGCTTCCAGAAGAAGACCGCTACGGTGGTTGGGCCGCATCTGGTGAAATTGACATCATGGAATCATGGGGCAGTCAGCCAGATAAAGTCGCTGGCACGATTCACTACGGGGAAACATGGCCAAACAACAAATACACGGGGAAAGACTATCACTTCGCAGAGGGTGACGGCATCGACAAGTGGCATACATATGCGGTCGAGTGGGAGCCTGGCGAGATTCGTTGGTATGTAGACGGACAATTGTATCAGACGCAAAACGACTGGTATGCGAAAGAAGCGAACAAGGCTTCAAAATATAGCTATCCTGCTCCATTCGACCAAGATTTCTATTTGATTATGAACTTGGCAGTCGGTGGATGGTTCGATGGGGACGTTGACGAGACGACACCGTTCCCGGCAGAGATGGAAGTCGATTACGTCCGCGTCTTTGACTTGAAGAACGGAAAGTATCGCGATGCTGTCGAACCGACATACTCGGATGAAGAAGTCGTGTTACCAGAAGGGGCGAAACAACCTTTAGAAGACGGGAACCTTGTCTATGATGAAGACTATGCAGAACCGATTACAACAGTGATGAACGGCGCACAGGCCCTCAACCCGACGTATTGGAACTATGTGGCGCTTCCTGACTTTGGTGGTGTCGGCTCAGTCGATGTGATTGATTTGGCAGGGTCACGATTCGCCGACATTTCGATTGATCAGGCGGGAAGCCAGCCGTACTCGCATCAATTGATTCAAAACGTATCGCTCGGACAAGGCGGACACTATAAAGTGACGTTTGACGCCAAGGCGGACGCGGCGCGTTCGATCGCCGTTAAAGTTGGCGGTGGACCGGATCGAGGCTATGCAAAATATTCAGATGAAGGGTCATTCGATTTGACGACAGACGTTCAAACGTACTCGATGACATTTGATATGACCGAAGAGACTGACCTTGCGGCACGTCTTGAGTTCAACGTTGGACTCAGCACGTCTGGTGTCCAAATCGGGAACGTCCTTGTCGAGCAGACACCTCGTGAGGCGTTCGACCCGAATGCGACAAAACCGAAGCTTGGAGACGGAAACCATGTATATAACGGTACGTTCGATCAAGGTGCGATGGATCGCATGACGTATTGGACGTTCGACCCAGGTGTCACGAAAGGGACAGGAACAGTGGATCCAGTAGAGCGTCTCTTCCGTTTCGAAACGAACAAGAAAAAAGGAGCACCGGCAACATTGGTGCAACAAGGAATTCAATTGCAAGAAGGACATGAATACGTTCTCCGCTTCAAAGCACGTGCAGAGCGTGTAGACGGTCTTCAAGTAGGATTGGACGGAGCGAATGGGGATGCTTATCTCCCGCTTCAGCGTGTCGCTCTATCAGAAGCGTTCGATACGTATGAAATTCCGTTCACGATGGAAGCCGGAACGGACCTCATGAGTCAGCTTCAGTTCATTCTCGGTTCTGAAAAAGGTGTGATTGAGATCGATGATGTCGAATTGCGTGATGTCACGCCGGTTTATATCGACCCATCTCCACTTAAAAATGGATCATTCACAGAAGGTCTCACAAACTGGGGCTCCTATGTACACTTTGACGCACAGGCTGCTGTCGAAGCGGTGAATGAGGCGGCACGTATCTCGATTACGCAAGAAGGAAACGAAGCGTGGAGTGTCCTTATGGAACAAGGTGGTCTTGAGTTACAACAAGACCAAACGTACGTCGTTCAATTCGATGCATCTTCTACAGTCGCTCGTTCATTCGAAGTGACGTTAGAGAATGCCGGGTACTATCGCTACTTGAGCGAAGTCGTTTCGGTCACACCGAAAACGAACACGTATACGTTTGAAGTGACGATGCCGGTGACGGATATGACAGGATTGAAGTTCTTGATGGGACGCACAGAAGGGTCACCACTTGGTGCGCATGACATCACAATTGATAACGTGAGTGTGACGTTGAAATAAGATGATACGCAAAACAGGAATTTCTCACGATGAGAAATTCCTGTTTTTTAGCGTTTCCGACTAATCAATCGCGCCGTTCGTAAAATCGACGGCAACAATTTACGACGTTGACGGAATGCGAGATAACGTCCTTCCCAGGACGGTTTGAACTTTTGTTTAAACTGTCTCAGGCCGCTGAACGGATAAATGTAACTGATGTTTTCGAAAATATCGGCGGCGACGCGCTCTGGCCAATGGGAGAATGTCTGCTCGCCGACGGCGGCAAGTGGTGCCACGCCGAGTCCGACATGTTCATAGCCTTCCGCACGTGCCCATTCGATGATATGGAGAATCAGCACTTCGATTGCTCCGGACGGCGCATCATTTTTCGAACGCATCAAATCGATTGAAATGGCTCCATTCCCTCTGAGCAACGAAATGAAGGCGACGACGACACCATCCGCATCTCGTAACAGAGCGATTGGATAACGTGTCAACGTTTCGTAGTCGAAGAAACCGAGAGAGAATCCTTTCTCGTTCCGATTTCCAATCCACTCATCTGAAATCTCTTTTAACTCCTCTAATAACAGGAGGCTTGGCTCACAGACGATCTCGAACGTGATTCCCTTCTTTTCGAATTGATTGTAAAGGGAGCGCATATTCGCACGCTTCTTACCCGACAACGAGAAGGTCGACACGTCAATCGTCGCCTCTTCCCCTAGCTTGAAGAACGTGAAGCCGGCATCATGAAGGCGTGGCATCCAATTCGGTGTGATTTGATAAAATAAAGGAATATATCCAATTCGGTCCGCATCCTCGATGAAACGTGTCAATAACGCAGTCGCGGCCTGTCGTTCCCCTTGAATGTCACCAAGGACGATCGCGTGGTTCCGCGCTGTCGCAAACAAGAGACATGCGTTTCCAGCTTCATTGATATAAAATCGTTTATCTGCCATATGGGCCAAGTCAAAGCTACTCGATGTGTGCTGTGTTGCTTGGAACTGTCTGATGCGATCTTCATCGTATGCTTCTCCGAGCGCCGGGCGTTTCCAACGGTCGAACAGAAGCAGAAGTGCACTTGCCACGAGTGACGTGAAGAGGAGAAGTAACACCGTCAACCAGCCAGCCTGATGGGATGTGAAAAATAAGTCATCGGTGCCGGCGAACGACTGTAGCAACAGGGCGTGTGAGCCGACGTATAGCAGGACATAGAACAAATTTCGAATGAGACGACCAGTCGTTAAAATGGAGCGATATCGGACGTGTCGTTTACGCGTCAACCAGACGAATGTCGCGAAACCGATGACGACGAATGTCTCAAATAAGTTCAAACCACGAGCGATGACGCCGATTGAAGCCCAGATGAATGCCGTGTTGAGTAACCAGAGCGTTCGCTTCGTCCGCACATACATGCCATAGACAGATAGGAACATGAGAAGTCCGGCGCTCAATAAGAACAGCGTCCCGATCCACTCGAACCAACGATTCACTTCATAGAGTGGTGTCACACTCGGGAGAAGTGTCTGGAACCAAATCAACAAACTGCTCATCAAGGCAATGAGGCTACCTGTTAAGCGCCCGATCTTTGCGAGCGTCCGTGAAACGATACGCCAGACGACGGTCCCGATTTCATAAGAGGACCCAATGATTGGCCGATATTCGATTTGTTTGACGACCTGGTCTCCGAACGCGATGGCAGCCAAAAAGAGACCAATCAAAAAAGGAACGACGAAATAGACGAACCGATAGATCATTAAAGATGAGAGAACGATGTCTTGATGAATTCCCAGCTGTGTCATCCCAATCAGATACAGTAAATCGAACGTACCGGCACCCCCCGGGACGAGGGAGACGACACCGACGACCGTGGCGACGATAAAGACTCCAAAGAGTTGCGTGAACGAAGCTGACCCGTCGAGTAACGATAGCGCATAGACGGCGACGAGTCCTGCCGTGACCCACTCAGCAAGTGAAGTCATCGTGTAACCAATCAAGGTGGACCAACCCACGTTTGATCGTCGTGACGTGACGAATAGATAGAACGGGAGCATCGCACTCACCGCGAGTAACACCGGCCAAATCCACGGTTTCGTCCCGACGAGCCCGCCTGCTGGGAAGATACCGAAGAGCACACCGATGGAAAGGATGGAAAGACCACTGATGAGTGTCGGGGTCATCCAACCGATCGCACGGAGCAAGCGTTTTGTGTCCGTATATGGGCGATAGAGAGATGTCCGAAGGGCAATCCCAATCACTCCACCGAATCCGAGCATCCCATTCATTGAGTTCGTGATCCATGCCGTTTGGACGACTTTTCGCTTCGGTAATTGGATGTGTAACGAGCGGAGCAAAAAGTAATCGTATCCGGTCATCGTCAAGACGGCGAATCCACCGAGTAGGATGAGTGTGAACTGTTCCCAACCGGTCAATTGTTTCAGTGTCGTGAAGGCGGTCGCGAGCGAGAGGTCTTTCAACTCTTGTCCGCTCTGGAATAAAATCAATCCGATTAACGCTATAGGGATGAGCCATTTTAATTGTTTCCATGAAAAACGAGTGCGCATGAGGTTTTCTCCTTATCTGTCATATGACTGACAGCGTCTTCTAACTAAATCGTACTATAGGATACGATTGAAATCTGTAAAACGTTTCAAATGAGGGGATTGTAAGCGCAAGAAAAAGGACGAAATATTGTTTTTATCTTTGCTACAGTGAAAGAAGAAAGGGGTGTGGAGATGCTGACATTTGAAGAAAAATGGGCGAAAGTGCTCGCTTGTGACGCGACGTATGATGGATTATTTTATACGGCCGTGAAGACGACGGGAATTTATTGTCGACCATCGTGTCGTTCCCGCAAACCGAAAAAAGAGAATGTCGATTTTTATATGACAAGACAAGAGGTGGAAGCGAACGGGTTTCGACCGTGCAAGCGTTGCCAGCCAGAAGTCGAGCATGCCCCACACCGCGCGCTCGTCAAACAGGTGACGGTATATCTGATGGAACATTACAAGCAACCGATTCGTCTTGAACAGATTGCTGAGCATGTCCAGCTGAGTCCGTTCCATTTGGAGCGAACGTTCACCCAAGCGACAGGAGAAACACCAAGGCAGCTGTTGGAACGACTACGCATCGACAAGGCGGCTTATTTATTGCGAACGACTTCCATGAGCAATTTGACGGTCTGCTATGAGGTCGGGTTTCAAACGCCGTCGAACTTTTACCGAGTCTTTCGCCGAGTGAAAGGTTGTACACCGAATATGTATCGAAAAGGAGGGGACGTATGAACGATTTGCTACTAGACGTTCCGCAACCGTTTGATTTTCATGAATGTCTCGTCTTTTTAAATCGGTCCGAGCAAGAGGTGCTACATGTCACGACGGACGAGGCAATTCAAAAGTTAATGCGGATCGGGGAGCGTCCCATCCTCGTCGAACTTTTAGAAGAGCAAGACCACATTCGCGTGGTGTTCCCGGTCGATGACGTTTCAGATACGGAAAAAGAATGCGTGGAACGTGAGGTACGTGACTGGTTAGACCTTGACCGTGATTTAACACCCTTTGAGGCGATGGGTGCAAAGGATGAATTGTTGGCACCATTAATCGAAGCGCATCGCGGGTTGCGGATGATTGGATTTCCAGATTTGTTCGAGGCACTCACATGGGCCATCATCGGGCAACAAATCACGTTATCCTTCGCCTATACAGTCAAACGTCGATTCGTCGAACGATATGGAGATCAGCGAGTCATCGGAGATCAGGTGTACTGGACGTTCCCGCGTGCAGAACGAATCGCTTTGCTTGAGCCGGAAGCGTTGCGCGAGCTTCAGTTTAGTCGAAGAAAATCCGAGTATGTCATTGATATTGCACGGGAAATAACTAACGGAACGCTATCGAAAGCGTTGCTACAATCACAATCTTCAGCTGACATTCGTCAACGGTTACTTTCCATACGTGGCGTCGGAGCCTGGACGGCAGACTATGTATTGATGAAGTGTTTTCAGGACGCATCAGCCTTTCCCATCGCGGATGTCGGATTGCATCAAGCGATTCAACATCAATTAGGTACGCCTGAAAAGCCGACGATTGAAGAAGTGAAGCGATACGGGGAGCGCTGGCAAGGTTGGGAAGGATATGCGACATTCTATCTGTGGAGGTCATTATATGGAGACGTATAAATTAGACATGAAGACACCGATTGGCGTGATCGAAATCGTTGGGACAGAAACGGTCATTCAATCGATTCTATTCGTCGAACGAGAAGAGGCGCAATCGCCTGAATCAGGTATCCCAAATGTATTGCGACAGTGTAAGGAGGAACTCGCTGCCTATTTTCATGGCGATCGAATGACGTTCACGTTTCCGACTGAACAAACCGGTACAACGTTTCAGCATGACGTATGGAAAGCGTTACAAACGATCCCTTATGCGGAGACGGCTTCCTATCGCGAACTCGCCGAACGCGTAGAACGACCTGCGGCTGTCCGGGCGGTCGGGGCGACGAACGGTCGCAACAAGCTGAGCATTGTTGTTCCATGTCATCGTGTCATCGGGTCGAATGGGAAATTAACGGGGTATGCCGGCGGATTATGGCGAAAAGAATGGCTTTTGCACCACGAGAAACAAGTCGCACATCAAACCCAGTAAAAAAACATTTCCCCCTCCAAATCTGCTACACTAAAGGAGGTCCTATCGTGACGTCGGAATCGACGAAGTTATAGGATGATTCCCGTCACTTATGGAGAAGGTTTTGGAGGAATGTATGATTAAATTACTAGCAGATTCAACGTGTGACTTATCAGATGCAGTGCTTGAACAGTACAACATCGGGGTCGCGCCGTTGATCATTACGATGAACAATATGTCTTACCAGGACCGGGTGGATATCCAGCCGGATGATTTTTACGGAATGTTGGAAGCGCTCCCGGAATTCCCGACGACGGCGATGCCGAGCCCGGCGACGTTCTTGAAGTTGATGGAAGATGCGGTCGCTTCTGGTCACGAAGAGATTTTATGCATCTGTATGTCGAGCGGCACGAGCGGCTCTTATCAGTCAGCCGTGATTGGAAAAGAGTACTTTGAAGAAGCGCATCCTGAATCGACTGTAAAGATTCATGTCGTCGATTCTCGTTCGATGAGTCACGGTAGTGGCTGGTTGTTGCTGAAGAGTGCGCAGATGCGTGAAACGGGTGCGACGTTCGAACAGCTCGTCGATTTCAATGAGACGTATAAGACGAAAGTGAAACACTTCTTGTCCGTGGATGACTTAGACCACTTGATCAAGAGCGGACGTATCTCGAACACGAGTGCTATCATCGGAAAGCTACTCATGGTGAAGCCGATTATGAGCATGAAGGACGGCAAAGGTGCGATTGTTGCGAAGGAACGCGGCACACGTAAAGTGTTGAAGCATTATACGGACGAGTTCGTGAAGCGCGTGAATCCAGACATCACGAATTTCGTGATCATCGGATACACATCAGATCAACGAATTGCCGAAAACTTAAAAGCGAAGATTGAAGCAGAAACAGATTTCACAGGCGAGATCTACCTCATGCAGATGGGAGTCTCGGTCGGGACGCACGTTGGTCTCGGAGCAATCTCGATGTTCTTCGTGGAGAAATAACAAAAGCCGTCTCATGTCGAGACGGCTTATTTATGTGGCCAAATATGCTCGATGACGGGTGTACTGTCGTTGAAATCGAGGCGATAGACGTCTGGGTTACGCATCGTACGCCATGTTTCAAAGTCATAGTGTGGGTCAAGCCTTTGTAACAGGAGCGCAAGCAGATTACCGTGTGTCACGAGTAATGTCGCGGCATGTTGAGACTGGACACGCTCGATTACTTGTATGATTCGATGAGTCGCTTCCTCACTAGATTCAGCACCAGGCAGCTTGAACGTCGGGTCGATGAACGACTGACGTAGCGGTGCCAGCCAGTCTTCGAGCGGTTCATGAGTCAGAATCCGTTCTCGTAACAACGGTTCACGTTCGATTGAGAGCTGATGCGCATCGGCGAGTGGCGTTACCGAAGCGACCGCTCGCGTGTAATCGCTGGAGATGATTCGGTCAATTGGAACCTCACGAAAGAAGTCACGGAGCAGGAGTGCTTGCTCGTGTCCCGCTTCCGTCAGAGATGCAGCGGGTTCTTGACCGGTTGCGGAGCAGTGGCGAATCAGATAGAGCGTAGGCATGGTGGGTTCTCCTTTGCTGTGTAAAAAATCATTGTATCTTATGTTATGAACAAACCTGCAAGTTTCAATATAAAAAATTGTACATAACCCTTATCATTCATCACAAAAGAGTTATAATCGGTATAACGATTATAAAATATACGATTGAAGAATGGGGATTCTCCGGTTGTATAACAAAAAAATTCAGGGGATAAGGATGGGGTTTTCATGAGCAGTACGCAAACGAGAACAGACGTCATTTTGATTGGGGCAGGCATCATGAGCGCGACGCTCGGTTCACTCTTTAAAGAGCTCGTACCAGAGTGGAACATCAAAGTGTTCGAAAAACTCGATGCAGCAGGGGAAGAAAGTTCAAACGAATGGAATAACGCAGGTACGGGTCATGCCGCACTGTGCGAATTAAACTATACAACGGAGAACGCGGATGGGACAATCGACATTTCCAAAGCGGTCAACGTCAACGAACAGTTCCAAATCTCGCGTCAATTTTGGGCGCATCTCGTTAAACAAGGATTGATTGAAAATCCAGGTGCCTTCATTCGCTCGATTCCACATATGAGTATGGTCCAAGGGGAGAAGAATGTCGACTTCTTGAAACGCCGTTTGGAAGCGCTCACAACGAATCCGCTGTTTGAAGGCATGATCTTGTCGGACGATCCGAGTCAGTTACGGGAATGGTTCCCGCTCATCATGGACGGACGGACATCGGACGAACCGATTGCCGCGACGAAGATTGATTCGGGGACGGATGTGAACTTTGGTGCGTTGACACGTATGTTGTTTGACCATCTCACATCGAACGGGGTCGAGGTCAACTACGGCCATAGCGTCGAGGACGTCAAGCGTCTCAACAACGGTCTTTGGGAAGTGAAAGTGAAAGACTTGTCTGCGAACAAAATTGAGACGCATACGGCACCATTCCTCTTCATCGGAGGAGGAGGAGGAAGTTTGCCACTCTTACAGAAAACAGGAATCCCGGAGTCGAAACAAATCGGTGGGTTCCCGGTCAGTGGGCTCTTCCTCGTCTGTAAAAATCGTGAGGTCATCGAGCAACATCATGCGAAAGTCTACGGGAAGGCGAAAGTTGGGGCACCACCGATGTCGGTACCGCACCTCGATACGCGCTTTATCGATGGACGAAAAGAGTTGTTGTTTGGACCGTTCGCCGGCTTTACACCGAAATTCTTGAAAACAGGTTCGAATTTAGATTTGATTCGTTCAGTCAAACCGAACAACGTCATCACGATGCTTGCGGCAGGGGCAAAAGAGATGCCACTCACGAAATACTTGATCGAGCAGGTACTCTTGTCACACGACAAGCGCATGGATGAACTTCGTGAATTCATTCCGAATGCTAAGAATGAAGATTGGGAGATTGTCGTGGCCGGACAACGGGTTCAGGTCATTAAAGATACACCGCAAGGCAAAGGGACGCTTCAATTCGGTACAGAAGTCGTCAGCGCGGAAGATGGATCGGTCGCGGCACTTCTCGGTGCTTCTCCAGGTGCATCGACTGCCGTTCACGTCATGTTGAAAGTACTCGAACAGTGCTTCCCGCAACAGTTACCGGAATGGGAAGAGAAAATCAAAGAGATGGTTCCGTCTTATGGCTTGAAGCTTTCGGAACATCCTGACCTATTCAAGACGATTCATGAATCGACAGCGGTCACACTCGGTTTAGAAGAAAAAGATATGGTCCACAACTGAAGAGGATGAGGCGAGTATACAATCGTATGCTCGCTTTTTTGAATAGAAAAAAGCGACCATTATTCGGTCGCTTACACCATTTTAAGAAACGTCTTCGCCTGTTGTTCGAGCGTGGCGGCTGAATCGGCTAATTTTTCGAATTCCCGCACCGTCTGCTCGAGTTGTCCGGAGCTGTCTTGGACTTTATGAGAGATGCGCCCAATGCTCGTCGACACGTCATCGATGCGTTTGACGATTCCTTCGATGTTGGTATTCACTTCCGTAATGGAGAGGGATACTTTATTCGACAGGTTGCGTACTTCCGTCGCGACGACATTGAACCCCCGTCCATGTTCACCTGCGCGTGCCGCCTCGATGGCTGCATTGAGAGCGAGCAGGTTGGTTTGAGCAGCAATTTCGCGAATCGTCCGGACGATGTCTGTAATCGTCTTTGCCTCTTGTTGGAGTGCAAGCAAGTGCTCTCGGTTTTGAATCGATTCGGCTTCGATTTGTTTAACGTTCTCTAGCACATGTTCCCCGTCCTGCTTTCCTAGCTTAGACTGAGCGGATAAATACTCCGATGTTTCTTGAAGGTCATTTGCCATGTGGAGGACATCCTGTTGACGAGACGTGATATCGGCCGCAATCTTAGATACACCGATGACACGCTGGTTCGTGTCATCGAAAATCGGCATATAAGTCGCCTCTAGCCAAATACTATGGCCATCGGCGGCACGTCGTTCGATTTTGTCGTGATAGCTTAACCCTTGCATCAGTTTCCGCCAAAACAGTTCGTACTGGGGACTGTTCGCAAACTCAGGCAAGCAAAGATCGCGATGGGGGCGTCCTATCAGTTCATTGACTTCGTAGCCCATCGTTCTTGCGAAAATCTCATTGACGTAGGCGACGCGGCGATTTTCATCAAAACGAATGATGGCTAAATTATTTTCGATGGCCCGGACAACATGCGTATCGGTGACATGGGTCGTACTAGAGTGCAGTTGCATCCTAACATCCTCCCTATATCATTTGAGTTATTTTTATTAGGATACCCCATAATTGTAAAAATAAGTATATTATTGTGACAGAACAAAAAAAGACCGCTTCCGCGGGGAAGGGGTCAAGGTGTGAGTGTCGCCATGCTTTCATGTAAGTATTCAGATATGTTGCGCTCAATGTCGCTTTCTGAACGATTGAGAGCAAGTGAGATTTCTTTCACCAAAATGGTTTTGGCATTTTCTAGAATCTTACGATCTTGTTCGTATAGCTTCTTATTGGCGTGGAGCGCTTCGATGTGTCGACGGCTCAGTGTATTGACAACTTGAGCGATGTCGTGACGATTTCCTGAATGGACGACATTTAAAAATTCCCGATTCCGGTTGTTCGAATGTGGATTCCATTCAACGCCAGGCGAACGGAACGACTCTAAAATTTCTAATGCTTCGTCTGCTTCGAGCAACGTCAACATCATCACATTGTCATTATCGACCGGAATACTGATCTGTAATTTCTGTGAGTTGTTGATCGGGTGAAGCGTATAGTACGATTTCGTTTCTCCTGCGACCGTTTTGTCCGAAATGTCGTCGATCCGACATACGCCATGGGTCGAGTAGATGATTAAGTCTCCAGCTTTAAACAAGTCGATCACCTCTTCCTTATCTATAAGCATAGTCATTCAGAAGGTGAAATGTCAACTAGGTTGACGTTTAGTGAAATGTATGCATATAAAAATCGCGGCGAGTTTAACCCGACGCGATTATAGTTTCCAGTCCATCCGTAGAATGGTTTTCAGTTGATCGAACGCCTCTTGTCCGATGCCTTCTTGAATCCGTTGCTCGAGTTGCGCTTTGAGCGTCTCGTTCTGTTCATAACAAGTATGGCCGAGTGGGGTCAACTCGATACATTTGTCCTTTCGATTTTGCGGATGGTCCGTCACAAGAACGAGCGCTTTTCCTTCCAAGTTCTTAATCAGTTTATGAATCGCTTGCCGAGAGATGTGGATACTTCGCGTGACCTCGGCGATGGTCGTTTTTGATTGATAAAGTGTAGAGAGAATGTACCATTCCGAGTTTGAGATGTGGATGTCACTCTGCTCATTCCAGGATTGTTCACTCATGCGTCGAACTTGATCGTTTCGTTCTGTGAGTAAATCAAGTAGACGGGTTGACGTTGATGGAGTCAAATCAAGTCACTCCTCTTTCGTTTCCAGGTTTTTAGACGTTCCTAACTATACAAAAGCAACTATACCCCGTCAACGTCAATCTAGAACAAAACGAGGCACGTGGCCTCGTTTTTTACTGACAGTCTTTATTTTTGAAATCGATGACCATCCGCCCTTGAATTTTCCCTTGCTCCATTTCTTCGAACACGTCTTGAACCTCGTGAAGGCAGCGTTTATGGACGACTGGGACGACGAGTCCCTCGGCCCCGAATTGGAAAGCCTCCTCTAAATCTTTTCGTGTCCCAACAAGCGAGCCGACGACTTCGATTCCATCAAGAACGAGACGAGGGATGTTCAAGTCCATCGTTTCGGAAGGAAGACCAACCGCGACCACTTTCCCGCAAGCACGTACCGCGTTGACGGCTGAGTTGAAGGCGACTTTTGAGACAGCTGTGACGACCGCGGCGTGTGCTCCACCAAACTTCTCTTGAACAATGTCGGACGCATCTCCCTCGGTCGATGGATTGATGGTTAGATCGGCACCACTCTCTTTGGCGAGTTCAAGCTTATCATCGTTCAAATCGACGGCGATGACGTGCGCGTTGAAGACATGTTTCGCATATTGAATGGCCAAGTTCCCGAGACCACCACATCCGTAGATGACGACTGTCTCTCCAGGCTTCACGTCTGCCACTTTGATCGCCTTATACGTCGTGACACCGGCACACGTGATGCTCGATGCTTGTGCAGGATCCAAGCCCTCCGGCACTTTGACGGCATAATCGGCTACGACGATACTTTGTTCGGCCATGCCTCCGTCCACACTATAGCCGGCATTTTGAACGTTTCGGCAGAACGTCTCGCGTCCCGTCGTACAATATTCACAGCGACCACATGCATGATACATCCATGCGATGCTGACACGGTCCCCGACTTTTAGGCTCGTGACATCGTCCGCGATTTGAGACACAATCCCGATCCCTTCATGACCGAGCACGCGTCCTTGCACATCCCCGAAGTCACCAGCCGCGACGTGAAGGTCCGTGTGACACACGCCACAGTACTCGACATCGACAAGCGCCTCACCCGCCTGTAATGGACGAATTTCCTTTTCAACGACTTCGATGTTGGCTTTGCTTGTTGAATTGACAACGACTGCTTTCATGTTTGAACACACTCCTTGTGAGAATTTAGCGATTCTGCCGAAACAGCACTCTGAATCACACCGTCAGAATATCACAAAAAATGGAATGAAAGCGCTTTATTTTTGTATAGCATGTGTCTACGAGATGAACTTTTGTCACATGAAGATTTAGGGAAATAGAAATGGAAGAAGCAAATGAAAGGAGTCACATTTATATGACGCGAACAGAGTTATTCCACACATATAAATCGAAAATTTTGCAGTTATCTGATTTGGAGGAAGAGACGTTAAAAAGTGAAGCATTTTTGTTAGACCGTGATGAAAAGAAACAACTCGACATCTATTACGCACCGTTCGAATACATCAACCCGGATGCGAAAGTCGTCATCGCGGGTATCACGCCAGGCTTGTATCAGATGCGTCAGTCGTTCGAGGCGATTCGCGACTTGAAGGATGCGACAGACGAAGAGGCGCTTCGAGCCGTCAAACAACGTGGCAGTTTTTCCGGTCCAATTCGAAAGAACTTGGTGACGATGCTGGATGATTTAGATTTGCATCGTCATTTAGGAATCGAGTCCTCCCTTGATTTGTTCGGATCAGCGAACCATCTCGTACAAAATACGGCGGTACTTCCTTATCCGGTCTTTTATAAAGGGAAGAACTATAACGGGTCGAGCCCGGATATGATTCGAACGGACCTGTTTCGACCGTATGTGGAAGGAACCTTCGCTGAAGAGATGGCACATCTTCAAGACGCACTTATTTTACCGATGGGCGTAAATGTGAGGCGAGCCGTGGAATTGTTGGTAGAGCGCGGTCTCTTGAATCAGGATCGCGTTGTGAGCGGGTTCCCACACCCCTCTGGTGGAAATGGTCATCGTCATCGCATCTTCGCCGAAAATCGAGATGCCATGAAACGACACATCGCCGAACATTTCAAGCGACATCCACTCTGAACCGCAGTGCGGTTCTTTTCATGTGAGCACATGACCTGACAGCGACTCTTTACTTCGCTAAAATGGTAAACGGTTGACTCACTCACGAGATGTAGAAAGGATGTCCGCCATGATCACATTGTCGTCCGTCCATAAGCGTTATGGACAAGAGATGGCCGTTCGCGATGTATCGCTTCACATTCGAAAAGGTGAGATTTATGGCATCATCGGCGCAAGTGGTGCCGGCAAGTCAACGCTTCTTCGATTGATGAATGTATTAGAACGACCCGATAGTGGAAGTGTCACAGTCGATGGCGACCAGTTGACCGAACTCTCCAATCGGGAACTACGCAAGAAGCGACATCGGATCGGTATGATTTTTCAACAATTTAATCTTGTCGCCAACAAGACCGTTTTTGATAACGTCCTCGACTCATTGAAGCTCGCGAAACGACCGAAGGCGTCATGGGAGGCACGTGTGATGGAATGTCTCCGGTTTGTCGGACTTGAAGCGTATCGAGATAAATATCCTGCGCAATTAAGTGGGGGACAGAAGCAACGTGTCGCCATCGCTCGGGCACTCGCAAGTGAGCCGAATGTCCTTCTCTGCGATGAACCGACGTCCTCCCTCGACCCGAATACGACGGCAGAAGTGCTTCGCGTCTTGCAATCGGTCAACGAACAACTCGGTGTCACCATCGTCCTCGTCACGCACGAGATGGATGTCATTCGTCAAATCTGTCATCGTGTCACCGTCATGGCAGACGGAGCCGTTCATGAGACGATTGAACAGGAACCGACAGGCGTAGTTGCCATCGATCAGAATCCAAGTTGGTTCGTCGAACAGCTACGGAAGGAGGGCGAACCGGATGCCTGAGATCTTGTTACGCTATCAGTCTGAAATTTGGCAGTCCATCGCTGAGACGTTCATGATGGTCGGGGTATCCATCCTCGCCGCCATCTTGGTCGGACTGCCATTAGGTACGTGGCTTTACCTCTCACGTAAAGGACAGCTGTTAGAGAACCAAATCGTCTTCTCCGTCCTCAACTTGGTTGTGAATATCGTCCGGTCATTCCCGTTCTTGTTACTCGTCGTGTTTTTGATTCCATTTACACGGCTGATCATCGGGACGGCCATCGGTACAGCGGCAGCGACCGTACCGCTCTCCATCATTGCCATCGCGCATTATGCGCGCCTCGTCGAACAGTCATTGATTGATGTTCCGCGCGGTGTCGTTGAAGCGGCGCTCTCGATGGGGGCATCGGTGAAAGACATCATCTTCAAGTTTCTTTACGTCGAAGCCAGATCCGGTCTCGTCCTCGGATTGACGACATCCATCATCAGCTTTATCTCGTACTCGACAATCATGGGGGTCGTCGGGGGCGGTGGCATCGGTGACTTTGCCATCCGTTACGGGTATCAGCAATTTCAGACAGAACTCATGCTCTATATGATTCTCATCATGCTCGTCTTCGTGCAGTTGATCCAATTCACGGGCACGACCGTGGCACGAATCATCGACAAACGCTAAACAGAAAGTAGGAAATGAATATGAAAAAATTGATGGCGCTTTTTGCCTCACTCACACTCGTCCTCGCAGCATGCGGGAACGATACAGAAACACAAACGGAGCAATCGAACGAACCACAGACATTAAAAGTCGCATCACTCATCCCACCGATGACAGATATGCTTGAAATCGCAAAAGAACAGCTCGCAGAAGAAAACATCGAACTCGAAATCGTTGTCCTCGGAGACAATGTCCAACCGAACTCGGCACTTGCGGCGAAAGAAGTCGATGCGAACTTCTTCCAACACGTTCCGTACATGGAAGAGTTCAATCGTAGCAACGATGCGAATCTCGTTCCGATCGAACCAATTTACTTCGCGAACTACGGTGTATACGCGAAAAACTACGACAACATGGAAGACATCCCGGAAGGCGCGACAATCGCTATCGCTAACGACGTATCGAACATTGACCGTTCGCTCTCGCTTCTCGCACAGCATGACGTGATCGAGCTCGGGAAGAAAGAAGGCACGTACTACACACAAGCGGATATCACATCGAATCCGAAAAACTACAAGTTTGAAGAGGTCGACCTCTTGATGCTCGCTCGTGCGTACGATGATGTCGACGCCGTCTTGATGACACCAGCTTACGCGGCACCGCTCGATTTGACGCCGAAGAGTGACGCACTTCTAACAGAAGGTGTCGAGAACGACTTCGCGATCACGCTCGTCGCACGTGAGGACAACCAGGACGACGAAGCCATCCAAAAACTCGGTGAGGCGCTCACGAGTGACGAAGTCCGTGCATTCTTAGAAGAAAACTATGCAGAAACAGCGATTCCAGCGTTTGAATAAAAAAGATTGAGCCTCGTCGGCTCAATCTTTTTTAGTATTCTTCGTATTCTCGCGGGTCCTGGTCATCGATGCGACCATCCGGTTTCGTCAACGAATTGAGTGTCTCCATCTCTTCCTCGGACAATTCGAAGTTGAAGACGTCGAGATTCTCTTTTTGGTGCAACTCGCTAGACGAGCGGGCGAGCGGGATGACACCAAGTTGCACGTGCCAACGCAAGATGACTTGAGACACGCTCTTTCCTTTTTGTTTCGCGAGCTCTGTGATCTTCTCGTCATGGATGACCGTGCGGGCGCGACTGAGCGGGCTCCACGCTTCTGTGATGATGCCGCGTTCTTTATCGGCTTTCCGCTGTTCGACTTGCGAGAAGTACGGGTGTAACTCGATTTGGTTAATGACCGGTTTTTCTCCCGTTTCTTCAATCAAGCGGTCAAGGTGCTCCGGCATGAAGTTCGATACCCCGATAGAGCGGATCCATCCGTTTTTCTTCGCTTGAATCAAGGCACGCCATGCCTCGACGTACTTGTCTTGTTTCGGGTTTGGCCAATGCAAGAGGAACAAATCCCAATAATCGAGGTTTGCTCGATACAGAGACTCTCGAATCATCTCGAGCGCCTGGTCGTAGTCATAATATTGCGCGCGCAGTTTCGATGTTAAGAAAAGCTGCTCACGCGGGATGCCGGATTGGCGAACCGCTTCACCGACCGCGCCTTCATTATCGTAGCGAATCGCCGAATCGATGAGTCGATATCCGTTCCGGATGGCGCATGTGATGGCGTCGACCCCTGCTTCACCTTTCAAATAAACCGTCCCGAGTCCGATGGCCGGAATCTCATAACCGTCATGTAACTTGATTGTTGGAATACCCATCAAATGCCTCCCCATTCAAAATCCGTTCTCTTCTCCGCTATTCCACTTTCATCGGAAATGAAACGTTTGAATGTGAGGTCAACGTCGAAACGCTTTGATCAAACCTTCTGCCAAATCGAGGATACACACGATGATGATGGTGAGTAAGACACCCCAGACGCCCCAACGACTGATTGTTTCGAGGTCGACGTTGATTTGCTCAGCAATCAACGAGAGGGCATTAGAAGAAATTAAATCAGGTTGCAGTAAAATGAGCGCCGTGACGACAATCCATACGATATTGAAGAGCGCGTTCCACAAGGCGAGCGGCTTTGTCCAATGTCGAACGATCCATTTGTAAATGGCAATGGCGATGCCAAAGGCGGCCAAGGCGATGACAAACGGGAAGAATTGATCCAATACCGACGCATTGAGTAGCGGATAGGATCCACTATCCGTGACGACACGAATCAACTTTTCGGCGTTGACGTATAATACGACCATCAAAACGGTGGCGACAACATCAAACAGGATCGAACCAAAAGAGATTGAGGTCGAACGGGGTTTCACTTTCTTGAGTTGCTCAGGTTTCCAACTAGAGAAGGGGACTTCGCCCTCAGGTACGGCGCGTTCGATGATGAAGAATGTGAGGGTGATCCAAAATAGCGTCTGGACAACGACGTTGAAGATGGCGGCTACGATTTGAAGGAATGCTTGAATCAAGAATTGACTCCAAGACGTATCATCAATTGGGTTGGTCAAATAACCGATAATCGAGAGAATCGTGATGACCGTGACGGCAATCGGTAAAACGATCTTGATGATGTTCACATACTGTGTGAAGAGGGCGGGGCCGATGAGATAGAGCGGTCGGTTCGCATAGCGAGCAGCGAGAACATGAGGGTCGCCGAGCTGGCGCAACGCTTCAAATAAAGCCGTTTCAGACGGGTCATTTCCGGTCATGTCATCGATGGTCGACTCCAATTCCAGTGCGACGTCTTGACGCATCGACTCTGGTATTCGAGAGGTGACTTCATCGATATACACATCACGAAGATTCATGATCATTTCCTCCTTCGATTAAACGGGTTAACGTCTTCGACATGTTCATCCATTCCACATACAACTCATTCAAAATATCCATTCCGTCCCTACTGAGCACATAGTACTTGCGTGGTCGACTCTCCGTCGTATCCCAGGAACTCGTGACGAGTCCTTGCTTTTCAAGTCGACGCAAGAGCGGATAGAGCGTACTCTGATCGATGTTGATCTCGGCATCAAGTAACGCCTGGACGAGCGAGTAGCCATACTGTGGCGTCTTCAACTGACTGAGCACTGCAATCGTCAACGTGCCGCGCCGCAATTCTGTCACTAACGAGGCTTTTACATCGGACATTTCTTCGCCTCCTTCATTCGTTCTTCTTTATACTGTATATCATACACTATAAGTTATCATACATCAATGTAGTCAATCATATGAAAAAGAAGTTGAGTCATTTCCTGATTTTAGGATAATAAAGAAGAGGTGATATTCATGAAGTGGTGGTGGATGGTTGGCGGTGTGGTGATGGTCAGTTTGTTGATCATCAATGAGCAGTGGTATGGGAATGCGGCGACATTTGGAGTGCCGATCGGATGGATGATCACAATCTTGATCTTGGCACAGTTTCGAAAGCCGACATCGACTCTTTGGGCGGCGTCGGTCGGAGTGATGAGTGTAGGGGCGGCGATTTTGCTTTCGATTCCGAGCTACTCGTTAGCCGAGGCAGAAGAGGTGTTGAGCAAAACGTACAATGACGTGGCGTACATGGAGAGCGTTCCGACGACCGGGGCAGAATGGAACCCATTCACGCCTCGAGTAGGCTATCGGTTTGATACGAGGAGAGGGGAATCGATCTTATTCATCCCGGACTCGGGGAAAACATTTGAACTGTAAAAAAGACTCGCTCTCTATGATGAGTGCGAGTCTTTGTGTTAGTTGCGAATCATGTAGTCGAAGGCGCCGAGTGCGGCTGTCGCACCAGAACCCATCGAGATGATGATTTGTTTGTAGGCGCTGTTCGTGCAGTCTCCTGCAGCGAACACACCTGGGACGTTCGTCGCGCCATGACGGTCGACGACGATTTCCCCGAAGTTGTTGCGTTCGACCGAGTCGAGCCAGTCCGTGTTCGGGACGAGACCGATTTGGACGAAGACGCCTTCAAGTTCGACATGATGTGACTCGTTTGTCTCACGAGACACATACGAGATCCCGTTCACTTTGTCCGTACCCGTGATTTCTGTCGTCTGAGCGTTCGTGATGACAGTCACGTTCGGGAGGCTGTGAAGTCGGTCTTGAAGCACTTGGTCGGCCTTGAGCTCAGAAGCGAACTCGAGGACCGTCACGTGTTTGACGATACCAGCGAGGTCGATGGCCGCTTCGATTCCAGAGTTACCGCCGCCGATGACCGCGACACGTTTCCCTTCGAAGAGAGGACCGTCACAGTGCGGGCAGTAAGCGACCCCTTTATTTTTGAACTCCGCCTCACCTGGGACGTTGACGTTACGCCAGCGTGCACCGGTCGAGAGGATGACACTCTTACTCTTCAAGACAGCGCCGTTCTCGAGTTCGATCTCGACGAGGTCATTTTTCTCAAGACGCTTCGCGCGTTGGAGGTTCATGACGTCGATGCCGTACTCTTTGACGTGCTCTTCTAGGCTTGCGACGAGTTTTGGACCTTCTGTATAAGCGGTACCGATGAAGTTTTCGATCCCCATCGTGTCCATCACTTGGCCACCGAAGCGCTCCGCGATGATTCCGGTACGGATTCCTTTACGAGCCGCGTATACGGCCGCACTCGCACCAGCTGGACCGCCACCGACGACGAGGACGTCGTACGGGTCTTTGTCCGAGAACGCAGAGGCGTCAGGACCTGTACCAAGTTTCGCCAAAATCTCTTCGAGTGACATCCGACCGTTACCGAACGATTCTCCGTTTAAGAAGACAGTCGGGACAGCCATGATCTCTTTCGCTTCCACTTCATCCTTGAACGCGGCTCCGTCGATCATCGTGTGGGTGATGTTCGGGTTGAGGACGCTCATGACGTTTAGCGCTTGCACGACGTCAGGGCAGTTGTGGCAGCTGAGGCTGATGTATGACTCGAAGTGATACGTACCTTCGATGTTTTGAATCTGTTTGATCGTGTCCGCATCGACTTTCGGTGCGCGCCCGCTCACTTGGAGGAGGGCGAGGACGAGTGATGTGAACTCATGTCCGAGTGGAATCCCCGCGAAGACGATTCCTGTCTCTTCAGCTGGACGATTCACGCTGAAGCTCGGTGTACGCTCGAGTGTCGCGCGTTCGACCGAGATACGTGATGACATGCTGGCGAGTTCGTTGACGAGCTCGAGCATCTCGTTTGAGACTTTGTCTTCCCCAGCGCTCACACGGAGGACGACATCGCCCTCCATGAGCTGGAGATATTGGTCGAGCTGTTGTTTAATCGCTGCTTCTAACATGCAATCGCTCCTTACAATTTACCGACGAGGTCAAGGCTTGGGCGGAGTGTTTCAGAACCCTCTTCCCATTTCGCTGGGCAGACTTCGCCTGGATTGTTGCGTACGTATTGTGCTGCTTTGACTTTATTGACGAGCGTGCTCGCGTCACGGCCGATGCCGCCAGCGTTGATTTCGACAGTTTGGATGACACCGTCTGGGTCGATGATGAA
This sequence comes from Exiguobacterium sp. s59, assembly GCF_018617475.1. NCBI lineage: Bacteria > Bacillati > Bacillota > Bacilli > Caryophanales > Exiguobacterium > Exiguobacterium sp. s59. The sequence goes on along the minus strand of NZ_JACSKG010000005.1, from coordinate 251,051 downwards.
CGTACCACGGTCTGCGAGGCCATCTTCTTCGTTCAAGACGTCGAAGTTGCGTGAGATGACGTGTGATGGGTCACCGATCATGATGTACTCGATTTTTCCGATTTTCTCAGATGTTTCGTGCCAAGCTTTATGTGTGAAGTGTGTGTCTGTTGAGACAGAGTATACTTCTACACCGAGGTTTTTAAGTGTAGCGTACTCGTTTTGAAGGTCTTCGAGTTCAGTTGGGCAGACGAATGTGAAGTCAGCTGGGTAGAAGCAAACAACGCTCCATTTGCCTTTGAGGTCGTTCTCTGTAACTTCGAGGAATTCACCTGTTTGGAATGCTTGTGCTTTGAATGGTAGTACTTCTTTGCCGATTAATGACATGGGTTATGTCCTCCTTGTTTTTTACTCTAGCGTTTCTATCTCGACTAGAATAATTATAATGTAATACTAACTTCATATAACGAGCTAGAATTGTCAAGGCGTTTGCATGCTGTTGAAGGATTAGGAATATCAATGGATTATCCGAATTTGGCTTAATTAAAGAAAAGAAAACGATTACATAATTAGTTATTATTATTTTAATTTACCTTATTCTAAAAAATAAAAGTCATCATAGGAATGATGACTTTTTGCAAATAATTAAATGATATTCTCGAAAAAAACAAGGTATTATCATTTGAATCTATATCAAATTAAAAATTGAATGATTCTTCTGCGATGTCGATACCTATTAACCAAATAGGGACTTTCAAAACACTTGAATAGGATTCGATTATTGATTTCATATTTTTAAAAGTAACGATATTACTGCTTAATGATTTTTCTAAGTTACCTGTGGGCGTAATATAAATCAGTAAATCTATACCTGTTAAATTATCAAGATGTAATACTTTAAATAGGTCGTAATACGCTAACGCCCAATTAGCAAATTGAATTTCTCCGATTACTGTTGGTGAGAGATTCTCGCCTTGGTTGTAGTATCCTAAATTACTATTTTCTAATACGTGGGAAGAGAGGTAACTATATTTTTCTTGTTGATTCAAAAACTCTGACCATAGTTCTTCTCCATTTGTGACTGAACGTTCTCCAAAACAATATTCGTAAAGAAGACCGGCATTATGTTTTTCGTCATAATATGCAAAATCAAATCCTTTAGTTTTATTATCATTGTCTTGAAAGTAATGATTCATGAAGCTGACTTCGAGATGAATCTCAGAAATTCTTTTTAATCGCGCTCTCAATGATTTGTTAATATCGATAGTAGATATTTTCCGATAGAATTTTCCTTTTTCAGATCCGTGAGTAGGCTTTAAATCTACAAAGGGAGTTTGAAATAAATTGTGAATATCGTTTTCATATTTCGGGAAAACTTTTAAAAAGTTTTTTGAATTTCTATAATGAAAACTCTCAGAAATAAAAAGTGTAAATTCTTTTTGATTTATCCACTTTACATCATTATTTTTGTCTTTTATCCAATTGCGTTGAGGTGCATTATTTAGTTCACTCATTACTTTCTCCTAACCTTAGCCATTTCTATAAAATGAGTAATTGTAAAAATTACATGTTCAAAGTCCCTGTTTACTTGATGTTCCCAAAATCGAAGGATGATCCACCCTTCCTCTACATAATGTTTTGTGACGTCGGCATCACGCTCGATGTTACGTCCAATCTTTTGACGCCAAAAATCGACATTTGTCTTCGGTAGTTTGAAGTGGAGGGGACAGCCGTGCCAATAGCAAGAGTCCAGAAATACGACGACGCGTAATCCAGGAAACGAGATGTCGGGCGTCCCGTAAAGTTTGCGATTGTTCTTGCGGTACCGATATCCGGCCGCCCACAGCGCTTTTCTGACTTTGACTTCCATCTTCGTATCTTTCCCGCGGTTTCCGCTCATCGTCTTGAACACGGCTGGACTCGATGCTTTCGGTACGTTTCTGGCCATACCCCTCACCTCCCTCTACTAGGAAGATTCCACTGTAGAGGGAGAGATACTCATGTTAAGCGTCTAGAATCTGCTGAATGTAGTTTCGATCTAACCAAAACGCCTGCTTTGTGATCCATTGTCCATCGGGGAGGCGGACTTTGTCATCTCCATCCGCACCTTTTGAACGTACATGTGCGACTCGGTTGAATTTCGGCCCGGGCAGGTTATTCTTTACTCTATTTTTCATAGGTATCAGCTCAACCCCTTCTCTGACGATCTTTCGAGCCTCGGACCACATCTCATATAGTTCGCCATCGATTGTCTCGAGTGGCATGTTCCAGAGTCGAATGCCTACAAAGCGAGGGATTCGCTTTTTCTTAGGGACGTATTCTTCGTCATATTGAAATTCTAAGAAAAGATATTTCTGTTCTGCGAATGTGTCATATAGGTCTGAGTCTTCCCAGTCGCTTTGGCATAGGTTTTCAAAATCGACCTTGCCGAACGACATATGTTCGCGAATCTTTCCGTCAGGTTCGCGTGCGACCGTTTTGAACTTGATGTTTGCCTTCGCAAATTCTTCGATACCGGAAAGGTCTGTCTTTTGCACTCCTAACAGTTTGGCCATGACGTGAGGAATCATCGCCTTGTTTCTAGGGTTGTATAGAACTTTCGTTTCTTCACATAAATCAATCAGTGTCTTACCATAGTGTGGTGAGAGTCGGTTTTCGAGAAGTTCCTCGATAGACATTTCGTTTAACTCACCTTGGTTCGCGATGGATTCTAGTAGTTCCGGTGTTAAATATTTACGAACCAATCCAGACATATAGGATGCTTTCAAAGAGAAAGCACGCGGTTTGGCGGGTTCATCTGAGAAGGGTTGAGTACGCACAATCGAACCGTTCGCCCCTTTTGTACAGGCGGACAGATACATCGTATCTGCCTCCGAAATGAGATGAGCCTCTCCATTCTTGATTTTGGTAACGATTGTTTCCCAGTCTTGTCGCATCACGGCTAAATCTTCCTCCGAGAATTCGTTTAAGAATGCCTTATAGATACGATAGTCATCTATTGGGATCTCGGGCTCATATTGATAGAGCATGATGAGCATACTTGTGGCTTTCGATAAAAAGCTTGAAGTTTCGAACGAGTATCGATGCTCGCTATGGTAATCAATCATATTCAAGACGAGTCGTTCCTTCGAAGAATATGTACCATTCTTATTTTTCTTGAAAGGGGTGACCTTTAACTCGATACCAAGATCCTCAAAATCTGGTCGGGCATCTGAATTGATTGGGTATCCGAAGTGACTCTCTTCAATAATGTGACCGAGTGATCCCTTGGAACGTACATTTTTAATCCGTCCGGTCGTGTCAATCTCGCCGAATGTCTTTCCCTCAGCCTCTCTTGCCTTATCCATTAGTTCTTGAATCGTTTCGTAACGCAATCGAATACCTCCTATAAATTTACATATGTAAGATGAGTATAACGTAGTTGTTGATCCCATTCACCTTTTCTGTTAAACTAATTTCATCGAGCTAGTTCGGTTGTGATAGGACCTAAAATAGCGTAAATTTAAGATAGAAAATACGAAAGGGTGTTCCCATTGATTAAAGTAGTTGAGTTATTTGCCGGTGTAGGAGGTTTCCGCATCGCGCTTGAAGGAATCAAAGATGTGAATGCCGAGCCTACATTTGACAAATTCGATGTGGTTTGGGGCAATCAGTGGGAGCCGGCGACGAAGGTACAACCGGCCTTTGATTGCTATGCTGAACGTTTTAAAGGACGTGGCCAACACGTAAATGAGGATATCGCGCTGTCATGGATGGAAGCAGGACCGCACCATTTGCTCGTAGGGGGCTTCCCGTGCCAAGACTACAGTGTGTCGCGTAGCTTAAAGAACGAGCAAGGGATTCAAGGGAAGAAGGGTGTCTTGTTCTGGGAAATCATGAACATCATCGAGCAGGAAAAGCCGCCTTACGTCTTACTCGAGAACGTCGATCGCCTCATGAAGTCACCTGCGAAACAAAGAGGGCGTGACTTCAGCGTCATGCTTCGTGCGTTTGCCGATCAAGGATATACGGTCGAGTGGCGGGTCATCAATGCGGCAGACTATGGGTTTGCCCAACGCCGCCGTCGTATCTTTATTTTTGCGACGCGAGCGGATTTAAAGCATTCAACCCGAGCGGGGAAAGCAAATCCTGAGCAGTGGTTGTTGAAAGATGGATTCTTTGCACCGACTTTCCCGGTTATGGAGATGACAAGCGAGAAGCATCCAGGTTCGACGTTCGAGTTGCCGGAAGACATCGTTGAAATCTCGGACGCATTCTCTGCGACTTATCGAAATGCGGGTGTCATGACGGGGGGGCAAGTGACGACGCTTGAGACGCTCCCGATTCGCGAGAAGGCTAAGACGCTCGGAGAAGTCGTTCAAGAGGTCTATGAGCAGTTTGGTCCTGCCCCGGAACACTATTACCTGGATACAGAGAAGGTTAAAAAATCTGGGCGTACGGAAAAAGAGGAATTGGCTTACATGAAAGGGCCGAAAAAAATTGAACGTACTTCTGCGAGCGGTCACGTCTATGTCTATGCTGAAGGAGGCATGTCCTATCCGGATTCGCTAGACCTTCCAGGTAGAACGATGTTGACAAGCGAAGGGACGTGCAACCGTTCAAGCCATGTCATCGAAGATCCGCATACAAAAAAATTGCGCTATTTGCGTCCAGAAGAATGCGAAGGATTAAATGGCTTCCCATACGGATGGACCGCGACTATGACAGATCGCAAGCGATACTTCACGATGGGGAATGCGCTCGTCGTCGGTTTGATTGAGCGGATGGGCCATCGAATTGCGGAGATTCACGAGCAAGAGGACGAGAAGAACTTGTTGCACGAAGTGAAACAGATGCAGTTGTTAGGGACGTACAATAACTTTAAATAATTTAAAAATGCCCTCATTCAGAATGACATCTTCATTCAAATGAGGGCATTTTCTATTTAGGGTCACTCCGCCATCAACGCACACACCGCATTCGAATACGCTACCGGATCTTCAATCGGTAACCCTTCAATGAGGAGGGCTTGTTGATACAAGAGGTCTGTATATTGTTTCGCTTTCGCTTCATCTTCTTTATATACACGTTGGAGTGTCTGGAAGATGGCGTGGTCAGCATTCACTTCGAGCACTTTCTCCGCTTTCATGCCGCCGCCGTTTGGCATCGCGTTCAGAATCTTCTCCATCTCAATCGAGACGTCGCCTGCGACCGTCAGACAGACAGGGTGCGACTTGAGGCGTGTCGAGGCACGCACTTCTTTGACCCGGTCCCCGAGCTCTTCTTTCATGAAGGTGAACAAGTCTTGGTTGTCTTCGTTGAGCGATTTCGCTTCCGCGTCATCGAGACCGAGGTCGCCACTCGCAATCGACTTGAATTCTTTGTCGTCATACGACTGAAGCATCTTGATCGCAAACTCGTCGATCTCTTCTGTGAAGTAGAGGATCTCGTATCCTTCTTCTTTCAAACGCTCCGCTTGTGGCAAGAGGTCGATGCGATGAATCGATTCACCTGTCGCGTAATAGATGTACTTCTGGTCTTCTTTCATCCGCTCGACGTACTCTTTAAGCGAGACGAGTTTCTTCTCATGAGAAGAATGGAAGAGAATCAAGTCTTTCAATTCATCTTTTGCTGCGCCGAACTGGTCATACACACCAAACTTCAATTGACGACCGAACGACTCGTAGAACTTCTCGTAGTCCTCACGTTCGTTTTGGAGCATCTTCTCGAGCATGCCTTTGATTTTCGACTTCACGTTTTTGGCGATCACGCGAAGTTGGCGGTCCTGCTGCAACATTTCACGGGAAATGTTGAGGGAGAGGTCTTCTGAGTCGACCATCCCTTTGACGAAGCCGAAGTAATCCGGCAAGAGGTCCGGTGACTTCTCCATGATCAAGACGCCGTTCGAGTAGAGCTCTAGACCTTTCTCAAATTCTTTCGTGTAATAGTCGAACGGAACCGTTGACGGAATATAGAGAATTGATTGATAGCGAATCGTCCCGTCGACGTTCAAGTGAAGGTGCTTGAGCGGCTCATCAAAGCCGTAGCGCTTCTCGTGATAGAACGCCTTATAATCCTCGTCTTTGAGTTCGCTCTTCCGCTTCCGCCAAATCGGCACCATGCTGTTGACGGTCTCTTCTTCCTTGTAGTCCTCATACTCTTCCGAGTCCTCTTTTTGACGATGTTTCGTCACATCGAGTTTGATTGGGTAACGGATGAAGTCCGAGTGTTTCTTGATGAGCGAGCGAATCTCATACTCTTCAAGGAATGACGAGTACGCATCATCTTCCGTGTCTGCCTTCAAGTGGAGCGTGATTTCTGTACCGATGTCCGCTTTGTCTGTCGGCTCGATCGAATAGCCGTCTGTGCCTTCTGACTCCCATACGTATCCTTGATCACTGTCAATCGAGCGAGTCCGCACGGTCACACGGTCAGCGACCATGAACGCGGAATAGAATCCGACCCCGAATTGTCCGATGAGGCTATGGTCTTCTTCCATCTTCGTTGCCTGTTTCATGGCGAGTGAACCGCTCTTGGCGATGATTCCGAGGTTTGTTTCGAGTTCTTCTTCTGTCATCCCAATCCCTGTATCGCGAATCGTGATCGTCCGTGCTTCTTTGTCGAGTTCAATTTTGATGAAGTAATCGTCTTTGTTGAACTCGATGCTTTCGTCTGAGAGGGCACGATAATACATCTTGTCGATGGCATCACTCGCGTTCGAGATGAGCTCACGCAGGAAGATGTCCTTATGTGTATAAATTGAGTGGACCATCAACTCTAAAATTCGTTTCGATTCCGTTTGAAACTGTTTCTTTGTCATGATCGTTCTCCTTTTGATGTCTATATTTTGGCACTCTTTATATAGGAGTGCTAACACTATTGATTATCCTAATTTTTAGGAAGATGTCAACCGAGATTGAAGAAAAGATTGACGAGGACGTAGGTTTCGCATATAGTTGAGTACATGCGATGAGCTGGTCTATGTAAGACGGCGGACATTCCCTTGAGGAGCACGTTGTGGAGCGTGGTCCGTCGCGGTAGACTTTCGAGAGCACCTCTAGTGAGAGGTGCTCATTTTTTATGTATACAACTAGCCTCCCTTCAAACGAAGGGAGGCTTTTCTTATGCCCGAATGGATGCGAGGAACATCTCTTTTAAAGCACGTAATTGTACGGCCGGTTCGATATCGTCTTCTAAATAACTGATGTGAGACTTCAATAGGATGTTGTTGCCGAACGTCCCGAACGTATTGATAATCGTGACGACGGTCACCTTCACATCGATATCCGAGCGGAATGAACCGTCTCGTTTCCCATCTTCAATCAACGGTTCGAGTGTCCGCATGATCTGTCGTTGAACGTCGATGTATGTCTCGATCCCAGGAAGCGGTGAGGCGACGAACGATGCATAGCTCTCGAACGCCTCTCGGAAACGGGCGTGGTTCGTCCGCTCCAACTGCATCTCGAAAAAGTGATTCAAGATGGCCTCGAGCCGCTCATATGCGTTGCCTTCCCCATGCATGAACTGTTCAAATTTCTCGAGTGTCGGCTGTAGATTCTTGACGGCTGCCGCGACGATCAATTGATCCTTCTTCGGGAAGTAGCGAAACAGTGTCGCCACCCCAATCCCTGCCGCGTCCGCGATGTCCTGCATCTGAACCTTCTCAAAGCCATTCTCTATAAATAAGCGTTCTGCCTCTTGGATAATCAGTTGAACTCGTTCTTCTTTGTTTTGTTGTCGTTTACTCAATTCCATCACCTCATTGTCTGTCCTTAGTATATCGTCTTCGAGCAGTTTCGTTGAGATTAATGTCACATCCAATTATGATTATGATAGTTAGACTATCATAATTTAATGAATGGAGCTGGGACAATGCGTTTACAGGGGAAAGTAGCGGTCATCACAGGGGCAGGAAGCGGTATGGGAGAGTCAACGGCACGTCTATTTGCCAAAGAAGGGGCGACGGTCGTCGCGACAGACATCAATGAACAAGGAGTAAACAATGTAGTCGAGTCGATTCGTGCACAAGGTGGGGAAGCCATCGCGGTGAAACATGACGTGACATCACGATCGGGCTGGGAGGATGTATTCGCGGAAGTGGAAGCGACGTGTGGCAAATTAGATATTCTCGTCAATAACGCTGGAATCGCACTTGCAAAACCTTTCTTGGAACAAACAGAAGAGGACTGGGCACGCACATATCGCATCAACATCGATGGGGTCATGTTAGGGACACAGTATGCGATTCCGCTCATGACAGAGAATGGGGGCGGATCCATCGTCAACATCTCCTCCATCTCTGCATTGACCGGTATGGCAGGTGCCGGGGCATACACGGCCTCAAAAGGAGCGGTCCGTTCACTCACGAAAGCAGCGGCCGTCGATTACGGGAAGCAAAACATTCGGGTCAACTCGGTGCATCCAGGGTACATCGTGACACCGATGAGTGCGCCACATATGGAACATCCGGACTATAAACAACATTTCTTGAATCAAATCGCTTTGCCGAATCTCGGACAAGCGGATGAGGTGGCGGCAGCCGTCCTGTTCCTTGCGTCAGACGAAGCGAATCATATCAGCGGGATCGAACTTCCGGTAGATGGTGGCGTGACGGCAAAATAATCGAGAGAGCATCCTGACGTGATGATACCTCGTGTTATATTAAGAAAAAGAGGTGAAGTCATGATTCAGTTTGAGATGGAACGAGTATGGATGGATGAAACGGAGCTGTTTTATCAAGTTCAGCTTCAACTTCGGTCTTCTGCCTGCACCAGTAATCAGTTGATTTATTTAGATGATGCGAGTCTTGAGGATCTTCATCAAAAGATCGATCAATTCAATCAAGCGTGGGGCAAAGAACCAATCACATGGAGACTGCTCGATGAAGAAGAGGATTCGGATGATTTGCAAGTCAATCTAACTTTCACGTTGATTGACCGGATTGGGACCATCCAAATCGATACTTTCATTCATGATGAATGGCAGTTTGACTCATTTGACCATGTTCATATGAAATGTAGAATGAAGACGACAATGGGACAGCTCGATGACTTGAGCGCTCAACTCAAACGTTTCATTCGTCGTGAGACCGACCATGTCTTATCACTTCGACCAGAATAAAGCAGCCTGAGACGACTCAGGCTGCTTTTTAGTACCATTCTTTCGGTTCGTAATTCAATTCGCGGAACAGCTGCTCCCGCTCTTTTTTCGAAAGGTCGCGCCACTGCCCAGGCGGGAGTTTCCCGAGCGTGATGTTCATGACACGCACGCGTTGGAGGCGGAACACTTCGTATCCGAGCGCCTCACACATGCGGCGGATTTGACGGTTGAGTCCTTGCGTTAGCGTGATGTTGAAGTCGAACTTCGAGAGCGGACGGACTTTACACGGTAGCGTCTTCTGTCCAAGGATTTTGACGCCAGCTTCCATCTGCTCGACGAACTCTGGTGTGATCGGCTTATCGACCGAGACGATGTATTCTTTCTCGTGCTCGCCTTCTGCACGGAGAATCTCGTTGACGATATCACCGTCGTTCGTCATCAAGATGAGACCTTCCGAGTCTTTATCGAGACGACCGATGTTGAAGATGCGGAGCGGGTGGTTGACCATGTCGACCAAGTTCCCTTTTACTTTCTTCTCTGTCGTACTCGTGATCCCGACCGGCTTATGGACGGCGATGTAGACGTTGTTTCGTGCGACCCGAGCGACCGAACCGTTGACGAGGACTTCATCCCCCGGTTTGACCTGGTCGCCGATTTTTGCTTTTTTCCCGTTGATGGTGACGCGTCCCTCTTCGACGAGACGGTCGGCTTGGCGACGGGACGCCTTGCCTGATTCACTGATAAATTTATTGATGCGCATGTATACACGTCCTTTGTTTGGCTTCGTCCTCTCACTATAACGCATTTTACAAACCGCTGAAAGCGGGAAACGAACGGGAGAGGAGGGATGACATGGAGGCAGTACGATTGTTACAAGACGCAATCCGATTTCAACAAGCACTGTGCGACACAACGTTCGGGAAAGAATTGATTCAAGAGGCATCACCTGTCCTTTGGTACGGTCGACCTGGTCCGGATCAATGGCTGACCATCGGGACGAATCCGTCTCGCGGCGAGTTTTTACATCGTGACGGGACACCGAGAACGGGGCAACACCAAAAGTTCTATTGGCGGGATACACTTTCGTTTGAAGATTACCTTGGAAATGAAGAAGCGTTGCAACAAACGATTGAACGGGCATCGGTCTATTTCGAGTCAGGTCGCGCGACGACGAGCTGGTTCGGGAAACCGGATGGTGCCAAACTTGAGGCGCTCCTCAACGGGATGGGACGGTCGTTTTATGATCATCCGGCCGCTGTCATCCACGTCGATTTTTTCAAGTTCGCCACATATGAACAGATGGGGAAGATGAAGACTGGGCGCGACTGGATGGAGCATCCGACTTCGATTGAGTTATTGGAACGCACGATTACATATATTAAACCGACCCGATTGATTGTGCTCGGACGGGATAACTGTCGTGCCTTCACCGGCTTCTCTACGACAGGACGACTCTCGACGTATCCTGCCGTCACTTATGAAATTGGACGTCATGAATCGGGTATCCCGATGATCGGCCTCCACATGAAGCCGTCAGAAGTGTTCGTCGGGCTCGGCAATGGCCGTGATTCAAACGGGCTACATTACGGGTCGTACGCGAAGCGTGAGCACCTTTTAAAAATCGGAGAAGCGATTGACACGATTATGGACGAGTGGCTGGCGGATGGACGCGTGCGATGCTTCCCCAAAAGTTGAATTCGTTGAAGTCGATGTAGCGCACGTCCTTCGAACGATTATCGAGCACGGCTAACAAGATGACGTCCGGGAACCCCCGTTTTTCAAACTGCAAGTAGCCGACTCCCGTGACGGAATGATTTTTATAAAAGCCGTTCGCCATGTTCAATACAAACGGGCGACCTGCTTTCAGCTCACGCTCGAACGTCGACCATTTCCATAGATAGCGGGAACTGCCTCGACCAACGTATCCGTATCGCTTCCACAGTTTCGTGATGATGGTGGCGATTTGAGTCGGAGGTGTCCCTTTCTCGTCTTTGAAATGATGCATGAAGGCAATCTCGCGCACATCCTCTTGAATCTGCGTCACATCATCTGGGATATTCGTATAACCATGGTCTCGATAGAAACGGAAGATGGCGGTGATGGACGTCAACGTACAATTGTTCTTTCCGTTCTCGAACTGTCGTTGGAGCAAGACGGGCACGCCTTCAATCTGTACAGAGCGCGTTAATGTCCAGCGTCCGTGATAACGATCGTTCACATAAAGTTCCGGGTCGATGATGCCGGCATAGCCGTTGTTCGCGACCTCGAGTTGACCTGCGAATGGGTGCTCCATCTAGGTCCACCTCCTTTTCTTTTAGTATACAAAGAACGCCCCATCTCATAAAAGAGAAAGGGCGTCGTTTTCGTTAAAACACAAGATGCGCGATGCCGACGATAATCGGAAGCGTGATGAATGTACGTAACAAGAAAATCAAGACGAGATCGAGGAATGAGATCGGCAGTTTTGAACCGAGCAACAAGCCCCCGACTTCTGACATATAGATGAGTTGGGTAACCGATAATGTAGCGATGACGAAACGCGTCAACTCGCTCTCGATGCCGCTACCGAGTACGGCCGGCAAGAACATATCGGCAAAACCGACGACCATTGTCTGAGCAGCTTCCGATGCCTCAGGGACTTGCAAGAGCATCAGAATCGGTTCGAACGGCTTTCCGATGATGGTGAAGAACGGCGTGTATTCTGCGATGACGACCGCAATCGTTCCGACCGCCATGACGACAGGAAGGACACCGATCCACATATCAAGGACGTTCTTGAAGCCGTCTTTCAGTGTTTCTAGGAAGCTCTTACTCGAACTTGATTTTTGTAGCGCTTGCGTCAATGCCCACTTGCTGAGTGACACGTTCGCCGGCACCTCTTCTTCCGGTTTAAGTTCTGTCTTCTCATAAGCCGTGTCTGCCTTTTTAGATAATGGATAAATCCGTGGCATGATGAGCGCTGCAACTAGTCCTGATAAAACAATCGCCCCGTAGTACGGTAAGAAGTATTGATCGAGCTCGACATACTGTAAGACGACGATGGTGAAAGTGATCGAGACGACGGAGAATGTCGTCGCGATGATTGACGCTTCCCGTTTCGTGTAATAGCCTTCCTCATACTGTTTTGTCGTCAGTAGGATCCCGATCGTCGCATCTCCGACCCATGAAGCGAGCGAGTCGAGCGAGGCGCGCCCCGGCAGGCGGAAGAGCGGGCGCATGATTTTCATCAAGAATGTCCCGACGAACTCGAGAAGTCCGAAGTTCAGCAATAAAGGTAATAACATACCGGCAAAGAAGAACGTCGCGAACAAGATTGGAATCAAATCAAAGAGGAGCAAACCACCCGTAAATTCCGAGGTGATCATCTCTGGTCCGAGAGTGAGTAGCGTCATGACGCCGGCGATAAAACCGATGATACGCATGATAAACCAAAACGGTGTCACGCTAAAGAGTGCGTTGATGGACGGTCGTTCGACCATAAAAGCAGGACGTGCCGTAAACAATAACAAAGATCCAGCGATTGAAATCCCCATCATGATGACGGCAAGTGTCGGAACGAACTCGCCAATCCATTCAATCAATAGATTGGATAAGAAGGCGACTGGAATCGTAAAGCCTTCCTCGGATGAGATTGGAACGATGAAAAACATAATCCCGATGAGCGATGGGACCAAAAACTTAAAAAAGTCCCGACCCGAAAAAGCATTATTCTTTTTGTCTGGTGTTGATGAACCATTCATGATGCATTCCCCATTTCCCCGAAGTGTTTGTGCTGTCTATGTATCCCCATTACACATCCAGCCCATATTAAAACGTATTTCTTTATCAGTATAAAAAATATGACCAGGTGCTATCAACATAATGCGTAAATTTTCAGAAAAATAGTTGTAGTACACTAGGCAAATCATTCGTATTCCATAGAGGCATTTAGTATGATGACGGCGAGTCCAACAAATTCAAGATATTTAGAAACTTCATTATAGAGATAGGAGAATACATCATGAGATTGAGTGTGTTAGATCAGGCACCGGTCACGTCCGGTCATACAGGCGAGCATGCGCTAGAGAGTGCGGTCGAGCTCGCGCAAGTCGCAGAAGAGTTAGGATATTACCGCATGTGGATGGCCGAGCACCATGGTGGCATGTCGTTCGCGAGTTCGGCTCCAGAAGTCATCGCGGCCTATCTAGCAGCGAAGACGAGCAAGATTCGTCTCGGTTCCGGTGGCATCATGATGATGCACTATTCGCCACTGAAGATGGCGGAAGTATTCAAGACGCTCAGTGCCCTTGCACCAGGACGCATCGATTTCGGTGTCGGACGTGCGCCAGGTGGTGACGCGAATGCCATCTATGCGATGTCACAAGGTCAAAAACCGATGATGGATGGACTTTATGAGAAGCTCGATACAACGCTTCAGCTGATTAAAGACGAGACGCCAGAAGAACGGTGGTACAAGAATACACCGGCTGCACCGACAGGCGTCACGTTGCCGGAAGCGTGGTTACTCGGATCGAGCGGGAACAGTGCGGTTCAAGCCGGGCGCATGGGTCTCGGTTATTCGTTTGCTCAATTTTTCAATGGCGAACTGAGTGCCGACACGCTCGACACGTATCGTCACCACTTTACACCGTCTGACTTTATGGAGAAGCCGGATATCAGTGTCACGTATTTAGTGACGACGGCAGAGACGGAAGAAGAGGCGGAATATTTGGCTCGACCATCTGACTTGTCGCGTCTCTTCTTGATGCGTGGGCAGTTGAGACAGCTGTTGAGTCCGGAAGCGGCGCATGAGTATCCGCTCACAGAAGTCGACAAGATCCATATCGCCAACAATCGGGCCATTCACCTTGTGGGGACGCCGAAACAAATCGCGGAACAGTTACGCGATGAGTCGGAGCGATATGGCTTCGATGAGGCGATGATTTGTAGCATTCAGCATAAACAAGAGGATCGTTTGAACGTTTATCGCCTGTTGGCGAACGAATTGCTTTGATTCGATGAACACCTTCTCGGAATTGAGGAGGTGTTTTGAATTGGAACGAAAAACGTTTTCCCCTTTTTTCAAAGGTTTTCTCCATAGAAGCAGCGAAACCAACTACACTATAAGAAAAAGGATCAGGTGGAGGTATACGATGAAACGGATGAAAGGGGATCCGCATTATTTATTCGAACTGTTCACACGTTTATATCGGATGGTATTCCTCATGGAAGTGACAGATGTGGGATATCGATATGTGCAAGTGAGTGAACAGGGCAAACTGGCCTCCTCACTTCCGAATGATGTGGAAGGTCGTTATTTACATGAGATGTACCGCTCAGAAGTGGCGAATGAATTAATCGAACATTATGACGCGGTCGTCGAGACGGGGGACCCGGTCTATTTCATGTCAAAAATGAACATCGACTCCAATACAGCCCGGTTCGCTTCCTCCATGCTCGTACCAATCGAAGATGAATCGGGTGTCGTACGCTATGTGCTCAGTTTGACGACGGATTTATCAGAAGAAGCGGAGATCAAATTGTTACGAAGCATCGAGCATATGGACTATTTGACGGGTATGCCGAATTTGATGAAAGTCAAATTGGATCTCGATCAATTGTTCGAGCAACAGAGCACGGAAGAGACAAGTGTGATGCGTCTACACATCAATCGTTTCAAGATGATGATGTCTCTCCAAGGGGTGGAACGATCGAACGAATTGATAAAAGACATCACGCGTCAACTGGCAAATACGCTTCCTAAAGGCTCCATCATTGGTCGGGTGGACGGGGAAGATTTTGTAGCGGTCTTGCCACATGTTCCGATTAAGATGGCTTATATGTATGCCGAACATCTACTCGATGTGATTGCGGGTCATTCTTACCGAGTGGCTGATGCGGAGTTTCCGTTATCGAGTTGTATCGGTATCGGTTCGGGAACGTCTGACGCCGATCGCGTGATCATGAACGCTTCGACCGCTTTACTCGAGGCGCGTCAGACTGGCAATCAAACGATTCGTTTGTATGAGCACGATGAGTATGTGCAGCGTTACATCGATGAAATCATGATTGAGACGGAACTGGTGAAGGCGATCAAACAAGATGAACTGTATATGGTGTATCAACCAAAAGTGTCGATGGACGGATCGATTCATTTTGAGGCGCTCATTCGTTGGAATAGTCCTGTACTCGGATTCGTTTCACCTGAAACGTTCATTCGTGTGGCGGAACAGTCACTCCTCATTGAGGACGTGACACAGTTTGTGATGAAGCGAGTGTGCCAGGATGTATCAACTCATCCCGAACAGTTTGAAGGGCGTCGTGTCGCTGTGAATGTGTCTCCGAACTTGTTTCATGAGCATCATATGAATGAGTTAGTGACAATCGTTGCGTCTTACGACTTACAACCAGAGCAATTCGAATTTGAAGTGACGGAACACACGCTCATGCATGAACCGGTCGCTGCCATCAAAACGGTCGAATCGTTGAAGCAACAAGGATTCCGATTGGTGATTGATGATTTTGGGGTGAGTTATTCTTCTTTAAATTACTTGAAGCTATTCGAGATCGACGGGATTAAGATTGACCGGTCATTTGTTGCGCAACTCGACCAGGAAAATGGACTGAAAGAGTATGAAATCGTCAAACTGATTGTGTCACTCGCCAAAAAGTTAGACCTCGAAGTGACAGCTGAAGGTGTTGAGACGGAAGAACAGTATCGGATTTTGCGTCAACTCGGTTGTGATGAGATTCAAGGCTATTTCTTTAGCCGTCCGATGGCGCTCGAAGACCTAGGTGAGGCGCTTGAAATTTTATATTCTCACCAAACGGTCTTATCGAAAATTGAACAACCGTCACACTTACTGCATCCTGCACTCGACGAACGGGAAATGAAACGGCTAAAGGCCATCTTACGATTGGAGATTTTGAACACGCCCCAAGAAGAACGGTTTGATCGAATTTCTCGTTTGGTCGCCCAAACGTTGCAGATGCCGGTCGCCTTCATTTCCATCATGACAACTGACCAGCAATGGTTCAAATCTTGTGTCGGCATCGAACTCGGGTCTTCTCATCTCAAGCGGGAGCGGACGTTATGTAATCGGGTCGTCACATCGGAACGTTCGATGGTAATCGAGGATGTGGCGGCTGAAGAGTTTGAGAGTGACAGTCCATGGCTCGAACAAGTCGGATTCTATGCCGGGGTGCCGCTCCGGACAAAGCAAGGTCATGTCATCGGTACACTTTGCGTGGTCGATACTCAGGCGAGAACGTTCACGGAAGAAAACCTACATGCACTCGAGTCGTTCACGCACTGGGTCATGACAGAGATTGAGCATACAGAAGTGTCACGGCGACAAATCAAACGCCAACAAGTCGTGGAGTCATTATATGAAGCGACCGCACTTCGAATGCCGTTCCAAGACCAACTGGCACGTGTCCAAGAAATCTTATTAGAATGGGTCGGCTATTCGCATGCGGTGATTTTCTCGATCGAATCCTCGCATCGTCTCTTAGTGGAGAATGGGGTGTCACGTCTGACATGGGGGGAAGAAGAACTTCGTTCGCTCCATCAACTGACAACTGTCGGTTCACAAACCCTTCAAGAGGGTGAATTGATCGTAGATGGCATCGAATTCACAACGCTCGTCAGTTTTCCACTGACACATAAACATCAAGTGTTCGGATGGATCGTCTTATTGGCGGAGCAAGGGAATTTAAACGATCAACTCGACGAAGAAACCCTTCAAGAATTGACGGACACGATCCGGTTACTCGCGAGGTGGCTAGAGAACGGAATTCGAAAAGAACGGAAACAGCGTGAGATGATTCAAATTGCAACACAAGACCAACTGACGAAATTGTGCAATCGTTACACACTCATGACCGATTTATATAAACAGATGCAGCGCTCAAAAGTAGTCGCTTTACTGTTCATCGACGTAGATGATTTCAAGCGGATCAATGATCAATTTGGCTATCTCATTGGGGATGAAATGTTAATCGAAATCGCGCAACGGTTAAATGAATTCGTTGAAACGTTCGGAGGTCAGGTGTATCGATTTTCAGCTGATGAATTCGTTGTCGTGCAAGAGGAGAGTCCGATCGGGTTAAACGAGATAAATGACACTATTTCCCGGGGAATAGTCGCTTCAAATGGTGAGGAAGTTCGTCTCACCGTGAGTGTGGGCGTGGCTACGGTACAACCTGCATCCACCATCGACTCGATCCTCCAACAAGCCGATGCGGCCATGTACATTGCGAAGAACAATGGCGGAGACCAGTGGTTTCAATACGATGGATATTCAGATGATGAGGAGTTTTGAGCATGGGGAGATTATGGTTGATCGAAGGGTTACCGGGAAGTGGAAAGTCCACATTTGCCGAAAAGTTATGCGCGATGAAACAAGGTGTCTTTTATTCGGAAGTGGACGCCGCTCACCCTGTTGAAGTACATGATGTGTATTGGGTGAATGAACGACCTTCACACGGTACGATTCTCGAGGAAATCGAAGGTGGATGGCTCGTCTGTTATGAGGAAGGGGAGGAGCGCATCGGGACGGATGTCTATGAGTTGCCGTTCCCGCTCCATACTCGAATCATGTGCGAACGATGGCGTCGTTATGTGAAGCGTTTCGAGCAGGAAGAAAGTGACGTCGTCTTTGAATGTGCGTTGCTTCAAAATCCGTTTACAATCGGGATGGTCGCACAGGACGTTTCTTTAGAGGCGATTGACGCGTACGTTCAAGCGATTGCATCTATTTTAAAACCTATTGAACCGACAGTTGTTTATTTAGAGTTGAACGACGTCGTACGCATATTTCCAATCATCTATGACGACCGACCGATTGCATGGCAACATGGATTCGTCGAATATTATACGACTGGGGTCTATGCGTTGAAACGTAACCTTACCGATGTATCGGGAACGGTTACGGTATTGGAAGAGAGGCAGCGACACGAGCTCGATTTACTTGATCGGCTACCACTTCGTCATGTCCGAATCCAAAATGATGAGCGTTCTTCATTTGAAGAACTAACCAAATTGATAGAAGAGGAGTCGAGCCGTTCATGCAAACTTTAATCAAACATTCGGAACGTTTTTGGTATATGACGCCGGTTGCGCATACGGACCGTCCGATTCTTGGTGCCGTTATTGGTGACACCCATACGTTACTCATTGACGCAGGAAACTCCGTGGCGCATGCCTCAACCTTTTTAATACAGCTTCAAGAGCGTGGTCTCTGTGCGCCATCGATGGTCGCATTGACACATTGGCATTGGGACCATATCTTCGGTCTACCTGCCCTAGAAGGGGTTGTCTCGATTGCGAGTGAGGCAACGAAGCATGAGATGAAAAAACTCATTCCGTACGCTTGGGATGACGCATCGTTGAATGAACGAGTTGCTGAAGGGATTGAAATCGAGTTTTGCGCGGAGGCAATCCGCGAAGAATACGGTGATTCGCGAGACATTCAAATCGTTTTGCCGACACTGACATTTCAGGAATCGCTGACGCTCGACCTCGGTGGGGTTCACGTCGTATTGAAGTATGTCGGTGGTGACCATTCGAAAGATTCAATCGTCCTCTATATCGTAGAAGAACGTGTTTTATTTTTAGGAGATGCGCTCTATGCGAACTTGTATGCTCCGACATGGCGGATGACGCCTGAAGCGACACTTCGATTGTTAGACATATTGGAAACATTCGATGCACAGTTCATTGTTTGGTCACACGGTGAGATGGTGAGTCGTGAAGCGTTCGCAGAAGATTGCCTTGCATTGAGAAGAATCGCCACGATTTCAAATGATTTCCCGGGAAATACTGAGGAAATCACTCGTTCATATGCTACACTTGTCAATCGTGAGGTGAATGAGGAAGAGCAGGAGCTGATTACGTTTTTCGTGAATGGGACAAAGAAGACATGAAGCAACTCAATTTTGGCTATAAACAAAGTCCCTCTTTTCAAATTGAGAAGAGGGACTTTGTATTGATTCATTCTTACTCATTTCACCCGGCATAATTGAACAATGGACCACGTAATTTGAATTCATACGTCTCCCCATCGACGATGCCGACGATTTCGTCACTTTCAATCAACTGATGTAAGAAGCCTGCCATTTCAGCAGCCGTATGGTATTTCTTGACGTTTTTACTGTAGTCGAATCCGGATTCGCCACGAGAACGATCAGCGAATTCCGTCTCTGTCGCAGCCGGAGCGAGAACTTTCGCACGTAGTTTCGCGCCACCGCTTTGTAGTTCCTGTGCAAGACCTTCCGTGTACGCACTGACATAAAACTTAGTTGCGCAGTATGTGACGGCGGTTGGGACGATGCGGTATCCACCAGCAGATGAGATATTGACGAGTGTCGTCCCTTCGACATCATGATGATCACGGACATATAAACTAGATAGGAGTGTCAACGCTTCGATGTTTAAGCGAAGCATCTTTTCAATTTTTCCGAGGTCGATGTCTTGGACGAGGTCAAAATCACCAAACCCTGCATTGTTGATCCACGTTTCGATTTCAAGACCTCTAAGGTCAGAGTATAAATCGTGAACATTTTGGTTGTCGGTGAGATCGACCGACTTGAGGATGACATCGCTCTGTGGAGAAAGATTTTTGACCTCATCTCGAAGTTTTTCAAGTTCTGACGTCCGGCGTGCGACAAGAACGAGTGATTTTCCTTTTCCTGCGAGTAATTTGGCAGTCTCATATCCAATTCCTGAACTAGCTCCTGTAATCACGGTGTATTTCATGTAGCATGCTCCTTTGCAATTTGGTATAGTGAAAGTCTAATTCTTAGAGTGAACTCTAAGTCAAGCAGAAAGGTGAGTTACATGTATACAATTTCTGAATTCAGTCGACTGACCGCGACGAGTGCCCATACCATTCGCTATTACGAAAAAGAAGGACTTCTGTTTCCGAAACGAAAAAATGGTCACCGACGATACGACGACCAGGATGTGACATGGTTTCGGTTCGTACTTCGATTGCGTGAGACGCATATGCCGATTGATCAGATTCGATCGTACGTTTCATTGTTTCTTGCTCAGGAAGAACAAGATACGACACAGGAGCGCCTTGCATTGCTTGAAGCCCATCATGCGAATGTGGTGGCGCAATTAGAGGCTCTCCAGGAAACAGAGCGGATGATTTCAGAAAAAGTCGATACGTATCGCCGCCTCTATCCTACGGTTCCCAATCAAGACAGTCTTGAATCTTCTTCGATCCATACGATAACCAACAGCATATCCAAAAGCGACAAAAAAACCTGAGTTTGGTTGAATACCAGACTCAGGTTGTACGATTGCCATTCTTAATATACTTTATCCCCATTGAAGATTGAGTTTTTCACCATGACATAGTCTACCGTGCGCAATGCTTCGAGACTGTCGCCACCCGCGTAAGAAATCGCCGACTGGAGGTCTTGCTCCATCTCGGTCAATGTGTCTTGTAGTGCCCCCTTGTGTTCGACAAACATCTTTTTCCCCTCGACGTTTTTTCGCTCCCCTTTTTGGAACTCAGAAGCCGAACCGAAATACTCTTTTAATTGTTTGCCGTCTTGCTCAAACGTTTCCCCTGGAGATTCGTCATGACCAGCGAACAAGGATCCAATCATGACCATCGAAGCGCCGAAACGAATCGATTTGGCGATGTCGCCATGTGTACGGATTCCCCCATCCGCAATGATTGGTTTTGTTGCCGCCTTGGCACACCAACGAAGTGCAGCCAATTGCCAGCCGCCCGTGCCGAACCCCGTTTTGATTTTCGTAATACATACTTTCCCTGGCCCGATTCCGACTTTCGTAGCATCCGCACCGGCATGTTCTAATTCGCGAACAGCCTCTGGCGTCCCAACGTTCCCCGCGATGACGAATGAACCCGGAAGGTGGTGCTTAATATGTTGAATCATTCGAATGACTGCATTCGAGTGTCCATGTGCGATATCGATTGTGATGAATTCTGGCGTATGGCCAGTCGATTGAAGCATCTCGATAAACGCATACTCCTCATCCTTCACCCCAACGCTGATGGAGGCATAAAGCCCCTTCTCATGCATGT
This sequence comes from Exiguobacterium sp. s59, assembly GCF_018617475.1. Lineage (NCBI taxonomy): Bacteria > Bacillati > Bacillota > Bacilli > Caryophanales > Exiguobacterium > Exiguobacterium sp. s59. The sequence continues at coordinate 229,950 of NZ_JACSKG010000005.1, read as the reverse complement.
CTTGGATAAACGCGAGACGCGTCTCAGGATTGAAGCGATGCATAATGTAAAAGTATCCTTTTTCGGCCAACATGAGTGCTACTTTTTCATCAATGATTGTTTGCATGTTAGCAGGAACGACTGGTAAGCGAAACGTGAAGCCACCGAGCTCGATGGTCGGATCACATTCCGAACGACTATCGACAATACATTTTGCAGGAATTAATTGAATATCTTCATAATCAAACACTTTATCCATATGTCACACCCCTATTTACGAACATTAATGTCTTTAACAATAAAAAACTTCGCCCATTCGGTAATATAACGCGAATAGCTCTCGAAGTCAAAGGTAAAATGGATAATAAACATCTAAAAATGAATAAATTTATCTTTCGATATGTTTAATGTTCGGTTTTATCTGTGATTTACTGATGTTTCACGTGAAAAAAGGATCACTCAAAGGTGATCCTTGGAAAGGGCATATTGATTTCTTCCGCCAGCTTTCGCCTCATATAGGGCGAGATCGGCGCGTTTTAACAATTGTTTAGTGGATAATCCTTTGACATATCGGGCACCCCCGACACTCGAAGTGGTGATGAACGTATGATGATCGATTTCCCAAGGGCGTTGTAGCGCCTTGATGATTTTTTCTGCGACGCGATGGAGAGCAGATGCGTCGTTGTAGCGAATAAGAACAGCAAACTCATCACCGCCGAGTCGCGCGATCATATCTTGTTTTCGAAGAACCGACGTCAAACGACGCGCTAATTGTCGCAAGAGTTCGTCACCGACATCATGTCCGAACGTATCATTAATTTGTTTAAAACGGTCGACATCGAGGGCGAGGACGGCCAATTTCTCCTGTTCCAGTTCGCTTTGTCCAATCGCTTCTTCGAGATAGGCGAGGAAGTAGCGTCGATTCGGCAAATCGGTCAACGTATCGTGATACGCCAAATGCTTCAATTGCTTCTCGAGCGCCTTACGTTGCATGATTTCACGACTGACCGTCAAGTAGTGAAGAAGTTGACCCGATTCGTTGTAGATCGGTTGAATTTTTGTTTCGAGCCATACCCAGCGTTGGTCGGCATGGAAGTGACGGAATTCAAGCGTCAATGAGACATCTTGCTCTTTCAATTCTTTTAATTGCTTACGCACGATATGGATGTCATCCGGGTGAATATAGTCAAGCGTATTCTTTCCTTCGTAGTAACCGGGCGCAAAACCGAGAATTGTCTGGTGAGATGGGGATGCATAACGAACAGCACCGTCCCGTTCTAACATGCAGACGAGATCGCTCATGTTTTCCGTAATCAGTCGATATTGTAATTCGCTTTGCCTCAAAGCTTGCTCCATTTCACGCTTTTCCGTGACATCACGCAAAATCGTCAACACGGCCATCTGTCCCTCATAGTCGATAAGGAGACTACTGATGTCCATCTGTAGTCTGTCTCCGCCTGACGTTACAATGACCATTTCCGTATCTTGTACAGGTCCCCCGAGTTCAAGGGAGGCGAGGCGTTTACGAGTGGACTGATGATACTCTTCCGCAATGAAAGAGAAGATGGACTCACTCTCGAGATATGTCTCCCCGATCGTGGCGAGCGCCATCTCGTTCGCATACAAAATCTTACCGTTTTGATGGACGATGATGCCTTCTGGAATCGTCTCAATGAGTTGACGATAGCGGCGCTCACTTTCAATTGTAGCGCGTTCGGCATTCTTCTCAGGCGTCAAATCGATGATGATCGCAAACAGTCCCGTAATATTACCGCCGACTTCGATCGGGATGTTCAACACGGACAAATCGAGCCGTTCCCCCGACTCATGAGTAGCGTAAATCGAATATTTATGAGGGATGCCGGACAAGGTGAACTGTAATCCTTTACGGACACGAGAACGTTCTTCTTCAGGGAGCCAATGAAGAAACGGTTGATGGAGCATCTCCTGTTCTGCATATCCAGTGATGGCTGTAACAGCTGGGTTGACCGATTTGATATTTAGATGATGATCGAGCACGAAAATCCCATGAGGCGAGTAACGTCTCAGTGATTCATGATGATCTTTTAAAATCGATAATTCAAGTTCGCGACGCTTTCGTTCTGTCACTTCGCGAACGACCGAGACGATATGGGTACAGATCCCCTCATCATTAAAAATAGGTGTTACTTCTGACTCGAAGTAATGAAGGGGAAGTGTTAACACGTCATCCGCTTCTACCGTATCTGTATAGAACGAGTCAGCGAGACGATAATCTTCATAGACGACACTTTTTTTCGTTCGAATCGCTTCATCGTAATGCTTTTTAATGAGCGCGGCCGTATCGGCAGGGACGAGTTCGTCAATCTGCTTTCCGACATCTGCGTCCGACCACTTGATTGCGCGCTTTGCAGGTTCATTCACGAAGACATACCGATAAGCTGAACCATCGACTTCCATAAAGAACACATAGTCTGAAATTTTATCGAACGTCCGTAATAAAATCGATGCGTTGTATTGAAGTGTTTGGTCAGCTTTCATCTCGTCTCCCTCATTTCGTTCATTCTATTTTTTACACGTCATTTTTATCTTAACGTATCCTTCGGTAAAATGTGTGAACTTTCAAAAAAAGACAGGATGTGTAGACATCCTGTCAGGCAGCTTCTTTCAATTGTTTTTGTTCGCTTCGGCCGTTCATGAGGTAATACAAGAAAATGGTGAAGAGAACGACACCAGAAAGCATCAAGTACAACGTCGAAAACCCGGTCAATGGAATGAGTAAACCGATGAAGTATGGACCAAATCCGAGACCTGCATCGAGGGCGATGAAGAACGTCGAGGTGGCCATTCCCATCCGATGCGGTGGTGAGGCCTTAACGGCGATCGCTTGAGTACCGGACTGGATATTCCCGAACCCGAGTCCAATCAGAGCACCTGCGAGTAATAGCATCCAGCCACTGTTTGCTTGACTAAGCACGAGAAGCCCGATGGCGAAGATGGCGATTGCCGGATACATGACGACGTTCGCGCCGCGCGCATCCATCAACTTCCCTGTGATCGGACGAGACAATAGGACGGCGACGGAATAGACGAGGAAGAAGATACTCGCTGCTTCGATCAAGTCGAGTTCACTTGCGTAAAAGTTGATGTAGGATAAGACACTCGAGTAGCTAAGTGCAGCCATCCCGATGATGAGCGCAATCGGTAACGCCTTCGGTTCGACGAATGACTTCAAAGTGAAGCCACGTACGACTTCAGGAGCGTCTACTTCAGGTACGTTCACGAAGAACGTACTCGCTAAACTGATCAGTCCAATCACGAAACAAAGTCCGAAAATGACCGTAAAGCTCGTATATTGGCTAAGGAGCAACCCGACGAATGGCCCGATGGCTGTCGCCAGGGTAGAGCTCATACTGTAATAACCGATTCCTTCACCTTTTCGAGTCGCAGGAATGACTTGCGCTACGATTGTTCCGGTTGCGGTACTCGATAATCCCATCCCGAGACCGTGTACGAAGCGGGTGAGTAACAAGAAACCGACGCCCCAATGGACGAAGTACAGCAAAATCGTTGCGGTGAAAAAGACGAGACCGATATAGAGCGTCTTTTTCCGACCGATCGAATCGATGAGTCGACCGATGAACAATCGCCCGGTCAGTGTCCCGATGATAAAGATGCCGGTGACGAGTCCTGCCTGGCTCGTCGTCGCCCCGTACGACTCGACGGCATGTACCCCGATGGTGACCATCAATAAGAAAAAGATGAGCGTCAGGAAGAAGTTGATGAGCGAGATGATCAGAAAGTCTCTCGTCCATAGTTTTTGGATAGGTTGATGCATCGAACACGACGCCTCCTTTTCTTCAAAATCGAATAGTTAATAAACATAACTAAAAGAGTATACCAAATCAAAACAGGATTGTCTGAGATGATGCATCCGATGGAGCGGACGAGCACAAAAAACTCGACTCATAAATCGAGTCGAGTGAAGTCGTTAAGCGCGGTCCCAGAAACGGGCGGTCGCGATCCCGTCGATGAATGTATCGAATCCATCGAGGTTATGCTCGTCAAACGTGAAGACACCAGGCTGGTCTGTTTTCACGCGGCACGTTGCGAGTGCTTCTTTATGATGCACGTGCAGGGCGAGCGGTTTATAGTGCTTGTACGTATTTTCGATAAACTCGAGAACGTCGTCTTCGACATGGGTTGCGGCGCTCACCAAGAAAGCGGCATCGAAGAGGCTCGAGTCGACCGTGTCGTACGTCTCTTTTACTTTCAGGTCACCCAGCATATGGGCCTTCTTGCCGACGAGACTGTAGTTGACGTTGTGGTCGGCAAGCTTCTTCACCCATTGTTTCACTTGATTCGCATCCACATCACCGGCGAGAAGAAGGGCGACGCTCTTCGTATCCGGTTTTTTGATTGTATTCGCCATGGAGAGGGCAGGGGACGTCTTGTCTGACTGGACCTCATTATTCTCTTCTGGCACTTGTACGCCTAAGTTGTCGGCGACGACTTCGGCAAGATGACGATCGATTCGGTTCAATAAATCGACAGCGTTCTCTTTCACCATGTCGGACTCACACTTCCCGAGCTCGAAGCTGCAGGCGTCTTGAATATGTTGCTTCTCGACATCGGTCATGCTGTTATAGAAGAGCTTCGCCTGTGAATAGAAATCAAGGAAGCTGTCGCTGCGTCCCCGAATCTTATGTCCATCGACTTTCTCTTGGTAGTGCTCGAATCCACCTTGGTCGGCTGGTACGGGTTCTGGCTGGTTGTTGTTGAGCGCATTTTTATGATAGCTCGTCTGTCCTTTATGGACGGCCATTTGATGCATGCCGTCACGCTGGTTGTTATGGAACGGACAAACCGGCTTGTTGATCGGGATTTGGTGGAAGTTTGGTCCACCGAGACGCGAAAGTTGCGTGTCCGTATAAGAGAATAGACGACCTTGTAAGAGCGGGTCGTTCGAGAAATCAATCCCTGGGACGAGGTGTCCCGGATGGAACGCGACTTGCTCGGTTTCGGCGAAGAAGTTATCGACGTTTCGATTGAGCGTCATCTTCCCGACAAGTTTCACAGGGATTTCTTCCTCTGGCCATAGTTTAGTCGGGTCTAGAATGTCGAAGTCATAGTTGAACTCATCTTCTTCCGGGATGAGCTGAAGACCGAGCTCCCACTCTGGATAATCCCCTTTGTTAATGGCTTCATACAAGTCGACACGATGGAAATCGGCATTTTTCCCGACTGCTTTTTGGGCTTCGTCCCATACTTGTGAATGAACCCCGAGCTTCGGTTTCCAATGGAACTTGACGAAATGTGCTTTTCCTTCTGCGTTCACGAGACGGAACGTATGGACCCCGAACCCTTCCATCATGCGTAGACTGCGCGGAATCCCCCGATCACTCATCGCCCACATGACCATATGAGCAGTTTCGTGGTTTTGTCCGACGAAGTCCCAGAACGTATCGTGCGCGCTTCCCCCTTGCGGCACTTCCGTATGCGGTTCAGGTTTTACGGCATGGACAAGGTCAGGGAACTTGATCGCATCTTGAATGAAGAAGACAGGGATGTTGTTCCCAACTAGGTCGTAGTTTCCTTCGTCTGTATAAAACTTTGTCGCAAAGCCACGGACGTCACGCACCGTATCCGCAGAACCACGTGATCCTTGGACGGTCGAGAAACGGACGAATACCGGTGTCGTCTTCGAAGGGTCGTTCAAGAAATCAGCCTTCGTGATGTCGGCGAGCGGTTCATATACGTGGAACTCTCCGTGAGCACCGACGCCACGAGCGTGAACAATGCGTTCTGGAATCCGCTCGTGATCGAAGTGGGTCATCTTCTCCCGGAAATGAAAGTCTTCAATCAAGGTAGGACCACGACGCCCTGCTTTCAGTGAGAATTCATCTTCCGCCATCTTCAACCCTTGGTTCGTCGTCAAGCCTGCTTGTTGTTCGTTATCAATCGTATGTTGTTTTAATTGCTCTTCTTTCTTGTTCCCCATGTGATTGCCTCCCTTAAGTATGACTGACCGTCGTAAGTCGCGTTTTGACCTACTGTATCGATGTTCCCTAACGGAAATAAAAAAATCCCTCTTTTTCAAAAAAGAGAGATTTCACACAAATGGTCGATTAGCTTACAGTACGGCCCATACATGCTGTTTCAAGACGACTTGTTGCACGGCTTTTGGGTCGAGATCATATTCATTGGAAACGATTCGCGTCACTTTTGACTTCACATCAGGATCGTCGGGATCTTGTTTTGTATATTGTTCTTGCCATAACGCCCAGATTTGAATCTCTTTGTCAGTCAGTTTCGTCGACCACTCTTTCTCACGCAGTTGCCAGCCGAACGACATCTCGTCTGTTTGACCGGGCTCGACCCAATCGGCAAGCGCATAGTCGCCTTCAGGAGCGAATACGGCTTCACCAAGTGTGGGGTCTGTCCCGATATAGGCGGCATCATCATAAAATCGTAGCAAGGCGGCTTGAAACTGATCGGACTGTCGAACTTCATCGATGACGTCGTGACTGATTGATTGAAGTTCATCCGTACTTGGTTCGCCATGAACGACGACATCGTATTCATAGCGGGTGACACCGTCGTCTTGAACAGGTGAACGTTCTTCAATTGTATATATTTCCTCGGACATAGAGACGTGTTCAGACTTTAATTGTGTAGTGGGCGTGGACTCGTGCGGCCAAAACCAGAGGGCGCAGCCGAGAGGAACGAGAAACACGATAAGTCGGCGAAACGTGTACACCCAATTTGCTTTTCTTTTTTTCTTCAATCCAAAAACACTCCTTCAATATGTAACAACCCCAAAGAATAGGGGTTACGTTCGATCTAGACGAACGAGATCGGCATCCGGATGGACTTGACCACGAACGAGGGCGCTCAGGATGTGAGAGCCGAGCATGCTGTACACCGTCCCATTTCCCCCATATCCGAGCAAGTAAAACAAATTCGGTCGATTCGGGTGTTCCCCGATGAACGGAAGCTGGTCCACCGATTCTCCAAATAAGGCGACCCAGGCGTAGTCGACTTCGAGATCATACATCGGGAAGAGTTCAGCGATCTTCTCCTTCACTCGCTCAGCCCGATCATTCATGAGCGCCTCATTGTGAGGCGTCTCTGCTTTGTCTTCGTCGAGACCGCCAGCGATAATTCGACCATCCGGAGTCGTACGTAAATAGAGGTACGGTCGTTTCGTCTCCCAGATGAGTGCACGCCCTTCCCATTCGGTAAATTCAGCAATCGGATTTGTGGCGATGGCATACGAACGATTCAAATCGATACGATGAGAATCGAGTAGGGGAGCAGGGCCGTAGCCCGTCGCAAAGATGACTTTATTCGCTTTAAATGTTCCGTTTGAAGTGAAAACGAGCCAATCCTCACCGTCCGAAACGACTTCATCGACCGACGTCTCTTCAAAAATCGGTACATGCTGTTTCGATAAGTGACGAATGATTTGACGGCTGAGCGTGAGTGGATTGACTTCAGCATCCCCTTTTGTGATCAATGCCGCGGGTTTCTCAAATGGGAAGCGTTCACGCAACGCCTCACGATCAAGCCATTCTACTTCAAAACCATGCTTCGAAAGCATCTCATACTCAAGTTTCAATTTGGCAACATCGGCCTCTTCGCTCGCAAAGCAAAGGCTATCCCGTCGAATATAAATCTCGGATGCGCCCACATCTTCCGCTACTTGATCGAGCGATTCAACGGCATCGAGACAAAGGTGATAGAAGCGTACTGCTGCTTCCTCGCCAATTTTTTCTGCAAGTTCATGTAGCATGATGTCATTCGAATATTGAATGAGTCCCGTGTTCGCCGACGTGCTACCCGTTCCGACTTTCCGTCCATCCAGTACCGCAAAATCCACACCATCCTGTTGTAACGTATAGGCGGTCAACGTCCCGGACATACCGGCACCGATGACGAGCACGTCATAATGCTCTTTTTTCTCAGGTTTTTTCAATACGACGTCATCTGATTCGGTCGTCGGCCAATATAAGTCTCCGTTATACAATTCCATCGTTTCATCCTCCATGATTCAGCATCTTTCTTTTTATCCCCCCTTCAAGAGAGGCGAAACCCAAAAAAACCGCAGACGATGTGTCTGCGGTTCAACATGTTATTTCTTGATGATGATGGATGAAGAGGAAGCACCCTTCGTATACGTGATGCGTTGGACATTTTTTGCCCCGCGAATCTCGGCAAGATTTTTCCCGTCAACAATGACTTCCTTCACTGTTGCGCCTTTGAAGTCGATGATGGCACCGGCTTCTTTTGGTTTCACTTGAACGACGACGTTTTTCAAAGCGTCACCCGTCAATTCCGTGAATGCACCACGAACGAAGATGCCGTTTTTAAAGTTCGTGCCTTTTCCAATCGTCACGCCGATGAAATCCTCTTGAAGGACGAGGCGAGCGGCCGGATGATTTTCTACCGTGTAACGTGTCAACTCGACTTCAGGTTCCGGTGTGAAATCGATTTGTGCGAGAACCGGGTCGTGGTCACTGGCGCGACCTGACATCTCCGTGAAGTCCGCATTGACGTGAATCATGTCAATCTTTGTAGAAGCGGCCAAGCGGTTCGACACGAGGATATGGTCGAGCACTTGCGAGTTCCCTTGATAGACATATGAGTAACGGTCGACAGCAGGGACTTTCTCGACCATGTTCGTCATCAAGTCACCTTTGAAGATTTGAAGTGCATCTGAGAATTCGAAATCGTTGAAGTCTCCAAGAGCGACAACGTTCGCTTCTGGGTTCTTCGTCTTCACGTCCGCCACGAAGTTGTGTACGACTTCTGCGATCTTCTTACGTTGTACCTCACTTCCGAGCACGACCGGCTGTTGTGAACCGAAGAAGCCAGTGTCTCCACCTTTTGAGTTCCAGTGGTTCGCGATGACGATGACGTTCTCGCCTTGGAAGTCGAATTGAGCTGCTAACGGCTTACGTGAGCGATCGAACGCTTCATTCGTCGGGTCGATGCGTCCCGGGTTATGTGTCAACTTGCCGTCCTCGTATCCGACAGCCGTCGTCGCATCACCAGCAGGCATTCCATCCGTCAATGACACGCGCTCAGGGTCATACAAGAAGCCGACGCGGATGTTGGCATCCGGTGCGCCACCGTCTTGGTTGTTCTCTGGGTCGATGTTGACGTACTTATATGTTTTTCCACCGACAGCTACAATGTTGTCAATCAAGCGTTGATAGCTTTGGTCGGCGGCAGAACCTGCACCTTTGTCCTGTCCATCGTTGTCTTGTACTTCTGTCACGCCGATGATGTCAGGGCTGTTCAATTCGTTGACGAACGCTTTCGCCAATTTGAGTGCTTTCTCATCAGATGTTTCTTTGATGTTGTTCGAGAAGTTCTCTAAGTTGTACGACGCAATCGTCAATTGATCTTCTGCTGCTTCGATGAACGTCTTCTCACGTTGCGCGTCCCCTTTGACGAAAGCAGCTTTCATGTTCTCGAGAGAGGCTTGGATCTTATAGTTACCGAACGAGTAGCCGACAACACCGACGATCGGTCCGTTGAAACGGTCACCTGTCGCGACATCGAAGTCACGCGCTTCTGCGTTCGGTTCAAGACGGAACTGAATGCGTTCTGGGTTCGCGTCGTTCTTTTTCAATAAGACGCCACCATTGAACGTCTCCGTTGGTGTATCTTCGAGAACGGTCACCAAGTCACCGTATTCTTGAGGTCCGACCGATTTCAAGTTGTTCGTTTGAACGCGCATGCCTTCGAGGCTCTCCCAGAAGTCGATGGCGTCTTTTTCAGGGTTGAAGACGGCGAGGTTATCACTGTCGATAAACTCAGTCGGGAGGTTTGTCGCATCAATGGTAATCGGAGTCGGAAGTGTCACACCGCTCTCGAGCACTTCAACTTTCCCATTACGCGTATCGATTTGCGTCATCTTCATATCTGTCTGTTGACGATCGCTATATCCTTCAATCGCGTACTCACTTACTTTTCCGTTCACTTTGACGAGATCACCGACTTGAATGCCAGCAATTGAACGTCCACCGTAAAGGACAATCCCTTCAGATGTGCGTGCATCGTCATCGGCTTCCGTATCAGGAGTTTGAATGAAGTAATACGTCGTTCCGCTCGAGACGAAAGTAGATGTGACGATTCCTTCAACACCTTCAACCGTCTGACCGTTCATCGGAGCCGTGTGGTTCGCTCCTTGGATGTCGTGAATACGAATCTTGTCTGTGATCTTGTAAGAGAACGTGGAGACCGCGCTGAATGTATCTCCTGTTTTTACAACTGTCTTCAACGTCGTCGAGTTTTCGATGCGAATCGGGTTCTCATATCGAGTTCCGTTTTCTTTCGGATCAGAACCGTCGAGTGTATAGAAAATCTCAGCGTCTGCCGTCGTTGTCGAGAGCGTAACGTCTTGCGATCCAACGAACGTACCAGCACCTGGTTTTGCGACGGCAGGACGAAGAACAGACGTATCGATGACCGTATCCGCCGGGTCACGCGGGATGATTTGATAAACGTCGTCAAACTGTTGAACGATTCCTGTGATGGATGAATAGTTCACGTCTGTCTGCAAATCGAGGATGCCACGCTCGTCACGAACGATGAACTCCTTCGTTCCGTCCGTTGCTGTCAAGTTTTGGCCGCTACCTGTGAGCGTGACATTTTTGACAGTGACCAGCTCTGACTCAGCATCCTCATTGATTTGTTCGCCCGTCAACACTTGTGGGGCAGGGAGCGCCGCCGCTTGCTTCGATACGACGACCGCACTGTTCAATTGAAGAAGTTCACGATACGAACCGACGACACCCGTAACGACGACTTCATCCCCGACATTGACCGCAAGCGACGTTGGACGGATGGAAAGACCACCTGTCGCGTCTTGAATGGAGATCGTGTTCGCTAATTTTCCTGTGACGACTCCTTTTACCGTGACCGTCTCGTTTTCTGCTTTTGTCCGTGCATCAGCGATTGAGATCGGTGTGACCGGTGCAGGTGGTTCCGTCGTTCCGCCATCTCCGTACTCGACGCCTTGGAACGTGTGTGCTCCGAGGTTATCGAACGAGTCCTGTGGCGTCGATGTCCATTCAACCGAAGGATCGAAGGCATTGCTGCCATCACTATCGCCACGCGTCACTGTATCTTTACGAATGAGCGATTGGTCGGCAGTCGCCACGGTCGTTCCCCATTTTGTACCTGGGTCGAAGCCGAGTTGGCCGAAGACATCGAGAACCGTGTCTCCTTTTTTCAAGATGATTGTGTCATCACCGTTGAAGTTCGTGACAGCGCTCGTTGTATCCGATTTTGCTTTCAATGCTTCCGATGCACTGCCGTTCACGATGACATATGTAGCCCCTGGTTCGAGTGTTCCCGTCAGGTTCAATGTGTTTCCGGCAGTCGTGCCGCCGTTTGAATACAATTCAATTGTGTAAGCAGAAAGATCGATTGTCGCGTTTGTTCCGTTGAACAACTCGATTGCTTTGTTGTTACTCGAACCTTCTACATATTCTGAAATGAAAAGGTCTGAAGCGTTCAACGTCTCGGCGTACACGTTTGCCGCGATTGGCGTCATGCTGCTGACGATGAGTCCTGCTGACAAGGCGAGTCCAGTGACTGCCTTAAATGATTGTGTTGGTTTCCCCATGTGTAAGTCTCCCTTGGATGTAATTGTGTAATCCGATTTCCCCATCGTACGTTGTCATAAATTGATTATAAACAACCCTCCTTCACATCAAAAAAAACTATGATAACGCTTACATTACTTTCCTTTTAACGAATCACTTGAAAAATTATTCGTGTATTGTCAAAAATGACAAACACATTTCCCAAGTTTTAAACTACATGTTAAACATAACCAAGCAGACGTCAGAACTCAATCCACTAAATACGAAGTTATGATTACAGTTTGATGACAAAGTAAAGGATCATTGAAGAACTTGACGATTACTCGGATAACTTTTACACTCTTCTAATACGAATTAATTGTATCGGTTAAGTGGGTATTAAAAGGAGGCAGTAATGAGAGCAATCAACTATCCAGTCATTCCTGGGGCAGGCGCATTTTATTATGAAGGAAACGAAATCGGTATTTTGCTTTGTCATGGGTTCAATGGAACGCCTCAAAGTGTTCAAGACGTCGGAATCGAATTGATGAAACAAGGATTTACCGTGTATGCACCGCGTTTAAAAGGACACGGGACAGACCCGGAAGATTTTCGATGTTCGACTCATCGATGTTGGTATAAGAGTGTGGTTGAAGGCATCGACCGATTACGTGAATCATGTCGGACGGTCATCGTCGTAGGGCAGTCGATGGGTGGGACGCTAGCGCTCAAGGCCGCCCTTGACGAAAAAGCAGATGCAATCGTGACGATTAATGCTGCGTTATCCGTACCGGGATATGCGTGTCATGCATCAGATACCGAGTGTCGCTTTATCGATGAAGACGCTCCGGATATCGCAGCAGAGGATGTGTACGAGATTGTCTATGACCGTGTGCCGACAAAAGCGATTCGGGAGTTGCTTTCATTGATTGATGAGGTGAGACCACAAGTCGGTTCGGTAAACGTCCCGACATACGTCATCCATTCGGCTGTCGACAACGTCGTGCCGCCAACCGACTCGATTTGGTTATACGATCAACTTCAAGGTACAAAAGAATATGCGGTGCTTCCGAACTCGTATCATGTCGCGACGATGGATCATGATTGGAAACACTTATCGAAGCTCATCACGACTTTTTGTGAACAAGTGGGGGCGCTTCATTCAAATGCAGTGTAAACTGCATTTTTTTGTGAGTTGATTATTTGCAAACGCTTGCACTAATGCTATGGTAAATGTGAATCATACCTTATTGTAGGAGGCACGTGCCGTATGGAGACGTTGTTCAGCCAAACGAAACAAACAGAAATCAGTCGCGTATGGTGGAAAGAGGCGATTGCCTATCAAATCTATCCACGAAGTTTCAAAGATTCAAACGGAGACGGAATTGGGGATCTCCGTGGCATTATCGAAAAACTCGATTACTTAGAAGACCTTGGCATTGATGTGATTTGGATTTGTCCGATGTATAAATCGCCAAATGATGACAATGGATATGATATTAGTGACTATCAAGACATTATGGAAGAGTTCGGGACAATGGAAGATTTCGATGCGCTGTTAGAGGCGGTGCATGCACGAGGCATGAAACTGTTGCTCGACCTCGTCGTCAACCATACGTCGGATGAGCATCCGTGGTTCCTCGAGTCGAAAAGCTCCAAAGATAACCCGAAACGGGATTGGTACATCTGGCGAGACGGAAAAGACGGTGCGCCACCGAGCAACTGGGCAAGTATCTTTGGCGGCTCTGCTTGGGAATACGATGCGCAGACCGACCAGTATTACTTACACGTCTTTTCGAAGAAACAGCCGGATTTGAACTGGGAGAACCGTGAAGTCCGAACGGCCGTCTATGACATGATCAACTGGTGGCTCGATAAAGGCGTCGACGGGTTCCGTGTCGATGCCATCAGTCATATTAAAAAGATGCCAACAGGGACGATGCTTCCATCTCCGGACGGCAAGCCGGTCGTCACGGCGTTCTCGATGTATTCAAACATTGAAGGAATCCATGACTACCTTCAAGAGATGAAGCGGGAGACGTTCTCGAAATACGATATAATGACCGTCGGTGAAACGAACGGGATTGAACCGGAAGCGGCAGATCTTTGGATGGGGCCAGAAAACGGTGCGATGAATATGGCATTTCATTTTGACCATGTCGACATTATGCGACGGTCGCGACTCGCCCCACTCGATGTTGTCGAGTTGAAACGAATCTTCGATAAGTGGCAGCAAGGTTTACGCGACACAGGATGGAACGCGCTATATATTGAAAACCACGACATGGTGCGAGCGGTCTCGCTCGTCGGGGATGAGCAACACTACTGGCGGGAGAGTGCGACTGCGCTCGCAATGATGTATTTCTTTATGCATGGGACACCGTTCATCTATCAAGGACAAGAGATTGGGATGAAGAACGTGCCGCTCCCGTCCATCCATGACTACGATGACGTCGCGACGAAAAATGAGTACTTCGAACGAATTGCGAACGGGATGAGTGAGCTTGATTCGATGCAACAAGTGTGGGGCACGTCCCGTGACAACGTGCGAACACCGATTCAATGGGATGCGTCACCATATGCCGGTTTCTCGACGACAACCCCATGGATGCCGATTCATGAAGAGTACGAGACACTCAACGTTGAGGCGCAGAAACACGATCAACACTCGATTTTATCGTTCTACAAGGAGATGATTCGTCTTCGCCGGGCCGAGGATACGTTCACGTACGGTCGTTATCGTGATGTCTTGCCGGAACATAAGCAGGCTTTCGTCTACGAACGTACATTTGAAAATAATCGATTCTTCGTGGTCGTCAACTTGACCGCTAATCCGGCAGAAGTGACCATTCCGGAGATTGCGAGTGCGACGCTTGTCATGACGAATGAAATCGATCCGGAGACGATTGATACCGAGACATTTATGTTGCGACCATTCGCAGCACGTTTGTATCGTTTATGATAGAGGGGTACCTTCTTAGGAGGGTACCTCTTTTGAATATGAGGTGAGACGAGGATGCATACGGTTATATTTTCGAATGAGAACGAGTCAGTGCAGGTTGTGATTGCAAATGCCAATCGTGAACGATTAACTTTACGGATTGGGGAAAGTTGTAGTGTGATCGCTGTGACGGCGTATCTCGACTTTGCAGAGACGTTCGCGGAGGCTTTTCATTCTCTACAAGGATTAGCTACGCTTTGCGATATAGACGGAAACGAGGTCATCGACGTCAGCTTCTCACATCGGGGCGTCCGTATCGCGTTCCATAATCCCTTTCCGGAGAAGGTGCTACAGACCGATCAAAGTTACATGACGGAAACGATGCGACAAATCGGGATCTGGAATAGGCTGTGACAAATGAGGGAAAAGAGCATATGATAGAGATTGACTAAATGGAAAGGGGTGTCGGGTATGGATGGAACGAAACGTGCTGACATTCGCCCAGGGCTCCATGTCCAAATCGTTTTGAAACAAGATCAACGAAGCGGGAAGCTGACGAAAGGCGTCGTTCAAGATATCTTGACGAACTCGCCACGTCATCCGCATGGAATCAAAGTGCGTTTGAGCGATGGACAGGTCGGTCGTGTGAAAGTGATCGAAGCTGGAGGTGAGTAAGATGAGCGAGAAAAAACTATCTTTTCAAGAAGCGATGAAACAAAAGCTTGCAGAAAAGAAACAGAACCAGACGAAGGTTCCGACAGGTTTACATGGTACAAAACAAAAACCGTTAACGAGTCAATTGACGAAAAAACCTAATAACCAGAAGAAACGTACTGGTATTTAAAAAGCAGTCGCTTGAAAGAAGCGACTGCATTTTTTGATGGATTAGTCGTGTAACGTATTTTCAAAATAACCGTTGTTGAATTGATCGAGAAGTTGTTGGTAATACTTCATTTGGTCTACGTTATTGTTAGCTAAAGCTGTTTCTGCGCCGGAAAGTAGTTCGCCAACTGTCAAACCAGTCGATATGCCACTGTCTTTATAGACGAGCTCTAGATCAAGGAACGCAGGGTCATTCAATAATACGTTGATTTTCGCTGCTGTCAACTGCATAATCAATCGTTTTTCTTCCGTCATTGATTTTGGAGAACCTGTCATTAATGCAGACAACGCCTGTTGTCCTTCAAGTGTGCTGACATCATAGGATACTCCTTGAATATAAACGATTGAACCATACTCAAACGAGACTTTTTCATAGTTGAAGATGTTCTTCCAGAATCCGATTGTATAGACCCCATAATCGATCTCTGGTGGCGGAGGTGTGCATTCTTCAACAGTCAATGTCACATAGCGGACCCAAGGAGTTCCAGTGCCTGGATCACCAGGATAAGCCGTCTCCGTCTTTCCATTGACGATTGTATCTAGGTGAAGGAAAACGTTAAATTGGAAGCCGTTTGACTTCAATACACTTTCGTCTACGCCAAGATAACTTGCTAACGAAGCATAAGGGATTAGTAGATGTGTTGGATCAACGAGCGATGCTGTTTTAAATTCGTATGCGCCTGGACTTCCACGTTCGAGTGATTCGCTTGTTAACCGAAAATCAATTTTGATGTTTTCAGGCACGTCAGCTAATGTCACACCATCATTTAAATCGATGACAATTTTTAGACCGTCTGCGACAAACTCAAAATCGACGACTCCGATTGGGATGTTCTGTCCTGCATAGATGGTTGAATCAGAGGTGGTGGAGATACACCACTGCGTCCCGTCATTTGCTTCGACAACATTACCTTTCATGGGTAACAAGGACAACACGAATGCCAACACAACGAACCAAGACAACCATTTCCGATGCCTTTTCATGATGGATTCCTTCTTTCTTCTAGATGACTTTACGTGGTGAACAGAAGGTGACAACTATAGTAAGTTAATACCCGATAAACAGAGAAAACATAGATGAAACTCCAAAAAAACAGCTTAAAATAGAGGGATAATGGACTGACTTACCCTTAAAATTCATGAAATTGAGTTTTCAAATATGTCAAAACAATCATGATTTAATATTTCTAAACATTTTTATGTAAGCGCTTTAAATGACTAAAAATAAGGAATCTCGTCGAATTGATGTGAAAAAAGAGTGAAATCACCTATAAAAAAATTGTTGCTAATTGTCAGAATCTTTGTATAATTCAGAACTAAGACATCATAAAAAATTCTCAACTTCAGATTCACACAACAGGGAGGAACTTATTCATGGAAGCGATTCAAGGTATGTTACAAGGAAGCGTCGACTTTTTGAACAACATCTTATGGTCGTACGTATTGATCGCCGTGCTCGTCGGAGCCGGGATCTACTTCACAGTCAAAACACGATTTATGCAGTTCCGTTACTTAAAAGAAATGTTCCGGACGATTACAGATAAATCGGACGTAACACCATCAAAAGATGGAAAGAGTATCACACCAATGAAATCATTCTTCATCGGTGCAGCTACTCGTATCGGTACGGGTAACCTTGCAGGGGTTACGGTAGCGGTCACACTCGGTGGACCAGGAGCGGTCTTCTGGATGTGGATTGTCGCCCTTCTCGGTGGAGCGACAGCGATGATTGAAAGTACATTGGCTCAAGTATACAAAGTGAAAGACGATGTCGCGTACCGCGGTGGTCCGGCTTACTACATTGAAAAAGGTTTGAACAACCGTGCGCTCGGAATCGTATTCGCGGTTCTCATCGCCGTCACATTCGGTTTGATCTTCAACTCAGTTCAATCGAACACGATCGCTGCAGCATTCGATAACGCGTTCGGTGTCGATGCAGTCATCGGTGGAGCAGTCTTAGTCGTCCTTACAGGTCTCGTCATCTTTGGTGGTGTACAACGTGTCGCGAACTTCTCGGCAATCGTCGTACCTGTCATGGCTGTTCTCTACCTTGCAATCGCACTTTACGTTGTCGTTGTAAACTTCGCTGAACTTCCAGCTGTCTTCGCGATGATCTTCCAAAGCGCATTCGGCTTAGACGAAGCGGTCGGTGGTTCAATCGGTGCTGCGATCTCAATGGGTGTTCGTCGTGGACTCTTCTCGAACGAAGCTGGTATGGGTTCTGCACCAAACGCAGCAGCTGCTGCTGAAGTATCGCACCCAGCGAAACAAGGTTTCCTTCAAGCACTCGGTGTATTCTTGGATACATTGATCGTTTGTACGGCAACTGCAGCAATCATCCTTCTCTCAGATAGCTACGCTTCAGGGAACGGTGAAGGGATTGTCCTTCTTCAAAACGCTTTGACTGAACAAATCGGAGCGCTTGCTCCAGCATTCATCGCTGTCAGCGTCTTCTTGTTCGCGTTCAGCTCGATCGCAGGAAGCTACTACTACGGTGAAACGAACATCGAATTCATCAAGAAGAGCAAAGGTGCAGTCCTCGGATTCCGTCTTGCAACAATGGCATTCGTTTTCATCGGAGCGGTCGCTAGCCTCGGATTCGTTTGGAGCCTCGCTGACCTCTTCATGGCAGGGATGACATTGATCAACATCGCGGCCATCACATTGCTCGGTGGTGTTGCCTTCAAAGTCCTCAAAGACTACGAAGAGCAACGTGCTCAAGGTCTCAACCCACGCTTCTCTGCTCGTAAGCTCGGTATCGAGAACACAGAGTGCTGGGACGTGGAAGAAGACGAAGTGGCACAAGGTTCTGTTCAAGCAGCCGCTGCTGACTCTTCAAAATCATAATTCGTGAAATGAAACAAACAGGGACCCTGCGAATCGGGGTCCCTGTCTTTTTATGCACGTTGGCGAATCGGTTTGACGGCTTGCTCCGTCTCCGATTTGTTCAAATATAAGTAACTCCCCGCAACGAACAACGCACCACCGACAATATTACCGAGTGTGGCGAAGAACAAATTGTAAAGGGCACCGCTGAAGGTGATGAGGTCCGACGGTACATAGTGGAGCGCAAGGGCAAAAACGCCCATGTTCGCAATCGAGTGCTCGAACCCGGCGGCAAAAAATACGACGACTGGAATCATCGTCAGCATAATCTTCGCGACGTCATTGTTCGTTTTGAGCGGCATGAAGATGGCCAAACAGACGAGCACGTTGCATAAGATCCCTTTCAGAAAAATCGCGAGGGCATCTCCACCGATTTTTTTCGTTGCGACGACGGCGAGTAAGTGCTCACTTGTCACTTCCCCCATACTATGGGCACCGATGACGAGCAAGGCCAGGATGATGGCACCAATCAAGTTACCGACCCAACTGAGTCCCCATATTTTTGCTAAGTCTAGCCAAGCGACACGACCTCGTTTTGCACCGGTATAGAGATACATGGTGTTACTCGTAAAGAGTTCTCCACCCATCCACACGATGAAGACGAGTGCGACCGAGAAGCTCGCGCCGGCGATGAGCATCGTGCCGGGCACATCGATGAACATGTTTCCGACCGTGAACGAGAAGACGACTCCGATTCCAATCAAAAACCCTGCGATGATTGAGCGTAGCATGTATTGCGAAAATGATTGCTGAAGCAAGGATGATTTTTTAAATGCGGCTTCTTCCATATAGTCGACGACTTGCTTTTCCATAAAAAGACCTCCTTTAGACCCTTTCAGTCTAGGAGGTTGACATAAAGTTTGCAATTGTTTTCACAAACTTTCAAGAAGTTATCAAGAAACCGTTCACATCGTTGCCACGAGTTCAACTTTGATACGGTCCGGGTCTTCAAAAAACAGTGCTGTATAGTTCGGACCACCTGCGTGAGGGAAACGGTCCGCATACAATTCGCGAAACCCGTGTGATGTGAGCTGTTGTCGAATTTCTTCTAATTGCTCGAGTGATGAGGCATGAAACGCCAAATGATTCAGACCAGTCTTTTTTCGATGATAGGGCGGAGAAAGGTGATCTTCCTCTGTCTGGACGAAAACGAGATATGTATCTCCGTAACGATAGCTCCGACCTTCTGGCCACGATTGGTAAAGTGTGTACGCCAGTTGGTCACAGAGGAGCCATTCCCAGGCACGCACACTGTCATCAAGGTTGGATACGTACAGTTCAACATGGTGAAGCATGAGAATCATCCTTTCGATGGACGTTTGAAATCGGTCCGTTCGGTATAATTGAACTATACAACGAATGGGGGAGGAAGCATATGGATCGGACAGGGCTCGTCTCGAATATTTTGATTGCCGGGAAGACCGGTGTCGGAAAGAGTGCGTTCATCAATTATATATACGGTCATGACGTCGCCGAATCGCGTGCCGGAAGTCCGGTCACCGCAGAAGGGCTTCATGAATACGAGTATTACGATTTAGAGCGAGGCATCTTATTTCGTTTCTTTGATACGTGGGGGCTTGAAGCAGGCCGTTCCGAAGAATGGCATCAAGCGATCCTATCCATTGTTCATCAGCGCGAAGGTGCCCTCGATATCGCAGAGTGGTTTCACACCATCTATTATTTGTTGTCCGTGCAATCAGGACGTGTCGAGGCATACGAGCTCGAGGCGATTTTAAAGCCGTTATATGAACGGGGGAGCAACGTCACCCTCATCCTGACCAACTTCAATGAGGAAGACCCGATGAGTGTACAGAAGGCGGAAGCGATGGAGCGGGTGCTGTTACGCGAACTTCCGATTGAAGAAGGAGACATCATCCGTGTCAACAGTGTCGAAAAGAAGTTACTGACGGGGAAACGTGTCCCGGTGAGAGGGTACGAAGAGGTGTGGAAACGGAATCGAACGAACTTGTGGAAAGACATTGAACGAAAACTTCCCATCAATCTGACGAATCATCTCATAGAAGAATTGGAAGATTGGCGCATTCGAAGTATCACGTCAGCGGAAAAAATCCGCATGCTGACTCCGCAAGCGATGATCAGTTGGAAAGCCCGGAATATTGAAAAGGATTTAGAGAAAACGCTCGAACAGGCGGCCGTGACGACGGAAGACGCGATGGCAGAAGGGGTGCGTCACTATATCCAACTCATGCAGCGGTATCCTCTGGTCGGTGAGCAAGCCGATCATCTGTTTAGAACGAGACGAGTCGAGCTCGGATTTGACTATTCGTTCGGGAAAACAGTCCGAAAGATGGTTCTTGGAATGATTCCTGGGGTGCACTTCATCTACTGGGCATTCAAGCGCCGAACGGCAGAACGAGGCATCAAAAAGGCCATCGATCAACAATATGCATCCGTGAAACAAACGATTGAAGAAGAGATTCGACGTGGCTTTGAGCGAGAGATGCGTCAACTTGGTCAAACGCTCAACTCATAAAGGGGGAAACGAGAATGGAATCGACAAAGCGGTTTGATTTTAAAGAATATGATTTAAAAGCAGAGCTCGATCGCCTTCGTGGCAATGTGAAGAAACCAAACATCCTCATCGCAGGAGCGACCGGGGCTGGGAAAAGTTCGGTCGTGAACCATGTGTTCGGTCGTGATTTGACGAAGGTGGCGGCGGGGGAGCCAGTCACTCGAGGAATTCACCAATATAAAAGTGAGGATATTGCGGTCACGTTGTTTGATAGTGAAGGATATGAAATTGGCAGCGCACGGCAGCAACATTATGAGGAAGAAGTCATCGGTTTTGTGGAGAACGCAAAGCGACAAGAGGCAACGAATCGAATCCATCTTGTATGGTACACGATCAACGCTGCGACAAAACGTGTCACGCCGCTCGACAAGACGCTCATTCGTCGTCTACGTGACTCGACTGCTGTGGCTGTCTTATTTACACAAATCGACCAAGTCGATTTGGATGAACTGACGGCGCTACGAAGTGAACTAGATGAGGTCGTATCAGAGGAATCCGTCTTCCAAGTCAGCATTTCCCCAGAAATATTGAATGATGAGACGTTACGACAGTATGTCGATTGGGAACGGTTGATTGTGTGGTCGGTCGAACAGTTAGACACTTCATTACAGGAAGGACTCTTGATGGAAATTCAGGCAGAGAGTGAAGCGATGCTCAAGTTGAAACGGAAGAAAGCGAATCGAATCATCTCAGGCTATGTGGCGAGTGCGGGGACTGCTGCGGCAGTGCCACTTCCATTCGCAGATGCCGTGGCATTGACACCGATTCAAGTGACGATGAGCGTCCACCTGTTCCGTTATTGGGGTGTGAAGGCGAGTGACGATTTACTGAAGACACTCATTGGAAGCACGATCATCCCACAAATCGGTCGTACGCTATCGAAGACGCTACTATTGAACGTAATGAAATTCTTCCCTGGAGCGAACGCCGCAGCTGGTGTCATTAATGCAACTGTCGCCTCGGGGATCACGTGGGCGATAGGACTCGCCATCAACGAAATTGCTTATCGAAATGCGATGGACTCCTCAAAAACAATCGAGCAGTTGTTGAATCAAGAGTTCGGCTCCTTGTTTGAAAAGTTCCTGAAACAAACTCCGAAGTCGGATCAACCATCTTAACGGCTCCCTTTTGTTAGACTACAAGTAAGTGTAGAGAGGGGGAGAAAGATGAAAAAACGAATCTATATTACGCGGCGTTTGCCGGAAGAAGCAGTCGCGCCACTTCGTGACCATTATGACGTACGGATGTGGGAACATGAGGGTGAGAGTGTCCCACGTGAGGTTCTTCTAGAAGAGGTGGCAAGTGCACATGCACTGTGGACGATGCTCAGTGACACGATTGACCGCGAGGTATTTGAACGTGCAACGAATTTGGAGGTCGTTTCCAACTTGGCTGTCGGCTATAACAACATCGACTTGAACGCAGCGAAAGAGAAGGGAGTCATCGTGACGAATACTCCGGACGTCTTGACCGAAACGACAGCGGACTTGACGTTTGGACTCATGATGATGACGGCACGGCGTCTCGGTGAGGCAGAGCGTGATTTACGTGCTGGCGAGTGGAAGTCTTGGCTACCGATGGGGTATGTCGGGATGGACCTTTATCAAGCGAAGCTCGGCATTATCGGCATGGGACGGATTGGTGAGGCGGTCGCACGACGGGCACGAGGGTTTGATATGGAGGTGCTGTATCACAACCGGACGCGTCGTCATGAGTCGGAGTCGATGTACGGCTTCACGTATGCGGAAATCGATGAACTGTTGACGCAATCTGATTTCGTCGTCGTTCTCGCTCCGCTCACGGATGAGACTCGAGGCATGCTCGGAGCTGAGGAGTTTGCCAAGATGAAAGAAACGTCGATTTTTATCAATGTGGCTCGTGGAGAGATCATCGATGAACAGGCGTTGTATGAGGCACTCAAGGCAAAGAAAATCTGGGGAGCGGGACTCGACGTGTTCACGAAAGAACCGGTCAATCTCGATCATCCGCTATTGACGCTTCCGAACGTGACGACACTGCCGCATATCGGGAGTGCCTCGATTCGAACGCGTCTCGCGATGATGGCGTTGAACCGAGACGCGATCGTGAACGTGCTGGAAGGAAAAGAACCGAAGAATCGATTGACGTAAATAGAGCCTGACGCGGACGCGTCAGGCTCTTCTTATAATTAAAAACGTCGAATGTTGTCTGGGTCTTCGACGTCATTTCGGTAAGCACGATCATCGAGACCACGTAGTTTTTCTTCTCGGTCAGGTTTCTTCGTTTCTTCGTCTAATTTATCTTGTTCTGGGTCCACCGGGTGACTTGGATCGACCGTCTGGGCTTCATGATAAGGTTTCGAATCGATCTCTAATCCGTCGTCTGTATGACTACCGAGATGAGTGGATGATGCGTCTTGATACGGTTTCGCGTCAACCGTCACCCCGTCCTGATGACGACGTTCAAAATCTTCATCGACGTAAACGAGAATTTTACCGGCCTCGACATCGTCATAGTGACGTTTCACTTCATCTTCGCTAAGTCCCATATTTCGTAAACCGGCATGAACATCTTCATGTCCGCTTAAGAAGGATCGGACCTTATCGAACCAACTTGTATGATGTGCAGCTTCCGTATGAACGTCTGTGTCCCGTCTCAAAATCGATATGTTGTCTTCATGCTTCGTGACGACGTAAATGTGTGAGTCCTCGTACCCTTTTGCGCGTAACTCTTCAATTTTTCCAAGCGCCGCATCTTGTGTGTCGTGCATACTGATGAATCGTTTCTCGTTCATAGTAACTCCTCCTTATAGTCGTCGATGGTCTTCTAAACCTGAATGTCCGCGAACAATCGGGTCATCCTTTGTACCTTTTGGTTCCTCGTCATGGTCGTTGAATGGTTTCGCGTCAAACGCGATTCCATCTGCCTCTTCCCCTTTGTCATGATCGAGTTCGCTATCTTTTTTATACATATTCGGATAGCGGTCGTACGAATGGCGATCGACATAGAGTAAAATCTGACCTTCATCGATGGCGTCATAGTATTGCTCCGCCTCTGCATCGCTAAGGCCCATGTTGCGCAGCTCGTCACGGATACGGTCACTTCCATGTAGGAATGCTTTGACGCGATCGAGCAAATTCACATCTCGAACCCCAGCCTCGGCATTTACATCCGTATGGTCACGTAAAGCAGAGATTTCCCCATCTCGTTTGGCGACGACATGCATATTTTTCTCGGCTTCCCCTGCAGCCCTTAATTCATCTACTTTATGCATGACTTCTTGTTCCGTCTGAAACAGACCAATCATTTTACGTTCTGACATCGAATACCCCCTTAGATTTTGTCACTCTTCAATTAGCGTCACAATAGGAGTAATTTCCGTTCTGTCCAAAATCGAAACAAAAAACGCCATCTCCTTAAAGGAGTGGCGTGGTTAGTAGTAAAGCATGAGCGTGTCGTCACCGAGTGAACAACGTGTGCTCTTCCAGACGAATTCAATCAACGTCCAGATGGCCATAAAGCCGCTGATTGCCAAGAGAATGAGAGCATACAGTGGAGTCAATTGAATGACAAACGACCAACCGAGCATCATTAAAAGCGGTTGAATCAAAAAGATGGATGTAACGTAGACGACTACAATGAGTAGAGCAAATGCGATTCGTCTTCCGAGCGTTTGGATGTGGTGCCGAAAGCGGGTCAATACACCAAAGATGGCACCAGTCACGAGGACGGGTAACAGGAAGGCTAAATAATCTACCGGATAAGTCGACATTGGGGCAGTGAATAACCGTCCGCTAAATACATCGTCGATGACGAGCAGTAAGTTGGCGTAGGAAAATGCCAAAATCATACCGAGCAACCAGCCAAATCGGTTCCAAATCGCACGTGACGATTTGAGTGCTTCGATTTTTGTATAGGCGAGGAATGCAAGGTCTCGTACTTCAATCTCTTTTAATGAGAGTTTCGCTTCATCCAGTTGATTGACGGCCCAATCGAAATCTCGATTCGCCTGAGCTTTTTCATGAGGTTTTAATTCATCCGAGGCCTCGATCAAAACGTGGTAACGACGTCGATATTCTTCATTTGTTTCTGGTTGTTCAATGAGGAAACGAGCATACTCGTGCGGATCTTGGTTTAAGAGGCCGTCTAACGACTGTCCACTTTTCTCCGCATGGCGGATGTAGCCGGCGAGTGCCAGCAAGAGGCGGTCCGCTTCCGCCTCATTTCCAACTAGTTCAATCAGGCGCTTTCGCACTTCGTTAAAAAACTGTTGGACGTTCGGGTCGTGAATCATATTCGGTTCCAGGGAGATTCCTCTCCTTTCTTGGTTTGTCATGGTCACGCAGGTGGTTCGTCATTATGAGAAAGTTTGAGCGACTCAAAATCACCTTGTTCGATGCTTCGAATCAAAATCTCACTTCCGCCCATGTTTGTTGAAAGGGGGATGGAATAAACGTCACACAGACGCATCAATGCGCTCACATCTGGTTCGTGAGGTTGGGCAGTCAATGGATCTCGGAAGAAGATGATCATATCCATCTCTCCGCGTGCGACGGCAGCTCCAATTTCTTGGTCCCCTCCAAGCGGTCCTGAGCGGAAACAATGCACCGGTAACCCAGTCGCTTCCGCAATCCGTTTACCTGTCGTACCCGTTGCGAATAATTGATGTTTTTCTAGAATATGTGCATACGTTTTAATGAGGACAATCAAATCGTCTTTCTTTTTGTCGTGAGCCACTAAAGCGATGTTCATTCGAATTCCTCCTAAAATGACTTCTCATGTTATTCGTATCATATCTCGAGTGATTTGACACGAGTTCTCTCTTAACTAACGTACCCAATTCCGATAAATCGTAATAGTCATGTAAACGAGTTGTTATGTGCATGATGTTTGATGATTTTGAAATATAGGTATTTAAAGAAGGAGCACTGTTAAGGAAAAGCAATCATTTCATAAAAAAAGGAGGAAGATTCAATGAACAATACGACGTATAACTTCAATTCGTTCATGTCATGGCTACCAGAGCTTTTGCTGGCAATTGTTATTCTCGTAGTCGGTTATATCTTGGCGAAAGTATTGGAAAACGTGACACGAAAAGCATTGAAGAAGGCACGACTCGATGAGCGGGCCGGTATTAAAAAAGAGGGGGAAAAAGGAGATAAGTGGACGCCTGAACGCATTATTGCAAAAGTGGTGTTCTTTGGAGTCTTACTTCTCGCATTCCTGATCATCTTTGAATTTATGAACGTTCCTGCAATCACAGAGCCGTTCAGTCAGATTTATGAAGGATTCTCTGGATTGATTATTGGTGTCATTAAAGCCGGTTTGATTTTACTCGTTGCTTGGGTCATCGCTACTCTTTTGAAAAAAGGGATTCAAATGGCGGGACATCGCTTGAATTTGAGCAAGTTGATGGAAAAGACAGGACAAGAATCGACAAGTGTCAACCAAACGAAATGGGTCGATACGGTCGCGAATATCGTCTTCTATCTCGTCCTCTTACTTGCATTACCGGCTGTACTTGACGCCCTTGGACTTCGTGGGGTCAGCGGACCATTCGAGGACTTGTTAAACAGTTTCCTTGGATTCATTCCGAAGCTTGTCGCAGCAGCCCTCATCTTCGCAATCGGTTATGTCGTCGCGAAGATCGTCCGCGATATTTTGACGAAGTTCCTCGAGGCAGCAGGTTTAGATCGATTGGCAGAACGTTTCCATCTTTCTGACTATGTAAAAGGATCGAGTCTTGCGAAAGCGATCGGTACAATCGTGTTCATCTTCATCATGATTCCGGTCACAATCTCAGCACTTGAAGCGCTTGATATTCGAGGTATCTCGGAACCAGCGATTGCGATGCTGAACGATGTCCTTGTCATGATTCCGGACATCCTTGTTGCAATCGTTCTCGTCCTCGTCGGTGTGTTTGTCGCAAGATGGTTGAAAGGTGTTGTCGTATCGCTCCTTGAAAACCTTGGCGTCAATTCACTGGCTCAAAAAATGGGCTTCGGGGAACGCGCATCTTCGATGTCAATCGCCCAAGTGGTCGGTGTCATTGTCCAAGTAATCGTGATTTTACTCTTCGTATCTGAGGCACTTCAGGTCGCGAATCTCGAGTTCATGGCATCTCTCGCAACGGCAATCTTCGCTTACTTGCCAATGGTGATTGCAGCACTCATCATCTTGGCGGTCGGCTTCTGGTTGGCTAATATGGCAGAGCGTTTGGTCGGAAGTGTCCTTGTCGATGGAGCAGGACAACCGAGCGCACTTCGTTACGTAGCGAAATACGCGATTCTCGGTCTCGTCTTCTTCATGGCAATCAGTCAACTTGGCATCGCGCCAATGATTGTCAATACGGCATTCCTTCTCATTCTCGGAGCCGTGGCTCTCGCCTTCGGACTTGCCTTCGGTCTTGGTGGTCGCGAGACGGCGGCACGCTATTTGAAAAAAGCGGAGCAACGTATTGATGAGACAGAAGTGTCAAAAGAAGGGCTCGAGCAAGAAAAAGAACAGATGAGTCGTGAAGCGGAAGCTGCGAAGCATCAAGCAAAACAAGGTGTTGAGCAGTCGAAGCACGAAGCGGAACAATCGAAGCAAGAGATGAAGCGAGACGTTCATGATTCAACGGGAGATCACGTTGACGGACCGGAACCAAATCCGTTCCACGAAAATATCACCCCGGATCAAGACAATCGTTCACTTGATGACAATGATGGTCCGTTGCGTCCTTAATTGAATCTTTCACGGATCTCCCATGCGGAGATCCGTTTTTTGTGTTCAACTTATAAAGGAATCTGGTCGATAGGTAAAGAAAAGAGAGACAGAGGTGAGGGGAATGTTTGAACGATTTCAACGAACACTCGTAATCAACTATATCATCGGATCAGGATTAGCCGTTTTTGGAGTGGGTGGAGTCTTTATTTTTCAGACGCTTGATTTGTCGGTTCGTGAGGTGTTGTTGCTATTGACCATCATGCTAGGCTCAGGGATTATCATGATCACATCCGAACTTTTCTTATACCGCCGTCACATTCGACCGATTCGACAGTTTTTTGCGACCGACACACCGACAATTGATGAATTGACGTCAGCGTTCGAGCAAGCGAGTCGATTCCCGATTTTAACGGTACAGCGGATTCTAGGTCCGCATTTATTTGGATTATCCATCCCGTCAATTGCTTTGACGACCCTTTGTATTTATTATGATTGGATTGATTTACCGTATCGTTTGATTGGGCTAGCCGCCATCGGTGCTGTCATGATTGCCGTGTTACATGCATTGATTGAATATTTTTTAACGGTACGGTCAGTGGAACCGCTTCTTGTGCATATGAAGGATAAGCACTATGAGCTCTTTCATCAACCTATCCATGCAACATATCAATCGTTTAGTGTCCGAACGAAATTATTGATCAGCATGCTCATTACAGGTGTCTTTCCGATTATGCTGTTTATGTTGGCTTCGAGCGTTCAACTTTCGACCTCGACACGCACCGATACGTATTGGAACTGGGCGTTCGTGATTCTCGTCATCATTGTCGGGATTGCGGTGTTATGTAGTTTCTTACTTTATGACAACATCAAACGGCCGATTGGACTTTTGACATCGGGAATCGAACAGATGGAGTCGGGACGACTCCAAAAAATCGAAAATCCCTATTTAGACGAGTTCGCCCAATTGATCGGTGGCTTCAACCAAATGGTTGAGACGGTGAACGCTCGAGAACAAGAGAATGCGCAACTGCTAGATAGCCTCTTCATTTTGTTTGCCGCAACACTCGATGCACGTGACCCATATACAGCAGGTCATTCGGAACGTGTAGCGATGTACTCGGTGGAACTTGCCCGTGCCCTTGATTTGCCAAAAGAACAAATCGATTTACTCAATAAGTCAGCACTGCTTCATGACATCGGGAAAATCGGAATTCGCGACGATGTCCTGTTAAAAGAGGGGAAGTTGACAGACGAAGAGTTTTCAAAGATTCAGGAACATCCGACAATCGGCATTCATATTTTGAGTCAAATCCATTTGCCGGCATCCCTTCAACCCATTTTAGCCGGAGTTCGATCCCAT
The DNA here is from genome assembly GCF_018617475.1 of Exiguobacterium sp. s59. Taxonomy (NCBI): domain Bacteria; kingdom Bacillati; phylum Bacillota; class Bacilli; order Caryophanales; genus Exiguobacterium; species Exiguobacterium sp. s59. The sequence goes on along the minus strand of NZ_JACSKG010000005.1, from coordinate 201,103 downwards.
CATGAACGAATCGATGGAAAGGGTTATCCGGATCGTCTAAGTGAAGTCGATATTCCTCTATTCGGGAGAATCATGGCCATTGCCGATGCTTATGATGCCATGACATCAGACCGACCTTATCGATCGGGAATGCCGGTTGAGAAGGCACTCTCTATTTTAGAGAGCGGTCGTGGGACACAATGGGACGCCGAATTCGTAGACATCTTTGTACGACTTCGTCGACAAGCCATCTCTGCATGAAAAAGGAGCCGCACCTCGTGTGCGACTCCTTTTACAATAAGGTTTGGAAGGCGTAAACACCGAACACGGCTCCTATGACGACAACGACGAGATTAACGCGGAGTAGCGCAAGCGTCGTAGCAACCACCCCTCCGAATAAGGCGGACGTCGTAGTGGTTGTGGAGGATAAGACCCCCGGAAAGATCAAACTGGCCAATACCGCATAAGGGATGAAGGAGAGAAATCGTTTCATATATGCCGGTAACGCCAATTCCTTTAACCACAGTAGCGGAATGACGCGAGGGAGGTACGTGACAAGAGCCAACCCTAGGACGAGCAGAAACAACGATATCATGTGACCTGTTCCTCCTTAAATACAAAAGCACCGATTCCGGCTGCAACAACGGTCGCGATGATGATTCGGATGCCGTCTGAGATTGGAAAGAACGGTGTGATACCCCAATGAAGTATCGCTTGAATCATGATGGCGAAACTCGCGACAACGAAGACGGGACGAGTCGTCAATGAAGGGACGAGTAACCCGATAAACATCGCATATAGCGCAATGCCCATGCTCGCCTGTAACGTGCCGGGAAGACCGAAGGCTAGGAAGACGCCAATCCATGTACCGATATTCCAAGCGAGAAAGGCAATTGTATTTAATCCGAGGACGAACAGACCAGAACGTGCCTCTTTTCGGGTGGATGCGATACTAAACGTTTCATCCGTCACTCCGAAGGCGATGGTTGCTAATAGTTTTCGAGACGTCGTTTCGATTCGTTGTGACAACGAGGCGGACATTAAAAAGTGTCGCGAGTTTAGAATGAACGTGGTCAGAATGATTTCCCAATACATCGAACCGGTCATCAGTAATTGCACGGTGATGAACTGACTCGCTCCCGCGAAGATGAAAAACGACATGGATAACGTGATGGCGTTTGGAAGATCAAACGATTTTGCTAAAAGCCCAAAGGCGATGGCAATCGGGATGTATCCAATTGCAACGGGAATACCTGCCCGAAGGCCGGCACGAAATGTCGATTGTTGTGAAGATGGGGATGTGGATTGAATCGAAGTCGCCATGACAGCCCTCCTTAAGAATCAAGATGATTTCTATGTCATTCGGGATGAATGGACGGTTTCCTGCTCAAACGATGAAAAAGAGGGTATACATGTATCGTTAAGGAGGGTGGTCACATGAGTCGTGCTGAAGAATTTTTGGCCTCTTATCATCGAATCGAGGACTACTTGAGTCGAGAGATGGGAGATGGACAACATTTCAGCTTTAGCAACATGGTGAATCGGTTAGCGAAACAAAACCCAATCATCGACCGTTATAAAGAAGATTTGCATCAAATGAGTCAACTGCGAAATGCCATCGTCCATGAGCGACGAGAACCTGATTTTATTATCGCGGAACCACACGAGTCGCTCGTTGAATTGATTTTAGAGGTGGAGCGGGAGCTACTTCATCCCCGTCTCGTCATCCCGTTGTTTGCGAAATCCGTGGTGACGTTTCAGTCAGAAGACTTTTTGACGGAGGTGCTACGCGAGATTCGCGATAAAAATTACTCGCAGTTTCCGGTATATCACGACAATGGCTCGTGGCGTGGTCTACTGACGAAAAAAGGAGTGACGAGTTGGCTGGCCGAGACAATCGACGGGACCAACTTATCACTCAAAGGAGTCCGCGTGAAGCATGTGCTTCATCATGATCCACATATGCATCGTTATCGATTCATTCGAAAAGATGCTACGGTCATCGAGGCACAACATTGCTTCACACAAATGAAAGAGGGCGCACGATACGACGCCCTCCTGATTACGAATACCGGTAGCCCGGATGAAACGTTACTTGGAATCATTCGTCCTCAAGATTTACTGAACGCGCTCCGTTGAGGCAAGATGTTCAATGGCGACCTCATATTGGGTGACGGTGTTGCCGAGGACGATCGGTTTCACTTCGGACGTCCCGTCATCCCGTTTTTTATGGGCATGTTTGTAGGCATTGCTGTCACGCCAGTTCTCAAAGCTTTCCGCATCACGCCATGTGGTCATGATGACCACATGATCCATTGCCGCATCAGACGTATCTGTTAACACTTGCATACGGACAAAGCCATCCATCGCTTCGATTCCTTTTGTCGTTTCGAAGCGTGCTTTGACCGCATCGACCTTTCCTTTTTCAACATCTAGTTTGTTCATCACGATCCACATCACGCATTTCCCCCTATACGAATAAGATGACTCCATTATAACTTGAACGGAGAAATGCCTGAAAAAGGATGCTCACTCAACGTTGGTTCCACCATTCTTCAAACGCCCAATTCTTTTGCTTCATCATCGTTGCTTCATTGACCCCGACATAGCGCAAATGCCATGGTTCATAATTATAGCCGGTGATCTTTTCTTTTCCTTTCGGATAACGGACGATGAAGCCGTAACGATGTGCGTTTTGGATCATCCACTTTCCTTCAGGCGATTGGTCAAAGGATGCATATAATCCTAGTCGCATGCGTTGACTCGTCATATCAACGGCTAACCCGGTTTGATGCTCACTATGACCGGGACGGGCGACATATTTTGAAGCGTATGAAACTCCGCGTGTATTGACCCAGTAAGTGTATAGTGATTTTTGGGTCGAATAGGAGCGATACGCGCTGAGTGCGTACAACGTATGACCTTGTTTCCGACCTGCATAATATAATTTCGCCAGTGCATAAGCGGCTTCCGCTGTCATCAGTGTACGCTCACTCCCTTTTTGATAGACAGTTGGGACGGTTAAGGTCACAAGTTGTGGGGAACGATAAGTGGACGGGAGTCCATACGTTTTATTGACAAGTCGTAACCGATCGGCCGTAGGCATTTTAGGGATACCGGCTTTCAAATTAGCGGTCGGAGTGAAGTACTTTGCACTTCCGATATAAACGTTTGCCCAACTCCGGTTATACGTGGTGTAACGGACCGGTATATTCGTTCGTAACGTCTTTAACACAGGAGAAGCTTGCATTGCGCGACCATATAAGTAGGTTGTTTTAATCGTATAACCTTGTTGTGGGGACGATGATGCCGCCATCACCGGCGAGGTCTGAAACAATAGCAGACAAATGATCAAGATACGCAGGGACTTCATGGCAAAACGCCTCCTCTTGGGTTAGATGATGTTCCTTTTCCCGTTTTTTTGATGGACTGAGCATCTTTTATCCATCCTTAGGTCGGATGAGGATACAGCTTGGGCCCGATGAAGCGAGACACCAAATCCGATACAATAAACATAACGAATGAGATCGTAGAAAGGAGTGAGCGAATGGAAGTCTTATTTGGATTACCACTGTTGTTGCTCGTCCTGTTCTTTGCCTTTTTATACTTTAATATCAAAGGGCTATCGAATATGTGGAAGGACTACAATCGAACGAAATCGATGATTCCGCTTGGGTTCTTCATCGTCGGGATTATTGGGATTTTCACAGGGGTGTGGACGTGGCTCGTCATTTTGATTTACTACGTCGTCCGACCGAAAGACTAAACACTGTATGCAGACGCATACGGTGTTTTTGCTATACTAAGGACGAGGTGTTGAGATGGAGAAGTTAATAAAAGCATGGTTTATCGTGACGTTGATCGCGTTTGGAATCTTTAAGCTTGGTGAAGTGATGACGACCCCTTATTCGGAAACGCCGAGTGAAGGGAATATATACTGGATTGTGCTCTTGATTGGCTGGCCGTTTCTATTATTGTTCATTTGGATTACAATCCGGATGACACGTCGAGTCACAGCATCCGTGCGACCAATCGGGAGAGTCGTATTAGGTTTGGGTAGTCTCATCATGGCCGGGATTGCTTGGGTGACCAATCAATCGCAAGCGACGTCTCTTCGGGAAGGAATTCGTTTATCTACGAACGAGTCTTTCGCAGAAGGATGGAACCAATTCACGAATATCATCTATATGAACCAACTGACTTTCTTTTTCCTGACAGTCAGTTGCATGGGGATTGGAGTTGTCCTTTCGTTTCTCCCGACTAAAAAACAGCGAGAAGAAGCCGTGTGAGCTTCCTCTCGCTATTTTCATAAACGCTCTTGATAAAGACGGGCATACCGGTCAGCCGCGATGATCGCATCCGCCACTTCTTCAGGCGTGACATCAAAACCGCTATGAATCGTTTCACCTTCTGCCGTGGCGGCTTTTCCGACTTTCAAGATATCTTCTCGAGATGCATCTTTCAATTTAATATCTTCGAGTGTGACCGGTAAATCAAGTGCCATATAAAAGGCAACGTACTGCTCGAATTCTTCTTGAGGACGTCCTTCGAGTGCGAGTTGCACGAGTGTTCCAAATGCAACTTTTTCACCGTGCGTCAAATGGTGGATGTCCCCCTCTAACGCGGTGAATCCATTGTGAATGGCGTGGGCAGCAGCCAAGCCACCACTTTCAAAGCCGAGACCGCTCAATAAGGTGTTGGCTTCAACGATGGCTTCGAGCGCAGGTGTGACGACTTTTGCTTTGACGGCTTCATACGCCTGAATGCCGTACGTGAACAGCACTTCTTCACACCGTTCGGCAATCGCTTCCGCCGCAAGCGTCGGGACACCACCGGCCATCGTTTTCCCTCTAAATGAAAGAACGCTTCGCACTTCAACCCACGTCGCTAAAGCATCGGCAATGCCTGATGCAAGGAAACGTGGCGGTGCCTGTGCAATCAACTCGGTGTCCACTAAAACGAGGTCTGGATTCTTTTTATAAAAACGATAGCTTTCGAAATTGCCTTCATCTGTATAAATGACTGAAAGTGCGCTCGTCGGTGCGTCTGTCGAGGCAATCGTCGGTACGATGACGATGCGCGCATCCAATTCATCTGCAACCGCCTTTGCCGTATCGAGCGTCTTACCGCCACCGAGACCGATCACAAATGCTGTACCGCTCTCTTTGGCGTCTGTGGCGATTCGAGTAATCTCATGTTTCGATGCCTCTCCGACAAAATCTGCTTTCGTCGACTCAAGATTGCTCGTCTCTAGCGACGTTGTCACACGCGAACCGATTAAATCCCACACGACGTCATCGGCGATGAGTAAAGCTTTTGAACCGAAATGAGCGACGAACTCTCCGATACGATCAATCGTTTGTTTCCCTTGCACATACTTAGCCGGACTGATGAAAATACGTTCTGACATAGTGAAATTCATCCTTTCCTATTGGGTTTGTTGTAAGTGCTTACAACGCCATCATACTACAGTTTGTGAAGGAATGTCCGTGAAGATTACATGAAGATCTTCAACTGACCGAGCACAAGCAACAAGATGATGATGGCAACAACAGCGAGAAACCCCCAGTCATTCATTCGTTTCGTCATACGAGATATCCCCTTCATTGTTCAGAGTGACGATTCATCCTCAGTATAGAAGGATATACAAAAGAGGTAGGCTGAATAAATCACCAGGTCAAAAATAGAAACACCTCATGATGTCGAGACAGTTCATCAGGTTTAACGGATGATGAATCGGGAACAATAGTGTCGTATGTTGATTATTGAAGGAGGAATTGAGTATGTCGAAACATGTACTGATTGTCACAACGTCAGCGAATGAATTATCAAATGGCCATGCAACGGGACTTTGGCTTGAAGAGTTTGCCGTTCCTTACTTGTTGTTTGAAAAAGAAGGGTACAAAGTGACGGTCGCAAGTATCGAAGGTGGAGACGTGCCAATCGATGCGAATAGTTTAGAGGATGGCTTGTCAGAAGATATTTTAAATACACGCGAGTTGCTCAAAGACACAGCGCGTCTCGATCAAGTCGCAGACGAGTCATACGACGCAATCTACTTGCCTGGTGGTCACGGGACAGTCGTTGATTTCCCAGAAAATGAAACGCTACAGCGCGTGATTCGCAACGTATACGAAAGTGGAAACATTGTTGGAGCGGTTTGCCATGGACCGATTGGATTGGTCAATGTGAAGCTTAGTAACAATGAACCACTCGTCAAAGATAAACAAGTGACAGGGTTCACGGATGCAGAAGAAAAAGAAATGCAACTTGATTCAGCTGTACCGTTCTTATTGGAGACGGGACTTCGCAATCAAGGCGGACAGTTCAAAGGAGCCGACAACTGGGCGGTGAATGTGGCAGTGGACGATCGACTCGTCACAGGTCAAAACCCTCAGTCTTCTGAAGCGGTCGGGAAAGAACTTGTCAAATTGCTCGGATAAATATGATGAAGCAACTTCGATCATTCGAAGTTGCTTTTTATTTTTGGACATATGTCCTATTCAAGCTGTCATTCTTTTTGTACAGTCAGACAAAGAGAGAGGGGAATGACATGGGAGTTATATTTGCCATACTATCTGGCACGTTTATCGCGTTACAAGGGATTTTTAATGCCAAACTAGGAGATGCAGTAGGGGCATGGATGTCTGTCACGATCGTCCATTTCGTCGGACTTCTATTAGCGCTCGTCATTTATTTGTTCAAACGAGATGCTGACATGACGGCCTTCAAACGTGTCCCTTGGTATTATAGTTTAGGCGGACTGTTTGGTGTATTCGTCGTATTCGGCGAACTGACAGCGATTCAACAACTTGGTGTGACGTGGGCAATCTGTGTCCTGCTTGTGGCACAATTGGTAGGAGCCTTTATCATCGATTTGAACGGCTGGTTTGGTGTCAAACGGAAGCCGATGAATACGGGACAGGTCATGGGACTCGTCTTGATGGTCGTCGGTATCGGAATTTATACATTCGCGTAAGGAGTTCAATTCCAATGATGAATATTATGGATGCACTGACACGTTTGCAGTGGGATCATCTTTTTTCTAACGAAACGCTCGAAGCTTCTTCTTTAGTCACTTATGAATCCGGGACAATGCTTTGTTCGAACAATCAACATATTGAATGCTTGTTTGTCGTTCTCGAAGGACGTGTCAAAATTTATACGCTGAGTGAAGAAGGGAAGTTGCGCTTGCTTCGTTTAAAAGCTGCACCTACCCTGATTGGTGACATCGAATATGCGAGTGGTCGTAACGTGTTGCATACCGTCGAGGCGGTAGGTCCGGTAACCTGTTTACGCATTCCGTTCGAGGTACTTCGTCGTCATAATCGTACGGTCGAATTCACGGAACATCTATTGCGCGGGGTATCTGAAAAACTGTTCATCGAGGCAAACGCCTCATCCAATCATCTCATGTCGACACTTGAAGAACGGTTGGCTGGTTATTTGATCTCGCTTAGCGAATCAGGTAATGAGCTGTTTCAAGCTGAGATGAGTCAACTGAAGCGTAAAGAAGTCGCCGAATGGCTGGGGACCAGCTATCGTCATTTGAATCGGACGTTGCAGGCGTTCGTCGATGAAGGATTGGTCAAACGAACGAGAAAAGAAGTTGTCATATTAAATAGTGCGCGATTGAAAGAACGTGCGAACGGCATGTTTTATGAGTGAGGAGCGATTACATGGTTTTTGGAATTATCTGTTCAGCAGTGGCCGGAGCATTTATTAGTGTCCAGGCAGCGGTCAATGCAAAAATGAATACAAATTTAGGAGCTTGGGCGACAACGGTACTGGTCTTTATCGTCGGTTTGGTCGGATCCATCATCCCGTTGTTATTATTCGGAGGCAATCTTTCCGGATTACGTGACGTCTCTCCCATCTATTGGCTTGGTGGGTTACTTGGTGTAGGTGTCGTGTATTGTGTCATGCGGAGCATCCAGTTACTTGGACCAACGCTATCGGTATCCCTTATCCTTGTGTCCCAATTGATTTGGGCGTTACTGGTCGACTTGTACGGTGCCTTCGGGATGCCTCAAATCACCTTGTCGTCTGGACAAGTCGTTGGGCTTACGGTCCTGCTCGTCGGAGTGATTCTCTTTAAGCAGTCCCAAACCGCGGCCATCGCCAAACAAGCTGTCAACGAAGCCACTTCTTGAGGAGTGGCTATTTTTCTGAGCAAAACGGGTACAGGTTGGTAACGATTTTTTGATAAAATGAAGCAGTATGGTTTAAAAATTAGCTGAGGTGATAAAAAAGTGGATTCTTCCATAGTGATTGATTTGTTGATTGTTTTGTTTTTGATTGTGTTGAACGGGATTTTTGCGATGACAGAAATTGCGCTCATCTCATCGAAACCTGCAAAACTTGAGGTTGAAGCAAATCGAGGGAAACGAAGTGCGAAGATTGCGCTTCACTATTCGAAAGACCCGACAGATTTGTTGTCGACCGTTCAAGTCGGAATCACATTGATTGGGATTATTAACGGGGCCTACGGGGGTGCGCGCTTCTCGGCTCCTCTCGCATCGGCGTTTGAACAAGCCGGGATGAGTACGCAGTATGCCGGAACGGTAGCTTATGTGGCCGTCGTTACAATCATTACGTATTTGTCGCTCATCATTGGTGAATTGGTACCGAAACGGATTGCGCTCGTCTCGCCTGAAAAAGTAACGATGGCAATCATTCCTTCGCTTGATTTATTTAGCAAGTTGATGCGCCCATTCATTTGGATTTTATCGAAATCGACGCTCTTCTTATTCAAGCTACTTGGGTTGAAGGCAGAACAAACAAGTGGAGAAACAGAGCTTGAGATTAAGCAGCTCCTCTTTGAAGGGGCACAGCAAGGTCAGTTTGCTCACGAAGAAGTTCAGCAAGTTGAACGCGTCTTCGCGTTCCATGATCAGTTGATTTATGAACTGATGCAACCTCGGACGACGCTCGAATGGGTCGACTTAGAGGATGACATGGACGACATGAAAAAATCGATTTACGAAAGTAAGCATAACAAGTTACCAGTCGGTCGCGACTCGCTCGACGATTTTGTCGGATATATCGATGTGCGTGACATTTTGACGTTACCGACATTGCGTGAGCCGTCACAGATTTTAAAACGCATCAAGCAACCGCTCATCGTTCCAAAGCAACGAGAGGCGAGCCAAGTGCTTCAGATGATGCAGAAAAATGGTGTCGAGATTGCCTTTGTCTTAGATGAATATGGTGGATTCCTCGGAATGGTCACGTTATTCGATATTTTAGAAGAAATCGTCGGAGAGGTCATGATTGAAGAAGATACACCGGAAGTGGTTCGTCGTGAGGACGGATCGTATTTGGCGGATGGGTTACTCGGAATCGAGGATTTGAAACGAACGTTCGAGATTCGGGATGACCGATTCGACGAAGGACGTAATTCGTACCATACGCTCGCAGGTCTCGTCATTTATGCACTAGGCGATTTTCCGAAGCGGGGTGACGTGGTCGAAGCGTACGGTCTTCGCTTTGAAGTCGTGGACATGGACGGGAAGCGTGTCGACCAAGTACTTGTCTCTGAATTACAACATCCAACCAAAGAAGAGGATTGATGCAATCGCATCAATCCTCTTTTTCGTGTGTCATCCACGTGCGTTGTAAAGCACCAAGTAAAGTTTGAGCCGTGTGTAACATCGCCCGTTCATCTACATCGAAACGAGGATGGTGATGAGGGAAGATTGCCGCAAGCTCGGGATTCCCGGCTCCCGTGAAGAAGAAGCTACCGGGCACTTGTTCTACATAGTAGGCGAAGTCTTCGCCGACCATGAGCGGTGCCATCTCGATGACACCATCTGAACCGACGACGTCGATTGCGCTTTGCCGGACGTGTTCCGTTTCCGTCACATGATTGACGACAGCTGGATACCCTTTTATATAGTCGAGCTCGTACTCGGCATCGCTCGCAGCACAGACGGAACGGATAATACGTTCCATATCCATGATCATCTTTTCTTGCGTCTCATGGGTGAACGTACGCACGGTTCCAGATAACTTCGCTTCTTCGGCTATCACGTTGAACGCTTGACCGGAATGGAGAGTCCCGATGGTGAGAACGGCTGGTTCGAGCGGGTCAACGCGTCGACTGACCACTTGTTGGAGATGATTAGCCACGTTCACGGCGACCATGAGCGCATCGACCGTATGTTGCGGAATCGCGCCATGTCCACCTTTTCCTGTAATGGTCAATTCAAATCGATCGGCTGCAGCCATGACGGGACCTGTTTTCACGCCAATCGTTCCGAACGGGAGCGGCGTCCAAATGTGTGCGCCGTATACATAATCTACGTTGTCGAGACACCCGTCTTCAATCATCGGTTTGGCACCCCCTGGAGCCAACTCTTCAGCGAACTGATGAATCAACACGACGTCTCCCGGAAGGTCCATCTCGGTCAACACTTTCGCTAGGACGAGAAGTGTCGCCGTATGGGCATCGTGTCCGCAAGCATGCATGACCCCATTTACTTTTGAACGATAGGGGACATCTTTCACATCTTGGATCGGAAGGGCATCAAAATCGGCACGTAACGCGATGGTCGGGCCGTCACCGCCTTTGATTCGACCAACGACACCATTACCGCCAACGTGTTCACGCACCTCGATTCCAAGCGCACGGAGATAAGAGGCAATCATCTTTGGCGTTTCGACTTCTTGAAAGGACAGCTCTGGATATTGGTGAAAATGGCGCCTTAATGACACCATCTCTTCGAACAACTCTGTCAAACGTACTTCGGCATGCGTGACGATCATTGCGAACACTCCTTTGTGATTACCGTGTCAAGAAATGAATCCATTTACAAATTGTTATGAAAGTTAAGCTTATCTTATACGAGTAAAGGGAATTAATACAGGAGAAAATGAAGAAATGAGGTGCCAACATGGGGTGGATTATTGCAATTGTAGCGGTTGTCGTGCTCGTACTCATCTATTTTTCGATGTACAACGGGCTCGTCAAATATCGGAACTGGGTCGATGAGGCATGGGCTCAAATCGATGTTCAGTTGAAGCGGCGGTATGATTTGATTCCGAACTTGGTCGAGACGGTGAAAGGGTATGCGAAACACGAGCAAGAGACGCTTGCGAAGGTTGTTGAACTAAGAAATCAGCTTGGTGAGAAGTCGAATCGTCAAGATCAGATGGCGGTGAACGACCAACTGAGCGGGGCGTTGAAAAATCTGTTCGCGCTTCGTGAAGCGTATCCAGACTTGAAGGCGAATGAGAACTTCAAAATGTTGCAGGAAGAATTGACGCAGACTGAAAACAAGGTCGCTTACTCGCGTCAGCTCTATAACAATACGGTCATGAAGTACAATACAAAAATCGAATCGGTACCGACGAATATCATCGCGTCCGTCCATCATTTCGAAAAACGCGACATGCTTGAAGCACGTGCTGAAGAGCGCGAAAACGTTCGCGTGTCGTTTTGATGAATCGAGGTGGCAGCTATGCTCCTCTATGAACAGATTCGAAAGAATAAAGTGAAGACCGTTTTCATCGTCACGGGGTTCGTCTTATTCGTTCTTCTCGTAGGGGCAGCCATCTCCTATGTCAACTACGGGGACGCAATCCCAGGGTTGATTTTCACACCAATCTTCTCATTGTTTTATGTCGGTATCGTCATCATGTCGAGCACGAACATCGTCATGAAGATGAATCGGGCGCAAGAGGTGACCTCGGTCGAAGAGCATCGTTTTTTATGGCATACGGTCGAAAACATGGCGATGGTCGCGAGAGTACCGATGCCACGCATCTTTATCATCAACGATTCGTCACCGAACGCATTTGCGACGGGGTTGAAGCCAGAAAAGGCGGCCGTCGCCGTCACGACAGGGCTGTTGGAGCGCTTATCGCGCGAAGAAGTAGAAGGTGTCATCGCGCATGAGGTCGCACATATAAAAAACTATGATGTGCGTCTCTCGACGGTCACGCTCGCACTCGTATCGGTCATTGCCATCATGAGCGACATCGGCTCACGTATGTTATTTTTCCGAAGCATCAGTGGAGGGAGACGCGATCAAAATCAGAATCCAATCTTCCTCATCATCGGGCTCGTCTTATTGGTGTTAGCCCCGCTCATCGCGATGCTGATCAATATGGCGATTTCACGTAATCGCGAGTTCCTAGCAGATGCCAGTGGAGCGGAACTGACCCGTAACCCGGATGCCCTCGCCTCAGCGCTTGAGAAGATTGCAAACGTCGAGACACCGGTCGAGCAAGCGTCGAGTGCCTCGGCCCCACTTTACTTCTCCGACCCACTCAAGAAGAAAGTGAGCGGTTTGTTCTCGACGCACCCTGATCCAGTCGAGCGGATTTCCCGACTTCGTCAAATGTAAGAAGAGCCTGTCCAGTTGCGGCAGGCTCTTTATGTTACACTGAACTGGGAAAATAAGGGGGTGGGTGAGTTGGATAAAAAGATATACATAGGTTTAGGGGTCGCTTTACTAGTCGTATTATTTTTATTTGGGCTAGGACCATATATTGTGCATACAGTACTTAAGGTCTTCATGTGGCTCACGCAATATATTTTGCCATGGATTTTCCTCTACTATTTCGTTCAATTTTATAAACAATATGCACAAAAACAAGAAAAGCCACCTGAATGAGGTGGCTTTCGACGTTTATCCTGCGCGGTGGTTACGGATTTTTTCAATCTCGTCGAGAACGAACTGAACGTTTGTACCGACGATGACTTGGATATGATTCGGGCTGACGACTTTAACGCCAGGAATACCAGCTTTTTTGATTTGATCTTGGTTAACGGTATCCATGTCTTTGACATCAACGCGTAGGCGTGTGATACAAGATTCGATTCCTGTGACGTTGCTGTCACCGCCGAGACCATCATAGATCATGTTCGCCATCGCTGAGAATTCGTTGCCAGAGGCAGATGCGACCGGCGCCACTTTCGTTTCGCCGTCTGTCGTTTCACTTGCGACTGCATCAACGACTTCATCCGGTTCACGACCTGGCGTTGCCAAATTGAGCTTCACAATCATGAAACGGAAGATTGCATAGTAGATGACTGCAAAGACGAGACCTTGAACGAGTAACATGTACGGTTGGTTCGCGAGTGGCAAGCGTGAGCTTAACACGAAGTCAACCAATCCTGCACTGAACCCGAAACCAGCTGTCCATTGGAACGTTGCCGCGATAAAGAGCGAGATTCCTGTAAGGACTGCGTGTACAAGGTAAAGAACCGGTGCGAGGAACATGAATGAGAACTCGAGTGGTTCAGTTACACCTGTAAAGAATGAAGCGAATGCAGCTGCAAGAAGAAGAGAAGCCGCTTGTTTCTTCCGTTTTGTCTTCGCTGTGTGGTACATCGCAAGTGCTGCGGCTGGGAGACCGAACATCATGATTGGGAAGTAACCCGCTTGATACATCCCAGTTACACCTTTCTCACCTTCACCCGACCAGAAGTTTCCGATGTCGTTAATGCCAGCGACGTCGAACCAGAAGACTGAGTTGAGGGCGTGGTGAAGACCTGTTGGAATCAAGAGACGGTTAAAGAACCCATAAAGTCCGGCACCAAATGCGCCAAGCTTAGAAATCGATTCCCCGAATCCGACGAGACCTGTATAAACGACCGGCCAGATGAAGTAAAGCGCGACCGATACGAGGATCATCGAGAAGGCTGTCATGATTGGAACGAGACGCTTCCCACTAAAGAACGCGAGGGCGTCTGGTAATTTAACGTGACTGAAACGATTATACATCGAAGCGGCGACGAGACCTGAAAGAATCCCGACAAACGCGTTGGCAATCTTGCCGAACGCCGGGTTGACGGCTTCGACGTCGACACCTTGGAACAAGGCGACCGTGCCAGCAGAGAGAAGCGTCGTGACAGTCAAAAAGGCAACGAGTCCACTCAGTGCAGCTGAACCGTCGCGGTTTTTAGCCATACCGAGGGCAACCCCGACTGCGAAAAGAATTGGAATGTTATCGATAATCGCAGCACCCGCTTTAATTAGGAAGGCGGCTGCAATGTTTTCAGATCCCCAGCCGACTGGGTCAATCCAATAACCAATCCCCATGAGAATCGCAGCTGCCGGAAGTACAGCAACCGGTAACATGAGGGAACGTCCGAGACGTTGGAAAAAGTTCATCATTTTTGATTTCCTCCTTTTTGGTGGTGTTGATCTTGTAGACGTTGAATGTGGAGCGTAATATAGCCAAGTTCTGACTCGGGCAAGACGATGCCATATGTCTCTTCCATTTCTTTTGCGACATCAGATGCGCACGCATAGGCAGACGTGAATTTCGTCTGAATCATGCGGAGCATGTCTTCATCAATCGTATGATGATCGTAATGGTTGACCCGATCCATGACGAACCGTAAATGCGTTAATAATCGTTGGTAGGATAAGTCATCTTCTTCAATGGATACATCGAGTCGTCGTGAAATCGATTGAATCATGTCGCGGACAATCGTTGTCTGTTTGACCGTCTTGCGTAAATCACCTCCTTTCACTTTCATCGTATGGATATGAAGCGCGATGAACGCGGCTTCGTCTTTCGGCATTTGAACATTGAGTTTGTCAGCGATGTGTTCAATCGCCCACAGTCCAATCTCGTACTCATTCCGATAGAGAATCTTAATCTCGTTCAACAATTTGTTTCGTAGTGAGATGCCTTCCATCTCCCGCTCGATCGCAAATGAGATATGATCGGTCAAGACGATGTGGATGTGCTCGTTGAACGATGTCTCGAGACGTTTCTCTGCGTATGAAATAATGTCCTCGGAGACAGTGAAGTGTTCGACCGGGATTCGGCTCAACAACTGTTGGAACTTGTCATTTTCCGGCATGATGAACAACTTTTCGATTTTATGGGGATTCACGATGTCGTTCTTCGTCTTTTTAAAGGCGACGCCAGGACCAATCGCAATCTTTTCTTCTCCATCGTCCGAGACGATGACCGCATTGTTATTTAGAATCTTTTTGATCTTAATCATGTGTCCTCCTTGTTCCGGAGTCACGCTTCCACTCGGGCGACGATCGTCTTACCTGGGACGGCTTCCTTCGTAAATGTGAAGGCATAGTGATGGGCAAGCGTTCCACCATTCGTCACGACCATCGGCGTGACGGTGTCTTTACCAGCTTGATGGATTTGTGCCAAGTCCGCTGTGAGTAGCAGCTGCCCCGTTTTCACATGGTCACCCACATCGACACAGAGATCGAATGGTCGACCTTCGAGTTCGACGGTGTCAAGTCCAACGTGAATCAAAATCTCAGCACCATCCTCGGTCCGAATGCCGATGGCGTGCTTTGTCGGAGCGATTTGTACGATTTCTCCGTCAGCTGGTGAGACGACTGCTCCGTCTGTCGGTGTGATCGCGATGCCATCGCCCATCATTTTTTCGCTAAAGACCGGATCGGCTACTTGTTCGAGTGGAATGACGTCTCCTTCCATTGGCGAGTGTAGTGTCGGTTTGTGTCGATTCATTAACTTATTCCATAGCATATCTTCTACATCCTTTCTTAAAACAAAACGCGGAAAAACAAAACAGGCATGGAGTATAGACGGGTGGCATGCACCGTACGTCTTACCCCATGCCTGATCGAATCAGTCACATGTGATCGCTATTCGTTTCTTCACGTACAACATAACATGTGTTGATTTGAGACACAAGTCTTTTTTTGAAAGCGTTCTCTAAAAATTTACAAGGTGATGAATCTATTGTATAGTTAAGGCGAATCTATTGAAGAAAGGTGTTGCATGTTGATGAGTGAGGTTGTATCTGCCTAACGAACTGAAAAATGTCGGATGACACGTCTTTTTGTCATGCCGTCATGTTCCGTTACAGATACCGCCCATCAAAAACTGCCAGACACCGGTCTGTCTTTTTGCGTTGGTCGTCATCGACCGACGCTTTTTTGTTTGCGCGGTATCTCGATTCTACATTTGAGGAGAGAGACATATGAACGAACAAACATTTGAAAAATTACAATACAACGAATTGATGACGAAAGTAGAGCGCTTCTGCATCAGCGGATTCGGGCGACGGTTACTCAAACAACAACGTCCGACGAGCCATATTGCGACGGTGAAGAAGCGTCTGCAGGAAACGTCTGAAGCACGAGCGATTTTAGATGCGACGTCACACGTCCCATTCATCGGGGTTTCTGATATGGAAACAATCATCGGAAAACTACAACGAGGCATCCAACTCGAAGCAACAGAACTTGAAGCGGTCGCTGAATTTTTACGAGGAGCACGTAAACTGAAGCGATTCATGCTCGAACATGAATTCTTTGCACCGCTCCTGTCCGCGTATGCTGCTGGAATGGGCGAATGGCGGACACTAGAAGAAGACATCACGCAAGCGATTCGAGCTGGACAAGTCGTCGATGAGGCGTCGAAAGAGTTGAAGCGGATCCGAAAACAAGTCGACATTCTCGAAGGGCGAATCGAGGAGCGATTGGCCAAGTTTTTGAAGAGCGCCGCCAATCGCGAGATGATTCAAGACGGATTCGTCACGCAAAAACAGGATCGCTTCACCATCCCAATCAAAGCTTCATACAAGCATAAAGTAGCGGGTACGATTGTAGACACATCGAATCGTGGGACAACGGTCTTTATCGAACCGGAGGCTATTTCGAAATTGAATGCAGAACTCGTCATTAAACGCACGGAAGAAGCGGTAGAAGTGTATCAAGTATTAGCCACATTGACCGGAGCGGTGACAGAAGTCCTTTCTGACATCGAGGCAACACTCGATGTCATCGCGCAGTACGATATGGTCTTCGCCAAAGGGAAGTACAGTCAGTCGATTGATGGCGTGACACCGCATGTGAATGCGACCGGTCGAATCCAATTGAAGCAAGTGCGTCATCCGCTCTTAGAAAGTGCCGTTCCACTCGATTTTGCCATCGGTACGGATTATCGTGGCTTGATTATCACTGGACCGAACGCCGGCGGAAAGACGGTCGTCTTGAAAACGATTGGACTCCTCAGTTTGATGACGATGACGGGTCTGCATATCCCGGCACACACAGATACGGTCATCTCCACATTCGATGAGGTGTTCGTCGATATCGGAGACAATCAGGACTTGGAGTCAGCACTCAGTACGTTCTCGGCGCATATGCACAATGTCGCAAAAATCATGCAAACCGCTGGGAAACGGTCGCTGCTATTATTCGATGAGATTGGAAGTGGGACGGAACCGAATGAAGGGGCCGCTCTGGCGATTGCCATTTTAGAAGCGGCTTATAAACGTGGATCAATCGTTGTGGCGTCGACGCATTATGGAGAAATCAAATCGTATTCTGAAGCGCATCCGGATTTCATGAACGCAGCGATGCAGTTTGATCCGGAAACGCTCGAACCGAAATACCGACTGCTCATGGGGCAGTCTGGCGACAGCAATGCTTTGTTTATCGCTCGGAAGATGAAGTTACCGGAAGCGATTTTGAAACAGGCATCTCGTTATATGAACGAGAAAACCTATGACACCACGAAAGTCGATGATGCTAAAATCGCTCGCGAAGTGGAAGTGGTTCCGCTTGAAGAGGCGGAACGCTTTGAAAGAGGTGACCGTGTCCGGTTGTTAGAGACAAATCAAGTCGGGCTTGTCTATTCGTTTGATGCATCGCGTCGGCATGTCCAGGTGTTCGTGAATGACGATTATGTAGAGCTACCGAGTCGTCGTGTCCGGCTAGAGGCGCGTGCCACAGAACTCTATCCGGCTGACTATGATTTGGATACGTTATTCACGACGTATCAGGAGCGTAAGGAAGCCCACGACTTTGCACGAGGATCGAAAAAAGCGTTACGACGAGTGGAAAAAGAGATTCGGGAAAGAAAGAAACAAGAGCAATCTAACCGGAAATGAATGTAGCGTAAAGCGAACGGGTAAGAGCACATAGAGAGAAGTCTTAATGTGGGAGGGGCTTATGTGTTCGAGTTAAGTTTTTGGTTTGCACTCGGCTTTGCGGTGATTCACTTTTTTTCAGGAAAGCTCATTCATGTGCGTGAAGTGCCGAGGAGCCGTTTTTTATCAGTGGCTGGCGGGATTGCCGTTGCTTATGTATTCCTTCATCTGTTACCAGAGTTAAATGAATATCAACGTGAACTCGAAGGAGAGATTGGAAATAACGTCTTCGCTTCCCTCGAGAACCATATCTTGATCATCAGTATGTTAGGACTGGCTGTCTTTTATGGGCTCGAGCGATTCGCGACGGCCAACAAGCGTAAACAAAAACCGTATGTATTTTGGATTCACATTGGTTCATTCACGCTTTATACGTTTAGCATCGGGTATGTGCTCGCAGAAAGTGAATTTCAGTCAAATGGCACGATGTTCCTCTATTTTGTAGCGCTCGGCATACACTTTGTCACGGTCGATCAAGGATTGCGTCAGCATCACCAGCAACTTTATGATCGACAAGGGCGCATCTTCTTGGCGCTTGCTGTACTCATAGGGTGGGCAGTTGGTACATTTGCAGAAGTGAATGAACTTGGCTTGTCCATCGTTGTCGCCTTTTTAGCAGGTGGCGTCATCTTGAACGTCATGAAAGAAGAATTGCCTGCTGAACGTGAGAGTAGTTTTGGTGCGTTTTTAGTTGGACTATTAGGTTATGCGTTGTTATTACTCGTCATATGAAAAGGCAGCCACGTGCGTCGTGGCTGCCTTTTGACTTACAAGTTGTTGCTTTGATTCTCTACGTTGCTGTCGCTCTCTGTTGAAGCATCGTCATCTGAAGAAGAGGCTTCGTTATGATGTGGGCCGTGCCCGTGGCCATGGCGACCACCTTCTCGTCCGCCGCGCATACCGCGAGCATCTTCTAAGTCATCATAACTTGTCACATCAGCAAAACGCTCTTCGTGATCCGCAAGGATTTGATCGGCTTCTTCTTGCGTCAAGTTTCCTTCCTCCACAGCGGTCGCCAGTTTTTCTTCATGCGATGTCATGATGGCATCGATGAATGCTTCAATCGAAATGCCTTTTTCCTCCGCGAGTTCAGGAAGTGACTGTCCGTTTTCACGTGCAGCGTCCACTTCCTCTTCCGTTAAACCAAGCGCTTCGATGAGAGCGGCATGACCTACTTCCCGATCACCGAACATACCAGGACCTCGCTCGCCGCGTTCACATTGGGTGGATGCTGTCGTTGTCGATTCGTCTGTTGTCGTGTCATTCGTCGCGGCATATACGCCAGTGCCTGAGACGGCTAATAGACCGGCCAAGGCGATTGCAAGTTTCGTTGATTTCATGTGTATCTCCTCCTTTTGATACTCCAAGTGTAGATCTGAAGGTGAGGAAAGTTGTGAGGGAGTTGCAAGATTTCTGCAAATTGTCTTTGGGAAACGGTGGGACATTCGATGTGTGCGATATAATGGGTGTGGAGGCGATATGAGATGAACGTACTCGTTGTGGAAGATGAACAAAAACTGGCGGACGGCATGTCTCGTTTTTTAACGTATGCCGGTTTTGATGTGACCGTGGCGACGACTCTCAGTGAGGCGAAGCGACAGCTACATCAACGATTTGATGCGGTGTTATTAGATGTTCGTTTGCCTGACGGGGAAGGTTGGACCTTGATTCCGACATTAAAAGCGCAACAGCCATCGCCCGCCATCATCTTGACGACCGCACGTGGTGAGGCGGATGACCGTGTATTTGGATTGGAACTCGGGGCGGACGATTACTTAGTCAAACCGATCGTCTTGAAAGAGTTGGAGATTCGTTTGAAACGTCTCGTGAAACAGACTGATTTGATTCAATTCGGCGCACTCACCATCGACATCAAGTCGAGGATGGTACAAGAGAACGGGCAACCGCTCCGACTGACGAACAAAGAGTATGAATTGCTTTTGTACTTATGGAAGCACGTCGGGGAGGCGTTAGATCGGAACCGCCTGCTCGACGATGTATGGGATTATACGTTTGTCGGAGATACGCGTACGGTCGACACCCATATCAAGCAATTACGTGACAAATCACCGACATTAAAAGAACAGCTGAAGACCGTTCACCGGGTCGGTTATCGATTAGAGGGACTGTCATGAACCGTCTGATGAAGAAACTATTATGGACGGCTATCCTACCGCTTGCTGTGATGGCGATTTTGACCTTCGGACTCACATCCTTATTGATCGGACGTTTCGCAGAAGATGAGACGTATGCACAATTGGAGCGCGAGGCGGCGATTGTATATGAAGCCATTCAGGAAGGACGCGGGATTCCAGGTCAATTAGACGTACTTTTATTTCAAGACGGGCAACGCATCGAGCTAGAGCGGGGTGGTCGGATGCACCGCATGATGCCGATTACCCTCGATCCGAATGATTTAGCAGTTCAAGACGAGGTGAGTGTGAATGGGACCCGTTTCTTGACGTACTTACAAGAAGAAGGGGACGTCCAAATCGTGACGTACAGCCCGGTGCCGTTTTCAAATCCACAGTTCCAACAAATCTATCTCATCTTAGCGGGCGGATTTATTCTGGCACTGTTGGTTGCCATCGGTGTTACGTTTTGGATGAGTCGCCGACTCACGCAACCGCTATTAGAATTAAAACAGGCGACTACCTCGATTATGGAAGGGCGACACGACATTACACTTCCGAACGTGACGAACGATGAGATTGGAGATTTGACCGTTACAATTGGTCAAATGAATGAATCACTTCAAGAAAAAGAAGCACTCCAAAAATCATTTATCTCCGGTGTGACGCATGATGTGCGTACACCGCTCGCCATCGTTCGAAACGAGGCAGAAATGTTGGAGCTAGGTGTCGTGAAGGCGTCAGAGGTTTCTATGACAGGGAAAAGTATTACCGAGGAAGTAGATCGTATTGACCGACTCGTCAATCAGATGCTCGAATATTCAAAGTTGTCCACCGGTACGATTCCGCTCGAAATGGAGTCGCTACAACTAGACGACTTGATTCGTCGATTGACGTCACGCATGTCCGAGTGGTTCCGACAAAAAGATGTGACGCTTGATTTACAACTCGAACCGGTATCGATTCAAGCTGATCGACTCGCAATGGAACGGGTACTCTCGAACTTCATTAGAAATGCGTATGAGGCGAGCCCTACTGGCGGAAAGATTACCATCAAACTGACACCACATCGACTGTCCGTGACAGACGAAGGGGACGGGATTGACCCTTCCATTGGGCATTCGATTTGGGATATGTACGTGAAGGGTGATCGTTCAAATGGTCATGGCTTAGGTCTCGCCATCACGAAGCTCTTACTTGAAGCGCAAGGATTCTCGTACGGGGTCGATTCACATAAGGGGGCGACATTTTGGATCGAATGGACATGACATTATTTTTACGTGGGATACGGTTAGAGAGAGAACGCATCCGTTCGACAGGATATCCATACTCGCTACCAATCTTTCAGACCCTCGATGAACTGACGTTTCATCATCCGGTCACGTTTCTTGTCGGAGAGAACGGGAGTGGAAAATCGACTTTAATTGAAGGGATGGCTGTAGCGGCGGGCTTCAACCCAGAAGGCGGAGCACCGTCCTTCCAATTTGAAACAGAGTCGACACATAGTTCTTTGTATGAAGCGCTGCGCCCGATTCGCGGTCCGTATCGACCGAAGGATGGTTTTTTCTTACGAGCCGAGACGGCATACCAGCTATCGAGTTATGTGGATGAGATGGCGAAATCAGGGCGTGATCCTGAACGGTTTTATGAGTCATACGGCGGACGTTCCCTTCATGAACAGTCGCACGGGGAAGCGTTCCTTTCCCTCATGTTGCATCGATTCCGAGAAAGAGGGCTCTATATTTTGGATGAGCCAGAAGCCGCATTGTCACCGATGCGGCAACTGACCATGCTCGCGCGTATGCATGAACTTGTACAATCCGGAAGTCAATTCATCATCGCGAGTCACTCACCCATCTTGATGTCATATCCAGGCGCGGTCATTTTGCAAGTAGAGACCGGGCTATCCCCGACGGCGTTTGACGATTTGGAGCATGTACGGGTTATGCGTGACTATTTAGAGGCGCCAGAACGCATGCAACGAATCTTGTTTGATGAATAAAACGGTCACGATGTAAGCGTTTTATTTTTATGTTGACGTCAAGATTTCTAGGGAGTATGCTTATATCGAAAAGAAGAAAATCCACTTTGGGATTGTTACTGGTGATGCAGGCAAAACCTAAATTGATGCCATGACTCCATGTTGGACTCTGGTGTGAATTTAGGTTTTTTTCTTTTCAGTTCAGTTGAATGAGAGCGAGGTGAGGAGACCATGCATATTTCAAAAGTGTTCAACAACAATGTCGTAGCCATCGATGCGAACGGTCAAGAGCAGGTCGTGATGGGACGTGGGATTGCGTTTCAAAAACGACCGGGCGATCAGATTGATCAGACACGAATCGAAAAAATCTTTACGCTCGAGAGTAAAGAGAGCTATGAGCGTTTCGTTCACTTTTTAAATGAAATGCCGACAGCTGAGATGGAAACGGTGAAGCAGATTGTCAGATTGGCCGAACAGCGATTGGACCAACCCATCCATGACTCACTATATGTGACGCTGGCTGACCACCTTCATTTTGCACTCAGTCGGTACCAAGATGGAATCCAAATTCGAAATCCTCTCGTTTGGGAAGTGAAACGATTTTATGCGCCAGAGTTCGCTATCGGGAAAGAAGCGGTTAACCTGATCAATGAGCGACATGAGGTCAAACTTGATGAGGACGAGGCAGTGGCAATCGCCTTACACCTCGTCAATGCGACGATGTCTGGTGTCAAAGGTGAAAACCTGCATCTTGTCACCGAGATGACGAGAGCTACGCAAGCGATTCTGACGATCATCACGTATCACTTTCAAATCGAATTGGACGAGGAATCATACGCTTATGCACGCTTTTTGACCCATCTAAAATATTTTGTGCAGCGTCTCGCATCTGGAGAGAAGGTCAAATCAACGGGTGACGAAACTTTGTTCCTGATGGTGAAGCAAAGATATCCAGAAGCATTTGAATGTGTCGAAAAGATCGCCGGGTTGATTGCGACGAAATATCATTACGATGTATCGATGGACGAACGGCTGTACATGATGATTCATATCGAAAACTTAATGAAAGAACGTCGATCCTAAGGATGGTTACTGATGATGCAGGCCAAACCTAAATGACTACACAATTTTTTGTGTGGTGATTTAGGTTTTTCTTTTTACCTAAAATGATGAGGAGTGAACAAAATGGAACAATATAAACAACTGGCAGAAACGATTGTGCAGCATGTCGGTGGTAAGGAGAACGTCAAGAGCGTCTTTCACTGTGCAACGCGGTTACGCTTCAAACTAAAGGATGAATCAAAAGCGAGTGCGGCGACATTGAAACAACAAGATGGCATCATCACCGTCGTTCAAAGTGGTGGACAGTTTCAAGTCGTAATCGGAAACAATGTACCATACGTCTACAAAGAGGTTGTCGAGGTTGGTGGTTTCCAGACAGCTTCGACCGATGATGAAGAAAAATCAGGAGTGTTCAACCGATTGATTGATGTGATCGCTGGAATCTTTACGCCAATTCTCGGACCAATGGCAGGTAGTGGTCTTTTGAAAGGATTGCTTGCGATTCTCGTTGCGCTCGGATTATTGACACAAGAGATGGGAACGTATGTCGTCTTAAATGCCGCAGCGGACGCACTGTTTTACTTCCTTCCGGTGATTTTGGGACATTCGGCCGCGAAGAAATTTGGTGGGAACCCGTATATTGGGATGATCATCGGGGGGGCGCTCGTTTATCCGTCGATTGTCGCGATACAAGGGGCTGGTGAGTCGTTAACGTTTCTCAATGTACCAGTCGTCTTGATGAGTTATGCGTCTTCGGTCATTCCGATTATCTTGGCGACATATGTGTCTTCAAAAATAGAGACATTCTTCAACCGTCATACACATGAGGCCGTCCGAAACTTCACGACGCCGATGATGGCATTGTTACTCGTTGTCCCGTTGACTTTTTTAGCCATTGGACCGGTCGCGACATATGCGAGTCAAGGATTGGCGAACGGATACTCGTTCTTATATGACTTGAGTCCGACAATCGCCATCGCATTCATCGGTGCGTTCTGGCAAGTGCTCGTCATGTTCGGACTTCACTGGGGACTCGTGCCGATCATCATCAACAACTTATCGGTTGTCGGTATGGATACGATCGTTGTCGGTGTATTGATGGCCACATTTGGTCAGGTCGGTGCTGTTTTAGCAATCACGTTAAAGGCGAAAAATCCAAAAGTGAAAGGGTTAGGGACTTCCTCGACCATTGCGGGTGTCTTCGGAATCACAGAACCGGCGATGTATGGATTAACGTTACCTCGCAAGAAGCCATTCGTTTTCGGGATGATTGGTGGAGCGGCAGGTGGTGTCATTGGAGGTCTGTTCGGTACAGCAGCCTATGCGATGGGAGGACTCGGAATCTTCAGTATCCCGGTCATGATTCCGGCAACTGGTGTCGATTTAGCCTTTTACGGCGCATTTATCGGAATGGCGGTAGCGGCAGTGGTTGCCCTCGCTTTGACGATGGTGTTCCACAAAGAAGAAGTGACAGTCGAGTCGCAGGAACAAGAGGTCGCCCAGTCTGTATCTGAGCAAGTAGGCTTTCCGGTCTCAGCTCCGTTAAAAGGGGAAGTCGTGTCGCTTGAAACGGTTCGTGATGAAGTGTTCTCGAGTGGGGCGATGGGGAAAGGGATTGCCATCATGCCTTCAGAAGGGGCAGTGTATGCCCCGTTTAATGGTGAAATTGTAACGGTCTATCCATCGAAACACGCAATTGGTCTTCGGTCTGATACCGGTGTTGAGGTGTTGATTCATATTGGGTTAGACACGGTCAAACTAAACGGAAAGTATTTTGAAACGCTTGTGACGGATGGACAGAAAGTGAGAGAAGGAGATTCGCTCGTCCGATTCGATATGGATGCCATCGCCCGGGAAGGGTATGACACGATCACGCCGATTATTGTCACGAATACCGATCATTATTTAGACGTATTACCAACTTACACAGGAGCGGTAGAAGCGAATCATGGCGTATTGCGCGTCATTGTATAACAAAGGAGGAGACAAGATGAAACAAGTATCAAGTGATTTTTTATGGGGCGGGGCCACTGCGGCCAATCAATTAGAAGGCGGTTATCAAGAAGGTGGGAAAGGTCTTTCGATTGCTGACGTGATGCCTGGTGGGAAACAGCGAATGAAAATCATTCATGACCCGACGTTTGATTTTGAATTACATGAGGAATATTTGTATCCGAACCATGAAGGGATTGATTTCTATCATCGCTATAAAGAAGATATCGCCTTCTTTAAAGAAATGGGATTCAAGACATTCCGCATGTCGATTGCCTGGTCACGAATCTTCCCGAACGGGGATGAAACGGAACCGAATGAGGAAGGTCTTCAATTCTACGATCGTGTCATCGATGAGTTGGTCGCACAAGGGATTGAACCACTTGTCACGATTTCACACTATGAGATGCCGCTACATCTTGCAAAACATTATGGGGGTTGGCGGGACCGCCGTCTCGTCACCTATTTTGAACGATATAGTCGCGTCTTATTCGAACGTTATCAAGGCAAGGTCAAGTATTGGTTGACATTTAACGAAATCAACGGGGCGCAATTCATGCCAATGCTCAGTCTAGGAATTGCGGTCCGAGACGAAGAAAACACATTACAACTGACGTATCAGGGACTTCATCACCAACTGGTTGCAAGTGCACTCGCGACGAAAGCGGCACGCGAGATTGATCCATCGATGCAAATTGGATGTATGCTCATCGCAGCTCCAGTTTATCCATACAGCTCGAACCCGGATGATGTTTGGTATGCACATGATGCGGAGCGGATGATGAATTTCTTCTGCGGAGACGTTCACGTACGCGGGAAGTATCCGAGCTTTGCGAAACGCTTCTTCCAAGAGAACGGCATTGAACTCGCCATGGAAGATGGCGACCTTGATATCCTCAAAGAGAATACCGTTGATTTCTTTTCACTCAGTTATTATATGTCGCGCACTGAAAAGGCTGAAAAAGGTGAAGATGAAGCGGAAGGAAATATTATGAGTGGGGTCAAAAATCCATACTTACAAGCGAGCGACTGGGGATGGGAGATTGATCCGACGGGACTTCGTGTCATTTTAAACAAATTATATGAACGTTATGAGCTTCCATTATTCATCGTTGAGAATGGATTAGGTGCATATGATCAAGTCGAGTCGGACGGAACGATTCATGATCACTACCGGATCGATTACTTGCGCGACCATTTAAAAGGGATGATGGATGCAATCGAAGATGGAGTCGAAGTGATGGGCTATACAAGTTGGGGCTGTATTGACTTGGTGAGTGCCTCAACAGGTGAGTACAGCAAACGGTACGGCTTCATTTACGTGGATCGACATGACGATGGTACCGGGACGTTAGAGCGAAAACGGAAAGAATCGTTCTTCTGGTACCAAGATGTGATTCGTTCACAAGGTGCGAGCTTATACGAAGAAGAATCAGTCAAATGAAAAAAGCGGCCTCGGCCGCTTTTTTCATGCTTTCGTGATTTTTCGCAATAAGATGATCGCGAGACTAATGCCCCCAGCAATCAACATATACATAATAATTTCCACCCATGTGCTCATTCGTCGTCTCCATCCGCAAAGATTGCGAGCTCCCCTTGTGGCATCGCGACCAACAGATAGGCGTCTCCACCAAGTGGTCTCGCGTCTCCTGCTTGCCAGCACTCAAAGTGTTCTTGGTATCCGTTGATGAATAGTAGAGAACCGGATTCGAATTGAAGTTCGAGATGCGGATGCTCGTCTCCGAGTCGTACGTGATGGATGCGTTCACGACGGAGTCGCATGAGTTGTTCGAGTTGTTCGCCTTCATCAAATGTGTCTTGTGTGGCATGGACATGCCAAGGTCCCTCGATGGAGATCCAAGATTCCAGTCCTTGGCGGCTGAAATAGAGGAGATGATGATTCGGGCCGGAACCGAAATCGATTCCTACAAAGGAAGAGGCGGTAAAGAGGTGATGCAAAATAGATGTCGCTTGTTCGTACTCCGTGGTAGACACACCGTCACCTCACTTTAAAGAGTTGTTATCATTATCATTTCACGTTACCACGCTAAAGTAAACGAATCTCACTCAAGCTAGAAAAGAAACTGTAGATGATTCGCAAAGTATAATCTTGATTCATTTCATATGTCTGTATACGAAAAAACGGACATTCACGTTGAACGTCCGTTTTTTCAAATCGCATTATGCTTCGACAAAGGCGGCGCCAATCACGCCCGCATCTCCTGACAATTGAGTGAGGCAGAGACGCGTTTTTCCACTAGCATGTGGATACATTTTATTCGAGACGGCTTCTTGTAATTCGTTCCAAAATAATGAGGCCGACAACATGACGCCGCCCCCTAATACAATGACATCAGGATCGACGGTATGAATGATGTTGGCTAATCCACTAGCTAATTCCTCGACGAAGTAATGGCGGTACTCCTCATCTAATAGTAGCGATGGGACAGTTGTATATCCTTTTTCACTTGCACGATTCATGAGTGCTGTTCCACTTGCCAGTGATTCGAGAGAGCCTCGATTCAATACGGGATGAACTGGTCCGTTCGAACGGATAATCATATTTCCGATTTCACCGGCACTGCCGTTCGCCCCTCGAATGATTTGATGTTTATAGACATAACCGCCACCGATTCCAGTGCTGACTGTTACATAAAAAACAGCATCGAATCCTTTTCCTGCCCCAAATTTGGCTTCTGCGAGAGCTGCCGCATTCGCATCGTTTTCAAGGGTGACAGAAAAGTCGAGGCGCTGTGTTAAAGGCTCAACGATTTTTTGATTGTGCCAATTCGGAAGGTTTGGAGGCGTTAAAAACATCCCTTGTTTCAAATCGAGTGGACCGGGAGCTACAATCCCGACATGCCGGATATCGAATTCAACATTGAATTGATGAATCGCAGTCTCAATAGATTGTAGTGCCTCTTCGAAAGGAAGTTGAGGCTGCGTGTTAAAGGTGAGTTGTTTCAGTACTTCACCTTTGAGTGAAACAGCCGCAATCCGAGTGTTCGTCCCTCCTAAATCAATCCCGATTCGAACAGCTTGTTTTTCATCGGAAGGAACACCAGTCACTAGACAAATCGCTTCTCCCTCAATCAAGAACGACTCATTGGCCGGGAGAAGGAGTGTACCTCCCGTAGGTATTTCCATCTCATCAATGATTAGTGTTCCTTGCACGACAGATAGTAACCGGAACGTGTCGGTCGAAATCTTTTCTTTCGCTGTAACATGCCATTTTTCCACGAAGAAGAATGGATTCTTCGTCAAACGTGTTCGAAAGTGATCGAGTTGACGGATTGGTTCACTATAGCCAAGGTGAGGGACGAAAGAAGCGAGAATGCCCTTCTCTACGTGAAGTTCACGTGGACGACCGGTCGTCACATCCAGTCGCTCGTAATCGTATAGACGATAGGTTGTGTCCGAACTTTGTTGAATTTCCAGTACGCATACCCCTTTTGTCAATGCATGGACCGTTCCAGCTGGGACATAGAAAAAATCACCGGTATGAATCGATTTTCGTATCAAGCCGTTTTCCAAATCGCCTGTTTCAAGCGCTTTGTTGAAGTCTTCTGAGGTGGCATAGGAGTGACCGTAAATGAGTGTCGCATTTGCTGGAGCATCGAGAATATACCAACATTCATTTTTTCCATATGATTCGTTTTCGAGTTGTTCCGCTAACGAATCATCCGGATGAACTTGAATAGACAAATCATCGTTCGCATCAATCCATTTAATCAGTAACGGAAACACGTCCGCTTTAATTTGAAACAACTCTGGATGTTGTTGATAGAGTTCACGCAAAGAAAGACCAACGTAAGGTCCGGAAACAACGGTTGAACTACCTTTTTCTAATGCAGAAGCCGTCCAAGCTTCACCAATCGAAGGGTCATTGAAATCGAAACCAAATTGCTTCAGACGCTCCCCTCCCCAAAGTCGCTGTTGATAGTGTGGCTTTAAAAGAATAGCGCTCATATCCTGTCCTCCCGTAAATTTAATATACACTTATGAATTTAAAAACTAAACAAAGTATAAATCAAGTATAGACATGAAATAAATCATGTGTATAATAAAACATGTAATCGATTTCAAATAAGGAGTGAGGACACATGAAGAAAATCTTATTAGCGTGTAGTTCAGGGATGTCGACGAGTTTACTCGTAACGAAGATGAAAGATCATGCCACATCAATCGGGGATGAGGCGAAGATTTGGGCAGTCGGTCAAGATCAGGTCGTAACCGAGATGGACGAGGCAGATGTGATTTTGATTGGTCCACAAATGCGTTTCTTGTTGGATAAATTGAAAGCGCAAACATCAACACCGATTGAAGTAATCGATATGATGGCATACGGCACGGCGAATGGAAAAGCTGCATACGAACAAGCGATGAAATTAATGGGGTGAACAACGTGGAACAGGTAGACGAGTTAACCTTGGAGCAAATGGCATTCATGATGATTTTGCACAGTGGCAATGCGAGAAGTACGATTCAGGAAGCGATTCAACTGTATAAAACGAGTTCTTATGAAACGTTCGAAGAAAAGATTGATGAGGCACGTGGACAATTGAAAGAAGCACATCAAACACACTTTTCACAAATCCAAAGAGAAGCGAATGGAGAAAAAACAGACGTCTCTTTATTGCTTCTTCATGCAGAGGACCATTTAATGTCTACGCAAACGATGCTTGATTTGACAGCGGGTTTGGTCGAAATGGTCGAACAAAAGATTGTAAATCCTAATCAAGAAGGGTGAATCATATGCCACAGGACAATAAGATGTTCAACATGATCAGTAAACTGCTCATGCCGATGGCGACCTATTTAAACAACAGTCGCTATTTACAAGTATTGCGAGATGCATTCATGCTCGCTTTCCCAATTACCATGTTTGGGTCAATCATCGTCGTCATTGCAAACCTGCCGTTCCTCGACCGTTTCATGTCCGAGAGTACACTCAGTGTATTTAAAACATCACTTGGGAACGCACCATCTGCAACGATGGGGATTATGTCTATCTTTGTCGTCTTCGGTATCGGGTATTATCTATCGAAAAGTTATCAAGTCGAGGCTGTCTTCGGAGGAGCGATTTCACTCGTGTCTTTCCTTCTCTTAACGCCTTTCTTGATTGAAGTGGACGGTATGTCAGAGGCAGTCGGGAATGTCCTTCCATTGGATCGCCTTGGAGCGAAAGGGATGTTCCTTGCGATGATTACAGGATTCCTGTCCGGTGAGATTTATCGATTTGTCGTTCAAAAGAACTGGACGATTAAGATGCCGGATGGAGTACCGCCAGCTGTTGCGAAATCATTCTCAGCACTTGTTCCTGCATTATTAACCTTGACTGTATTTTTAACATTCAACATCATCGTGACGAACTTATTCAATACGAATCTTCATGACGTCATTTTCAACGTCGTTCAGCAACCGCTTGTGACATTGGGGAATGGTCTCATTCCAACGTTGATCGCAATCTTCTTCGTTCAGCTATTTTGGTTCTTCGGACTCCACGGTCAGGTCATCGTCAACTCGGTGATGGACCCGATTTGGAACACATTATCTGTGGAAAACTTGACGGCTTATACCTCGACTGGAGATGTTCCGAACATTATCAGTAAACAGTTCATTGAAATTTACACGGTAGGGCTTGGTGGTTCCGGATCTACACTTGCTGTCGTCGTGGCCATCTTGTTGTTCTTGAAATCGAAACAGTTGAAACAAATCGGGAAACTATCCCTCGGGCCTGGACTATTCAACGTAAACGAGCCGGTCATCTTCGGACTTCCGATCGTTATGAACCCGCTCATCATGATTCCTTGGATTGTCGCACCGCTCGTGACGGTAACGGTCACATACTTCGCGATGTCGACAGGCTTAGTCCCACCACCAACGGGTGTCGCTGTTCCATGGACCGTCCCAATGATCCTGAGTGGCATGATGGCGACGAATTCGCTTGCCGGAGGTCTTCTTCAAATCGTGAACTTTTTCATTATTTTGGCGATTTGGTTCCCGTTCTTGAAATTTATCGACCGCATGAACTTGAAAAAAGAGTTAGAAGAATCAACAGATAAACAAGAAGCAGTGTAAACAAATAGAGAAAATAGAAATAAGGGAGAGATAAAAGATGACGAACCCGACACAAACACGAATGAAAGAGCAAAAGACCTATCAATTTCCGACAGACTTTTGGTGGGGGACGGCTTCTTCTGCTACACAGATGGAAGGTGCTGCTTTTGAAGGTGGAAAAGGATTGAACATCTGGGATTATTGGTACATGCAAGAGCCGAATCGCTTTTTCAATGGCGTGAGCGCAACAGAGGCCTCAAACTTCTATCATTTGTATGAAGAAGATATCGCATTGATGAAAGAACTCGGGCATAACACGTTCCGTTTCTCCATTTCATGGTCACGCCTTTTTCCACAAGGTGTCGGGGAAGTAAATGAAGAGGCAATCACATTTTATAACAATGTCATCAATTGCTTAATTGATAACGGTATCGAACCGTTCATCAATCTGTATCACTTTGATATGCCGATGGCGCTTCAAGAACAAGGTGGTTGGGAGTCACGGGAAGTCGTGGAGGCATATGTCACCTTTGCGAAGACATGCTTTGAGTTGTTTGGTGACCGCGTCGAGAAGTGGTTCACGCATAATGAACCGATTGTACCGGTAGAGGGTGGATATTTATATGATTTTCATTATCCAAACGTTGTTGATTTCAAGCGAGCTGTCCAAGTAGCGTACCACTCGATCTTATCGAGTGCGAAGGCAATCGAAGCGTATCGTGACATGGGACAATCAGGGCAAATTGGGATCATCTTAAATCTGACACCCTCATATCCGAGAAGTCAGCACCCAGCTGATTTGAGCGCAGCGCGCATTGCTGATGCGATGTTCAATCGCTCGTTCCTCGATCCATCTGTTTTAGGCACGTTCCCTCAAGAATTAGTAGAGGTGTTGAAGTCTGAAGATGCGATGCCACAGATAGAAACAGGCGATCTTGAACTCATTCGAGAACATACAGTAGACCTGCTTGGCATCAACTATTACCAGCCGCGTCGCGTGAAAGCAAAAGCATCACTGCCGAATCCGGACGCACCATTCTTACCGGAAAACTTATTTGATTTTTATGAGATGCCTGGACGTAAAATGAATCCTTATCGTGGATGGGAAATTTACGAAAAAGGAATCTATGATATATTAATCAATCTAAAAGAAAACTATGGTAATATTCCTTGCTTCATTTCAGAGAATGGAATGGGTGTCGAGGGTGAAGAGCGTTATCGTGACGAGAACGGAAGTGTCCAAGACGATTATCGAATTGATTTCATTCGCGAACATCTGAAATGGATGCATCAAGCGATTGAAGAGGGTTCAAACGTGAAAGGCTACCATCTTTGGACGTTCATGGACAATTGGTCATGGAGCAATGCTTATAAAAATCGCTATGGATTTGTAGGCATTGACTTAGATACACAACAACGTACTGTAAAAAAATCAGGGCACTGGTTTAAACAGTTGATTGACGCTAATGGTTTTACAGAATAATGAAGTAAGCTGACAAAGACTACTCTTTGTCAGCTTTTTTTGATATATTGTACATATATGTCTATACATGAGGTGCTATATGTCTACTAAGAAAAAACCGAAATATGAAACCATTGCTGATGAAATTCGTAAAAGAATTATTGAACACGTTTATCCGCTAGAACATGCATTACCTGATGAAATCCATTTGGCCCAAGAGTTTGGGGTGAGCAGAATGACGATGAAACGTGCGCTTGAGATTCTCGTCATGGAAGGGCTGATTTATCGTAAACGTGGTAAAGGAACATTCATTTTACAGTCGAGCTTCCAAAAAGATCGCATCAACGTGATTAGCAAAGAAACGAGAGGGCTGACTCAAGTAATCGGAGATCGCTCGTTACGAAGTGAAGTCCTGAATTTTGAGGTGAAGTTTCCGTGTCAGGAAGTCGCCAATCATCTCATGATTGAGCTGACAGAACCAGTCTATGAAATACGTCGTGTGCGTTACGTAGACGATGAGCCGTATGTCATCGAATTGACGTACATGGTTGCTAACCTCATTACAGGAATCACGCGTGAAATTTTGGAAAAATCCGTGTACGCGTATATTCAAGAAGATCTGGGTTATACGATTACAAGCTCGCATAAAGTGATTCGAGCAGATAAACCGGATGAGTACGATCAAGCTTACTTGAAGAATGATATCACTGAACCGATTATCGAAGTCGAGCAAGTGGTCTATTTAAGTAACGGGAAACCGTTCGAGTATTCGTTTGCCCGTCATCGATACGATAAATTTGTGTTTTCATCGGTCAATATTGTGAAATAAAAGTCGCCGCGATGGCGACTTTTTCGTAAGGAGGACCCATCGTGGATGTGAAAATTGAACAGGCAGGATACGAGATAAACGAGCCCATCATCCAAGACATCTCGTTTGATGTGCGATCAGGTGAGATTTTAGGAGTGATTGGGTCGAATGGTGCGGGAAAAACGACCACCATCGCCTGTCTTACCGGAACGATTCCTTGGATGAAGGGAACGGTCGAGATGGAACGCTATGCATATATCCCGGAACAACCGGTCTACTATGATTATTTGACACTATCTGAACATATCGCGCTCGTCCAAGAATTGACGGGCGTGGATTCGACAGAAAAGACAGAGGCGTTGCTGCAGCTTTTCCGACTAGAATATGTGACAGACCGCTATCTTTCTTCATTTTCAAAAGGGATGAAACAGAAAGCGATGATTTTATTGGCGCTCATCCAAGAAGCGCATGTATTGATTGTCGATGAACCGTTTATCGGGTTGGATGCAACGACGACGATTCAGCTACTTCGACTGTTAGAAGCGGAGCGCATGAGGGGAGCCGCTGTCTTACTAGTCACACACGTTCTTGATACGGCGGAGCGGTTGTGTGACCGGTTCGTATGGATTGATGACGGACAACTGCTGGCGAGTGGGACGAAAGCAGAGATTCGGGAAGCGCTCGAAACAGAGGGGATGACCTTGTTCGATATGATGGAAGATGTGGCGCTCCGATGATTGCGAAACGACTATTTTGGATGCGTGTCTCCCGTTATATGAAGCAACAGTGGAAGACAGTCCGATTGATTGTCGATTGGACGATTTTTTTATATGGGGTAGTTCCTCTGCTCATATGGGCAGGCTATTCCTACTGGCTCGTATGGGAAGGGAATATCGATTGGTTGCGTGATGTACCTTACCTGTTATGGGCAATCCTGTTCGGGTGGGTGATGTGGCAGGATCGTATTTTTGTCTGGGTGGAGCGCGCCGACATCATCCTCGTGTCTGACCGGAGCATGATTCGGCAGTTAAAATGGTATTCTGTTTCATATCATCTCGTTCAACATGTCATTCAATACGGATTCTATCTTTCATTGATTGCGCCGATTCTTCACATGAAGGGAAGAAGTGCTGTCGAGATTCTCGCATTCGGAGCCGCGTTTCTCCTGCTTGCTTGGTGTCATGCGTGGATTCAATATCAGCTTCGCCTCCGACATGCCCACCTTACGAAGCGATTCTTGATCATACTCCTTGCTTTCGTAGGCGCGTATGCGCTATTGATTGAGTCGGTGTTACTCGGTGTATTGATTGGAAGCGTGATGGTCACCTTTGCGTTATACGTCGGGGAAGGATGGGTATCGAGACATCCGAATATCGGTCGCGAGATTGAGATCGGGGAACGTGAACGTGCCTCGTTCGACCGTATGCTACTGACAACCTCAGGTGCCATCGAAAAGACGAGTGAGCGAAAACGTCCCTTGTATCGACCGAGACCGAATCGCTTTGGAACCGTCAGACGGACGATGGCACTCCTTATGTACTTTAGAACGCCGAGTCATCGGAATTTATGGTTTCGACTCATTCCGCTCGGGGTCACGAGCGTGATTCTCCTTCCGAGCTGGTTCAAAGTGTTGGTTCCGATTTATCTATTGTATGTCGCCTATCAGGAGCATACGTCGTTCACGAGGGAGATGGAGCGGCATCCATTCTTCCAATCCATTCAAGAAAGAGGTTCATCATGAACGAACAGCAATATGAGCACCTATTACACATCCAGACGGCTAAACCTCAGCAGGGATTCCCGTCGTCGGCGGAATATCACCGTTATGAACCGACTCCTTACGAAGCGCTCGATTTGCTTCGAGATGCGTATCCGCTAGAGTCCACAGATACCATCGTGGATTTCGGTTCGGGCAAGGGGCGTCTGCCGTTCTATTTGGCGTATACGTTTCGTGTGCGGGCAATTGGTGTCGAGATGGACGGTGGGTTCCACGAAGAGGCGCTTCAAAATTTAGTGAGTTATACGAAGAAACACCGGACCCGAGGAAGTGTTCAATTGGAACAGGGGCTCGCGGAGGAATTTACGATTCCATCGGATGCGAATCGGTTCTACTTCTTTAATCCGTTCTCGGTAAACATCTTTCGACAAGTGATTGCCAACATCATCGAATCTGTTGAGACATCCCCCCGTCCGGTCGATGTGATCTTGTATTACCCGGCAGATGCGTATCTCCATTATTTGAACGACGAAACGCCTTTTCACTATGTACAGTCCGTTCGACTGCCCCTCAAGAATCTTCATGAGCGATTTTTGATTTATCGTTTTGATATGATGGAATCATCTTGGTGATGGAGGAGTGAGCACGATGAAAAAGAAAGACATTTTAGAGGCGTATCGTTGGCGTCAAGCGACGAAAGCATTCGATGCGGATCGTAAAATCAAAGAAGAGGACATGGAGTTCATTTTAGAGACAGGACGTCTTTCCCCGAGTTCGTTCGGGTTTGAGCCGTGGCAGTTTGTCGTGGTCCGTCGGGAAGATTTACTCCAAAAAATTAAAGATCACGCATGGGGAGCGCAAGGTCAGGCTTTGACCGCGAGTCACTTCGTGTTAATTCTCGCAAGAACACCGAAAGCGATGCGTTACGATGCGGACTATATTCGTCATATCGTGACGGGCGTACAAGGTCGCACGGAAGAAGAATACGCACAACGCGTGAAACGAGTACAGGAGTTTCAAGAGAACGATTATCGTCTATTAGACGATGAGCGCGTCTTCCAAGAATGGATCAAGCGTCAGACATATATCCCACTTGGGAACATGATGACGGCGGCCGCACAAATCGAGATTGATTCATGCCCGATTGAAGGGTTCAATCAAGAGGAAATCGATGAGTTGCTCATCTCAGAAGGTGTCATGGAACGAGGCGAATGGTCGCTTTCGGTTATGGTCGCATTTGGGTACCGGGCGCGCGATTTTGCCCCGAAAACACGTCGTGACTTTAACGAAGTCGTCAAATATATCGGATGAAAAAAAGGGTACATCGCCTCGGCGATGTACCCTTTTGAATTATTTCCAGTCTGTGATGCGGTCGACTGGGAAGCGTACTGATGGATATCCTTCTTCTGCTGCTTTTCCGATTGAGAGAAGCATGACTGGAAGGTAACGTTCTTTGTCGAGGCCGAACGCTTCCGCGATGTTCGCTTTATCGTATCCGCCGATTGGGTTTGTGTCGTAACCATGAGCACGTGCGACGAGCATGAGTTGCATCGCAACGAGACCTGAATCAAGCATGATGCTGTCTTTAATCATTTCTTTCGGTGCGTCTTTGAAGATGCCTTTGATCATGTCGACTTGACGGTCACGGACCTCAGCCGGCATCATCCCGCGTTCTACCGCTGTATCGAAAATCTCTTCTGTGTAGTCTGCCATTTGATAGTCAGCGAAGAGTGCGATGACCGCTGAAGACGTTTCGACTTGGCGTTTGTTGAAGCTTGCGAGTGGAAGGAGTGTTTCTTTTCCTTCTGCGCTATCGATGACGACGAAGCGCCATGGTTGTAGGTTAAGTGATGAAGGTGCTGTCGTCGCCTCTTCAAGAATTTGTGTCATTTCTTCTTTTGAGATTTTGACGTTCTCATCGTATACACGAATCGAACGGCGTCCTTTGACAATCTCCATAAAGTCTTTTTGTGTAGCAGTGTTCATATTGTTGTCTTCCTTTCATGGTCAATTGTATCTTGTAACATCGTCAAAGATGTTAATAACTGTTGTTGATCCTCTACCTTCATGTTGACAAAAAGTCGGTCCGTTAAGCACTCTTTTTGCTCAGTCCAATGTGCAATTTGTTCACGACCATCGTCTGTCAACTCGACATAGATGACACGGTTGTCCTGTTCACAACGTCTACGCGTGATAAGTCCTTGTGTCTCTAGCTGTTTCAGGTGTCGGGTGATAGCCGCATGATCGACATCAACGCGTTGTTGCAATTCACGTTGCCGCAATGGACCGACGTGATACAGGTTGCTTAAAATGTCATAGCGACTTAAGCTGAGCCCGTTCATTTCGGAGTCGAATAATTGCCCCAATTCTTTTTGTACGGTGATGATGTGATAGAGAATTTGATCACGAAGCGAGCAAGAATCTCGCATGCACATCGCCTCCTCAAATCATTGATGACTCAATCATTGATGGGTCACACAATGTATAGTAAACCCATCTTGAGGAGATTTCAAATAAAAAGTTTTAAGAAATGGGTTGTCAAACTGTTATATAATAGTCTATATTGTAATCAACTGATATATAACAATGATTAAGGAGGATGTGAGCGCTTGGAACATTACGAACGGCTAAATACGTACCATGTTCATGAGAAGCTGTTTGAATTCGTGAATACAAACGTACTTGAACCCCATGAAATCAACGATTTTTGGGAAGGTGTTGAATCGCTTCTAGAGCGTTTCATTCCAGTGAATCAGATGCTTCTAGAAAAGCGTGCGACATACGAACGATTGTTACAGGAGTGGTACAGTCAGCAAGACGAAGTCGACCCGATCGAATATGAGACGTTTTTAACGTCAATCGGCTATATCGAACCGGTCGTCGAAGATTTCAACATTGACGTGTCGAATGTTGACCGAGAAATCGCGCATCAAGCCGGTCCGCAACTCGTCGTACCATTAGACAATGCTAGATATGCACTCAACGCCGCCAATGCCAGATGGGGAAGTCTTTACGACGCCCTTTATGGAACAGACATGATTGAAGAGACGGACGGTACGGAAAAAGGGCCGGGATACAATCCCATTCGCGGCAATGAAGTCATTCGATTGGCAAAACAGTTTCTAGATGACACGTTCCCTTTGCCGTCAGGATCGCACGGGGAAGTGACACGTTACTTCGTTCGTGATGATGTCGCCTACGCGGTGATTGGGGAAGATGAGCACGCATTCGCACATGATTCCTTCGTCGGTTATACCGGGGACTTGAACAATTTGAAAACATTGATGCTCCAGCACCATGCCTTACACGTTGAACTGCAATTCGACCGTGAACATCCGGTCGGGAAAGTCGACCCTGCTGGACTGATGGACATCGAGCTCGAATCAGCCCTATCCGCAATCGTGGATTGTGAGGACTCGGTCGCAGCCGTTTGTGCGAAAGACAAAGTTCATCTGTATCGCAATTGGCTTGGCCTCATGGATGGGACGCTTGAAGCATCGTTCGAAAAGAACGGGAAGCGACTCTCACGACATTTGAATGAGGATAAGCGTTTAATCGGAAAAGGTGGAGCGGAAGTCGTCCTCCCGGGACGCGCGCTCTTATTCATTCGGAACGTCGGACACTTGATGACGACAGACTTGATGCTTGATGCAGAAGGTCGCGAGGTACCAGAAGGTATAGTAGACACCATCTTTACTTCACTGATTGCGAGTCGACATCTACATCGCAACCTTAACTCTCGGGAAGGGTCCATCTATATCGTCAAGCCAAAAATGCATGGATCTGAAGAAGTGGCATTCACCAACGACTTATTTGACGCCGTGGAAGATCGATTGAGCCTTCCTCGCCATACGTTAAAAGTCGGCGTGATGGATGAAGAGAGACGAACGTCGCTCAATTTAAAAAACTGTATCGCTCAAGTGAAAGATCGGGTCGTCTTCATCAACACGGGCTTCCTCGACCGGACGGGGGATGAGATTCATTCCTCGATGACACTTGGACCAATGCGTCGAAAAGGAGAGATGAAGACGTCTCCTTGGCTCGCTGCATACGAACAATTGAATGTATCGACTGGTCTCGAGAGCGGATTCCATCACCGTGCACAAATCGGGAAAGGGATGTGGGCGATGCCTGATCGGATGCGGGACATGATGCGTGAAAAGATTGCGCACGTACGGTCCGGGGCGACAACGGCGTGGGTGCCTTCCCCGACGGCAGCGACGCTCCATGCGATGCACTATCATCAACTCGACGCTTTTGCTGTGCAGCGACAATTGATGCAGCAACCTGCTTTGGAAAATGAACGACAACAACTCCTCGATATTCCGCTCGCGACACGCATCTATTCGCAAGACGAAATCAGAGAAGAGCTCGAGAACAACTTGCAAGGATTGCTCGGATACGTCGTTCGCTGGGTCGAACAAGGTGTTGGTTGTTCGAAAGTGCCAGACATTCATCATATTGGGCTAATGGAAGACCGGGCAACACTTCGTATTTCAAGCCAGCACGTGGCCAACTGGTTGCATCATGGCATCTGTTCAGCAGATCAAGTCGAAGTCACACTCTATCGAATGGCACAGGTCGTCGATGAACAAAACGAGGCAGATCCAAATTATCGACCGATGACACCGAACGTCGATCAATCGATCGCTTATCAAGCTGCGCATGAACTCGTGTTTCATGGGTTGAAACAACCGAACGGGTACACAGAACCGATCTTACATCGCCGTCGCCGTGAATTTATGAAACGACAAACTATGGAGTTAAACCTTAAAGGAGGAACCTCATCATGACTACGAAAAAAATGGAAAGCGAACAGTTGATTGAACGTTGGGTCGTCCGCCGCATCGTATCTGGAGAATCGACAGCTTCTTTGGCGAATACAGCATTCGTATACGGGAACGACTTGATGCGTCTCGTCTTGGACCGGGCAGATGGATCACTTCAAATCATGAAGGAACCGATTGATGAAGTCGTCGTCTTCCGCAAACCGGAAGATCGGGACGAAGAGAACGTCTGTCGTTGCTGTGGAATGGAACACTCGACGTTCAAAGCGGCATTGGAGTGCTGTGCTTACCTTGACTAACCCATTTATTTTGCACTATCTGTTATATAACAAATTTAATTTATTGAAATTAATATAATACAGGAGGGTTTATTGATGAAACAACGCGAACAATTGATGGATAGCTGGAAGTCGGAACGATTTGAAGGGGTAGAACGTCCATATTCCGTAGAAGATGTTATGAAATTACGAGGATCGATTGTGATTGAACAGACGCTCGCGACAAAGGGAGCGGAACGCTTATGGCAATTGATGCACGAGCGTGACTACGTGCATGCACTTGGCGCGTTGACAGGAAACCAAGCCATTCAGCAAGTGAAGGCAGGACTTGAAGCGATTTACTTGAGCGGCTGGCAAGTAGCGGCGGATGCGAATCTATCGGGTCATATGTATCCAGACCAAAGTCTATATCCGGCCAACTCGGTTCCGAGTGTCGTCAAACGAATCAATCAGGCACTCCAACGTGCCGATCAAATTCAAACGGCGGAAGGAAAGGGCGACACACATTGGTTCGCACCGATTGTCGCGGATATGGAAGCAGGATTCGGTGGGGTGCTCAACGTGTTCGAATTGACGAAGGCGATGATCGAAGCAGGGGCTGCCGGCGTTCACCTCGAAGACCAGCTCTCGTCTGAGAAGAAATGTGGTCACCTTGGTGGGAAGGTGTTACTCCCAACTCAGACGGCTGTGAAAAACTTGATCTCGGCTCGACTCGCGGCAGACGTCATGGGTGTCCCGACCGTCATTGTAGCGCGGACAGATGCGCACGCGGCGAACTTGATCACGAGCGACATCGATCCAATCGATCACCCGTTCATCATTGGGGAGCGTACACCGGAAGGATTCTATCGTACGGAAGCCGGCATCGAACAAGCGATCGCTCGTGGACTCGCTTATGCACCATATGCAGACCTCGTCTGGTGTGAGACGTCTGAACCAGACTTAGCGGAGGCTCGTCAATTTGCCGAAGCGATTCATGCGAAGTATCCAGGAAAACTCCTCGCGTACAACTGTTCACCGTCGTTCAACTGGAAGAAGAAGTTGTCAGACGAAGAGATTGCGACGTTCCAACAAGAGATCGGTGCGATGGGATACAAGTTCCAGTTCGTCACACTCGCTGGATTTCACGCGCTCAACTTCGGGATGTTCGAACTTGCACGCGGGTACAAAGATCGCGGGATGGCGGCTTATTCAGAGTTACAACAAGCAGAATTTGCGGCTGAAGTTCATGGTTACACGGCGACACGTCACCAACGTGAAGTCGGAACAGGTTATTTCGATGAAGTGTCGCTTGTGATTTCAGGAGGACAGTCCTCTACGACAGCATTAGCTGGATCGACAGAGGCGGAGCAGTTCACAAATTGATCATATCTTGGAGACGCCAATTTATTGGTGTCTCTTTATTTATGTGAAAGTGTGTGAGAAGGGTTGGTAAAAATGTGAAAAAAAGATGAATTGAAGTTCATTTTCACTTCTTCAATTCGACGAATAGTTGTCACAATTGAAAAGAATAAACCGTTTCCATTCCTTGTATACTCAATCTGTTCACAAGTTGGACACAATGACAAAGGGGGAAGCGGCATGCAGGGGGAACGATTGAACAAACGCAACGCTTGGTATCAAGCGGTGTGGCGTTGGCACTTTTATGCAGGACTTATATTTGCACCGATTTTTATTATCCTGGCTGTGACGGGCAGCATTTATTTATTTGAACCGCAATTAACGAAAATACAATACAGAGACATGATGACGGCATCATTTGCCGAAGAACAACCGATTGAAGTCCAAAAGGAGTCATTCCTGGCAGAACATCCGGAGGCGATGATCACATCGATCCGTTTGCCAGGTGAAGGAGAATCGACTCGAATCGGTTGGATGAACAATGACGAGATGATGTATACATATATTCATCCAGAAACTGCAGAAGTTTTAGGAACGCGAACTGCTGAAAGTAGCATGGATCTATTAGTTTTGATTCATGGCACACTATTAGGTGGTCAAATCGGGAACTGGGTCGTCGAACTCGCGGCGTCCTGGGCGATCATTCTTCTTATTACGGGGACATTCTTATTCTGGCCACGTGGGAAAAACCCGATTCGGATGCTTATGCCGAAGCTCGGGAAAGGGCGGCAGTGGTGGAAGCAAATGCACGGTAGCGTCGCTTTATGGTCATCGTTAGGACTTGTCATCATCATCAGTTCAGGATTGGCCTGGTCATCCGTGTCGGGTGCGATGTTGCAATGGGTTTCCTCATCGACAAACACCGGAACACCGATGTACGCGTATGCGTTCGGTGCTAAACCTGAATCAACCGTGACCACGAAAGATGTGGCAGAAGACGTGCCTTGGGCGACACAAGCAGACCTCGTCCCAGCGTCTTCACCGAGTTCGCTATTGCCAATTGACTTGAATCAGGTCGTGAACAATACGTCGATTGATCGACCGTACACGATTTCGCTTCCTGAAGGCGAAACAGGCGTCTACACTGTTACATCGGCAGCAGGACATCCGTTTAAAGAAGCGACGGTGAACTTAGATCAATATAGTGGTGAAACACTCAGCTCTGTGACGTATGCGGATTATGGGATTCTCGGAAAATTGATTACGGTCGGAATCTCATTCCATGAAGGTCGCCTATTCGGCTTACTCAATCAATTGGTCGGGGTCGCGCTTTGTCTAGGTCTCATTTTCGTGGTCATCAGCTCATTCGTGATGTGGCGAAAACGGAAAGTCGGATCCATCGAACAGATGAAGCGATTCGAGGATGAACGAATCAAACGAATCGTCGGTATCTTGATTTTACTTCTCGGTGTCACATTACCGCTCGCAGGGATCAGTATCCTCGTCGTGCTTCTTTTCGATTGGTTCATCGGTCGACGGAAATTGAATGCGGAGGTGGCAGCATGAAACGATTCATCCAAGTCATTCCTCTCATCCTAGCGACGATTTGGTTAGGAGCGTGTCAGCTTCAACCGGTAGAACGTACGATTGATCCGATCGGTATTCAATTGATTGTACCTGAACGTGTGGAAGTCGGGTCGACCACGCTTGCGATGAAAGTATC
Source organism: Exiguobacterium sp. s59 (assembly GCF_018617475.1). Lineage (NCBI taxonomy): Bacteria > Bacillati > Bacillota > Bacilli > Caryophanales > Exiguobacterium > Exiguobacterium sp. s59. The sequence goes on along the minus strand of NZ_JACSKG010000005.1, from coordinate 157,888 downwards.
GAATGACGAACGTGTGACGGAAAGTCATATTCAAGTGACACCTTACGAGTCAGAAGAGACACGGACGTACGAAGTGACGGAAAAAGATGGATATCTCGTGACGAGCTTAAAGCTCGATCAAGGCATCTATCAAGTGAACGGCATGGTGCATGAAGGGAAGAAAGTGTATACACCGACCGCATGGATGATTGTCGGTGATGTACCGCAAGACCAGATTGACAAGCTGGAGCAACCTACAGCTCACTCCCATGGTCATGGTGGGGGACATCAGCATTAAAAAAGTAACCGCTGCTCGCGCAGCGGTTACTTTTGTTTAAGACGTATCCCGATCTCTCCGATGAGAACGACAATGCCCATAAATCCGGCACCGAGGATGGCCATCTGATTCTGGTTAGCGACTCCGATTCCATTCTCAAATTGATAAATGTCACGCGTTAAGAATTGGATTGGCTCACCGGATGTGAGTGCCTGTTCATAACCGAGCCAAATCAAAATCGAGAATGTGGCAATTGAAACCAAAAGTCCGACGAATGCAGTAGTACTGACACGGATTAAGGTTCTAGTCATAGCGGTTCCTCTTTTCCTGTTTGTATACGATACGTCACAAGCTGAGGAAAAGATTCACGAGGCAATCATTTCGGAATGGTCAACACTTGCCCGACACTGATGAGATTGACGTTCGTGATGTTATTAGCGGCTGCAATTTTTGCGACGGTCGTATTGTACATTGTCGCGATCTTGTAGAGTGTGTCGCCCGACTTCACGGTATATTTCACGGTCGTTGTAGGTGGTGGTGTGACGGTCGTTCCAGGAATGATGAGCACCTGTCCGACACTGATGAGGTTGATGTTCGTGATGTTATTGGCGGCTGCGATCTTCGCGACGGTCGTATTGTACATTGTCGCGATCTTGTAGAGTGTGTCGCCCGACTTCACCGTATATTTCACGGTCGTTGTAGGTGGTGGTGTGACGGTTGTTCCTGGGATGATGAGCACTTGTCCAACATAGATCAAGCTGTAGTTCGTGATATTGTTTGCGGCAGCAAGAGCTGAAACGGTGACGCCGTATGTCCGTGCGATGCTGTACAACGTGTCACCGGACTTCACGGTATACGTTTTGTTCGTTGACGTGTTTTGATAGGCGAGTAATTGCGAAACCGTGACAAATTGGTACCCTTTTGCTTTAAGTTGCGAAATCATCGTCGGTAATGCGAGTGGGGTACCCGGTGCACCCGCACCTGTATGCATCAAGACGATTGAACCCGGTTTGATATTGGTTTGTACTTTCGTATTGATTTGGCTCGCGGTCAATCCTTTCCAGTCAATGGTGTCGATGTTCCATTGAATCGTGTAACCATATCCGGCAGCACCGACGCCGTTCAATACGGCACTATTGACGGCTCCGAAAGGTGCTCTGAAAATCGGTTTTGTCGTTTTTCCGGTCAATGATTGAATCAAGGCTTCCGTGCGATCGAGTTCTGATTTCATTTGAGTGGCAGTCAGTTTCGTGAAGTCAGGATGTGTATACGAGTGATTACCGAGTTGATGTCCTTTTGCGGCGATATTTTTAATGTATTGGGGATGGTTGTTCGCACCGGATCCGGTCAAAAAGAAAGTCGCTTTGACGTTGTTTTTTGCCAAAATTTCTAAAATCTTGTTCGTGTTTGCTCCGTCTGCCCCGTCATCAAATGTCAACGCGACAACCTTGCTCGTCGTGTTCACACTCGTGATAAATTTTGAAGCGGCGGCACTGACGGAAATCGATTGTGTGATCACCATCGCCAATAAGATGAAAAATGCCATCGCCCCACGAATGACCCTACGTTTCATCTGAATTTGCCTCCATTCATGATGTCATCCTCTTGATGTTAAGACTTTCCAAATGCACACCCTATATAGTTTTTATATACCCCTTTTTAGAAATGATGGACTAAAATTCGGAAATGCACACGATAAATTTTCAATTAATCATATGTGTGAAATTTGTGAGAACGTATCGTGGGATATATCACAGAATGCTCACACTCTTTCTAGAAAGGGATGGTATCATGAAGAATGTGTGAAAGATGTAAGCGATTTATAAGGAGGACTTATGATGAAAAAGATGATGACACGGTTTGGGGTCGTGTTTGGACTCATCGGCCTGTTCGTACTCGGTGCGTGCGGCACGGAAAAAGAAGCGGAAAGCGCAGCTGTTCCACAATCGATGGAACCTGTTGAAGCAGAGTTGACGGTGGCGGCGACGGCAGAAAAAGAAGAAACAGTACCTTTATCTGTAAAAGTCACGCAAGACGGTCAGCCTGTAGACGATGCGGATGAGATTAAATTCGAAGTGTGGAAGAACGGTGCGAAAGAAGAGAGCGACATGATTAAGGCGACGCTCACGAAAGATGGCGTCTATGAAGCGGAGACGACGTTCGCTGAAGAAGCAGTCTACACGGTCCAAGTTCACGTGACGGCTCGTTCGATGCACACGATGCCGACGACGAACGTGACAGTCGGACATCCAGAAACGGTTGCCGAAGCGGAAGAGGATAGTGACCATCATCACCACGCTGGAGCGGATATCACGTTTGACCCAAAAGAGGCGACAGCAGGTGAAGAACAACCGTTCATGGTGCACGTTATGATTGAAGAGGAGATGCTCGCGGGAGCAGACGTACAACTCGAAATCTTCCAAGACGGGGCAGAAAAGCATGAGTGGGTGAAGTTGGAAGAGGTAGAGGCAGGAATGTATAAAGGATCGTACACCTTTACTGAATCTGGCGCATACAACGTTCAAGTCCATGTCACGAAAGGTCATGACATTCATGAACACGTGATGGAGACGGTAGACGTTAAATAAAAAAATCGGCTCGCGTTTGAGCCGATTTTTTATTATGCGTTTTGGTAGAGTGATTCAACTTGTTGTTGAAGCGCTTCGTTCTCCAAGTACTCATCGTACGTTGCTTCTTTATCCACGATGCCGTTCGGTGTCACTTCGATGATGCGTGTCGCAATCGTCGAGATGAGCTGATGGTCATGTGAGCTGAAGAGGAGCACGCCTTTGAACGACTCGAGACCGTTGTTAAGTGCAGTGATTGATTCAAGATCCAAGTGGTTCGTCGGATCGTCGAGGACGAGCACGTTCGAGTTCGAGAGCATCATCTTCGAGAGCATGCAGCGTACTTTTTCTCCCCCTGAGAGGACAGACGCTTTCTTCATGACTTCTTCACCTGAGAAGAGCATGCGACCAAGGAATCCGCGAAGGAACGTATCTGACTCATCGGCTGGTGAGAACTGACGCAACCAGTCGAGGATGCTCTTTTCCGAGCCCTCAAAGTATTCCGAGTTGTCTTTCGGGAAGTACGACTGAGTCGTCGTCACGCCCCATTTGACCGAACCTGTATCTGGTTCCATCTCACCCATAAGAATTTTGAAGAGTGTCGTGATGGCAACGTCCGAACGACCGACGAATGCGACTTTGTCCGTCTTGTTGAGTGAGAACGTGACATTGTCGAGTACTTTTACGCCATCGATCGTCTTCGATACGTTGTCGACATAGAGAACATCGTTCCCGATCTCGCGCTCCATCGTGAATCCGACGAACGGATAACGACGTGACGACGGACGAATGTCATCGAGTGTGATCTTATCGAGCAACTTCTTACGCGACGTCGCTTGACGCGCCTTTGAGGCGTTCGAACTGAAGCGCGCGATGAAGTTTTGGAGTTCTTTGATCTTCTCTTCCTTCTTCTTGTTCTGGTCTGAAGCCATACGTGAAGCAAGTTGGCTTGACTCATACCAGAAGTCGTAGTTCCCGACGTACAATTGGATTTTTCCAAAGTCGAGGTCTGCCATATGCGTACAGACTTTGTTCAAGAAGTGGCGGTCGTGGGAAACGACGATGACTGTGTTTTCAAAGTTGATCAAAAACTCTTCCAACCATTGAATTGCTTTTAGGTCAAGTCCGTTGGTCGGCTCGTCCAAAAGCAAGATGTCTGGTTTACCGAAGAGTGCTTGGGCAAGAAGGACTTTGACTTTCTCGCCACCTGTGAGTTCGCTCATTTGTTTCTGGTGAAGCGCTTCTGTGATTCCGAGACCTTGAAGAACCATCGACGCCTCTGACTCTGCTTCCCAACCGTTCAACTCGGCGAATTCGCCTTCGAGTTCAGCTGCACGCATGCCGTCTTCGTCTGAGAAATCTTCTTTCATATAAATCGCGTCTTTTTCTTTCATGACGCTATAAAGACGCTCGTGACCCATGATGACGGTCTCGAGAACAGCACTGTCCTCATACGCATAGTGGTCCTGTTTGAGGACGGCGAGACGCTCACCCGGTGTGATGCTCACATCACCCGTCGTCGTATCTTGCTCACCTGATAAAATCTTTAAGAATGTCGATTTACCGGCACCGTTTGCACCGATTAATCCGTAACAGTTGCCTGGTGTGAACTTGATGTTCACGTCTTCGAACAACTTGCGGCCGCCAAATTGTAGGCTGACGTTATTTACTGTAATCATGTATGGTATCCCTCGTTTTTCTGATTAGTTTACGACGTGTATTGTATCACGTTTTTAAAAATCGCGCAGTGTCACGTCATGATTCACAAACGTTAAAGATCAACTTGTGCATCATGATAGAGGATTCTACACCGTAAGATGGAAATATTATGTAGAACGAAATGAACGTGAATAAAATGGGGGATACTATGAAACAAATTAGACTTTGGTTGATCATCCTATTCGTTGTGGTCAGTTCAAGTATCGTGAATTCGCTATTGAAGAGTGAACTTCAAGCGTTTGAGGTGGGGAAGTTTGAGTTTGGGAAATATGATAATTTTGACGAGGCGTTGGCTAAGGGTCTCACTTATGACATGAATAAATTGATTTATACAACCCGTCACGATGGGGTGACCATCGTCATGTACACGACGATTCCAGATCCAGCAGAGTTCCAAGATGTCATAGAGTTTCAAGATAATAGTGAGTTTCAAAATAAGATGGAGGCACTAGTCGTCCAGTTCTTTGAGGGGAATAACGAGGAAGGGTGGGAGCTTCTAGGACCAAGAGGGTGGACGCACTATGAAAACGACAATTTCACCTCATATAGCACATTTTTACGAGAATACGATGAAGCCGGAAACGTCGAACATTCTTTCAATGTGGGATTTGGAGAAGTGAACAATCCAGAAATCGATACGATTGAAATAAAATCTCATCACGACAATACGTTCACCGAGGCAACGGTGATTCAAAAAGGCCCGTACCGATATTATTTTCAAATTGGAGAAGACGCGGTTGTACGAGGAATTTCTGTGAACGGTGAGATTGTCGATCAACAAGGTAGCTGATACTTCGAAGAGTTTGGTCGCCGCTCATATTTGATTCAAACAACATATTCTGCAAATGCGCTCAAGTAAAAATAAAAAGTGAAGTGGGTAGCGAGGTTGCAGGTAAAGGGGAAGCATATGACTCGTATAGAAAACAAACATCGTTTTGAAACAGGTTCGTTGTTAACGGCACTTGGTATTTCGAGTATGGGGGATTTTATATATCTAGTAGCAATCAATGTTTTTGTTTATCGCCTGACGGATTCAGCGATGGCTGTCGCAGGTCTGTGGATGATTGGTCCACTCGCTTCAGTCATGACAAAGTTCTGGATTGGAAGTATCGTTGATCGATCGTCTCTAAAAAATATAATGATTTGGACGGATGTTATTCGGGGAGTTTTATTAATTGGAATTCCTTTTATGGAATCGTTATGGCTGTTGTATGGAAGTTTGTATCTGCTTGCTGTCGCAAAATCTTTTTTTGAAGTCTCATCATTTTCATACATGACAAAATTGATTCCGACGACAAGACGCAAACAATTTAATGCTTACCGACAAGCAATCACGTCAGGTGCATTTTTGATTGGTCCCGCCCTCTCCGGAGCCCTTGTTCTCGTGTCAACAACAAGTGTCGCGATATGGATAAACGCTGCATCCTTTTTCTTTTCGGCAATTTTATTAACACGATTACCTCAGTTTGAATGGAAGCCAACAACGTCTAAAGCGCATATTTCGATACAAACGGTTCAAACGGATTGGAAGAAAGTATGGACGTTCAGTCGATCGAATGTATTTATTTTTGGTATGTATATGCTGTTTCAAGGAATGGTAATTGTCTCGTTCGCGATGGATGCACAGGAAGTGGTGTTCACACAAGAAACGCTACGTTTATCCGAAGCTCAATATGGTCTTTTAATTAGTTTGACAGGGCTGAGTGCTGTAGTCGGGTCATTAGTCGTCGCGTCAGCTACTCGATTCTTGTCGATCAAATGGTTGATTGGAGTGGGATCGGTGCTTGTTGCCGTCGGCTATATGATTTATGCCTTATCACATTCTTTTTGGATGACTCTAGTTGGTTTTCTGATATTAGGCTTTTTTAATGCATTTTCAGGTGCGGGTTTTATTACATTTTATCAAAATAATCTACCAGAAGAGATGACAGGAAGGATTGCAAGTGTATATGGCATGGTTCAAAGTATCTTACAAGTGATTGGGGTGTTACTCGTAGGACTATTCAGCGATATTGTAGAGCTACGAATCACGCTCCTCTTTGCGGCGAGCTTCATCTTGATTTTAAGTATGATTCAGTTCTATTTCGTCTTTCGATCATCCTCTACAACGTATTACTCAGAGTCAGATCAACCAATCAAAAATATTTCATGAAGAAGGAGCCGTTTTCTAAGAAGCGGCTCCTTTTATCATTAGTCGACTCGTACAACAGTCGTATTCAATTCAAACGCCACATTTCCTGCGAGTGCGCGTGAAATCATACATTGATCTTTCGCTTTTTTCGCAATGCGCTCGACTAGCGTGATTTCTCGATCCGTCATCTCTGCAGGTACTTGAATCGTTGTCTCATAGCGAATCGTCTCATAGGTGAAGATACCGTTCGTCACATCGACGATGCCTTCCGCATCAATCGTGATGCCACGGTGAGTCAAGTCACTTCGTCCGAGTACGGCTGCGAGTGTGATGATATAACACGTGGCCGCGGCTCCGAGTAACATCTCATCCGGATTCGTACCGACTCCGGGACCGTCCATTTCGGGTGGGATTGAAATCTGTGTCTTTAACCGCTCGGCCTCGAGGGTACCGACGTCATTTCGTCCGCCATCCCAGCCGAGGTTCATGCTAAATGTATGTTTCATCAAAAATCGCCTCCAATGTCTCTAGTGTAAAAGAGAACGATTGGAGGCGCATTTGTTATGCTTGTGCACGCTTCGCGAATGTGCGAAGTGTTTCGATGATGACGGTTGTTGCTTTTTCCATATTGTTCACAGAGATATATTCGAACTTCCCGTGATAGTTTTCGCCACCCGTGAAAATGTTTGGTGTCGGAAGACCCATGTAAGAAAGTTGCGATCCGTCTGTTCCACCACGAATCGGTTCAATCTTCGGTTCGATGCCAAGGCCGCGCATGACGTCAGCGACGGTATCGACGATGTGTTTCACGGGTTCGATTTTCTCGGCCATGTTGTAATACTGATCTTCCATCTTGAGCTCGATCCGCTCTTCCCCGTATTTTTGTTTCCATTCGAGGACAAGTTTCTCCATCAATGCTTTACGTGCTTCGAACTTCTGTTTGTCGTGATCGCGAATGATGTATTGAAGTGTCGTCTTCTCCACATCCCCATTGAAGCCGTTCAAATGGAAGAATCCTTCGTAGTTGCTCGTACGCTCTGGTGCCTCATCAGCCGGTAAACGGTTTTGGAAAGCCATCGCGAGCTTCATCGAGTTCACCATCTTGTTTTTCGCGCTACCTGGGTGTACGTTCGTTCCGTGGAAGGTGACGGTCGCACCCGCTGCGTTGAAGCTTTCATACTGCAACTCGCCGAGCGGTCCCCCATCCATCGTGTAAGCGAAGTCCGCATTAAAACGGGCGACATCGAATTTATGTGGTCCACGTCCGATTTCTTCATCTGGTGTGAAGGCAATGCGAACCGTCCCGTGTGGAATCTCAGGGTGGGCCAATAAGTATTCGACAGCTGTGACGATTTCAGCGATCCCTGCTTTATCATCCGCACCGAGGAGTGTCGTGCCGTCGGTTGTCATGAGCGTATGCCCGACATACCCATCAAGTTCCGGGAAGTCCTTTGGTGATAAGACGACATTCAATGACTCGTTCAAGACAATGTCGCCACCTTCATAATGCTCAACGAGTTGAGGTGACACGTTCGTTCCTGTGAAGTCGGTCGCTGTATCCACGTGAGCAAGGAATCCGATTGTCGGGACGTCATAATCGACGTTACTTGGAAGTGTGGCGAATAGATAGCCGTATTCATCCGTCTCGACATCTGTCAGTCCGAGTTCTTTTAATTCTTTCTCCAAATGACGAATCAAATCCCATTGTTTGGCCGTCGATGGTGTTGTCGTACTCGTGAAGTCAGACTGTGTATCGATCTTCGCGTAAGTCATTAAGCGTTCAATTAATTTTTCTTGCATGGATTGCCCTCCTCTAAAAGTTTCATCTTCATTAGTTTATCACGAGCGCTCGAAGTCGAAACAAAAAAGTCACACCCATCGATGAAGTGGGCGTGACCTGTTCAAAAGAGAAACGGATATAGAATGGGTAAGATGAACGATGTGAAGATGGCGGTCAATCCCATCGCAGCACCACCTGTTGCACCAGACAGCGGATGTTCAGTGGCTGCTTGAGCAGTTCCAATCCCGTGACTGATGGTGCCGAGCGTAAGTCCACGCGTGAACGGGTCGTCCATACGGATCCACGTCAACAAGACCGGTCCGAGCATCGCACCTAAAATACCGCAGGCGACGGCAATTGAGGCCGCAAGTGTCGCATCCCCCTCTAGTTGTCGAGCCAACTCGAGGGCGATTGGGGATGTGGCCGACTTGACCGATAGCGCAATCAAAACGTTTTCGGTAAACGAAAACAACTTCCCAAAGAGCACAGCGACAAAAATCGTGGAGAGAGACCCGATAACAATCGCACTTAATGCTCGCTTTGCCCGAGCGAGTAACACAGGTAGGTTGCGATAGAGTGGCAATCCGAGGGCGACCGTCGCTGGACCGAGTAAGATCGTGATGATATCGGTAGCCGGTTTATACGTATCATAGGACTGTCCCGTCACGAGTAACAAGAGAATCAAAATGGCTGTACTTAAGAAGACGACATTGGTGAACGGGGATGCCCATTTTTTAGAGAGTTGCCGACTAAGCGTATACACGAGAATCGTCAACCCAATCCAAACGTATGTCATGATGCCTCACCTTCTTTCCCGGAAACGAGCGCCGTCACAATCATTCCGACCGCCATGCTGGCGAGTAACGTGAGGAGAAGCGGGATGCCGGCGGCTTTTAACAACGTACCGTACGCCATGAGACCGACGGCAATCGGGATAAAGAAGAAGGCGAGATGCTTCGTCAAATATCCAGCGCTGTCTTCAATCCACTCCACGCGAATGACTTTTGTCAGTAAGAGGACGAGCAAGAGCACCATGCCGATGACACTGCCAGGTACTTTCCAGGAGAACGCTTCAACGATCCAGTTGCCGAGCGTGCTCAACCCAAACAAGAGTGAGAGTCCGATGATCCATTTAAATAATTTCATTTATATGACTTCCTTTCGCGTCATTCAAAACGTATGAATCTTCTCAAATTCATCGTTATTGGTCAAGAAAAGGGTATGATACGTTTATTCTACTTGATGAAGAGGAGGAAGATAGAACGATGGAAGAAAAGGGAACACTTTATTTTTTATGTGGAAAAATGGGGGCTGGAAAATCGACGATGGCCAAGCAAGTGGCTTCTGAACAACGAGCGGTTCTCTTATCTGAAGATGAATGGTTATCTACGTTATATCCGAATCAAATTCATACATTTGAGGACTACCAAAAGCATGCTAGGCTGCTGAAGCCCCTTATTGAATCCCATGTACAACAGTTGTTGAGACTCGGTATACATGTAGTGATGGATTTCCCGGCAAATACAAAAGCGTCACGATTTTGGTTTTTACAATTGTCAGAAAATGCTGGGGCGAATCACCGTCTGATTTATCTCAACCGAAGTGATGAACAATGTCTTCGACAGATTCAGAAACGTCGCATCATGGAACCGGGACGAGTCGCATTTGATACGGAAGAAGTCTTTCATCACGTGACTTCATTTTTTGAAGCTCCAGATGATACGGAACACCTACATATCATTGAAAAATAAAACATGCGTAGCGGTGTATCCGCTACGCATGTTTTAGGCTTACGCTTGTTTATTCTTACGGAATCGTGCGAAGAACTCATAGACGATCGGTACGATGAGCAACGTGAGAAGCGTCGAACTTGTGAGTCCGCCGATCACGGTGACACCGAGACCTTTCGAGATGAGCGCGCCACCCTCGAGACCGAGTGCGAGCGGTGCGAGTGCACCGATTGTCGCGAGTGCGGTCATCAAGATTGGACGAAGGCGTGTACCTGCTGCCTCCAGCAATGCTTCACGTGTTGATAAACCGGCTTCTTCTTTATGAATGACGCGGTCGATCAAGACGATGGCGTTCGTGACGACAATCCCGATCAACATGAGTGCTCCGATCAAGGCAGATACCGAAATCGTTTCACCTGTGATGAGAAGGGCCACAAGTCCCCCGATGATCGCATACGGAAGTGAGAACAACACGACGAATGGCGTGACGGCACCGCCGAATGTGATAACGAGAACCAAGTACACGATGGCAATCGCAGCGAGCATCGCAAGACCGAGCTGCGTGAACGACTCTTGAATCTGTTCCGTTACGCCGCCGACATCATACGATACGCCAGATGGAAGTTCGATCTCTGATACGCGTTCTTCAATCGCGGCCGATGCTTCCGTCGCTTTATCCGTGCTGAGTTCGACACTCACTTGTGCGAGCAGTTTTCCGTCGCGCTCGACGAGTGTGTCCGGTGTCGTGCCCTCTTCGATTTCAATGAAGTCTGAGATCGGGCGTGGACCGAACGGTGTCGTGATTTCTTGTGCTTCTAAATCATCCACACTGTCATACGTCACTTGTTCGTTCGGGATGATGACGTCTAACTGTTTGTCATCCACCGTCACGCTCGCAAGTGGACTTTCTGGTGCCTGGAATTGGCTGATGACTTGTGCGATTTGACCTGCTGACACACCGGCTTCTGCAGCGGCTTGTTGGTCGACGTTGAACGTGTATTGTACGTACGACTCACGTAAGTCTGACGTTGCCTGACGGACGTAATCCGTTTCTTCTTCAATCGTTTCGATGAAGGTCGGCACGATCGCTTCTAAATCTTCAAGCGAGTTGGCGTAGACGTTATACGTGACACCGCTCGTTGCGCCGCCACCTGAGAAGTCTTGTTCTTTCCACTCCCCGTTTGAGGCGAGTTCGTTCAACTTCTCAATATCAGCCAACTTCACATCCGCGAAGTCTTCCGTATCCGGGTCGTATTGGACGATAAAGATTCCTTGTTTGTTGTTTCCAGGGTTCAGCGGATTCTCTCCACCGACTGTAAATTGAACGTCCGTTGCGTTCGGTTGTTCTTCCATGAAATATTCTTCAGCCACTTCTGCTGCGGCAATCGAATCTTCAAGCGTTTGACCAGGTTCTGGGTCGAACGTGACGAATAGCGTCTTCTCCGAATCCTGATTCAAGAAGTTGACCCCGATTGCTGGGACTAACGCGAAGCTACCAATCAATAGGGCGGTCGCGAGACCGAAAACGACGAGTTTATGGTTGAGTGACCAGTTCAAGACGCCGCGATACCATTCCGCGAGCTTACCTGGACCCTCTTCCGGCTTCAACTTATCGCGGTTCTTAAAGAACGAGTCGGCCATCATCGGTACGACCGTAATCGCCACGAGTAACGAAGCGAGGAGGGCGAAGACGACAGTCAATGCGAACGGCAAGAACAACTCACCGACGAATCCTGTGACAAAACCGAGCGGTAAGAAGACCGCGATCGTGACAATGGTCGACGAGGCGATTGGGATGAACACTTCTTTTGTCGCCGCAATAATCAATTCTTTACCGCGAAGTGGTTCGTTCGCCCGTGTGAGTCGACGGTAAATGTTCTCGATGACGACGATGGAGTCATCGACGACACGTCCAATCGCGACGGTCATCGCACCGAGTGTCATGATGTTCAACGTGATGTCCAATTGTTTCAACACGATGAGTGCCATGAGAAGCGACAACGGGATCGAGATGACAGCGATGATTGTCGATCGGAAGTTACGCAAGAACACTAAGATGATCAGGATGGCGAATAGACCACCGAGCAATGCTTTCGATAACATCGTCTCGACCGACTCTTCAATCGGTTGTCCTTGGTCAAGTGTGATCGATACATTCGCCGTATCGTATTCTGCCTCGAAGTCATTCAATACTTCTTTGACGGCATTGACGACATCTACCGTGTTCGCGTCTTGCGTCTTCGTCACTTGTACGCCGATTGAGCGTTCGCCGTTCGAGCGGGAAATCGATTCTTCGATTCCTTTGTCTTCGATGGTAGCAAGCTCACTCAACGCGACAGTCGGAACTGTCGTTGGGACGTTCGGCGGCAATGCCGATGGTGTTTCCGTCGGGACCTCTGTCGGTACGTCTGGTGTTTGACCAGGTGGCAATTCCGTCGGAGCAGACGGTGTCGCCGGTGCTGATTGTGCTGGTGAGTAAGGGATTTGGATATCGCGGAACGCTTCGAGTGTCTCCGACTTTCCGTCGATGACGACGGCTTGCTCCGTGTCACCCAACTCATACAAACCAAGGGCGATTCGCGCATCGTTCGCTTGAATCAATTGTTTGACCGTGTCTTCTGTCAAATTGTATTCAGCGAGCGCTTCTTGGTCGAATTGAAGTTCGACGCGGCGAATCTCTTGTCCGGCAATTTGTACGGTTTGTGCGCCTTCCACGCCTTCAAGAGCGGGTTGGACTTCTTCCTCGACGAGTTTCGTCAATTCAGCCAAGTCCAGGCTCTCATCCGAGATGGCGGCCCCGATGACCGGGAAAGCGTCGAAGCTAAGGCGTGACACTTGAGGTTCTTGTGCCGATTCCGGTAGTTCGACGTTACTTAACGCGTCTTTGACTTGCTGTTCCGCTTCATCCATATCTGTACTGAAGTCGTAATCGATTTGGATGTTCGAAGCGTTTTGGAACGATGAAGAACGAACTTGTTCCACACCATTTAGACTTTGCAGGCGTTCTTCGAGAACGGTACTGACTTCTTCGAGTACTTGCTCAGGGGATGCTCCTGGATAAATGGTTGTGACTGAGACGGTCGGCGTTGTAATGTCCGGTAACGTCTCGAGCTTCATCGTAAGACCTGCGAAAAGACCTGCGGCCGTTAAGATGATTGTCATCAACCAAACCGCAAACTTATTGTTAACGGAGAAGGATGTGATTTTCTGCATGGGTTTTTAATCTCCTCATATATGTTGTTTTTATGATTGACGATCGATATCGTGCGCCCGCTCAATCAATCGGGCAATAATCGCTTGTTTGAGCTCGGCAGGGGGAACACCGACACCAAAATGTTCTGACATCATCATGCCTTCGAGCGCATAACGAATGATCATCGTTTCAACCGGGTCGGCTGTTTTTTGGAACTGGGCGAAGAACGTATCTAAATCTTGCTTCCATCGATCTGCATACTCTTGGTCGACGGCGAACAGCGTGAGAAATGCGATCATTTTCTCGACATCGATGTGAATGGCGGAACGTTCGGGATGCAGGTTCGTCTCGTCGAACAGACGAACGAACGCTTCGACTGGACCGTGACCTTCTTGTTGAAGTGAGGCATACAGTTCATTCTGCTCTTGTTGCAACCGCTCAACGATTGCGGTCATTAGCGCTTCTTTTGAAGCATAGTGATAGAGAAGTCCACCTTTGGAAACACCGGCTGTTTTGGCTACTTCGTCTAACGTAAGTTGATGCACACCTTGATTCATGATGATGTCCGTTGCCGCATCGAGTAGCTTTTGTTTTGTGACGTTCGATCGGTTTGTCATATTTCCACCCCTTTCTGTACCGACCAGACGGTTTGTTTGATTTCACTATATCGTCCGCATTCTTTTGAAGTCAAGAAATGATAACCTCAAAACTGTCACAAATCGTACATTCAATGTGATAGCGATTGCAGAAAAACCTTGACGTGAGAATGATTATCAGTGATGATAGGTACTGAGAGTAATTATCATTACCAAAGAGAGAAATCAATTGAACGTGGGGGAATGACAGATGAACAAAAAATATGCAGCTTTAGGAATTTCAGCAGCACTAACGACATCGCTCCTTGCCGCTTGTGCAAGCACAGATGAGACAACTTCAAATGAAGGCTCAGACGATTCGAACGTCGTCAATGTTTACTCGAGTCGCCACTACGATGTCGATCAACAATTATATAAGCAGTTTGAAGAAGAAACGGGCATCAAGGTAAACGTCGTGGAAGGTAAGAGTGACGAACTCCTCGAGCGTTTAAACACTGAAGGCGAGAGCACAGAAGCTGACCTCTTCATTACGGCAGATGCCGGTAACTTGTACCAAGCGAAAGAAGCAGGACATCTCCAAGCGGTCGATAGCGATGAGCTTGAGTCGAACATTCCTGCCAAATATCGTGACACGGACAACGAATGGTTCGGTTTGACGAAACGTGCACGTGTCATCGTGTACTCGAAAGATCGCGTGAAACCAGAAGAGTTGTCGACGTATGAAGCGTTGACAGAAGAACAGTGGAACGGCAAAGTACTCGTCCGTCCGTCTGAAAACATGTACAACATCTCACTCCTCGCATCATTCATCGAAGTGAACGGTGTCGATGAAGCGAAAGAGTGGGCGAAAGGCTTAGTGAACAACATGGCACGTGATCCACAAGGGAACGACCGTGACCAAGCGAAAGCAGTCGTCGCCGGTGAAGGGGATGTCGCCATCATGAACACGTACTACATGGGTCTCATGTTGAATTCTGAGGACGAAGAAGAGAAGAAAGTCGCTGAAGAGCTCGGTGTCTTCTTCCCGAACCAAGATACAACGGGCACACACGTGAACATTTCTGGTATCGCGATGACAAAAGCATCGAAAAACACAGAAAACGCTCAGAAGTTGATGGAGTTCATGTCAGAACCGTCAGCTCAAGAGAAATTTGCGAGTGTGAACTACGAATACCCAGTCAACGAATCGGTTGAACCGAACGAGCTTCTTCAATCATGGGGCGAGTTCAAAGAGCAAGACATCAACCTCTCCGTACTTGGTGAAAACCAACAAGAAGCAATCCGTATCTTTAACGAAGTGGGTTGGAAGTAAGATGACTTCGGCTTGAACGAGAGTTCAGGCCGGAGGTTTTTGCGTTTCTCACACCTAAGCGCTACACGGGACACGTAGAAACTGATATGATGGGACAGGAATTGATTGTTTATAGAACGGGAGCGGTACGACATGAACTGGCACGCGGTTAAAAGACAACTGAATGGATGGGCGATCCTCAGCTTTCTCGCGATTTTATTGATCGTCTTGCCGGGAGTCGTCGTGCTCGTCGAATTGTTCGCACCGGTCAACGAGAACTGGCAGCACATTCAAGAGTATTTGTTGCCCCGTTACGTACGGAACACGTTGTTCATCATGTTGGCCACTGGTCTTCTGACGACTGTGATCGGAACGAGCCTCGCTTGGTTCGTGACCGTCTATGATTTTCCGTTCCGTCGCTTCTTTAAATGGGCACTCATCTTGCCGCTGGCGATCCCGCCTTATATCGGGGCGTATACGTATCACGGCATCTTAAACTATACGGGTGTGATTCAAACGACGTTACGGAACCAGTTCGGCATCACCGTCGATCAATCGTACTTCAATATCATGTCGATTCAGGGAACAGTGTTTATCTTCACCTTGTTCCTGTATCCATACATCTATACGATTACACGAGCTTTCCTGCATAACCAGTCGTCCTCGATGATTGAGAACGCACGGATTCTCGGGCGTGGGTCGTGGGATATTTTCTTCACCGTCGTCATTCCGATTTCCCGAGTTGCCATCATCGGTGGCGTCAGTCTCGTCTTGATGGAAGTACTCAACGATTATGGCGTCGTAAAATATTTCGGGATTCAGACGTTCAGTACCGCTATTTTTAGCACATGGTTCGGGATGAAAGACACGTCGTCGGCATTGAAGCTAGCGGGTACCCTTATGATTCTTGTCATCGCCATCTTGACGATGGAACGGCTCGTACGGGGACGAAAGCAGTTCAGTTACGCTTCGACGAAAGTGAAGCCGCTCAAACCGAGACCGCTTCAAGGATGGCATCGCTACGCGGTATTCACCTACGTCTCAATCGTCTTTGCAATCGCATTCGTCATTCCGTTCACGCAGTTGACGGCTTGGACGTTCCTGACGTTCGATACGGTCTTCACGGAAGAATTTTGGCAACTCGTTTGGAATACGGTTCGTGTCGCTTTTATCGCAACAGTGATTATCCTGCTATTCGCACTCATCATTGCGAACTATACGCGACTATTCCCATCGAACATGACACGCGTCATTTCGAAGGTGACGACGCTCGGGTATTCGATTCCGGGAGCAGCGATTGCGATTGCAGTCATCACGCTCTTCTTATGGCTCGATGACAAAGTGCTCGACATGGCTAAGGCACTCGACTTGAGTCAGACGTTCGTGTTTCGTACGACGCTCATCATGCTCATCTTTGCCTACGTCATCCGCTTCCTCGCTATCGGATACAACTCGATCGAGAGCGGATTCGAGAAGGTCGGGAAGTCGTTCACAGAAGCGTCTCGCATGCTTGGATGGAACACGGTCCAAACGTTCTTCCGCGTGGATATCCCGATGATCAAAGGCGCTATCATGAGCGCGTTTATCCTCGTCTTTATTGATATTATGAAAGAGTTACCATTGACGCTCTTTTTACAACCATTTAACTTTTCGACGCTTGCGACACAGGCGTTCAAATATGTGAGTGATGAGAAGATTCACGAAGCGGCACTCGCTTCGATCGTCATCGTCCTCATGAGTGGACTGTTGATTTTCGTTTCCCATAAGGTGCTTGATAAGGAGGCCGACTAATGTTTGTTCAAATCAACGATTTACATTTTAGCTATAAAGGTGCGCATGAAGAAACAATCAAAGGGTTCTCGATTTCGATTACAAAAGGCGAAATCGTCTCGCTTCTTGGGGATAGCGGTTCTGGGAAAAGTACGATTCTCCGATTGATCGCAGGACTCGAGATGCCGAACCAAGGCGTCGTCGTCGTGAACGACTGTGTCTGTTGCGACGATTGTCAGTTCATGCCGCCAGAAGATCGTGGCGTCGGGATGGTCTTCCAAGATTACGCACTCTTCCCGCACATGACTGTTGAAAAGAACATTCGATTCGGCCTTCACAAGCTTAGTCGCAAGGAACGGAATGCGCGTGTCGAAGAGATGCTCGAACTCGTCAATTTGACGGAGTTCCGTCACCGTTATCCGTACGAACTTAGTGGAGGACAACAGCAGCGTGTCGCACTCGCTCGTGCGCTTGCGCCGAAACCGGCGTTGTTGATTCTAGACGAACCGTTCAGTAACTTGGATACGTCACTCCAACATCGAATTCGCGACGACCTTCGCCGTCTTTTGAAGCAGACGGGCACGACGACGATTTTCGTGACACACGATGAGGAAGATGCCGAGGCGCTTGCTGACCGCATCGTCTACCTCGGAGAAGGCAAAATTAAAAAGCAAGTCATGACGGAGAACAACAAGACGTTCAATCCGCAGATTCCTTGCTTCGTATAAGTTCAGCGCACTCATTGATGAAATGGGTGCGTTTTTTTGTGGAGTTCATCGTTCAATGAATCGATGGTCTAAATCAGACAGGTGTTCCTGCCAATCTTTCCAAGAGGACTGAAGTGACGTGATCAATTCGTGCCCACCAAAGCTAATCGTACTCTCATGGGACGCATAAATGACCCAGTTCATGTGTTGGTCGAACCAATAGCGTTCTAAATAGCGCCCGTCGTAACAAGGATCCAAGGAAGCGGTATCGATTTGCCAAAGCGTACGGTCCTCGTGTAGTTCAAAGATGACATCCGCTCCTCGACGCGCGATCCATTGCTGAATATCCTCGATTTTTTGATCAATGTCTTCAATATAATCGCTATCGAACGCGATCACATCGGTGCGCCCGGCAGTCGATAGAGGGTACCAATAATATGAATCCGTCACACCTCAAATGGCGCGAATTCTTCTCTTTAACTGATTTGCGAGAGGTGATGAAAGTTGCGTCTTCATGATGTGTAAACTCCTTATCCTAAACATAATCTATGTATTGCTACATCTACTATACATGGGAAATAGAAAAACGTCCTTAGCAGTGAGCTAAGGACGTTTCGTACTACTTCGCTGTCTGAGACGGTTTTGACTCGTTCCCAAGTTGGTCAATCGCAGTCACATAATAGGATGTGGTATTGTCACTTGCAACTTCGATACTCTTTCGTGCATGGGACGGAATGCTTTCGATATGAGTCGCTTTTCCGTCGACGACTTCATAGATGCGATATCCAATCACGCTCTCTTGACGAACGGCGTGCCATGTCAACAAGTTTCCTTTTAGTTCGACTGCCGTTGGTGTCTCGAGTTCGACAGTTTCGTTCAGCTCGGTATCCACAAGCTCTGTATAGACGACAAATCGTTTATCATAGCCCCCGTCCCCGAACGTACCCGAACAGGTAATCAAATTTAAGTTTCGATTTGATGTGGCACCGAAAATCTCTTCGATTGGCGCGGTTTTCGTATCATAGCGTTCTGTTTTCGTGACGCGGAATCGTAAGGTGTTTCCCGCCTCATCTTGAATCAGAACGTCATCACCTTTTGTCAGTTGATCGAGTTGATAAAAGATAGCCGGGCCGGTTTTGCTGTCGACGTGACCGGCAATCACAGCATTTCCTTTGCTACCCGGTGTGACACCGGGTTCGAACCACCCGACCTGGTTCTCATCTTCTGGTACACCCATCTGTCCATTGTCTAGGACCCCAACTTGTTCGATGGCGGTGTCGACATCGATTTTAGGGATCTGGATTTGAACAGGGGTAACGGCCTTGGCGTTTTCTTCTTCCTCGGCTAAACGTAGCTTTTTCACCTCTTCCTGTAGAAGTGAGAATTCAGCCGTTAAATCTGGGCTCTCCTCTATTTGTTTTTCTTCTACAGGTGGTGACGACGATTCTTGGGCGCTCGTCCACGTCCAGAAGCTAAAACAAAAGAGAGAGAGCGCCAGAAACAAAAGGCGCTTGTTCATGGGACTCCCTCCTTATTGATTATTGTTCAGACACTTTACGTTTGCGAAGCGTTACGAAGGCGAGTAAGATTCCGCCAAGTACAGCTAATCCAGCGTAGAGAGTGTTCATTGATTGTTCTTGTGCACCACCGAGACCTGTTTCAGGCATCTCTTCAGGCATCATTGTTTCTTCGAACTTGTCAGGCATTTGTGTCACGATCGCGTTACCGAGTGTTTCACCAACACCGAACATGAACGCATATCCTTCACGGAATGACATCCAAGCCGCTTCTGCATCGCCTGCGACATATTGATCAAATGTGTCGAGTACAAGCGCTTCGTGCTGTTTGATGGCTTCTTCACCGGCAGCTTGTGGTAAGTTACCTTCTGTTGCTGCATCGAGGAATGTGCTGAAGTCGACAGCGAAAGTATCAAGTCGCATACGCGCATCTTCAATCATCGCTTCGTCACCTTCAAGTGTAGCGGCTACGATATCACCTTGTGCTGTGATGTGATCCGAGTTCCAAACTTTTTCGAACTGTGCAGCACCTTCGTCACCATATACAGATGCGATGGCCGCTTTAAAGTCGAGTGTGTTTTGGTCTTCTGCCCATGTCACGTAGTCATAGTCCTCTGCTTGATCGTAACCTTTTTGCATACCGATTGCAGCGAGGGCGAAGTGCTCACCTGCAAGACTGTTCAATGTCGAGCGGAGTTCAACAGCTGGTGTGTCAGCTCCAGTCGTGAATTTGTCAGGCATTTGTGTGACGATTGCACCTGAGAGGGCTTTACTGATGTTGAACATGTGCTTGTAACCTTCACGGAACGTCATGTAAGCTTCTTCATAATCTCCTTCGACATAGTTATCGAATACAGAGAGGACTTGGTCTTCATGAAGTTCAAGTGCATCGGCTGCTGCGTCTTTCGGTAAGTTTCCTTCAGTCGCTGCGTCGAGGAATGTTGAGAATTCTTCTACGAACTCATCGACTTCCGCTTCAGCTTCCATACGTAGTTCTTGGTTGTCTGATTTTGCAGCTTCTACGAAATCATCTGAATAGTCGTTATGGCCACGGAAGATTTCTTCAAACTGTGCAGCGCCTTCTTCACCGTAGATTGAAGCGATAGCTGGTGTCATGTCGAGTGCGTTTTGATCGAGTGCTTGATCTGCGACCTCAGCATCTGCTGCCTCGTCATATCCTTTCATCATCGATGTGACGGCTAATACGTAGTGCTCAGATAAGAGTTGATCGAGTGTGGCGCGAAGGTCACCTGCTGGTGTGCTTGCTGTCGGTGTGTGATCCGCCGCTTGTGCGTTGACCGGTACGAGTAGTCCTAAGGCTAGTGCCGGTGCTACGATTTTGTTTAACGTCTTCTTCTTCATGTGTAATCGCTCCTTTTCGTAAGTGAGTGTTGTCGTTATTTACACCCATCTAACGGAGCGGTTCAAAAAATGGATCACTCTTTTTTTATTTTTTTTTCGTTTTTTTGTTGAAGAGTGCGATAAACCCCTGGTGCTACGCCATATTTTCGTTTAAAAATTCTGTGGAAATATGGATAACTTCGAAATCCAGACAGTTCCGCAATCGTTTCTAACGAATGTTTTGTATAGCGCATTTGCTCTTCGGCAAGCTGTAGACGAATCGATTGTGCATATTCGATGATCGTCATCCCGGTCCCTTCTTTAAAGAGATGGACGGTCCGTGAAACACTAAGTCCGACCTCTATAGCGACGTCTGCCACTTTGAAGTCACTCGTGACGTGGGCTTCGATAAAACGCATCATGCGTGAGACGACTGGAGGTCGTGCATGGGAATGAACGTCTTGGATGGCGCGATCGAGCATGAGTAAGAGCGCTTGGACGAGTGTTTCGATTAATCCAGTGCTCTGTTCAGAAGGCGGCCGACGCACTTCTTCCGTGATGTGTTGCCATAGCGATAGGAGACGGGAATCAATGGTGATGGAATACAGTCGCTCCCGTGGGATCGCATGCCACCATGTATCAATCAAGGATCCGGTACAAAAGATATGGTAGTCTCCGCTCGCGGGTGTGTCGACATGCATTTCATAGAAGTCACCCGGACGAACAATCAATACGTCACCAGGTCGTGTGAATAGTGTTTCCCCATTGACGACCACCCGAGCCGTTCCTTCCGTCTGCAATCGAATCAGATACGTATCGAGTCGGTTAGCAAATGGAAAAGTATAAGTCGTTGTATGATATGAATAGCCACAAAAGCCGATTTCCATAATAATCTCCTCTTTTAATAGCAAGATTGTATATATCTTAATCATATCATGGATGGTCATGCATACTTGAAGGCAGTACGATGAAAGCGTTGAAACGGAAATGAACTTCAAGGAGGATGTAACATGAAACAATGGTGGAAAGAAGCGGTCGTATATCAAATTTATCCACGGAGCTTCAATGATTCGAACGGGGACGGAATCGGTGATATCCAAGGAATCACGGAGAAGATGTCTTACTTGGCAGAACTCGGGATCGATGTCATCTGGCTCTCGCCGGTGTATGACTCGCCGAACGATGACAACGGATACGACATCCGTGATTACCGTGCCATCATGGATGAGTTCGGTACGATGGACGACTTTGATGCGATGCTTGAGGAAGCACACCGTCACGGGGTTAAAATCATGATGGACCTTGTCGTCAACCACTCTTCTGACGAACACCAATGGTTCATAGAGTCGCGTTCTTCAAAAGAGAGCCCATACCGTGACTATTACATTTGGAAAAAAGGGAAAGACGGTCAGCCACCGACGAATTGGGGAGCTTTCTTCGGCGGAAGTGCTTGGCAGTATGATGAAGCAAGTGATGAGTATTATCTTCACCTCTTCAGTAAGAAACAACCTGATTTGAACTGGGAAAGTGAGACGCTTCGTCGTGAAGTGTATGACCTTATGACGTATTGGCTCGATAAAGGAGTCGACGGGTTCCGGATGGACGTCATCAATATGATTTCCAAAGATCCAAGCTATCCGGATGGTCAAACGCAAGGAACGGGCTACGGTGACGGTACGCCATTCTTCTTCAATGGACCACGCATCCATGAATTCATGCAAGAGATGAATCGAGAAGTCTTATCGAAATACGACACCATCACGGTTGGTGAGATGCCAGGTGTCAGTGTGGAAGAAGCGAAGCTTTATACGGGGGAAGACCGTAACGAACTGAACATGGTCTTTCATTTTGAGCACGTAGACGTCGGAAACGGCAGCTTCGGGAAATGGAATCCGACGGACTGGAAGTTGACCGAGTTAAAGACGATCTTCTCACGTTGGCAAGAAGGACTGGAAGAGGAAGGGTGGAACAGCCTGTACTGGAGTAACCACGACCAGCCACGAGCCATCTCGCGCTTCGGAAACGATTCACCTGAGTATCGAGTCCGTTCTGGGAAGATGCTTGCGACGCTCCTTCATCTATTAAAAGGAACACCTTATATTTATCAAGGCGAAGAGTTTGGGATGACGAACGTCGCGTTTGATTCGATTGATCAGTATCGGGATATTGAGACGTTGAACGCCTATCGTGATTACACATCAAAAGGGTTGTTAACGCACGACGAGATTTTCCGTGGAATCCATGAGCGGGGACGCGACAATTCACGCACGCCGGTACAATGGTCGAACGAAGCGCACGGTGGATTTACGACGGGGACGCCTTGGATTGAGGTCAATCCGAACTATGTCGACATCAATGCGGAAGCGGCACGGAAAGACCCGGAATCGTTATTCCATTACTACCGTCAGTTGATTGCGCTTCGTAAAGCCAATCCGCTCGTCGTCTATGGGAAGTATGAGCTCTTGCTCCCGGAAGATGAGGCGGTCTATGCGTTCACACGATCGTTCGAAGGAGAAACTTGGCTCGTGCTCTGTAACTTCTCAGGCGACACACAACAACGTGATTTACCATATGACGTCAAAGAACGCGTCATCGGCAACATGGAACCGATTGACCCTTTCACCCTTCGTCCTTACGAAGCACAAGTGTATAAACTGTGACGAAAAGCTCGCCATTTGGCGAGCTTTTTTGAGTGCATACGTATCTTCTTTTCATGATTCGGGAATAGAATAAATAACGTCTGACATGAAAAGAGGGAACGACATGGGTACTTTAATCGCTTACTCTTCGAGATATGGGACAAGTGAAAAAGTGGCGTCTCTACTCGCTGAACGGTTATCGGGAGACGTTCATGTCCAAAATATCGTGGAAGAGCCGATTGTCATGTGGGAGACAATCGATCACGTCATCGTCGGCAGCTCGATTCGGATGGGCACCATCCAGGACGAGATGAAGGAATGGTTGACCAATCATGAAGAACACTTGCTCGAGCGCCCCCTTGCTTTGTATTTGTGTGCTGGCACACCGACAGAATCAGAGCGGATTCGTGAGTTAGAAGAAGCCTATCGTGCCGCACTGCGCGAGCATGCCTATTTCGTCGAAGTCGTCGGCAGCGGGTATGACTTTGAACGAATGGGCTTTTTAGACAAAGCAATCGTGAGAATGATGGCCAAACAGAAAGAAAGCTCGCTTGAACTCGATGAGGACAAATTGGACCAGCTCGTGGAGGCGGCTCAAACGTCCGAACGCACCCGGTCTGAGAATCCGTAAGCGAGTAGATCTTGCACATCGATTGGGCTTTTCGTGGAGATGAGTACATCTCCACTTTTTTTCTGCCCTTCGATTTGATGAAGTGCGATGTTCTCCAGCTGACGTCCTATTTTCAAAGCGATTGGCGCAGATTCGTGGCATCGCAAGTTTTTGATGGTCACTTCATCGGTTCGGTTGTCTCCCCCGAACAGTTCGAGGTCAGCCCGAGCCGTTGTAAATCCGCTCACAGAGATGCGATGTAATTGAACGCGTTTCGACTTATATTGAATCGCAAGCGCTGGGTTCTGCTCATAGTCGTAAGTCGGGTCACCGATGGCGGTCAATCCATGAATCAAGACATCCTGATACGCCGAGACGACTAGACTTCTTGGAGAGGATTTTGCGTATAGCGAACTTCTAACCGGTTCGATGGACACCAAGTTCGTACCAGACAGAAAGCGTGCCGTCGCCGAATCGGGGTCGTCCGCTAAATGATGACTGATGTGGCGGAAATTGAATGAGCGATTGTCATGAACGGAGAGATGTCCGAAGATATGGACATCATGAGCGGCTGACGAGGTGCCATGTGCCTTCACTTCGATTCCGCCAAAACAGCCTTCACTTTTATTGTTTACGAGTGTGACATGTCGAGATCCGTCGTCGATTTCAATGCCGTTCGAGTTTGAGAATCCGAGGGCATGCGTTCGACCATGAGGATGATGACAATAGCAGTTGGTAATATAGATAGCATCACTATGATGTGTCGTGATTCCGTCATCGCCATAGTTCGTCGCCTCGAGGTGGTCGAGGTGGATGTAGCGACTGCCGTTTGCGGCGCGGAGTCCATCTCCGAGATAATGATAGTGTGGAGACGTGATATCGAACGCATGTAGTCCGGCATTCTTGGCCGTCACGTGATGCACCCAGCCATACGTCACGTGCGCAAACGTCAAAGCGCTCGATGTCGTGTCACCGCTCGTCGTACGTTTCACATCGCCTAATCGTGCAACGTTCCAATCGAGCGTCAAGTGACATACCTCGATATGATGATTTCCCGCAAATGGGGTGGCGTTTCGCAACAGTCTTCGATGCTTTGGGGCACGATTGGATAGTTTTAGAATCGTGACATCTTGACCGGCACCTTCTAGCACACAGTTGGAAGGGAGGCGAATACCTCGAACGATATACACGCCTGCTGGGACAAAGACACGACGGTTGGAACGGAGGGCGAGACGAAAGGCGAGGGTACAATCCGTTTTACCATCTCCGACGGCCCCATAGTCCGTCACGTCGACGCGTTGTTTCGTGACCTGTATCAGATTCAAATATTCCGCATCGAGTCGCCGCATCCAAACAGGACGAACGATTCCATCGATTTGTTCGAGCGGAAGTGATGTTTGGACAGGAGCAATGCGTTCCGTCAATGGAATTCGGCAAGGTATGGACAGTTGTTGCGCTGAGTAAGACTTTTCGCGTGTCGCTCGGTGCCACTCGAGTGATTGATGAATCAGGTCTTCAGACCAATCCGAATAAGAAGCGATCATCGAGGCGATTGATTGTTGCTCTCTTGCGTTTTTCATAATAGATCCTCCTAGCATCATCTTCTCTAGCATGTACCCGTTTCACCTTGTTTTTTAGCAATCAGAAGTATTTACTAGACAGAAGCATCTAGTCGTGTTATATTCAATATGTGCTTAATTAAGAATAGCTGGAATCATAATTCACAAGTGCTTGGGATTATTTTTCATTAGATAATCCAGAGGCTTGTATTTTTTTTGGTCAAGTTTTTTCTAGTAAGGCACTACTATAACGCATAGCGTTTATTTCAGGAGGGTTCATTCATGAACACAGGTAAAGTAAAATGGTTTAACTCAGAAAAAGGTTACGGCTTCATCGAAATGGAAGGCGGAGACGACGTATTCGTACACTTCTCAGCAATCCAAGGCGACGGCTTCAAGACACTTGAAGAAGGCCAAGAAGTAACTTTCGAAATCACAGACGGAGCTCGTGGACCACAAGCTTCTAACGTTGAAAAAATCTAATCTTCCTTTCTAAGGAATATGATACCTGCTCGCATCGGCGAGCAGGTTTTTTTGTGTTTAATCGTGTAGTTTGAGGGAACAGTATACGAGCGACAAATCATGAAGGAGGAATTTGGAATGAGTGCAAAAGAAACAGCTTTGAAGATCCTAGATTCAAGTGATGTAGGGACGATGGCGACCGTATATAAGGTGAAGCCCCATAGTCGATACATGACATTTTTCCATGATGATTTCACGCTCTATACAGCAACCTCGAATGATACAGATAAGGTAGAGGAATTAGAAAAGAATCCATATACGCATATTTTGATTGGTTATGATGGAGATGGAGTGGGAGACACCTACTTAGAAATCTTAGGTAAAGCGACTGTGTCAGACGATGAATCGATGAAAGAAAAAGTGTGGAACGACAAACTCGAGGGCTGGTTTGATGGTCCGGACGATCCGAAATTGGTCATTCTCAAAATCGAACCAGAATCGATGCGTGTGATGAACAAAAAAGGGCAGCCACCTCAAGAAGTAACATTGTAAACTTCTCAAAGACGCCTCGAGTAGGCGTCTTTTTGCTGGATGTGAATAGAGTGTGACGTACATATGGACGAATCATGAACAAAGCAAAATACATATGTGAAATAGTGAACATAGGTGTTATATTGTGAATGTAATCACATTATTCATTTATTCAACTTCTTGAAAGGGAGGAATCATCATGTTCACGAAATTTTGGCAAAATCATAACATCGCTACGGCAATCTTGACGGTGTTACGTGTATGGCTCGGTTATCATTGGTTAACAGCAGGTTGGGGTAAAATCACAGGTGGCTTTGGAACGGAAGGTTTCTTAAACAACGCGGTGACGCTCGCGACTGGAGAGCATCCAGCCGTCGCGGGATGGTGGGCTGCATTCTTAGAAAACTTTGCGATTCCGAACGCCGGATTATTCGATGTCCTTATTCCTTATGGTGAATTTTTGGTCGGGTTAGGGTTATTGCTCGGTGCACTCACACGTAGCGCGGCGTTCTTCGGTCTTGTCATGAACATGGCGTTCTTGCTCTCAGGGACGGTCAGTACGAACCCGACGATGTTGATCGTATCTGTATTGATTTTGGTTGCTGGACATAACGCAGGAAAAATCGGAGTCGATGGCTTGTTCCTTCGCAACTTCGTCGAAACAAAAGTATTGCATCGTTCACCAAATCGTCAAATAGCCTCGTAACTTTTATGCACTCTCCTGTGACAAACCTCTCATGTTTCGGCTACGATAGATATAGCCTACAGAGATAAAGGAGAACGCATATGACTACGACTCATTTTAAATGGCTTGGCTACACAGAAGGTGTGTCCTTCTTGTTGTTACTGTTCATCGCGATGCCACTGAAATATATGGCGGGTATTCCACTCGCGGTCAGCATCGTCGGCGCTGCACATGGTTTCTTGTTTGTTGCTTACGTGCTCGCAGCCGTTTACATGGCATGGCGCTTCCGTTGGGGCTTCAAAGTTCTGACGCTTGCCGTCATGGCATCGGTCATCCCATTCGGACCATTTTTATTAGAAAAACGGGTACTCCCGTCAACAGAGAAGACATCGAACTGATTCGTTCGATGTCTTTTTTCGTTACGAGATGCGTTCGATCGACTGGACTTCTGCTCGTTCTGCTTGGATATCGTGACGGATGCGATAGGTGAGTGTGAATGTACATAAGAGTAGACCAATCATACAGGCGGTGTATAGATGAGCGACCGGAACAAGGTCACTCAATACCCCGAATAGGATGAATCCGATTGGCGTGATGCCCATCGCAAGTGACTCGAGTACCCCGATCACGCGACCTAAATAGTTAGGGTCCGTATTCGTTTGTAAGAGCAATTGAACTGGAATGTTGACACGTACGATAAAGAAACCACTCAGTAAAGCGAACATCGCAAAAAAGAAAATCGAAGTGAAGACGTTGAAGTTAAAATATAATGGAATGGCAGGGCCGACGAATAGAACGCTAAGTATGGTCAGTGCAGAGCGCATAGTCGACAGGCGATGTTTGATATTGAATAACGGCAAGGCGTGAAGTAAAGAAGCGACTAAAAAACCAATGGCAACCATGCTTTCAAGTAGCCCGAACTGAAACGGCGACACACCGACCTCTTGTAAAGCTGCAATCGGGAACAACACTTCTGACGCGACGAAAAAGAAGTTCAAAAATGCAGCTAAGACGGCGACTGTCCATAAGACCGGTTGCTGTTTTAAATAAGAGAGACCAGACCGTACATCTTCCCAGGTGGATTGTTCGGTTGGAGCAACCTCTTTCTGATGGAATTTGAGTCGAGAGGCAAGCAAGGCGGCAATCATAAAGAATAGGGCTGAGCTGAATAAAAAAGCTGGAATCGGTATGAGTTTAAACAGTGCTCCGGCAAGAAGCGGTGTACCGATACTTGAGATGGAAATGATGCTTTGGATAAGGGAGTTGGCGCGTTGAAGTTCTTCTTCTTTAAAAAGAAGTGGAATCGAACTCGAGATCGTGACCGATAAGAACGTGGAGACGATGGATAAGAAGAAGGTGATGACATAAAAGGCAGGTGCTTCAAACGTCCAAATCAAGCTTGCAATCCCTGCGAGTAAAAATAATCCTCCATTCAAAGACTCCATCCTAATGATGACTCGTTTTCGGTCAAGCTTATCCGCATAAGCGCCGGCAAATGGTGACAAAAGAACGCGCGGCAATGTTCCTGCAAGTAAGACGAATGCGAATTGCAGTCCAGATCCAGTCGTCGTCAACACCGTTAATCCTGCCACGAACGTAAATAAGTTGGATGCAAACAGAGACATAAATTTACCGAGTAATAAAATTGATAAATTGGAAGAAAAGAATTTCATCAAAAGCACTCCTTTGCAAAATAGTTAAATGTGATTTAACATTAGCATAAAGGTAATTGAGTGAAATGTAAACATAAAGTTCAATGTAATTTAACTTAATGAGGTGGCATATGATTGGTGAACGAATTAAAGCGTTACGAAAACAGAAAAAAATGACCCAAACGCAATTGGCGGAAGGGATTGTCACAAAATCGATGCTCAGTATGATTGAGAACGGGAAAGCAGAAGCATCAATGCGCAGTTTGCGAGAACTTGCCAGTCGATTAGATGTATCGATGCAACAGTTATTGACCGATCCAAAAGAGGCTGAACTGCAGTCGCTGGTGGAAAAGCTAGAGTTTGAGGAGATGCAACTCCTTTCACTACCGGATCAGGAAATTCGGGAAATGCTCAATCCTTACTTACAGGAAGAAATGAACTCTGTGTGGCAAGGAAAAGCATACATGTTGTATGGTGATACGTACTTTCAAGAGGGCGAGAGTGAGAGAGTACTAGCTTACTATGACCGCGCGATTGAGATTTTTGAGAAGCTAGGTGAGTCCGAGGAATTGGCGATGGGACGAATTAGCCAGGCTTATTATTTATTGATGTGGAATCGATATGAAGAATCGATTGAACGGATTGAAGCGATTGAACTGCTTGATGCAAAATATATGAAAACAAAGACACGAACTGAATATGCCATGTTGATTGTCTTTAAAAATCTTCTGTGTGATGAGGATTTGGAAGGCTCAATTCGACAGCTTGAAGACGTGCTCGACTATATGAAGCGAACGATGATTTATTATCGTGCGGACGACGTGTATCGCACCATTTCGATTTGTGCGCTTTATTTGAACGACGAGAAGCAAGTTTGTGATTCTTTACAAAAGGCGAAGCAATACATTCAATTCACCGAAGACCGTTTGGCAGAAATCAAAGTGGCGCTTTCTGAAGCACTCTATGCGATGGAATATCGTCATATCGATCTGTTAGGGGCAAACGTCAAGTTGATGGAATCGCTCACGACAGAGATCGAGCCTTTCATTGCGGCGATTTCGATGGCAAAAGGTGTGTACTACGCTTACCAAGGGGAATCGGAAAAAGGAAGAGAGTGTTTATTGGCATTATGGGGAAACAAAGACGAGTGGAAAACACACAGTTTAGTCGATATCGCGATTTACTACGAAGGGTTATTGAGGGGAACACTGAACGGATGTGGGGACGATTGGGTACTGGTCATCGAAGAACAAGTAGCGGAATTCCCGCAAGGGCTGTTTCGCAAACGTTTAGAAACATTGCTACAACAAATCAAGGGCTGACGTATCAGCCCTTGAATGTTTGAATCAATGTCCCTTGACCATGTTCGACTTGGACAGAAGCGTGAGCCCCGTTGACGAGCGTCATCTGTGGGGGGACGTGTCCACAATCAATATCGTAAAAGATTGGAATACCTAGCATGTGGTGAAGCTCTTCATATATCATCTCGACCGTATAGTCTTGATGCACAGATGGTGCATCACTTCGTCCGAATAGAATACCAGACGTATGATCGAACCAACCGGCCCACTTCATTTGAAGGAGGGTCCTTTTTAATGCGGGGACGTTCATCTCGGCATTCTCAAAATACCAAAGAATCGGTTCATCATTCAGGTAATCGTGTTGGAATGTCCTGACGTCGCCATACGGTGTCCCGATTGTATGTAAGAGCACATCGAGACATCCACCAAGCAATCGACCTGTCGCGTGTTGACCCCCAATCGCTTTCCATTCAGTTGTTTCCGTTAAATGAAACAGGTGTGGCGTCGGATTGTCAAACTGCCATTCCTTTTGAAACTTCTCAGACGAGCGCTGGATGACTGTCTCGTTGACCCGCGTCGACAAAACATCGAGCCAACGTGAACTCGTCTCGTCCCACATATCCGCACGTAAATCGACCAGGTTCGGACCATGGGCCGAGGCGATCCCGGTTTTTAACGTATAGACGAAGAGCAACAAACTCGTATCTGAATAACCGAGCATCCATTTTGCGGGTAAGGATTGCCACTCGATTTGGTCGAGGATCTCCATTAAAAGTTCTCCGCCCCAAGGCGGAATGATCAAGTCGACAGTGTCGTCTTGAAGGAGATTGGTCAGTTCATTTACTCGTACGCGAGCCGGGGAAGACTTCCCGAATTGTTGTTTCCACGCATTTGGAGTGAATTGTAATGTGAACCCTCGATCAGAAAACTTATGTTCCGCTTGATGCAATAAATGGTGTAGTTCTGTTGGTATACCGGATGATGGGGCAGTGACCCCGATTTGATGACCGGTTAACTGTGGATAACGAATCATGACGACCTCCTGTGGATAAGTGATAAATGGGATGGGGTAAGACGGTTATCCACATGTGGACAACTAGTTGGAACGCATACGTTCTGCATGACGCATTCCCCATTCGTTCATTGCTTCGAGAATCGGGATGAGTGTTTTCCCGTACTCACTTAAGCGATAGTCGACACGGGGTGGAACTTCTGGATAGACGGTCCGGATGACGATATCCTGTTCTTCTAAGTCACGGAGTTGCGAGGTCAATATCTTTTGACTGATCTTTGGTAATGCTCGCTTCAACTCACTGAAGCGTAACGTGTCCCCATTGATTAGGACGAGGAGGATGGAGTGCTTCCATTTTCCTGTGATTAGTTCAAGTGCCGTATCGACTTCGCAGCTTGCTATCTTCGTCACAATCGCTCTTCCTTTCCAATAGTATCGTTGAGGTAACTATACCACCTTTTTGTGCCTACTTCTGCAACATAAGTCGAGCGGGTATAGTGAAGGTGAGGTGATTGTATATGAAAATCGAAAATATTGAACTAGGACCGGTGACACTTCGGGTTCGTGACATCGAACAAGTGACACAATTTTATGTAGACGTGATCGGGATGAGCGTCCAAGAAGAAACCGAAGAGCTTGTCACGCTCGGAACGAAGGAGCGCCCGCTCGTCATCTTGCACAGTGTTCCCGAGGCGAAGACAAATCCGCGGGCGGCGGGATTATTTCATTTAGCGATTCTCTTACCGAATCGTGTAGCGTTAGGAAGTATCTTGGCACATCTCATCGAGCGGCGTATCGAAGTCGGGCAAGGCGACCATTTGGTGAGCGAGGCGTTCTACTTGAGTGACCCAGAAGGGAACGGAATCGAGCTATACGCCGATCGTCCGAAAGAACAATGGAGCTATGAAGCGAACGGGCATGTGAAAATGGCGACTGAGCCGGTCGACTATGAATCGATGCTTCAAGCTGCAGCCGATCGACCGTTTACAGGTTTACCAGTCGGGACGACGATGGGACATGTGCATTTTAAAGTCCGGTCCATCGAGGCGGCGAAACGCTTCTACCATGACCGACTCGGGTTCTCCATCACGACTGATTCTTACCCAGGGGCATTGTTCCTTGCGGCCGACGGATATCACCATCACGTTGGGACGAACGTGTGGGCACGTCCGAGTGATGCGCTAGGCGTTGAGGCCGGACTCGAGGCGTGGACACTTCTCGTCGATGAAGAGACGAATCAGGCACTAGGAGGAACATCGTCTGAGTGGTCGTTGACCGATGAAGACGGAATTACCGTGCATATAAAAAGAACGGGCGCTTGAGGCGTCCGTTCTTTATTAACGTGCGGATACTTTCTTCTGACTTGCATTGAATGAGAGACGAAGTCCGCGTTTTTGATACGCTTGCTCGACTCGCTTCGGATTGATGCTGAGCTCGAGATGAGCTAGCTTCAAATGTTCAAGTGCTGGCACCGTGACATCGAGACGAACGAGCTCCATATTGCGCTCTGCTTTTTTGCGTGTTCGTCTCAAGTTACGGGGCACCTCCTCTGACGTCAGTGCCGCGATCGTTTCATTTACTTGTTGTCGTTTGTCACCTTTGATACTCAAGGCAGAATACAGCTTATCGAGCGAACCGAATCGTTTGATCAATTGGACCGATTGGCTTTCGTCGAGCCCTGCAACTGGCGGAATCCCGTCAGAACGGTCTCCCGTCAACGCTTTAACGGCTGACAGTTGCTTCGGTTTCAATCCTTCGTATAACGCCGCAATCTCTTCTGGTCGAATTTCTAAATGACGTTTGAGCGGTAATGGGCGGTTATCACGAATGTCACAGCGAGCCTGCATTTGCTGAAGCTCCTGTGTTTGCAACCAAACGGTGATTCGTGGACTGACAAGCTGTAACAAGTCTTTGTCTTTTGTCATGATGACCACAGGTGCACTGCAACTGAATTTACGCGCGATGTGGGCAATTAAATCTTCCCCTTCATAGCCCTCTACTTGGAATTGTGGAATCCCACTATCTTCAAGCAGTTGACGCATGAGTTCCATTTGCGCTTTCAATTCAGGCGGTGTTTGACGTCTGCGGCGTTTATAGCCCGGGTAGAGTTCTCGACGCCATAATGTTTCACGTGAGACGTCCCAGACGACGACAAAGTGAGTCGGACGATGTCTACGTAGAATCGTCCGGATGAGGCCGGTCATTCCGATGACGGCACTCCGATCGTTTTTAGATACCTCGCGTCCTTTTTTCGTTCGGCTCGCGGCGGCACCATAGTAAGCACTGGCCAGCATGGAGTTACCGTCAATCAAAAATAGTTTGCGTTCCATGCGTAACCTTCTTTCTATTTCTTTCTGTTTAAACCGAACATCTCGCCATGTTTCGGTGATGTTGTGTCATTGAGTGCGTGACACTCAAATAAGCAACATATGTGCAGTATATCACGGCAAGAGGCGAAAATATAGCGACAGTTCAGCTCACATATCAAAAACCCTTCTCTAAAATATAGAGAAGGGCGTTAAGAAAAGCGTTATTCTGATACGGGTTCCTCATCTTCATAAGAGGCTAAGATCAAATCGACGAAGACAATTCGATGGTTATCGACCTCGCTGACAATCAGTTCATGATTACCAGGCAAAATGAACCGTTCTCCTGTTCGTGCGTTCGCTTTTTGTGACAAAACAAATCCGCCGACCGTATCGACATCATCTTCGATTTCGATCCCGAACCGTTCCTCGAGTTCTTGTGTCAACACAAGTCCAGAGAGACGGTAATGTTTCGGAGCAATTTCGGTAATTTCTGCTTGTTCATCTCGGTCGAACTCGTCGCGAATCTCACCAACGATTTCTTCCAAAATATCTTCAATCGTCAAGAGGCCCGCAGTCCCCCCGTACTCATCGATGACTAAGCACATCATCGTCTGCGCGTTTTGCATCTTCACCATCGCTTCTTGGAGCGGTGTGAATTCGGTGACGAGTGGTAATTGGTGAATGAACGACTCGAATGGTGCATCATTTTTTGACAGTTGAGCAGTAAAGAGTTGCTTCGCATTCACGAATCCGAGGACGTCATCACGATCCCCATCTCTTGTGACTGGATAACGTGTGTACTGATGCTCTTCAACAACTGAAATGATCTCTTCAATTGTATCTTCTTCATCAATGGTTACCATGTTCATACGTGGAACCATGGCATCTTTTGCGATTCGTTCGTCAAACGAGAAGATGTTTTGTACATACGCCAACTCGTTTTCGTTGATTTCACCACTGCGGAAACTTTCCGTCATGATGATTTTCAGCTCTTCTTCTGAGTGTGCCGTCTCCTGCGCCGTCGTCTGCACTCCGAATAAACGGAGAGTGAGGCGTGCCATGCTGTTCAAGGCACGAATGAACGGGTAGAAGATTTTCGTGAACACGTAGAGCGGGCGTGCGACAAGGAGCGTCAACTTTTCGGCTTCATGAACTGCAAGTGTTTTCGGAACGAGTTCCCCGATGACGACGTGCAAGAATGCAATCAATAAGAATGCGATCAGGAACGACAAGAATGTCACGAGAGATGGCGATAAGTTTAGCTGGTCGACCAACGTGTGGATATATGTTTCGATTTGATCGGCACCAATCCACCCGAGCCCGAGTGCAGAAAGCGTAATTCCGAACTGAGATGCAGAAAGGGAGTCGTCGATATTCTCGATGACTTTTTTTGCGCTGACCGCTCTCTTATTTCCTTCAAGCACGAGCTGGTCAAGTCGAGCGCCACGCACTTTCACAATTGAAAATTCGGCTGCCACGAAAAAGGCGGTCAAAAAGATTAAGAGCGCAACGATGAGTAAGCTGAGTAACATGGGACTGTCCAACAATTCCCCCAAAAATCGGGGAGTCACCTCCATTGAGTATAAGATCAAACGTCTTTCAGGCAATTCCTGAAAACGAATAGTTTGTTTCAGTATAGTTGATTTGTCTCCAATATTCAAAATGCAGCCAATCATGTTTGATGAAGAGGGGAATGCGGGAACTAAACCCGAGAAGATGAAGGAGGAATTGATATGGCAAACTATCCAGAGTTAAAAGGAAAAGTCGCAGTCATCACGGGGAGTTCGAAAGGTCTCGGCCGAGCCATCGGGGAACGCTATGCGAAGGAAGGGATGAGCGTTGTCCTGAACTATCGCAGCAGTGAGAAAGAGATGGAGGAAGTCATCCGTGCAATCGAGGCGGGTGGCGGGAAAGCCGTCGCCGTGAAAGGAGACGTCTCGGAAGAAGGACTCGCGGAGAAGATGATTGAGAAAGCTATCTCTGAGTTTGGGAAGATGGATATCTTCGTCAACAATGCCGGCGTACAAGTCGAAGCGAAAACGCATGAGATGGAATTCGATAATTGGAAGAAGATTATCGACGTCAACTTGAACGGTACGTTCCTTGGTGTGCGTGCTGCCTTGAAATACTTTGTTGAACATGAAATCGAAGGCAATATCATTAATATGTCTTCCGTTCACGAAGTCATTCCGCGTCCGGGCTACACACATTACGCGGCAAGTAAGGGCGGCGTGAAAATGTTCACAAAATCAGTCGCTCTCGAATATGCACCGAACCACATTCGTATCAATGCGATCGCACCAGGTGCAATCGATACGCCGATCAACGAAGAGACGATGAGCGACCCGGAAGAGAAGAAAGGGCTGGAGGCACTTATCCCATCTCACGTCATTGGGAAGCCAGAGCAGATTGCCGCCGTTGCCGCTTGGCTCGCATCAGATGAATCGTCCTATGTGACCGGTACAACAATCTTTGCGGATGGTGGACTATCGCTTTATCCATCATTCGGTCCAGAGAATAAAGTTCAATAAGGAAGTTAAAAGAGGGGGACACACCTCTCTTTTTTGTTTGATTGCAAGTTCTTTACGTGTCGTATAAGCTAATGGAGATTGTTGTAATCGCTTAAATGAAAGAGTGATACATGTATATAATTTATTTTATATTTAATGCAAATGAAAAATGAGTAGGATTATTGTGTTTCGGGAGGAGATTATGCTTCATTTTAATGATCGGATTCTAAATTTTGAGCATCTGTTAAATGATACAGACGATCAAATCATAGAATATATTCAGGCCAATTTTGAAGATGTAACCCATATGTCAGTACAATCATTGGCTACTCAAATGTTTACGGTACCAAATACGATTATTCGTTTATCGCGAAAGCTTGGATACGATGGATTTTCACACATGAAAACGGCCATGAAGGAAGAATTGCGCGAACTAGAAGAGTTAGATGCGATGCAAAACATTAAAAAAACACATGCTTTGCTAAGTCATCAGAAAATACAAACGTTTAATATGATGATTCACCAATCTTCTCGTGTCATCGTATATGGAATAGGTGACTCGGCTATTTACTGCGAATATCTAATGAATGGATTAAGAACAGTAAACAAGAAGTGTGAATTCTATCTTCATCGTCATAATATGCTGACAGAACTTGAAACTTTAACAAGTAAGGACTTGTTAATATTTATTTCCGTTTCGGGTGAAACGAGTCAATTGATTGAGCTGGCACATCTCGCAAAACAGCGTCATGTCCGAACAGTTGCTATTACTCATTTATGCGACAATACCTTGCAGAGAGAATCCTCATATTCATTATATTTTTCATCCCCTCCAATCTACAGTCATCATCATAACATTACGGACCCTACACCTATTTTTTATCTATTAAGACACATCCTTGAAGATTATTGGAAATCGTATAAATGATGTGTATAAATACACATGAAAACCCTTACATGAATAGAGTTTGTGCAAAAAAGAGAAGAATCATTCTTCTCTTTTTTTTGTTGATACACTTGGCATATAGAAAGTTATTCATTCTCATAAGGAGGACAGAAGTTATGCAACTGAGAGAGAGCACAGACGTTTCATTGTTGAATGTTGAACAATCCTTCTCCTCAAAAGAAGAAGCGATTCGTTTTTTAATCAAACAACTTAAGCAAAATGGCAATATCACGTCCGAATCAACATTTTATCAAGCAGTGATGGAGCGTGAAGCATTATCGCCGACAGGATTTGAAGGAGGACTTGCAATTCCTCATGGAAAGTCAGATGCAGTTGTAAAAGCTGGTTTTGCTATCGCCACCCTTAAACAACCAATCGATGACTGGGAAAGTGTTGACCCTACCAATCGAGTCAATCTTGTCATTTTGTTGGCCATTCCTACTGCTGAAGCAGGATCTACTCACTTGTCGCTATTATCAGAATTTGTTATTCGTCTGACTGACACGGCATATAAGAATCGTTTATTACAAGCGAAATCTCCAGAAGAGATGCTTGTTCGATTAGATGAAACGGAAGAGAAAGAGAATTCGATTTCATCAAATGAAAATCAAAAGTTAGTTTTGGGCGTCACAGCCTGTCCTGCCGGCATCGCTCATACGTATATGGCGGCAGAAGCTCTAGTAAAAGCGGGTCAAGAACTTGGCGTGAAAGTCAAAGTCGAGAAGCAGGGTGCGAACGGGATTGAGGATCGCCACTCGACAAAAGATTTAGAAAGTGCTGAAGCTGTTATCTTTGCTGTGGACGTTTCCGTAAAAGAAGAAGAACGTTTCAGTCATTTGCCGAAAGTAAAAACGTCAGTCGCATCACCGCTTCGTAATGCAAAACAATTAGTGCAAAAAGCATTAAATAAAGGCGAAAGTGAAGCGCGCGGTGAGTTCAAAGAAGTTTCGGCTACGCATACTGAAGAAGATGGTCAGTCATGGAAGACAGAAGTGAAAAATTCACTGCTTACTGGGATTTCTCATATTATACCGGTCATCGTCGCCGGGGGAATGACGCTTGCGGTCGCGGTCTTTATCGCCCAAATTTTTGATTTACAGGCGCTTTATGCTGAAGAAGGCTCATGGTTGTGGTTGTTAAGACAATTAGGTGGATCGCTCTTAGGTCAACTTATGATTCCAATCCTTGCAGCATACATGGCGTATTCGATTGCAGATAAACCGGCGCTAGGTCCAGGTTTTGCTGCTGGTGTTGCCGCGAACTTAATTGGTAGCGGTTTCTTAGGTGGGATGCTCGGTGGTTTGTTAGCGGGTTACTTCCTTAAGTATTTAAAAGTGAAAATACAACCAAAAGGTACATTTGCAGGATTCATTAGTTTCTGGGTGTACCCGGTAGTAGGAACATTAGTCGTCGGTTCCATTATGTTGTTCGTCATTGGTCGACCACTTGCGGCGCTAAACACAGGATTGCTCGAATGGTTAAGTGGTTTAGAAGGAGCAAATGCGCTCTTACTTGGAGCGATTATCGGAGCCATGGTCTCGTTTGACTTAGGTGGTCCAATCAACAAAGCGGCATATACGTTCTGTATCGGTGCGATGGCAAGCGGGAACTTTATCCCGTATGCGGCATTCGCTTCGGTCAAGATGGTTTCTGCTTTCTCGGTCACATTGGCAACGCGTTTAGGTAGAACATTGTTCACACGTGAAGAACGTGAAATTGGGAAACAGACTTGGTTACTCGGACTTGCCGGTATTACAGAAGGGGCTATTCCATTCATGATCAATGACCCACTCCGAGTGATTCCGTCACTCGTTGCGGGTTCAGCCGTGACGGGCGCAATCGTTGCATATTTTGGGATCGGATTGAACGTTCCGGGAGCAGGGATTTTCTCATTAGCACTACTTCAAGGTCCACCGTTGTTCTTCGCGGCAACGATTTGGTTGGGAGCAGCATTAGTAGGGGCTGCAATCTCTACATTCCTTCTCTTGTATACACGGAGACACAAAGTTCAAAAGCAGTTGAAAGCGGAGAAAGAAGCAGCATAAAGGAGAGATAGAAATGAAACAGGTTCATGTGGTTCCACATATGCATTGGGATCGTGAATGGTACTTCTCCACAGAAGAGTCAAGAATTCTGTTGGTGAATAACTTAGAAGAAATTATGCATCGTTTGGAAACAGATGAGCACTATCCGTATTACGTGTTAGATGGACAAACGTCTATTTTAGAAGATTATTTGGCCGTAAAGCCGGAGAATCGTGAGCGGATTAAACGCCTCGTTCAGGCGAACAAGTTGATCATCGGACCTTGGTATACACAGACGGATGAGATGATTGTTGGGGCAGAATCAATAGTTCGAAACTTGCTATACGGTATTAAAGACTCTAAAGAGTTTGGACCCCATATGGAAATCGGATATCTGCCTGATTCCTTTGGTCAATCTGCACAAATGCCAATGATTTTGAATGGTTTCGGGATCAAGCGCTCCATCTTTTGGCGTGGAACGTCGGAACGTCATGGGACAAACAAGACTGAATTCTACTGGGAATCGAAAGATGGATCGAACGTATTGGTTCAATTGATGCCACTCGGTTATGCAATCGGAAAGTATTTGCCTACCGAACCAGAGGCGTTAAAGAAACGCATGGATAAATATTTGCCAGTACTTGATCGCGGAGCCACAGGTGAAAACCTTCTCCTTCCAAATGGTCATGACCAGATGCCGATTCAGCAAAATATTACGGAAGTGCTCACCGAACTGCATCGTTTGTATCCTGAACGTGAATTTTTCTTGAGTCGCTATGAAAAAGTGTTTGAGCAACTCGAGAAACAGTTGAATCTTCCGACGATTAGCGGCGAATTTCTCGATGGAAAATACATGCGGGTTCACCGAAGTATCTATTCAACTCGAATGGATATCAAAACGATGAACGCCATCATTGAGAACAAGTTGACGAACACGCTCGAACCATTGATGAGTTTAGCGTATTCCCTCGGCATTGAATATCATCACGGTTTGATCGAATTGATTTGGAAAGAAATCATGAAAAATCATGCCCATGACAGCATCGGTTGCTGTTGTTCGGATAAAGTCCATGCTGAAATCTTCAACCGTTTCTTCATCGCAAACGAAAAAACAGATCAATTGATCACATTCTATAAACGTAGAATTGTGGATTCGATTGACACGAAACGAACAGAAGATAGATTGACGTTCTTTAATTTGAGAAGCATTGCCGAAGAACGTGTGATTCGGACGGAAGTCATCACAAAGTTTGAATCATTCCGCTTAGAAACAGAAGACGGAACGGAAGTACCTTATGAATTGATTCAAAAAGAAATCATTGATCCAGGCTTGATTGATCGCCAAATCGTTCACTACGGCAACTATGATCCGTTTTACAAGTATACAATCGAAGTTCGACGTGAATTGGCAGCACTTAGCTATGAAACCGTATTTGTAGTATCAGAGTCGACGCCAACAGTTGTAGAAGAGACGACAGTATTTGGTCCACAACTGATTGAAACAAAAGTCTATGACATCACGGTCAAAGAAAATGGAACTATCGATTTGCTGGATAAACGATCGGGCGTATTGCACCGAGATTTGTTGTGGCTCGAAGATAGTGGAGATGATGGAGATGAATATGACTATTCTCCGCTCGCAGGAGACAATCCGATCACGACACAATCGAGTCGTCCGATCATTCAAACGACGAGCACATCCAACCGAACAGTTGTCACGATTTCACATGATATGAAGATTCCGCGTGATTTGATGGAACGAAAAGATGGGCGACTGACGAATCTATTGAAGGTTTCACTTGAATTGGTCATTGAACAAAATGATTCAACAATTGGACTCAAAGTAGTCGTGGATAATGACGCAAATGATCATCGCCTTCGCCTTTGTTTGCCAACTTCTGTCCAAACGAATGTTTCGTTTTCCGACAATCAGTTCGGTGAAATCAAACGACCGTTCATCGATGATGCAATTCATGTATGGGAAGAAGAAGGATGGAATGAACGACCGGACGGAATTTTCCCGATGTTGTCTTATGTGGGATTACAAGAAGAATCAGGAAATGGAATGGGTGTCATTACGAACAGCTCACGTGAGTTTGAAGTAATAGAAGAAGGTGAATCGACACTAGCCATCACCTTGTTCCGAAGTGTAGGCGTGTTAGGTAAAGAAGAGCTTGTTCGACGACCTGGGCGACCATCTGGAATCAAATTATCGACACCGGATTCCCAGATGATCGGAACGTATACGTTTGACCTTGCATTCACATCATTGGATGGAACTGAACGTCTCTCTGACTTGACGAAACGTCATCTTACACCGATTGTGACCTATAACAAAATTCCGCATGATGCGATGAAGCTTAACCCTACCGGACTTTGCTTAAACGCCTCTGCATCGCTTTTTGAAATGGCTGAAAATGGGTTATTGATGAGCACTTTGAAGAAAGCAGAGAACGAAAAAGCGTTACTGTTGCGTGTGTATAACCCGACTGAACATACGATTCCTCTCATGTTTACGAAAGTAGACTTTGATTCATTCACTGAAGTCAATTTGAATGAAGAACCGGTTCGAGACATTACTGAGGTCGTGTCAAACAATCAGTTTAATATCTTACCGAATCAAGTGAAGTCCATCTTGATGAAATAAAACGAATCAGGACATGGATGATCCGTGTCCTGATTGATTTTTATACGGAGGGAATCAACATGTCTGTATTAGTAGCACTTGATTCATTCAAAGGAAGTCTGACATCCGAACAAGCTAACCAAGCTGTAAAAGATGGAATCCGAATGGTCAATCCAAATGAACGCATTGATCTTTTGACAGTTGCAGATGGAGGAGAAGGAACGGTCTCTGCATTACGACATGCATTACAACTCGAAAATCGGGAGCTTGAAGTACTTGATTCACGAAAAAAACAAGTGATGGCGATGTATGGAATCAATCGACAACATCAAACAGCGGTAATCGAAGTCTCGGCGGCGTGTGGATTACCTCAAGTTCCAATCGAAGAACGGAACGCGCGACTTGCGACATCTTATGGGGTCGGGCAACTCATCCTTGATGCAATCAAAGAAGGAAGTCGAACGATTTATGTCGGGTTAGGTGGGAGCGCAACAACGGATGGCGGATTCGGGATGTTACGTGCACTCGGAGGAATCTTCTTCGATGCTAAACAAAAAGAAGTCACTAACGTCGAAAACCTTCATTCTGTGGTTCGCAGTGATTTGTGTGAGCTTAAGAAGAGGTTAGAAGACACAGAGATTGTTCTGGTCTGCGATGTAGAGAACCCATTTTACGGAGAGACCGGGGCAGCGTATGTATATGCACCACAGAAAGGTGCGACCCAAGAGGACGTGTTGTTACTAGATGAGAGGTTGAAACATTTCGCAAAACTGATGGAACGAGATACAGGAGTGGATGTTCAATTATGTGTCGGAAGCGGTGCGGCGGGCGGAATTGCAGGAGCACTATACGCCTATGCCGGTGCTAAATATACATCCGGTGCAGAATTGGTGTTGTCGCTGAACGATGTTCCCGAACGAATTGCCAACTACGCTTTAGTGATCTCGGGCGAAGGGAAAATCGATGAGCAAACCTTAAACGGGAAGCTTCCGTTGATGATTGGAAAGCTTGGAGCGAAAGAACAGATACCCGTAGTGTTACTTGGGGGAAGTGTCAACATCTCATTTGAAAAGTTACAACATACCTCCGTTCTCGCAGCACATTCCATCGCGTCGGGCCCAATGTCTCTCGAAGAGTTAATGAAACCAAAAGTCGCTTATGAACATCTTAAACAGACGGCGGCACATTGCTATGCTACTTTCCAAGCCAGAAAGGAAGGGAACAATGATTCTAAAAGTTGAACCGGTATTTCAAGAGAGAATATGGGGCGGTAGAAAGTTAAGTACTCTCTTTAACTATAAAATTCCAGATGGAAATATTGGGGAATGTTGGGGGATCTCGGCGCATCCGAACGGCATGAGCTACGTTTTGGCTGGAGAATATAAAGGAATGTCTCTAGCGGAGCTATGGAAAAATCACCGTTATTTATTCGGAGAGTACAAAAATGAAGAATTTCCTCTACTCATTAAATTGTTAGATGCGAGGGAGGATTTATCCGTACAAGTTCATCCAAACGACGATCAGGCACAACGTTTAGAAGGTGAACCTTACGGAAAAACCGAATGTTGGTATGTGGTCGATGCAGAACCTGATGCGGAATTGATTCTTGGTCATCGTGCAAAAACAAAATCAGAATTTTTGGAGCGGATTGAGCATGGCCAGTGGGATGACCTCTTATGTCGCATGCCGGTAAAAAAAGGTGATTTCATCTATGTTCCAAGTGGTACGATTCACGCGATTGGAAAAGGAATCGTTATTCTTGAGACACAGCAGTCATCAGACACGACTTATCGGGTATATGATTTTGATCGTGTCGACGCGACGGGAAATCTTAGAGAATTACATTTAGAAAAAGCATTAGCTGTCACGAACTTCCCGAATGAACAGGTAGTCATTGTCCCAGAAACAATAAAAGTTCCTGAGGGCACAATTACAACGTTGGTTGAAACGAATGAATTCAATGTCTATCATATGAATGTTCAGACAGGTTTCAATCTTTCGTCATTGAATCGTTTTCGACTCATATCGATTTTAAAAGGGAATGGTCAAATCGATGGAGTGGATGTTCAACAAGGTGATCATCTCATCGTGACTGCACATCATCAATCGTTGTCGGTTGTTGGAACTATGGAGTGGATTACGAGTGATTGTATCCTGTAAGATTTAAGACATCGGAGACGGTGTCTTTTTGTGTTAGGAATGATGAGGAGGGAATCATGAAAGAAGCAGAATATAAGATTTTTTATTGTAATGTAGAGTTGGCGCTCGATGTGATGGGGGGGAAATGGAAACCACTTATCATCTATCACGTAGGCGGTGCTGGCGTGATCCGATTTGGAGAATTGAAACGTAAAATTCCGAACATCAATGAACGAGTACTCTCTCGTCAACTCAAAGAACTAGTAGAAGCAGATCTCTTGGCTAAAAAAATATATGACGAAGTTCCACCACGTGCAGAATATTCTCTTAAGGAGGCTGGCGAAGCGCTCTTACCCATTTTAAAGCAATTAGGATCGTGGGGAAAAGATTATCAAGATGAGCATCAATATGGAGAAATTTATTTCGAAGAAGAATATGACGCATAACCGTAGTCTGTACAAAAGTGTCCGTACGGATAAAGAAGTCCGTACTTGTAGGCGGGTAATATGAGTCCTATACTAGGCGCATATCAAGTTTTAAAAATCGAAAAAGGAAGTGTAGATATGCAACTGGTTAAGACATTAAACAATCGATACTCAACAAAAGAATTTGATGTATCCAAGCAAATTTCTGAAGCGGACATGGAGTCAATCAAGTCGCTACTCCAACTTTCTCCATCATCAACGAATGTTCAGCCATGGCATTTTGTGCTTGCGACAACTGAAGAAGGAAAAGCGCGTGTCGCAAAAGCAGCGAATGGATTCTATAGTTTTAATGAATCGAAAGTGACAAATGCATCTGCCGTCGTTGTATTTGCATCTAAAACGGAAATCACAGAAGAGTATCTTCAACATGTGACGGACAAGGAAGATGAGGATGGGCGTTTTGCGGAACAGGAATTCAAGCATGCTAACCACGCAGGGCGAAAGATTTTTGTCGATATGCATAAATACGATTACAAAGACTTATCTCATTGGACTGAAAAACAAGTCTATCTGAATTTAGGTTCGTTTTTACTTGGTGTCGCGTCATTGGGAATTGATGCGATCCCAATGGAAGGATTAGATATGAAAATGTTAGACGAGGAGTTCTCATTACGGGAAAAAGGCTTCACTTCTTGTGTTGTCGTATCACTCGGATATCGTTCGGAATCTGATTTCAATGCAGACTTACCAAAATCACGTCTTGATTTAGCTGAAATCATTGAGGAAGTGTGATGAAGATTCTCGTTACCGG
Organism: Exiguobacterium sp. s59; assembly: GCF_018617475.1. Taxonomy (NCBI): domain Bacteria; kingdom Bacillati; phylum Bacillota; class Bacilli; order Caryophanales; genus Exiguobacterium; species Exiguobacterium sp. s59. The sequence continues at coordinate 113,049 of NZ_JACSKG010000005.1, read as the reverse complement.
TGCCACAGACGGAATCGGACTAGCGACCTCCAAACTTTTGATTGAGGAAGGTCATGAGGTTTTGGTTCATGGTCGAGACGAGCAAAAACTAGCGGCCGTCGTGCGAGAATTAGACTCTAGTCATGTCACTTCATATATTGCCGATCTTTCGAAGTCAGAGGACGTCATGTTATTCGCTGACCGACTACTAAAAGAACATAATTCGATTGATGTCCTGATTCATAATGCTGGAATTTATGAGGCACAGCCACGACTTGGGGAGAACGGATGGGATCTTCGCTTCATTGTGAATGCGATAACACCTTATGTTTTGACTAAGAGACTGTTGCCGTTACTTCCTGTAACAGGACGAGTCGTCAACGTGTCATCTGCTGCCCAGGCACGATTAGACTACGGGGCGTTACGAGGTCATTCACCTATCACGGACGGTGACGCATATGCACAAAGCAAACTGGCAATTACGATGTGGACATATGAGTTATCAAAAAAATACCCTCAGACTTTCGTAGCGGTCAATCCAAAATCCTTGTTGGGTAGTAAAATGGTGAAAAGTGCTTATGGAATCGATGGTCATGATTTGATGATTGGAGCGAAAGTCTTGCGTGATGCCGCTACTTTAGATGAATTTGAAGGTGCGTCAGGAAAATATTACGATAATGATCGTGAGCAGTTTGCTGAAGCACATCCAGATGTTTACGATGAAGAGCGCAGACAGGAACTCATGGAAACCTTGAATTCCATTTCGTATCTTTAAGTTCACGTCATTCAGCGATTATTGTATCATTCTTGGCGGCGCAGCTTTTCCGCGTAAACGGAGAGATATAAGTTCGGAAGATGCCAACGATGATATCTCTCGGGCCTTTCCTATTCTTCAACCCTTTTCATAACTAATACTTTGTCAATATAAAGAAGCCATCGCCCATAAAGGCGATGGCTTCTTCTCGTTAACTACTCATTTGATTTGATACATCCATTTTTGGAAGGCTGACTGTGAAAATGGAACCTTTTCCGATATTCGATGCGGCGTGGATCGTGCCACCATGACCTTCTGCGATTTCTTTACAAATCGCGAGGCCAAGGCCTGTACCTCCGATTTTACGGCTGGCTGAATTGTCGACGCGATAGAACTTATCAAACAACTTCGACAGCGCGGCTTGTGGAATCCCGATTCCATGGTCCTCAATCGAAATATCAATCCAATCCGGTCGTTCACATGCGACACGTACATGGATGTCTCCACCACTTGGAGAGTACTTCACGGCATTATGAAGCAAGTTCGTGAAGAGTTGTCCGAGTCGTGTCCGATCTCCATATACATAGACGTCTTCTTGACAATCAAACGTGATGCGATGATGTTGACTGGCACCTTGATGAATGGCGATGGCCTGTTTTAGGATTTCCGATAGGCGCTCCGTCTCATTGTGGTACGTCTGTTGTCCTGATTCCATTCGCTGAACATCGAGCAAGTTGGAAATCAAATCCTCGAGACGTAACGTTTCCTGATGGATCATCCCTAAATATTTCTCCGAACGTTCGGGAGACAGTTGTCGGAAACGAAGAAGTTCGGTGAATCCGATGATACTCGTGAGCGGCGTGCGGAGTTCATGGGAGACGGTCGAAACGAGTTCGGTTTTCAAACGATCGACCTCAGTCTCATGCGTCACATCACGGAAGACGAGCATCGTGCCGTGGCGTGTCCCTCTCAAATAAATTTTCTCCGCATACATTTGAATGAAGCGCTCTTCCTGATTCATCGAGAACGTGACGCTCTCTTCTTTACACTGTCCATCGAATGAACGTTCCATGAATGCAAAAAAGGCATCCTTTTGGTCGACCTGCAGCCCGAGTTCTTCAAGACTAGCATCTAAACGATATAAATCGACTTCATTTCGTTTTGTGATCGGTTGATTGAATAAGACGAACAACGCTTGGTTCGCCACTTTTTCGCTTGTCGCGTGCTCGACATAGATGACAGCATCTCGAATCGAGTGGAGAAGGCGAGCTGTCTTTTCACGCTCTTCCTCAATCCGATAACGCTGATGCGTAAGCGAAGTCGCCATCTGACGGAATGATGTCGTCAATTGACCGACCTCGTTTTTAGATTGAACCGTGATTGGCGTGACCGGTTGCTTCTCTCCGGCAAGACGCTTACTGTTTTCAATTAACTCTTGGAGTTGACCGGTCAAGCGTCGGACGTAAGGGCGGGCGACGATGAAGAGAATGAAGAGGACTCCGAGTAAGGAGAGGAGCCAGAGGGCCTGTGCCCATTTCGTATGTGTCGCAAGTTGAGCACGGAGCGCATCCTCTTCTGCGTTCAGTGAGTTCCGATATTCCGTGAAGACGCTCTCCATATCGACGATGCTCGCGCTCATATCCGCGGCACTTTTCGAGTTGATTTTAAATTTTCGATCCGCCGGCGGCTCTTTTTGAGGGTTTACTTTCCCGAGCGTTGGCATTTTTAAGAAGGGTTCGGTCACGCTTCCGCTCCGCTTTCCTTCTACATAACGTTTAAGGCTTGGCATGACGCGTTCCTGATAAGCGACAAACAGCGTACGCGCATCGCTCGCATACGTTTTTTCCTTATCGGTCACGGCGTTCTGTTCGAACCAGGTCGTCTGTTCGTCAATCAAGACTTGTTTATCTTGTACGCGCTCTAGCATCGCATCGTCTCCGAGGAGTACATAGCCGCGCATTTCATATTGCATCGACTGCCATGTCTCGAACAATTCGGTCGCATTCGTGCGCCGTTCACTAATGTTCTCGAGCGATGACGTCGTCTGTTCGATTTGGTTTTCCGTATACACATATACGGCAAGTGACGTGAGGAGGATCAGTCCGATGAATAAGTAGAAGACGAACAAAAATTGTCTTCCGATCCGCTGGTCAATCCATGACTTCATAAAGACCGTTCCTTTCTAGAATGATGAACATTCCGACTGTGACTAATATCCTACGAGTGTCGTTCTTTCATTGTACAGATTCAAACGTTTAGATGCTATATATTGAGAAATCAGGGGAATGGATACTATTATATATTGAACAGTAGTGAATGATATGCTATTGTTCTATGTATAGTAGGAGGTGGGATCATGAATCCTCAATTCAAAAAGGGCGTACTCAACCTTTGTGTACTGGCGCTTGTGGCGGAACAAGACCGCTATGGCTATGAACTCGTCCAAGCGATTTCAGCCAAAGTTGCCATTTCAGAGGGTGCCGTCTATCCATTGTTACGTCGACTGACGACAGAGGGCTATTTCACAACGTATTTAACCGAGTCTGGGGAAGGACCTCCGCGAAAGTATTATCAGATCACGGAACAAGGAAAAACACATTTGGCTGAGTTGCGAGCGGAATGGGATGTATTCACGAACGGCGTCAATGACTTAATCCGAGGGGGAGACGACAGATGAATGAAGAACAGTACTTGTCAGAGCTTGAGCAGTTATTGATGAACGTGAAGGTGAAGGATCGCCTCGATATTTTACGAGACGTGTCTGAATATTTCACGAGCGGTCGATTAGAGGGTAGAAGTGATGAGGAGATGGCACGCGAGTTAGGGGAACCGAGCGTACTCGCCTCGGAACTACTCGCTTCTGTCGATTTTGAAGTATCGGAATCGACACGACCGCCTGCGGTTGTCAAAAGCTCGACCGTAGCCTTTCAAAGTGTCCTCATCCAAGTACAGCATGCACAGGTGTTCGTCACGCCATCACAAGACGGCTATGCGTATGCGAAGCTCGAAACGGAGACCGACCATGGGGTTGTGATGGACATCGTCGGGGACACGCTTGAGATTCGGATTGAATCCGAACGTCGTTTCGGTCTCTCTGACCTCTTCTCGTGGTTCGGGTCGAAAGCACCGGTGCTTCGAGTCGAGCTGCCGCATCACGCCTATCATCAGATTCAATTGAAAAACCGCCACGGTTCGAGTGATGTACAAGATCTTCAAGCGGAACGGTTACACGTGGAGAGTGAGAACGGTCGAGTCATCGCGCATCATATTCAGGCACGCCAAGGTGTGCTTCGTACATTGAACGGACAGGTGCTCGCGTCGAGTTGTCACGGTCACGATTGGGAGCTCCATTCCTCAAACGGTCGCGTGGAAGCAAAACATTCTCAACTAGAACGGATCAACATCCATTCCTCGAATGGTCGAATCGATGTCGATCACGTCATGGGGGCAATTGATGCCAAAACGTCAAACGGTCGAATTGACTGTATCGTTCAATCGATTCAATCACCGATTCGATTGAAGACAAACAATGGGAAGATTGACTTGCACGTTGAGGAGCGTCCAGAAGATGTGACGATTCGGGCGAAGTCGCGGAACGGAAAAGTCAATGTATTCGGAGAACGGTCGAAAGAGTGCGTGTTCGGTGAAGGATCGATTGATGTGAAATTAACAAGCTCGAACGGAAGTGTCACGGTATCATGATCAACATAGCCCCTCCATCAATCGATGGAGGGGCTATACTTATAAGTCATGCACTAAGATATAGGCGACTCGAACGGGTCCATGGACACCAACGATCAGGTTCATCTCAATGTCGGCCGAGTTCGACGGACCGGAGATGAAATTGACACCGTTCGGGGAACGGAGGTCATCTTGGTCGAGTTCGGCAAGTTGTTGTGCCGTTTGCGTCATACGTGGAACAAGGACAGATTTCGGGATGATTGCGATATGGTCTTGCGGTAACAGACTGATCGTTCGTGATTTTCCAGGCTTCGCATATTGAACGATCGTTGCACTTTCCGCAAACGCCGCATCCGCAATCGTAATGCCGATGTCGGCACGGGCGGCCAGCTCTCGACTCGCTTTCGGTTGTGACGAATCCCACCAAGCGAACGTCTCACTCGTTGTGGGTGCCCAAGCGGAAATTCGTTCATCGTTCTCCGCAAGAATCCTTGTTCCGTCATAACGGCCAATCAAGAGACGGAGCGTATCATTAAGATGCGAGGATTCGCATTCGACCAAATCGGTATGAATTCGGGTCGCGACCATACGAAACGTTTCGAGCAATTCCTCTTCGCTCGCATCTTTTAACACGTCGTCTTGTGGGCGATATTTATAGTCACGTTTCGGTGGGGTGAGGTCGACCTCACGACCGAGCTGTTTGGCGATTCGTTGTAAAAAGTCTTCACGGTTTGTGATTGTGCCAGGATTCATTCGACGTTCCCCCGTTTCTTAAACCAATCTCGGACGGTCTGTTTGTTCGGTTGCGGCAAGTCTTTGGAGTCCGTCCAAGCAGGTAACCCTTTTTCAATCTGACCAGATGTGGCGAACGGTGATGTCGCAAACGGTGCGACGTGTTCCGCGGCTTCGAATAAGAAAGGACTCGATGCCGTGACGGCAAATCCTTTCATCGCAATCCGCTCCACGAATGGTGATTGTCTCTTTTCTTCTACGATGACACGACGGTGTTCAATCAATAGCTCGTGTAGCGGAATCTTCACAGGGCATGCCTCTGTACAGGCACCGCATAGACTTGACGCGTAAGGGAGCTCTTTGTAGTTTTCGTATCCATCAAGGAGTGGGGCCAACACGGCACCGATTGGACCAGGATAAATTGACCCGTACGCATGCCCGCCGATATGGCGATAGACCGGACAGACATTGATGCATGCCGCGCAACGGATGCATTGCAGGACCGATTGGAACTGTGTACCGAGAATGCCAGAACGTTTATTGTCGACGATGACGAGATGGAATTCTTCCGGACCATCGACTTCACCGACCGCGCGCGTCCCGGCGAATGTCGTGATGTATGACGTGAGGCGTTGACCGACCGCGCTTCGACAAAGCATATTGACGAGTACCTCGAACTCTTCATAAGATGGGACGACGCGTTCCATCCCCATGACAGAGATGACCGTATCAGGAAGTGACGTCACCATGCGTCCGTTTCCTTCATTGGTCACAAGCCCGACGGCTCCACTCTCTGCGATGGCGAAATTACAACCGGTGATGCCGACTTCTGCCTTCAAAAAGTCTTTCCGGAGTTCTTGTCGTGCGTAGCGTCCGAGCTCGGTCGGATCGTTCGAACCGGTATATCCGTGAGCAGTGAACGTCTCGTGGACAGCGTCGCGGTCTTTGTGTAGGGCAGGGGCGACGATGTGAGACGGTGGATCTTCGTCGAGTTGTAAAATCCATTCCCCAAGGTCGGACTCGACGACGGTACATCCTTCTTCCTGAAGTGCCTCGTTCAATCCGATCTCTTCTGTGACCATCGATTTTGATTTCACGACATGTTTTGCTTGTTTTGAACGAACGACTTCTCGAATATAGCGGTTCGCTTCTTCTGGCGTTTCTGCAAAAAAGACGCTCCCGCCTCGTTTTGAGACGTTCTCGCTCAATTGATACAAGTAATAATCGAGATGTTCGAGCACGTGTTGACGAATCTCTTCCGAATGATCACGAAACGCTTCCCAGTCTCCAAGTTCACCTGCAGCATCCAACCGTCCATCCCGCAGCCGATTTTGAGCCGAACTGACGGCTTGACGCATGAACGTATCCTCAATTCCGTCCTTCCGACGGTCTTGAAACTTCTCATCTAACCGAATCCCCATGCTCATGCTTGCTTCACTCCTTCGTTCAAGACTTCGGCAATGTGCATCACTTTGATCGGATGCCCTTGCTTATGAAGACGTCCGCCGATGTTCATGAGACAAGACGCATCCGCCCCGATCAAAACGTCTGCACCGGACTGTAAAATCGATTCGACTTTCTCATCTACCATCTGGACCGACACGTCTGGCATTTTGACGGAGAACGTCCCTCCGAACCCGCAACAGTTATGTACATTTGCGAGAGGAACCATCGTCAAGCCATCGACGTTTCCGAGCAATTTCCCTGGCGCGGCTTCGATTCCGAGGAGGCGGGTCATATGACAGGACGCATGATAAGTCGCTGTAGCGGGAAACTTGGCGCCGACGTCTGTGACTTCGAGCACGTCGACGATGAACTGTGTCAGTTCGAACGTTTTGGCGGCATGCGCTTCTGCACGAGGACCCCATACCGGATCATCTTGGAATAAATGTGGATAGTCACGCATCATCATGACACATGACCCCGATGGTCCGACAATATACTCCGCATCGGCCTGTTCGAACGTTTCAATCATGTGCTTGGCGATTTTCTTCGTCTCCTCATGGTAACCGCTGTTATAGGCGGGTTGCCCACAGCACGTCTGTTCAAATGGGAAGGTCACCTCGCACCCTAAATGTTCAAGCAGTTCGACTGTCGCTTGTCCGACGGATGGAAACAACGTATCTGATAAACAAGTGACGAATAAAGCTACATTCGGCATAGCCATTCCTTCTTTCTTCTCATGATAGCGATTTCAACGTCATTATTTCATAAAGAGTAGGAAAGTGACAGAAAAATGGGGAGAAAAACTGATTTATTTGTAAAATCCTGTCTAATTGATAACGTATCTCACTGAACAGACATTCATCTATTTTCTGATATAAAACAGGAAGGAAGCACGTATAACAGAAAAAGATCCTCGTCATATGGCGAGGATCTTGCATCTAAATTATAGGAAGAACATTTCCAAGATGAAAAGTGCGCCGAACAAATAGATGAGCGGATGGACCGTCTCTTTGTTCATCGCTTTGAAGATCGGATACAAGATGAACCCGAACGCGATTCCGCGTTCGATGCTTCCTGAAAGCGGCATGATCAAAATCGTCATGAACGCCGGGAAGTATTCGCTAAAGTCGCTCCAGTCGATATAACGGACGTTCGTCAACATGAGAGCCCCGACGATGATGAGTGCAGGAGCTGTAATCGCTGCAACGCCGGAGATGGCACCGATGAGCGGGCTAAAGAAGAGCGTCAGTCCGAACAAGCTGGCAACGACAGCCGTTGTGAGACCGGTACGTCCACCTTGTGCGACACCGGCTGCAGACTCGATGTATGCAGTCGAAGGACTCGTTCCGACGAGTGAACCACCCATTGTGGCAAGCGAGTCGGCAAAGAGTGCACGGTGACCATTTTCAATCGTGCCATCTTCCTTTAAAAGACCGGCTTGTTTCCCGACACCGACAAGTGTACCTGTCGTATCGAACAATGTGACGAGGAAGAACGAGAGGACGGCACCGAATAATCCATATTGAATGACATCACTAAATGCTGTCACCGGGTTGACCATAAGTCCTTCTGGAAGTGTCGGCATTGCCGTGACACCGTTGATTTGTAAGATGTCCATGAAGTAAGCCGCGATTCCAGTGAGCAGCATCCCAATCAATAGTGACCCTGGGACATTGCGCGAGAAGAGAAGTGCCGAGACGATTAAACCACCGAGTACGAGTAATACTTCTGGTGAGGATACGTCACCGAGACGCACCAAGTTCGCCTCATCTGCGACAATCAATCCCGATAACTTCAATCCGAGCGAAGCGATGAAGAGACCGATTCCGGTCGTGATCGCATGTTTCAGCGAAGTCGGGATCGCTTGAATCAGTTTCGTCCGAATCGGAGAAAGCGACAGGATTAAAAAGAAGACGGACGAGACGAAGACGACGCCGAGAGCAGCGGATGGTGCGATTTGTTCTTGGGCGACGAGTGTGTACGCGAAGAAGGCGTTGAGCCCCATACCAGGTGCCACAGCGATCGGCAAGTTCGCATAAAACGCCATCAAGCCTGTCCCGATGAGAATCGCGATGATTGTCGCCGTGAAAGCTTGAGCGAAAGGGATTCCGGCATCAGATAGGATGGCCGGGTTGACGACAGAGATATATGCCATCGTCACGAACGTTGTAATCCCTGCAGTGACTTCCTGTTTAACATTCGTTCCATGTTGTTTCAATTGAAAAATATTCATCGATAAAACTCCTTATTTCGGTCTATTTCCGAACAATAATTGAAAATAATGATCAAATTAACGTTATCAACTTGATGACTATACAAAAATGTTTGATTCACGTCAATTGTTTTGAGTAAAAAACATCAAAAATGATTAGGTGGGATAAAAAATGTTCGGAAATTAACTTTTTTACAAAATATGCTTGCTCTGAAACGCGTTTCAGAAGATACGGTATAGACAAAGGGAGGGGAACCGATATGAAACCGACAACGTGGAAGACATGGTGCAGTGGAATTGTATACGAGCTCGTCATCAATCAGTTGTATACGCCGTTCGGGAAAATGTTGTGTAGCCGTTTCCGTGAAGAGTTTCTTCATTTGCCGTTAGAAGAGCGCTTCCGCCTCGTTCAGGCGATTCGAAGTCAAGTCGTCGAAAGAGGTGACAGTCAGCAAGCAGAGTGGGTACACTATATGCAAAGACTGACAAGTTGAGGTGAGACGAATGGCAAACATTCGAGATATCGCAAAGCACGCTGACGTTTCGGTGACGACGGTCTCGCGCGTCTTAAACGAGCATCCGTACGTATCGAAGGAAAAACGGACCCGTGTCCATGCGGCGATGAAAGAGCTCGGGTATTTGCGAAATCAACAGGCGTTGACGTTGTCGACGGGGAAAACACAACGTGTCGTCGTCATCTTACCTTATATGGATCATCCGTATTACGGTCTCTTCGTCAACGGGCTTGCGAAAGCGGCCCTCGAGCACGATTACCGCCTCGTCATGTGGCAGACGGAGTATAAGTTGAGTGAGGAGCGACAAGCACTCGATTTATTGAAGCATCGCGAAGTCGATGGGGCGATCGTCTTGTCGCACGAAATGTCCTTTAAGGAAATGGAGACGTATCGCGCTTACGGACCGATTGCCGTGGCGACCGTAGGCGCACCGGAGACAATCTCATCCATCCATGTCGACCATTATGCGTCGTTCGTGTCAGGTATTCATGTGCTACAGGAGCATGGATATGAAGAGATTGGAATCATCTTGTCAAGAAGCCACAGTCCGAGCTCCCTTGCGCGTCAGCAAGCCTATTTCGATGAAGTAGCGCATGCGCGTGAGCAATGGATTTGGACCGGTTATTTGACGAGTGAGGACGGCATTCGGTTAGCAGAAACGTTCCTCTCTCAAAAAGAGCGTCCTCGAGCGCTCTTTTTCTCGTCTGATTATGTCGCTCTTGGATTTTTAGGGGAGATGCAACGGCGGCAAGTCGCCATTCCTGAGGAAGTCGCCATGCTTGGATTTGACGGGCATCCGATTGGTCGGGCGTTTGGGTTATCGACGATGCTTTCTCCGAATGAACAGATTGGTCGCCATCTGTTTGAAACGACGCTCGCTGAGATGAACGGGGCTCAACCTGAAACACGTGGAATGACGGTGAGCTATCAAATCGGGACGACACTTTAGGCAACATCCTCGCTCGACTCTTTTGAAACGTTTAGAATGAAAGAAGTAGTCGAGAGGAGGAAATGTTATGAAGATTCAAGTAACAGAAGAAGCGCTCCAATGGTTTAAAGAAGAAATGGAAGTCGAAGCGGGTCAAACGGTACGTTTATTCGCAAAATACGGGGGTTCGACAGACTTAACGCACGGTTTTTCCGTGGGAGTCATCACAGAAGACGTGAACAATGCGGCTGTTGAGACCGAAGAAGACGGCATTCGTTTCGTTGTGGCGGAACAAGATGAGTGGTTGTTCCAAGGACAAGACGTGAAAGTCGAACTTCGCGGAGAAGAAATCGTCTTCGTTCAAGCCTGACGTTTCAGTTTGTTTACGTTTGATGAAATGTCGTTTGACGAAATCTGGCTTGGGGAACAGATTACGACAAGTCGGATTTTCGAAAGGATGACACGATATGTCAGACAATGAAAAGCGTGAACAAGAAGAAAAAGAGAAGTTGAAACGAGATCAACCGGACATCTCCCACGAAGAGGATTCAAAAGGAGATCATTCCGACCTCGAAGAGACAGATGAAGATGAACAATCATAAGAGCCGACACGGCTCTTTTTGTTTGGGAATTGAAAGAAATGCCGTGGGCGTTATAATGGATAAGGGAAAACTATTTAGTGAGGAGAATGAGATATGAGTACAGTACTAGTCTTCGGACATAAAAATCCAGATACCGACACGATCACATCAGCGCTCGCCTATGCCGAGTTGAAAAAGAAATTAGGGATGGACGCAGAGGCAGTCCGTCTCGGTGAAGTGAACGGGGAAACACAATATGCACTCGATCACTTCCGCGTGAAAGCACCACGTTTGATTGAAAGTGTGAAAGGTGAGGCCGAAGAAGTCATCTTAGTCGACCACAACGAGTTCCAGCAAAGTGCGGACGGCATCGAAGACGTGCGAATCCTTGAAGTCATCGACCACCACCGCATCGCGAACTTCCAAACGGCAGACCCGCTCTACTATCGTGCAGAGCCAGTCGGATGCACAGCGACAATTTTGTTGAAATTGTATAAAGAGCACGGCGTTGAGATTGCAGCGGATATGGCCGGTTTGATGCTTTCAGCAATCATCTCAGATTCGCTTCTCTTCAAATCACCGACATGCACGGACGAGGACATCAAAGCAGCGAAAGAACTTGCAGAAATCGCTGGCGTCGATGTGGAAGCATACGGACTTGAGATGCTCAAAGCCGGTGCGGACCTTAGCCAAAAAACGATTGAAGAGCTCATCTCACTCGATGCGAAAGAATTTGCGATGGGCGACTATCGCGTCGAAATCGCACAAGTGAACACGGTCGATGCGAGCGATGTCTTGAACCGTAAAGAGGAAGTCGATGCAGCCATCGCTAATACGGTTGCAGCGAAAAACTTAGACTTGTTCGTCTTTGCCATCACGAACATTTTGACGAACGATTCAGAAGCAATCGTCGTCGGACCAAAGCCAGAACTCTTCGAACAAGCGTTCAACGTGACGCTTCAAAACGGATTGGCGACACTTCCGGGCGTCGTTTCGCGTAAGAAGCAAATCGTGCCATTCTTAACGGAAGCGGCGACAAAATAAAAACTCGAAGCATTAGCCTCGAGCGAAACTGCAGACGTTCATACGTCTGCAGTTTTTTATTTTAATTCATTTATTCATCATAAAAAAGACCGGACACTGAAGTCCGATCTTAAGATGATTTTGTTTGTCTTCCGTACGTCCCTAAGCGCCATAGCTTCTCAAACGGTCCGTAACGGTGATTTTTTAGCCACCACATCGAGAAGATGGATTGGACAATTAAAATAGCGATGCTTAGGAACAATCCTTCGGTCAAAGAGAGCGTACCGTATGCTCCGAGCGCAATCACAGGGACGAAGACGATGAGCGTATGTGTCAAATAGTTCGTAAGCGCCATCCGTCCGAGCGCTTGAAGTGGGGCGAACGTGCGACCCTTTCGAACGGCTATCGTAAATAGGCAGACATATGTCGTGGCGAGTAACTTCCCGGAAATCAAGACGGCGAACAAGTTTAACCAGAAATAAGGATACCCTTCACCATAATGATGCCAAATGATTACGCCGAAGAACGGGAGGGCAAGGATAGCACAGATGATGGCCGTTCGTGTTAACCCTTCTAGACGCCATGTCAGGAGTTTTCGTTCACGTCCAATATACAGTCCGAATAAGAATAGACTGAGAATCTCGAAGCCGACAACGAACGAGTTGGAGAAGGCGTTAAAGATTTCAACAGAATACCGATAATCGAACCAGGCACCAAACCCTTGGTTATACACATCTGGGAACGGGATACCACCATAATAGCTTCCGCCCATGCTCCATTCATTCAGCGCGGAAGTTCCGTACAATAGAAGGATACTTCCAATCAGTAATCCCCAAGCCCATGTCAGAATGGCACGGTTACTCAACTTATAGAAAAGAGGAAGCAGCAAGCCCCACATCGCATATGTATGTAGGATATCACCTGACCAAATCGCCAAGTGTGCCAGACCGAACAAGAAGAGAATCAAAATCCGGCGTATGTAACGACTGACCGATTCGCCTCGGGCGTAAGAACGCTCGAGGAAAATCGAAAAGCCGATCCCAAATAAGAGGGAGAAAATCGTATAAAACTTCGTCTGCACGAACAAGTCGAAGAGGGTGCGGACGAACAAGTCGCTCCCATAATAGTCGGGGCGACCGAACATCCAGTCGCTCCCGAGCATACTCGGGATATTGACGAGGAAAATGCCGCAGAGGGCAAACCCTCGGATAATGTCATACAAGATAATCCGTTCATTCGTTTGAATTGGGCCAGCCATACGACACGTCCTTTACTGAATTAGAATACTTTCGTCGTCCACGACTCACAGTTCCAGACGTCTGTGACGATATCTTCATAGAATTCTGGCTCGTGACTGATGAGGAGGACACTACCCTTGTACTCTTTCAACGCACGCTTCAACTCTTCCTTCGCATCGACGTCCAAGTGGTTCGTCGGCTCATCGAGTAAGAGAAGGTTTGTCTCGTTGTTGAGGAGTTTGCAAAGACGAACTTTCGCCTTTTCCCCACCACTGAGGACGGAAATCTTACTTTCGATGTGCTTCGTCATGAGTCCACACTTCGCAAGCATCGCGCGTACTTGTTGTTGGTTGAGTGACGGGAACTCGCTCCAAATCTCTTCGATACACGTGTTGTTGCTCGTTGCCGCTTCTTGTTCGAAGTACCCCATTTCAAGAAACTCGCCGCGTTCGACTGTTCCTTCAAGTGGGTTGATTAAGCCGAGTAAACTCTTCAAGAGTGTCGTCTTCCCGATTCCGTTCGCTCCGACGAGGGCAATCTTTTGACCGCGCTCCATTTGAAGGTCGAGCGGGCGTGAGAGCGGCTCGTCGTAACCGATGACGAGACCTTTCGCATCAAAGATGAGACGTCCTGACGTACGGGCCTGCAAGAAGCGGAATTCCGGTTTCGGACGCTCCGCGCTCAATTCGATGACATCCATCTTATCGAGCTTCTTCTGACGCGACATCGCCATGTTCCGTGTCGAGACGCGCGCTTTGTTTCGGGCGACGAAGTCTTTCAAGTCGGCAATCTCGGCTTGTTGACGCTTATAAGCTGCTTCAAGCTGTGAGCGTTTCATCTCGTATACTTCCATGAACTTGTCATAGTCTCCGACGTAGCGATTCAACTCTTGGTTCTCCATATGGTAGACCAAGTTGATGACACTATTTAAGAATGGGATATCGTGTGAAATCAAGATGAAGGCATTGTCATAGTTTTGGAGATAGCGCTTCAACCACTCGATGTGTACTTCATCCAAATAGTTGGTCGGCTCATCGAGGAGCAAGATATCTGGCTTCTCGAGAAGCAACTTCGCGAGCAATACTTTCGTACGCTGTCCGCCTGACAAATCTGTGACGTCACGGTCGAGACCGACGTCTAAAATACCAAGACCACGTGCGACTTCCTCTACTTTCGCATCGATGATATAAAAGTCGTTCGAGTCGAGCGTCTCTTGAAGTTCACCGACCTCAGCGAGCATGTCTTCCATCTGTTCAGGTGTCGCATCTCCCATCTCCATGTAGAGTTCGCCGATGCGCGTCTCCATGTCGATCAAGTATTGGAAAGCACCTTTCAAGACGTCACGAATTGTCATCCCACGCTCAAGTACCGCGTGTTGGTCGAGGTAGCCGACACGGACATTTTTTGCCCACTCGATTTTCCCCTCATCCGGTTGCAGTTTGCGTGTGATGATGTTCATGAACGTCGATTTTCCCTCACCGTTCGCTCCGACGAGACCGATGTGCTCTCCTTTTAAGAGACGGAAAGAGACATCGTTCAAAATAGCGCGGTCACCAAAGCCGTGGCTTAAGTTTTGTACCGTTAATATACTCATAATTCGTTTTCGTTCCTTTCAAAGTAAACTACCCGATATTGTAGCATGAATCCAATCAAATTAGTACGCCAGTCCGACTGACTCCCTTATATGTTCATCCTCTTCGATGGCGTGAAGCATGAACTGGGCGACATCTGCCCGTGAGATGTGCTTCCCGTTCTCTGGCACCTCATCGATGGCCGTGCGGTACGTTGAAGTACGCGGACCGTCTGTCAATTGCATCGGTCGCACAATCGTATAATCGAATGACGAGTTGCGCCATAAGTCCACGGCTGCCCGATGATCGCGGAGCGGTTTCCGGAGCATGAACGTGATGGCTTTCCCCGCAAGTCCCGGAATCTCATTGTCGATACCCGCTGAAGCCAAATAGATGACGCGTGAGATGCCATTCGCCTTCATCGCTGGGACGAGTTTGTCCGTGACACTCGCTAAAAAGTCTGGGTCGCTCAAGTCCGTTCCGAGGCAACTGACGACCGCATCATGACCATGCATCGCTTCCGTTAACGCATCGATGTTATATAAGTCGCCTTCGATGATTTCGAGTTGTGGGGTCCGAATCAGCTTTTTCTGTTCACGTACGAACGCGGTGACGTCATGACCGTGCTCGATGGCTTGATCGATGAATTGATGTCCGGTCCGACCGGTTGCGCCTAATACGAATAACTTCATAAGGGCAGGGCTCCTCTCTCATATCCAATACATACAGTATACAGCAGTTTCAGAAAAATCGAACATTTCACCGTTTGATTCCAACCTATTGCAATTCTCGTCAGCTCGTCTACAATAAAGTTTATCTTATATAAATAGATTCGCACTCGTATATCAGCGGAAATATGGTCCGCAAGTCTCTACCGAACTACCGTAAATGGTTCGACTACGGGTGGCGCTTGTCGTATGCTGTCGTTGATTTCCATGCGGTTCGTTGCCTCCCGATGAGGGGTGACGAATCGCATTTTTTTATGGAGGGAAAACAATGAAGCAATTAGAAGACAAAATCCGTGAAGAGGGTCGGGCGCTATCTGACCAAGTACTGAAGGTCGACGCCTTCTTGAATCATCAAGTCGATCCCGTACTCATGCAAGCCATCGGCAAAGAGTTTGCGGAGCGTTTTAAAGACGCTAACATCGACCGAATCGTCACCCTCGAATCGAGCGGAATCGCTCCGGCGATGATGACGGCGCTCGAGATGGGAATCCCGTTCGTATTCGCTCGTAAACGGAAATCGCTGACACTACAAGACGACCTCGTCGAAGCGGACGTATATTCCTTTACAAAACAAGAGACGAACCGTATCAGCTTGAGCCGACGCTTCGTCTTACCAGGTGAACGCGTCCTCGTCATCGACGATTTCCTCGCCAATGGCGAGGCGGCACTCGGATTGACACAACTCGTGGAGGCGGCAGGTGCGAAGGTCGCGGGTGTTGGTATCGTCATCGAAAAGTCGTTCCAACCAGGACGTGATAAATTGATCGAGCGTGGCTATCACGTCGAATCGTTGGCACGTATCGCAAAATTAGAGAAAGACCATATCACATTCGTGGAGGTCGCGCGATGAATACATTCAAGACGGCAAGTTTAGGGTTTCAACATCTACTCGCCATGTATACGGGAGCAGCGATTGTACCGCTCATCGTTGGAGGCGCCATCGGTCTTGGGCCGACCGAGCTCGCTTATCTCGTAGCGATTGATTTATTCATGTGTGGGGTGGCGACGTTGTTACAAGTATGGACGACACGCTTCACGGGTGTCGGATTACCGGTCGTCCTCGGATGTACGTTCACGGCGGTCGGTCCGATGATTGCGATTGGAAGCGCAAATGGAATTACAGCCATTTACGGCGCATTGATTGCGAGCGGATTGATTGTCATCCTCATTTCTGGCTTTGTCGGGAAGTTGGCACGCTTCTTCCCACCGGTCGTTCTCGGTTCGGTCGTGACCATTATCGGTCTATCGCTGATCCCGGTCGCTATCAACGATATTGGTGGCGGGATGCCAGGGGAACCTGGATTCGCATCCATGCAAAATCTCGGATTAGGTGGTTTGACGATTTTACTCATTCTCATCTTGAACCGTGTCGGTACTGTCTTCACACGTGCCGCTGCTGTCCTCTTTGCCGTACTCATCGGAACGGGGGTCGCCGCTTCGCTTGGTCTCGTGGACTTCAGTCCTGTCCGTGAAGCCAGTTGGTTCCAAATGGTTCAACCGTTCTACTTTGGGATGCCGACATTCGATGTGTCCGCCATCCTCGTCATGACGCTCGTCGCCATCATCTCGATGATTGAATCGACTGGTGTGTTCTTGGCGCTCAGTGACATCACGAAAAAGCCAATCGGTGCAAAAGAATTGACGAAAGGGTATCGTGCGGAAGGCGTCGCGACGATTCTCGGAGGAATTTTCAACAGCTTCCCATACACGACGTTCAGTCAAAACGTTGGATTGGTCCAATTGTCGGGTGTGAAATCTCGTCGCGTCATCTTCTGGACAGGCGGATTACTTATCTTGCTCGGATTCCTCCCGAAAGTGGCCACGTTCACAACGTTGATTCCAAAACCCGTTTTAGGCGGAGCGATGCTCGTCATGTTCGGAACAGTTGCTGCTTCCGGTATTCGTATTCTCAGTCAGGTTGATTTTGCAAAAAATGAGAACTTGATTACGATCGCACTCTCGATTGGCGTCGGGCTCGGCATTACGGCAAACCCGGCTATCGTCGCGAACATGCCGGAATGGCTTCAATTGTTCACAGATAGCGCCATCGTAGCAGGTTCGTTCACAGCGCTCCTCTTGAACGGTTTCTTCCGCATGATGGACCGTTTCCGTCCCACGACGATTATTGCCGAGGAACGGCAAGTCAGCTAGACTGAAGGAAATAGTAGTCTAGGAGGAGTCATGAATGGGGAAAACTGCACTTGTCGTAGGCGCGACCGGCTTGATTGGCCGCGAATTGGTAGAACAGTTGTTAGAAAGTGACCGTTATGAGGCGGTCTGGATTGTCGTCCGTCGCTCGAAGCGTTGGAGTCATCCGAAGTTACACGAGGTCGTCGGCTTCGAGGAGATGGATGCGGCACTTCCACACATCGATGACGTATACTGTGCACTCGGTACGACGATTGCGGTCGCCGGCTCGCAAGAGGCGTTCAAACAAGTTGATTTGGAGTTGCCGCTTGAAGTCGCTCGTGTCGCCAAAGCACACGGTGCGACACGCTATGCGGTCGTATCGGCACAAGGCGCATCGTTACGTTCGTCTTTCTTTTACAACCGGGTAAAAGGGGAGCTCGAAAACGGATTGCGCATCTTCAACTTCCATCATCTCATTATCGCGCGTCCGTCGTTGTTACTGGGAGAGCGTGATTCATTCCGACTCGGTGAGAAAGCGGCCGAGGTCGTCAGTCGGCCGTTCCAGTCGCTGTTGGTGGAAAAGGCACCGGAAGTCGCACCGATTCAAGCGCTGCATGTTGCGCGTGCGTTGATCATGGCGTCTGAAGAAGGTGAAGGCATCGAAGTATTGACGTCGGGGATGATGCAGAGGATGAGCCGATGAACCCATTGACGAAGAAACGAACGAAAGCGGTCCTGATCGATAGTGTGATCGCAGGTATCGTCAGCGTTGGTGTGGAACAACTCGTGCGCAAGAAAGTGAAGAGTGAGTTTGTGCATGCGGTCGTCACACCAACCTTGCTGACGTACGCGATGGAAGCCTGTCAAATGCGTCGAGGTGGACAAACGATCGGTTATAAACTGATGGGACTCGAGTTAAAAAATGACGACGGCACCGATGTCACGGCGAAACAGGCGCTACAGCGCGCCTTATATCGAGATACGTTGTCAGCGGTTCGGTACTGGAAAGACCGTGAGCATTTTGAACAAGAAGAAGGCGCCGTGTTACCGCACGATGCCCGTTACCATATGTATGTACGTGAAAAGAACTGACCGATTGGGTCAGTTCTTTTTTCAATCCTTGATTTTACTTAAAATGGCCGTCGTCAAAGCGACGATTGTGCCGAGGACGAGTCCGTTTGAAAAGACGGTCGCAAGGAGCGGCGGTAAATCATTCATCGAACCGGGTGGCAAGAGCATCGCTCCGGCACCGATCACGAGCGGAAGCCCGACCGTGAGAGAAGCCGTCGATTGTTTTAATTCGAAGGCGGCCTCATTGATTCCGATGATGATCATCGTCGCGATAAGTGGTGTCACGATCGCATAGCCGACAGCGGCTGGAATGCTCGCGATTAACGAGACGAATGGACCGATGAGTGCCAACCCCATCATGAGGGTGTGGGCGATCAAGTGAGGCGCACGCTGGACGCTCTCCGTCGAAGAGAGGAAACCGGCCGTCCCTGAGATGGCGACAGGACCCGGTGTACCGAACAGACCGGCCACGATTTGACTGATTCCACTGGCGACACCAGACGCAGGAACGTTCCCTTTGATTTCTCGTTTTTCACGAGAGCTGACAATCCGTTCAATTAATTTGATGTTCGCGAGTACATTCGTCATGAGAAGCAAGGTGATGACGAAAGCCGTCGGCAACAAGTTCCAATCCCATACCCAGTTTCCGAACGGAAGAAGTTCAGGGACGAGGAAGAAGGATTCTGAACGAACGATTGGGTTTCCGAGGTCGAGTAAATGAAACAGACCGAATCCAACAAATAGCGTCATGACGAGTCCGTATTGTTTGAAGCGACTTTGCTCGAGGGTGAGCGCGAACAAGACTAGACCAGCCGTCGCGACGGCTTGGACGATGTTGATTCCGTCTTCCGTCACCCCGAAGCCCCCTTTAATGACGGCCCCTGATAACTGGAGGACGAGTAAAATCATATAGACGCCGAGCACTTGTGGTGTAAACAGGGAAAGCATTCGTCTTAAAATACCGGTGACGGTCAACAACACACCAAGGATCCCACTCAAGAACAACATAAATCCGAGTGCCTGCAACGTCTCTTGCTGACTTCCGTATAGGGCTGGACCGATGGATGCGTATAAGGTGAAGACGCCCCACCAAATGCCGGCAGGACCTTCGAGTATCGGGAGGCGGTGTCCGAGCAACGTTTGGACGATGCTAAAGAGTGCGAAAATGAAGAGTGAGCGGGATATGAAGGTCATCGTCTCATCTGGTGACAGTTCAAATAATGCGGCGATGGAGAGTGGTGGTACAATATTTGTAGCTAAAATAAAAATAAACCACTGAATCGTCGTGGTTACATTACTTCTGGTCATGGTGTCCCCCTGATCATGCTTTTTCTTATTAGTGTAACGTTATGATGAAGTGGATGCAAATGGAGGCTATATAATGAAGAAATTCTTCAAGTGGACAGGACTGATTGTATTAGGATTGCTTGTCGTCGCAATCGCCGGCTTTTTGATTTGGACACAGTTCACGTACGGACCGACCGATGAAGCGACACAGTATGCGGAAGAAGGAAAAGTGGTCGACAACCGTCTCGAGTTTGGAGATACGACGAGTGAAATCGGCATCATTCTTTATCCAGGAGCAAAAGTCGAGAAGGAGGCATATGCTTATTACGGTACACGATTAGCGGAAGAAGGAGTCTTCGTTGCGATTCCGTCGCTTCGTCTCAACTTAGGCATTTTAGATATCGACGCGGCGGCCCCGATCATCGAGGCACATCCGGAGATCGAACGCTGGATCGTGGCCGGTCATTCCCTCGGAGGTTCGGCGGCATCGGGGTATGCACTTGAGCATCAAGAGTTGGTGGAGGGTGTCATTTTCCTCGCCTCGTATCCGATCAGTTCGATGGTCGACAGCGACTTACGCGTATTATCGATCTCGGGTGAATTGGATGGGCTAGCTGTACCAGAAGATATCGAGGCAAGTCGAAGTGATCTTCCTGAAGATAGTCAATTCGTGCAAATCGAAGGCGGGAACCATGCGAACTTCGGGATGTATGGTCCACAAAAAGGAGATCAGGAAAGTCCGCTCACATCGAAAGAACAATTAGATGAAGTCCTTTCAGCGATTCTTGAATGGTTATGAAAAAACGTGCGCACCTGCATCGAGGTGCGCACGTTTTAGCGTTGGTCGAGCGAATAACTGACTGCGGTCAACCCGGCTGTGACGAGGGCGACCAAGCCGCCGACGAGCGCGAGTGTCATGATAGGGCTCGTCGCATAGACGACACCACCGAGAGCGGAACCGAGTCCAATTCCGACGTTACTCGCCACGGGCATAAGTGACGAGGCGAGACCTTTGGCGTTCGGGTTGAACTTCTCCGCCAAATCAATCAAATAAATTTGAGTTGATGTCGTCAATAAAATGGCCATGAACGACATGAGCGCGATGTTGAGAAGACCTAGCATCACATTCGACGTCGTCACAAATAATGCGGCTAATACGAACGCTTGGACGAGAAAGACGAACCGTAAGCGTCCGATTGGATTGTGACTAGCAATCTTTCCAGCAGCAATGTTACTGAAGATCGAAATGAATCCGTATGCGAATAGGATCGGACTGACCCAGGCGACCGGTACGCCCAGTACATCTTTTAAAATCGGTACGAGATACGTGTACACGACATACGTTGCCCCGAAACCGAACGCCGGAATCAAGAAGGCAATCAAGATGCGAGGGTTCGTCAGCAATGCCAATTGTTCGCGAAGTGATGCTTTTTCTTGAGACAGTTGATTCGGCAAGACACGATAAATCGCGATCCAAGCGACTGCACCGAGTGTGGTCGTCAACCAAAACGTTGACTCCCAGCCTGCCTGTTGACCGATAAACGTCCCAATTGGAACACCGAACACGTTGGCCATCGTGAACCCACCAAAAATAAAGGACACCGCGACACCACGCTTCGCCGGAGGGACACTCTCACTGGCAACGAGCATGGCAAGCGAGATCAACACGCCAGTGACGACGGCCGTCAACATGCGTAAGATGAGTAGCCACTCATATATCGGTGCCAGGCTGCTCAGTAAGTTCAGGACAGTGAACAAAATGGTCAGACCAAGCATCAATTTACGTTTCGGAAGATGGCTCGTCAATGACATCATAATTGGCGTGCCGATGGCAAAACTGATGGCGAATGCCGATACGAGACTACCGGCCGTCGCAATCGAGATGGCTAAACCGGTTGCGATGTCAGGCAAAATTCCGACAATGACAAATTCACTCGTTCCGAGAACGAAGGTTAATAAGGATAAGGATAAAACTAAAGTCCAGTCGCTTCGACTGAGCGAGCTTGTCTTCATAATCAAACACTTCTTTCTAGTTCATTCATTAGTAGTTAGACATCAGTCTTCTATCACGTTACAAGATTTTCTCCAAAAGAAAAACCCTTTTCTCCCAACTAGGAAGAAAAAGGTGAATTAGCGCCAAAACACGGTCGCTTCGACACCGGCGTGGTCAGAAACGATAGGACCGTTCTCTCCGTCAAAGACGACGGCATGGCGTGAAACGTGAATTGGGGCGTTCGTCAGCATCAAGTCGATGCGGAGCGATTTCTTGTTTTCATCCCATCCGGCGATCTTCCCCTGAACGGTCGCATCACCTTCGCGTTCGGTCGCAAGATGGAACAAATCTTGGAGTCCGTTCTCCATCAAATAATCGTATCCTTCTCCTCGGAGGAAAGCATCGTTATTGAAGTCGCCGAGTAGAAGCGCATGGTCGTCATGCTCGACGCGACGCAGCAGTTCATCGAGTTGATGTTTCACCGGTTCTTCTTCGTCATGCCACCACCCGAGGTGACACGAGTAGACGGTCGTCGGAGCATCTGCTCCTTCGATGACGGCTTTGACAATCTTGCGGGACTTGTAATTGTCTGGGTCCGTCGTCTTTGATACGAAGAACGATTCTGTTGATAGGAACGGTTTACGTGACAGGATGGCGACGCCTTCCTCATAAATATCATATCCGTAATGGGCAAAATCCCATGTCATATGGTAGTGGACGTCCAACTCTTTCAGACGTTCGACGAGGACGTGTGCAAAGTTGTTCTCGCGGATATTCCCATAGATGAGGGGGGCCTCTTTATGTTGATTGACTTCTTGAAGCGCAATGAGATCGTACTCTTCACTCGCAATGCGTTCGACGATGGCATCGATTTTCTCTTGTTGACGGTCTTCTAACCAGGCGTGACAATTGAGCGTTAAGATATTCACGATAGTCCTCCTTTAGAAAAAAGGCCAACTCTCGAGCGAGTTGGCCAGTAGATTATGCACCGATGACGTCTTGAATGTCTGATTTCAATACGTCGGCTTTCGGGCCATAGATGGCTTGGACTCCACGGTCTTTCACAATGAGACCCATGGCGCCATTTTTCTTCCATTCTTGTTCGTCAGAGACGAGTGTGACGTCTTTGACAGTCACGCGAAGGCGAGTCATACATGCATCGACATCTTCAATGTTTTCTTCCCCACCGAGAAGTGCGATAATCCCCATGACTTGTTCGTTACCTGTCACAGATGACTTCTCTGTCGTCTCTTCCATGTAGTTTCCGTTACGTCCTGGTGTCGGCAAGTTCATCTTCTTGATGAAGAAGTTGAACACACCGAAGTTGAGGAAGAAGAACGCTACAGAGACGAGAACGAAGTTGATCAAGTCTTGAAGAAGTCCCGCTTTGACGATCATCGGGATGCGCGTCAATAGTTCGATCGCACCGAAAGCATGGACGCGTAGGTCAATGATGTCTGCCAATGCGAAAGCGGCACCTGCCATGAGTGCGTAAACGACGTAAAGTACTGGAGCCACGAACATGAACATGAACTCGATTGGTTCCGTGACACCTGTCAAGAAGACAGCGAGTCCAGCTGACAAGAACATCGGCTTGTATTGTGCTTTCTTCTCAGCATCGACGTTACGGTACATCGCATACGCGGCACCAATCAAAGCAGCGAATGACAAGATGACTTGACCGACTTTGAAGCGGGCAGGAACGACATCAGCGAGAAGAGCATTGTATGCAGCTGTATCACCAGCAGCACGCAAGTTAACGAGATCCGTCACCCATGCCAACCAGAGCGGGTCTTGCCCGGCAACGACCGACCCTGCTGTTGCGCCTGTTAAAATCGTATATGTTCCACCGAGCTCCGTGTAGTTCATTGGAACCGTGAGCATGTGGTGTAAACCGAACGGCAAGAGGAGACGTTCGAGCGCGCCGTAAATGAACGGGGCGAGGACTGGTGCCGTGTTACGTGATGTGGCGATCCACTCACCAAAGCTGTTGAGCGCACCTTGGATTGTTGGCCATACAATCGATAGAACGATGGCAGCAACGACTGAGCCAAGGATGACGACAAATGGTACGAAGCGCTTTCCGTTGAAGAACGAGAGGGCGTTCGGTAACTTGTTGAAGTTGTAGAAACGGTTGTATAGTGCACCACCAAGGAAACCGGCGATGATCCCGACGAACACACCCATGTTGAGGGCTGGTGAGCCGAGTACAGATGTGAAGTAGTCAGCGACGACAAGGTTTGCACCGAAGAGTGACTCGATTGTCGCTTCCGGATCTTGAAGCATGGCACCGTTGACACCGAAGATGGCACCTGTGACACGGTTAATCAAGATGAAGGCGAGAAGTGCTGCGAACGCACCGCCTGCACGATCTTTTGCCCACGAACCACCAATCGCGACTGCGAAGAGGATATGTAAGTTGACGATGATGCCCCAACCTAAATCTTCAATAATGCGAGCTGTTGTTAATAAAATACCGACATCTCCGGCTGACATTCCAATCAATTTACCGATGGAAATCATTAAACCGGCAGCTGGCATAACGGCGATGACGACCATCAAGGCCTTACCGAGTTTTTGCCAGAAATCGAATGAGATCAATTGTTTCATGCTATACGCTTCCTTCCTGTGAGGGAGTTTTATCTATTTTTGTGTTTACCAATAGTGCAATCGCTTGCATAAATGATTGTAATCGATTGCATAAATTCATGCAACCGTTTTCCCTATTTTCATTTGTTTTCATTCTTTGATGGGAAACAACATGTATGAGGCGAACTTGTCAGCCGAATCGAATCTAGCTACAATATGATAGGTTGAAGGGAGCGAGAAAGATGGGTTGGAGACAGACTACATCTGCTTTGACGAAGGATGAGCAGATTGAATTAAAAGAAGAGTTATTACAGAAGGGCGTGTTGAAGGAAGACGATCTTCCTCTATATGAGATGCTCATGCCAGACCGTATCAAACGGATGTATGAAGTGTTGAATACACGAACGAACCATATCACGATTTTGACGGAAGGTGTGGACGATCCGCACAACCAATCCGCCGTGTTGCGTTCGGCCGATGCGTTCGGGGTACAAACCTTACACGTCGTCGAAGGGCGAGCGAAGTTCAAACCGAACTCGATTATCGCAAAAAGTGCCGACCGTTGGGTGGACGTCGTGGAACACGGGTCGATTGAAGAAGCGATTGATGCTTTAAAACAAGACGGCTATCAAGTGTATGCGACGGCATTAAGCGAAGAGGCAATCCCGCTCGAAGAGGTGGATGTGTCGAAGCCGACGGTTCTTCTATTTGGGAATGAACATAGCGGCGTTTCGGAGGCGGCGCTCAACAAGGCGGACGGAAACTTTGTCATTCCGATGCAAGGATACGTACAAAGTTTGAACATCTCAGTCGCCGCTGCGATCTCCTTATATGATGTTACGACACGGTCACGCCATATCGTGACGGATGGCTATGAACTGCCTGTCGAGGATCAAGCGCGCATCTTCAAAGATTGGATGGTCAAGAGTTTACCGAAGCGTACGCTCGGGCTTTATAAACAAAAAGGTGTCACGGCTTTCGAACGGGAGACAGGAAATTCGGAATGAACGGCGAAAAGAACAGACGTACGGAATCTTTGTCCAGAAACTGAAAGGGGATGGCACGATGAGTACGACGAGTTCATTTATCGTAAAAGATGTGACGAACAACTTTAAAGATTTTGAAGAGGATTTCTTCCGACTGTATCGCACGCTGTATGGCGATCTCGATCAGTTGCGTTTCAAAGAACGCCTGTATCGACACGCTAACCCGTTAGTGCTCTTAGCTTTCTCAGAAGAGCAATTGGTCGGTTTTAAAATCGGTTATGAGGCAGAGCCTTATCGATTTTATAGCTGGGCGGGTGGGGTACACTCAGACTTTCAAAAGCATGGCATCGGTCGCAAGCTGATGGACACGCAACTCGAATGGGTCGAAGCGCAAGGGTTCCATTCGATTCGGACGAAAGCGCGCAATACGAACAAAGGGGTCATCATCTTGAACCTCCTTTGCGGATATGACATCATGGGCGCCTACACAGAAGATGGCGAGCCACGCATCATGATGGAGAAACAATTGAACAGTTGAATGGATGCCGCGGTCGAATGATCGCGGTTTTTTGGTGAAACCGATTCGACTGAATGAACGTACATAAAGAAAAAGGGGGAATTTGAAATGACAGTTTTTGGATTTGGAGGAGATCCGTTTAGTGACTCCATGGGGGACTCATTCTTTACCGGAGTGTTCGCTGTGTTTCCCATCGTGTTCATGGTTATCTTCGGTCTCATTATTTTTGCGTTCGTTAAAACGATTTTTCATCATTCTAAAACATCGAGCACGTTGAAAGACTTGCAACGATTCGCCTCGCAGCTCGCCGATGATCCAGACGATGACACGGCCGAGCGATTGGCAGACTATTTACAGAGTGTTGATTCCTTCTCCATTGAACGGACACGGATGGAACCGTTCCGTGTCGCGCTCGGGTGCTATCAATTGGTGATGGAGTCGAGATCCGTTCGCGAAGAGACGAAAGAGCGGGTTGATCGCCAATACAAGCGTCTCGGCATTTTAGATGGGGAAAAATTTGCTGACGAAGCACCGCCACGTCGACGTTCTTCTTCATCGAGTCATCATGATATCCACCACAACCACCATGACCATATGTAAAAAAGCGAAGGGATTCCTTCGCTTTTTTACATATATCGTGAAGCATCAAAGTCAATGTCGGTCTGATAGCGTACGGCCTGAATGGCACTTTCGATTCGAATAGCGCGCTTTTTAATATCGCGTGCCTTCAAGCGATAAAGCTCTGGATCGTATAAGGCGTGTTTAATCACGGTAACCCCATGCACATATTCTTTCTTCGGACGAAGTGACAGTTTTTCATAAAGCTTCGCCTGGACACGCAACTGAATGGCGAGTTCGATGGCCTCTACGAGCGGGAGTGGACCGTCATGCGTTTCGACGACGGCTCGGACGTTCGCCTCTTGAATCAAGCGGTCGAGTTGACGTAAGTCTAACCGGATGTGTTCAAGTTCCATCTCGATGTCTTGGAGCGAACGGGACTGAATCGTCGGAATAGACTCATTCGCTTGAAGCGAGATGAATGCCACGTGTTCAATCTCTTCGGTCAATGTATCGATTTGCTCATGGAGCAACTGTTTTAACGTTAGGGCATCTGCAAGGTTCATATCGATTTCCTCCTTCTGCTTTCTCTAACCGTACCATATCAAGGTGACTGAAAAAAGATGGATGACATCTCAGATTGCGGGAATAAAACAAAATAGAAAGGAGGAGGGACGATGAAGAAATGGAAAGCACAATGGATGATTGCACTCGTCCTACTCCTGTTCGGGACGGCGACGTTCCTTTACCAGTGGATTGATGTCAGTCCAGGCGATATCCGGGACTATATCATTCGATTCGGTTGGTTAGCTCCTTTAATTTACATCCTCTTGTTCACCGTGCGTCCGCTCATCCTGTTTCCGACGTCCGTCTTATCGGTCGCCGGCGGTTTGGCGTTCGGGATCTTACCGGGTGTCGTCTATACCGTCATCGGGGCGACACTGAGTGCTCTCGTCGCGTATTACGTGGCCATCTATTTCGGCGATCGTTTCTTGCATCACTTCGAATCGAAGAACTATGAAGCCATTCAGCACAAAATCGAAGAGGACGGATTCTTTTATGTACTCATCTTACGTCTCATCCCACTCGTCAATTTCGATTTGGTCAGCTATGCTTCCGGGTTGGCAAAAGTGAAAGTACCAGCTTATCTGTTTGCGACCGTCGTCGGTATGATTCCTGGGGCGTTCGCGAACAATTTTCTCGGAAGCAGCATCGCGAGCGGAGATTGGACGCTGATTGCATTGGCGTTCGGAATCATGCTCGTGCTGACGCTCATCGCGACCGTGTTCCGTGAACCGATCAAACGACAGATTCATCGCTATCAAAAAAAGTAGGCGACTCCGTTTGGAGCGCCTACTTTTCGATTAACGGTTGTCGACCGTCTCAGGGTAGAGGTCATGGTTGAACAGGCGATGTTCTGCCATTTTTTCGTACTTCGTACCCGGTTTTCCGTAGTTGTAGTACGGGTCGATTGAGATACCGCCACGTGGTGTGAATTTCCCCCACACTTCAAGATAGCGCGGTTCCATCAATTTCACGAGATCTTTCCCGATGACGTTGATGCAGTTCTCGTGGAAGTCACCGTGGTTTCGGAAGCTGAACAAATACAACTTCAACGACTTCGACTCGACGAGTTTCTCATCCGGGATATACGAGATGTAGATGGTTGCGAAGTCCGGTTGGTTCGTGATCGGGCACAGGGACGTAAATTCCGGTGCGTTGAATTTGACGAAGTAGTCGTTCTCCGGGTGACGGTTCGGGAACGCCTCGAGGACGTCTGGTGTGTATTCAAAAATATAAGGGACGCTCTTCTGTCCTAGGAGCGAGAGGTCTTGTAAGTCTTCTGGTCTCATGATTATTCTCCTTACACGCCACGTTCGTTGGCGTACAGTAATGTGTGTAGTTGTGGCAGGACGCGGACGCTTTGCCACGATGGGTCGCGTGCGACGTCTTCCCATAGTTGTTTTAAACGACGGAGCTGGGCATCGGTGATGTCTCCATCAGCCCCGGGCTCCGGGTTACCGGCAGACAAATACATGACGTCCGGTGAATAGCGTTGCTGCACGTCTTTCGCATAGGCGAGATCCACTTCATCGAAGACGGCGACTTTAAATGTCGTCTGTTCCGGGCGCAATCGATTGACGATGTCGTCCAGTTGTTCCCAATTCGTCTTCATACCGGATGATGGGGGTTTCGGACTGAGGGTCACGTCGTCGATTTGTGTAAGCCAGTCCTGATAACGACTGCCCTGTGTCTCGACGGCGAGTGTGACGCCACGTTCTTTCAACTTCACGACGAGGTCTTCCATGGCCGCAATCAGGAGCGGGTTACCACCGGAAATGGTGACGTAATCGTACATGCCAAGTGCGTCAAGGCGTGCAATCACCTCGTCGGCCGTCAACATGTCCGGTTTTTCTGAACCGTCCCATGTGAAGGCGGAATCGCACCACGAACAGCGATAATCGCAACCGGCGGTCCGGACGAACATCGTCTTCTGCCCGATGGCACGTCCTTCTCCTTGGAAGGTCGGTCCGAACACTTCTAAAACTGGGATTTTCACGATTCCACCAACCATTCACGGCGGAACTCTGCGTACGACGTCGGCGTTTCATATAGACGCACGAACTCGACACGGACGTCTCGTTCATTCGGTAAATGCGTCGCCAGCTGTTCAAAAATCCAATAGCACATGTTTTCTGCAGTCGTATTCATATAAGGGAGTGACTCGTTCAAATAGCGATGATCGAGATAAGGCTCAAGCTCTTCTTTGAAGATCTTTTTCAAGTCACCAAAGTCGAGTGTCATGCCGCGATTGTCGAGAAAGCCGCTGACACCCATCTGGAGCTTATACGTATGACCATGGAGGGCACGACATTTGCCGTCATAATCAAAAAGATGGTGCGCCGCATCGAACGTCACTTCTTTGACGATTTGAACGCGATGCGGGCAATAGATGAGCGACCCTTCTTGTTTCGATTCGACACTGGTTGGGGCGAGGAACGGAGCATGTTTCATACGCGCACCTCCTCATAAGCTGTGAGTCCGTTTTGGCGAAGCTTACACGCTGGACATTCACCACAGCCTGAACCGATGACACCGTTGTAGCAAGTGAGCGTGCGTTCTTTGACGTAGTCAAATGCACCGAGCTCGTCGGCGAGTGCCCACGTCTCTTTTTTATCGAGCCACATGAGCGGTGTGTCGATGACAAATGGATAGTCCATCGCTAAGTTGAGTGTCACGTTGAGTGATTTAATGAATTGGTCTCGGCAATCCGGGTAACCTGAAAAGTCCGTTTCACATACACCGGTCACGATGTGATGCATACCGAGTTGTTTGGCCATGACGGCCGCAAATGATAAAAAGAGATGGTTGCGTCCATCGACGAACGTATTTGGGACGTCCGCATTGTCGATGTCGAGATCGTGTCTCGTGAGCGCGTTTGATGTGAGTTGTCCGAGTAGGGACAAGTCGAGGATGTGGTGTGGGACATCGAGTTCTGCCGCGATTTCTTTTGCGACTTCGATTTCCGCATCATGGCGTTGACCATATGCGAACGTCACCGCCTCCACATGGGAGAATTGTTGTTTTGCCCAAAATAGACAAGTCGTTGAATCTTGGCCACCACTAAAGACGACCAATGCTTTTTCGTGTTGCATGAAGCACACTTCCTTTTCGCTAGTTTTGATGTCGGAGGAGGTTACGAACTCCGGAGGTCACCCTCAAGCATATAATTTATCATAAAAAGGCGTTTGACAGGGAGAAAGGAAGCGAGTATAGTAAAAAACATCACTGACATGCTTTTGTGCATAAAAGCGTTTAAGCGGTTAGGCGAAATAATAAATAATCAGGATATAACGAAAGGAGGGGACGTCGATGCAGATGAAAGGAAAAGAAGCTGTATTCGTCGTGTTGATGAGCGGGATCACCTTGCTCGCACTGATGTTTTTGGCCAAAGCGACGCCACATATGGCGATTTTTGGCACAATGGTAATGGTAGGTGGATACGCGTATTATCGTTCACGCGACTTCAAACAGATTGAAACGGCGATGATCAACGGGATTCGTGAAGCCATCATGCCGGTGTTGATTTTGTTGTTGATAGGGATGCTCATCGGAGTATGGCAAATGTCCGGGACGGTCGCGACGATCCTCTCTATCGGTTTAAATACAATTTCCGCTGAATGGTTCTTACCGAGTGTCTTATTGATTACGATGATCGTATCGACATTCACAGGAAGTGCGTTTACAACAGTCGGAACGGTCGGTGTCGCCTTGTTCGGAATCGGGACGGCACTAGGAATCTCGCCAGCGCTCGCTGCAGGTGCCATCGTCTCGGGGGCCCTCTTCGGAGACAAGATGAGCCCATTGTCGGACACGACAAACTTTGCGCCAGCAGTGGCGGGCGTCAAATTGTTCGATCACATTCGCTTCATGATGGGGACAACGATTCCAGCGTTCATCATCACACTGATTTTATTCACGTTCCTCGGTCGAAGCGGTCAAAGTGCTGACACGACACAAATCGCAGAGGCGCAAGCCGCATTAAGTGGACGTTTCAACCTCTCGTGGCTCACATTGATCGCTCCTGTCCTTGTCGCAGTGCTCGCGTTCCGCCGGATGCCGGTCTTGCCGACGATGCTCGTCGGAATGTTTGCCGGTGTGTTGACGGCTGGTTTCGTTCAGGGCAACTGGAGCATCTCGAACTGGCTCGGTGTCATGCAGTCTGGATTCAAGTCAGGTGTAGAGAATGAGACAATTGCGACGGTGCTCGATCGTGGTGGTCTTGAGTCGATGCTCTGGTCGGTCAGTCTCGTCTTGATCGCCCTCGCATTCGGTGGCTTGTTACGTGAACTCGGTGTGTTCCAAGCAATCGTTGAATCGTTGCTCGAGCGTTTGAAATCACCAGGAAGCTCGGTTCTCTCGGTCGTCCTCAGCTCGATCGGTGTCAACTTGCTCGCAGGAGAACAGTACTTGTCGATTCTCTTGCCAGGTCAGGCGTTCAAACAAGGCTTTATCGATCGTGGGATTGACCCACGCTATTTGTCACGGGCACTTGAGGATGGCGGGACTGTGATCAACCCGCTCATTCCATGGGGTGTCTCCGGAGCATTCTTCGCAGCGACACTCGGTGTACCTGTATTGGAGTACGCACCATTTGCGTTCTTCCTCTGGCTCAGCCCGGTCTTCTCTGTCATCTTGGGATACATCCGATTGGGGAAGCAACGTGAATCACTTAAAATCGCATCATAATGTCAAGGTGTCCTGCTATGCAGGGCATCTTTTTTGTATGCACCATATGACTTTTGAGAAAATAGGAAAAACGGAGGTGGAACCATGAAGCGGCTCGATTTGGCATTTTATGAACAACCGACACTCGATTTGGCACGTGCCTTGCTCGGACAATATTTGGTGAGGCGACATCCGGAAGGTGATATCATCGCGAAGATTGTCGAGACAGAGGCTTATCTCGGTGCCATCGACCGAGCGGCACATAGTTTCGGAGGACGTCGAACGAAGCGGACAGAAGTCATGTTCGGAAAACCCGGGCATGTGTACACGTATCAAATGCATACACACACGCTCCTGAACGTTGTCAGTGGTCCGGTGGGCACACCGGAAGCCGTCTTGATTCGAGCCGTTGAGCCGATTCAAGGGCAGACTTCCATTGCGGTGAATCGTCCTGGGGTGAAGCGATATGACCAGACGAACGGACCTGGTAAGTTGACGAAAGCGTTAGGAATCACGATGGATTTATACGGACATTCGTTCCAACAAGACCCGCTCTACATCGCTGAAGGTGAGACAGGAATCGTTGTCGAGGCGGGTCCTCGCGTCGGCATTCCGAATACAGGCGAGGCGCGTGACTACCCGTATCGTTTTTTTGAACGCGACAATCCGTACGTCTCGAAGTTCCGTTGAATGCATGCAGTGATGTTTAAGTGATTCATGCCAGTGGAACAGTCCCTATGTGCATAAAACAAACAGAGGGAGTGTTTTTGAAATGGCAAAAGTAGCAACGCTCATTACAGATATGTTTGAGGATGTAGAATTCACGGGACCTCGTGACGCATTAGTGGATGCGGGGCATGACGTCGTGACAATCGAGAAGAAAGCAGGCAACACGGTAGAAGGGAAGCAAGGCGAGGCGAAAGTGAACATCGATCAATCGATTGATGACGTATCGCCAGAAGATTTCGATGCCCTTCTCTTACCGGGTGGGTTCTCACCTGACTTATTGCGAGAAGACGAGCGTTTCGTCTCGTTCGCCAAAGCATTCATGGACGCGAAGAAACCTGTGTTTGCCATCTGTCACGGACCACAGCTGTTGATTACGGCGAAGACGCTAGAAGGTCGTGACGCGACCGGCTACAAATCGATTAAAGTCGATATGGAGTATGCTGGGGCCAAGTATGCGGACAAAGAAGTCGTCGTCTGTCAGAACCAACTCGTGACGAGCCGTCAACCGGACGATATCCCGGCGTTCAATCGCGAGATTCTCAACTTATTGAAATAACACGTCAACCACGGGATGAATCTCGTGGTTTTTTTGTGTTTTCGGGAATAGAAAGGTAAGGAGGAGATTCAAATGCGAAAACGAGCACGTTCTCCAAGTTAAGTTCGTCGAAACGTTGTCCGATTAGGGTGGGTTCGTTGGTTTGAAGGGTTGATTCCTGCTTACGTAATTGAACGTCTATTTTGGGAATCACGAGGAATCACCATTCAGGAAGTCGTCTATTTAGAGATGGTGTATGCGCTCATCATCGTACTGCTAGAAGTACCGACTGGCGTATGGGCGGACCATACGGCACGGCGTCGACTCGTCCAAATCGGTGTCGGATTAGAGTGGCTGTCGTTTGTCGTCATCTTGTATTCGTTCACGTTCACCGGTTTCTTTGTCGCCATCAGTTGTTCAGCCGTTGGGTCAGTCATTCGAAGTGGGGCAGAGAATGCTTTGCTGTATGAATCGTTACAGGAAAGTCATGACGCTTCGTCATTCGAACAGGTACTTGGAAGGTTGAACGCGATTGGAATCTTGTCAGCTGTTACAGCGGCATTGAGCGGAAGTGTGTTGGCTCAGTACCTTCCTTTGGACTGGAACTACAAGCTCTCCATCGTAAGTCTATTGATTGCGACCGTCTGTAGCCAATTTCTCGTCGAACCGACGCAACGAGAGATGGAAGAGCGTTTGACGTGGCGGCATTTGTTCAAAGGGTTTCAATTCGTTTGGTCGAACAAATCACTTCGGCATGTCACAATCAGCTTTTTGGCGGCGGTATCCGCCTTCAACTTTATCGATGAGTTTTGGCAACTATACGCACGCGATGTGTCCGTTCCGATTTATTGGTTCGGTGTCATTTCAAGCGGATTACTCTTGATTCAGTTGCCTGGGCAACTGTTCGCAGGAACCATCGCACGTTTTGCACCATCAGAACGTTGGTTGAAACGATTCGGTTGGATGATGGGTGGTGGATTTCTTGTCATCGGGCTATTCCCGAATCCAATCGGGATTGGTGTGATGGGGCTGTTGGCTCTTCTCTATGGGACGATGGAGCCACTCTATTACGGTCTGTTGCACCATCAGGTCCCTTCATCCATTCGAGCGACGACAGAATCATCCGTGTCGATGTTATGGCATCTCGGTATCCTCTTATTTGGGGTTGTCTTTATCATAGGGACGACAGGGTCACTATTTTTGGCGTTTTCAATCATTGGGGTCGTTGTTTGGATCGTTCATGCGACTCACCCGTAATCACTACAGGCATGGGCCATAAGCCATGCCTGTTTTTACGTCTTAAGACGGACGAAAGATGATGATGAGAAGTGTATGATGAGAACAATCTAGAAGAAATATAGGAGAAACATTGTGGAATGGTATGAGTTATTCGTAGGTTTTTTGTTGGGTGTCGTTGAGGGACTGACGGAATTTGCTCCGGTCTCGTCGACGGGGCATATGATTCTCGTGGACGGGCTTTGGTTGAACTCGAGTCAGTTTTTAGGTCAGGAAGTAGCGAACACGTTTAAAATCGTCATTCAATTAGGCTCGATTTTAGCGGTCGTTGTCGTCTTTCGAGAACGGTTCAAATCGTTACTGAATCCGAAGTCGTTACTCACACTCAGACAGAGCGGGGCAACGCGACAATTCAATCTGATACATATTTTGATCGGGTTACTACCCGCGGGTCTACTCGGTGTCATGTTCGAAGATTACATCGATACACACCTCTTCTCGGTCAAGACGGTATTGATCGGTTTAGTGATTGGAGCTTTCTTTATGATTGCGGCAGATTTATCAGGCGTAAAACGCCAAACGACCGCCACGCTCGATGACATCACGTATAAGCAAGCGCTCGGCGTCGGACTAATTCAATGTTTCTCGCTATGGCCAGGATTCTCAAGGTCGGGTTCGACGATTTCAGGTGGCGTCCTCCTTGGGATGAGTCATCGGGCAGCGGCGGATTTTACGTTCATCATGGCGGTACCGATCATGTTCGGAGCGAGTGCGTTATCGCTTTATAGCAAGTGGACGTACTTCACGATCGAGACGTTACCGGTGTTTGTCGTCGGCTTTATGAGTGCGTTTCTCTTCGCACTCCTCTCCATCAAATTCTTTTTGAAGCTGATCAACAAAGTGAAATTGATGCCGTTCGCGGTCTATCGGATCGTATTGGCCATCGTCATTTACGTTTTATATTTCTAAAAAAAACACGTGCAAAGCGCACGTGTTTGAAACCAAATATTTAGAACGTCCGTAAATTGAAGAAGAGGTGACATTATGGGACAAATCGTTGTAGTATTCGGAACGTTAATCGGTCTTGGGACCGTTGGGGCCTTGCTTTACATGACCCGCCTAGCCTATGAATCATGAGAACGGATAATGATAGAAGCGCTCACGTTGGAGTAACTCCATGACGTGGGCGTTTTCTGCGTTATCGATCGCACGAAGCAACCCTTCTGTCTGAGAACGGTGGGCGAATAGAGCATCCTTTTTCTGTTCACTTTCTTTCGTTACATCGACGATGACATGAGGTTGTCCAAGTTCTTCTTCTGTCCGGCGGTCGAAGGCGACACCTAAAAACGCAGGACGTGACTCCCCCATCTCTTGAAGCGCTCGTACGACGGCACGAGCAGTTGCTTCATGGTCCGGGTGAACGGCATATCCCGGATAGAACGAGATGACCGTTTCCGGCTTTACTTCGTCAATCAATGCGCGGAAGCGGCCTGCGAGCTCGGCTTCGTCCTCAAATTCGACTGTTTTATCGCGAAGTCCCCACATGCGCAGGTCTTCGATGCCCATCATGCGACAAGCTTCTTCTAGTTCATGCTTGCGAATTTTAGGTAGTTCTTCACGCGTCGTAAAGATTGGAGAACCCATGTTGCGGCCCATCTCACCGAGTGTTAAACAGACATACGTGACCGGGAGTCCTTTTTGACGGTGTTGGATGATTGTTCCGGCTGAGCTGAACGCCTCATCGTCCGGATGTGGGAAAATGACGAGTAATGGTCCATTCATTGATTCTCCACCTCCGATGCTCCTTGAGGGAGCGGTTTGATATCGATATGCAGCGCACACGCCAGGCGACCGAGTCGATCGTGACCAGCGAGTAATAACTGTTCGCCATGCACCTCGTAGTCGGTCAACCCTTCTACATAGAGCCAGC
The DNA here is from genome assembly GCF_018617475.1 of Exiguobacterium sp. s59. Taxonomy (NCBI): domain Bacteria; kingdom Bacillati; phylum Bacillota; class Bacilli; order Caryophanales; genus Exiguobacterium; species Exiguobacterium sp. s59. The sequence goes on along the minus strand of NZ_JACSKG010000005.1, from coordinate 76,871 downwards.
CGTGATCAAGTTTTAAACCGACCCGATAAGGCCCGTTTCCTTTGATTTGGCCGATGCTATATTCGATTTTGGCATTACGGATAAACATCCCGGCGTTGTGAAAATCCGGGTCGTTATGTGTCGCATAGGCACCGTTCGTCGTCTCAACATGGACAAAAAGTGGTGTTGCGACGTGATTGTCTAAATATTGCTGAATGTGATCAGGTTGAATCGCCTTCACGTCTGTCCCTCCAATGGAAAGGATGACCCGAAACTAAGCGCCCCGGGTCATCTTTTTACGATTGTGTAGCTAATTTTTTGCGGTACCCTGTATGGTTCGTCGGTCCAACGTACTGGTTTAAACGGAATGAGTGACGAACTGCTTCTGTGATGAATTCTTTTCCAATCTCAATCGCTTCTTCGACCGTATGGCCATTTGCGAGAGAGGCCGCAATAGCAGAAGAGAATGTGCATCCACCGCCGTGCGTGAACGCAGGCTCGATTTTTTCGCTTTCAAGTAGACGGAATTCGTTTCCATCGTACAAGACATCGAACGCTGTATCGAAACCAAGTTTGCCACCGACTTTGACGATGACGATTTCAGCGCCGAGCTCATGGATTAAACGAGCTGCTTCTTTAATTTCGTCCATCGTCGATGGTGTTTTGTCGAGGCCAGCGAGCATACGCGCCTCGAATAAGTTTGGTGTGATGATTTTTGCGACCGGTACGAGGTGTTGACGCATCGCGACTGCGACGTTCGGGTCAAGAATCTCATCCGCACCTTTACATGCCATGACCGGGTCAACGACTGCGTTTTCGATTCCATACTCTTTGATTTTACGAGCGGCGAGTTCGATGATCTCTGGTGTTGGAAGCATTCCCGTCTTCACCGCATCGACTCCAATCCCGGCGAGCACCGTATCGATTTGCTTCTCAATCAATGTCGTGTCGATTGGGAACACTTCGTGATTCCATGCGTTATGTGGATCTTGTGCCACGATGACAGTCAAGGCTGTCATGCCGTACACACCGAGTTCTTCCATCGTTTTCAGGTCGGCTTGAATTCCTGCGCCACCACTCGTGTCAGAACCGGCAATCGTCAATGCTTTTTTCATCGTCATAATCGTCCATCCCCTTTGTCTGTTTGGATAGTTTCACTATAACGACTTTTTCGTATTCCGACAAATGCGAGGATTAGGAGACATGTCCATAACTTTTCAGAAAAAATATGCAGGATGTTCATCATATTTGGGGAATAATAATGAATAGGGTGTAGACCACTTTATTTTTGGCTAGGAGGAAAACGCATGTTAGTGCATAGCTTATGTATCCCGAAGAAGGATGTTGTCACCATCAGTGAAAAGGCAACATTGCGGGAAGCGCTTCATACGCTTGAAGAAACAGGATATCGTTGTGTGCCTGTTTTAGACGAGACGGGAAAATTTTTCCGCGGTAACATTTATAAGATGCATATTTATCGTCATGGAATGAACGGGGAAAACATGGACGATAATGTGATGACGCTCATTAAAAACACGCAAAAATATGTTCACGAATCGGATGGTTTCTTCGAAGTATTTTTCTCGATCAAAGAATTGCCATACATTGCCGTGTTAAAAGACGAAAGCAATGAATTTTATGGGATTCTTCCTCACGGGAAGATGCTCGGGATGCTTGAAGAGGCGTGGAGTCGCGACACAGGTAGTTACGTCTTGACGATTGCCTTGAGCGAGCAAGCGGGCGCGCTCGAGAAGATTACAAAAATCGTGAACAAGTATACGTCAATTGCGAGCTTGATGACGCTCGATGCGAAAAGTAAAGTATTGCGTCGGGTACTCGTGACGTTACCGCCGGATTGTGAAGAAGACATGAAGAACAAAGTCGTTGCCAAGCTTGAACAAAAAGGCTTCCGAATCGTCGAAGTCGAGAACTTGAACAACTAAGCCAAAGCCCTTTCACGTCACGTGAAAGGGCTTTTTACTCGAGTCGTTTTTCCATGCGAATGTCGGACCAAAATTGACCGTCCCAATAAGTGAATTGTTCGATTCGTCCAATTTCTTCATAACCGAGCTTCGTATAAAGGCGGTGGGCCGCATCGTTAAAGGCGAATACGCCGAGTTCCATGCGTGGTGTCCCTTGGACTCGTAGTCTTTCTTCTAATAAACGGAGGGCCTCCGTGCCGACACCTTTCCCGCGTCCGATTGCTTCCCCAATGACAAATCCGAGCCAGGCCGTACCAGGTTCTTGATGATACAGATGGGGTGGGTCATACATGACGTTCATTTCGCCGACGAGATGGTCATCTGCGTAGATGAGAAAAATGTCATGTGTCAGGAGACGTTCCTCTAAGTCATCGAGCGTCATTTCATAATGAGCGGTCAATTCTTCTTCGGATCGACTCGGGCGAATCAAGTGTACAATCTGTGGGTCATTATTCCAGCGATTGAAAGTGTCGACGATTTCGTCGGATGCTGTTGTAAGTGGAACAAGCGAGATGTTGATAAGTCATTCTCCTTTCTCGCTTAACAACATTCGATTCGATTGATCAAAATCCTTCTCTTAGACAGGTTTCAACACGTTTAAATGACTCGGCAAAATTTCAAATGTGAATGGCAACGTTCCGCCTGTATCGCCATCTGCATTTACGGGGAGAGACTCAGGAGAGGCCACTTTCACCTGTTTCGTACAGAATGACGTGACGCTATCTGTTTCCTTTAACTTTCCTGTGAAGAGAGCAGGCGTTAATTGAAGGGCATCCTTTAAACCGAGCTCTTCAAAAATATAGACGTGCAGTAACCCGTCGTTCAGTCGCGCGTCTGGCTCAAAATTCTCAAATCCTCCGACCGAGTTCGTCAAGGCGATGACGACGAGGTACGCTTCACCATCAAATTGGCCATCCTCACTTTCAATCGCCAACTCATATGGGCTGTGTTCACGGAACGCTTTCACGCCTTCGATCAAATAAGCGAACGGTCCCCATTTTGTCTTTTCTTCCACACTCACTTCATCGACGGCCTCGGCAATGAGCCCGATCGCGATGACGTTCATAAAATAGCCGTTCTCATATTTTCCGATATCCATCGGTGTCGGTTCAGCATCACGAAGTGCTTCAATCGCTTTTTTAGGATCACTCGGGACACCGAGTGCGCGGGCGAGGTCGTTGACTGTACCGAGTGGGATAATTCCGAAGTCAGGGCGATGGGGCGCCTCGGCAAGTCCAGTGACTGCTTCGTTTAACGTTCCATCTCCCCCCATCGCGATGACGGCTTTATATTGCTTTTCCGCTGCTTCTCGTGCGAAATTCGTTGCATCTTGTTCTTTCTCGGTGAAGCGGACATCGACGTGTCCATATCGTTCGCGCAACACCTTCTCGGCATGTGTCGCGTGTTGCTCCCCCAATTCTTTTCCTGAGGATGGATTGACGATTAACATGACTGTGTCCATTCCGGCATATCTCCTTTTCAGTTCGAATACTGTCCTTTATTCCCGTCTACGAAATCGGCTACTCCTAAAAAAATCCCCATGACCGTCAGCGTTTTCGGGCTGACCTTCACGGGGAATTGAGCGTTTATCGAGTTTAATAATGACGAAATGCGGACATATCTAAATGACTTGCTTCAGACTCATCAACAGCGAGCTCGATGCGCAGATGTTCATGAAACGGAGAGGCGAGGGCGCCCATGCACGCGACGGGTTCATGGTCAGGGACCGGTGATTTACGTTTCGTTTTAACGAATAAATAGTCCGATCGTTTTAACGTCAACAAGAAACGTTCCACGGCATGCGGTTCACGGGTCACGTTTGGCCAAGGTAAATGATTGAATAATAAAAAGACCGCGCCTTCTTTTTCGAGCGCATAGTCCGGTGCGATGCCTTCCCGATTCAACAAATCGATGACAGCATGCAAAAACTCCCGTTTAATCGTCAATGAAATTTCGTAATACTCACGCATACGGTCCACCCTTTCTTAAAATCACAATACTACCATTCTAAACGTTTCCGACATAGGCGACAACGAAGAAGTTCCTTGACGAAGTATTTTTCCCGGCTTATACTGCATAAGTCCTGCTATACTAGTGATATATGATGAACGAATTGAGGTGAAACCGACATGATTGAATCCCTTGAATTGAAGGCGTGGGTCGTTCTCGCACGAACGATGGATGCCATCAGCGATCGTGTGAAAGAAGATTTGCGACGCCACCAGTTAAATTCAACAGAGTTCGGTGTTTTATCAGTACTGTATAAACGAGGAGACACCCCGTTACAACAAATCGGGGACCAGATTTTGATTACAAGTGGTAGCGTGACATACGTCATCGACAAGTTGGAGAAGCGTGGACTGATTGAACGAATCGCTTGCCCGTCTGACCGTCGAGTCACATATGCCTCGTTAACGGAGGATGGAAAGGCGCTCATGGATGTCGTCTATCCACAGCACATCGAAATCTTCAAAGATATATATGGACCGTTAAGTGATGAAGAGACGGAACAATTGATTTCGTTATTGAAGCGAGTCGGTTATAACGCAGCGGGCAAATAAAGCCCGTTGCTTTTTTCATTAATATCTTGAAGTTAAAATAATTGACGATGAGATATACAGATGATATAGTTCTAACTGTTATTGAAAAAAATTAGAGATTACCTAAATGGAGGATTACACGATGACTAAAGTATTATATGTATCGGCTAACCCGAAACCAACTGAACTTTCATACAGCAAACAAGTAGCAGAAACATTCGTATCAACACTCAAGGCTGAAAATTCAGCACTCGAAGTAGAAGCAATTGAACTCTACGATGTCGATGTGCAAGAAATCGACGGAGACGTGCTTAGCGCATGGGGCAAATTCGCGTCAGGTGAAGCACTTACGGACGTAGAAGCGAAAAAAGTAGGAACAATGAGCAGCATGCTCGAGAAGTTCATGGAAGCGGACCTTTATGTATTCGCAACGCCAATGTGGAACTTCTTCTTCCCAGCACGTATGAAAATGTTCCTCGACAGCGTACTCATGGCAGGAAAAACGTTCCGTTACACGGAGCAAGGTCCTGTCGGCTTGCTTGAAAACAAACAAGCGATCCACATCCAAGGAACAGGTGGAATCTATACAGGAACAGACCTTAACTTTGCAGACGCATACCTTCGCCAAGCGCTCGCATTCGTCGGTGTTTCTGAAGTGACGACGGTAGCAGTTGAAGGGATGAACCAATACCCAGACAAAATCGAAGAAATCGTTGCAGACGCGAAAGCGAAAGCAGAAGCACTTGCGAAAGAAGTTGCAGGCGCAGTAACGGTATAATACGAAAGACGAGTCGATTGACTCGTCTTTTTGTATGCATACATTTTGGGTATGATACAGAAGGAAAGGGGAGTATGCAATGGGAGAACAGTTATCGAGTCGATTACTTGGGGATTGGACAGACATCATTCAAGATGAGATGAGTCAGCCTTATTTTCAACAGTTGAAACAATTCGTCGATCAAGCGTATGAAGAGACGATCGTTTACCCAAATCGGGAAGACATTTGGAACGCATTTATTTACACGAAATTTAGTGACGTGAAATGCGTTATTTTAGGGCAAGATCCGTATCATGGACCGAACCAAGCGCATGGACTCAGTTTTTCGGTACAGGATGGGGTGCGATTCCCACCGTCGTTACGAAATATCTTTCAAGAACTTAAGGATGATATTGGCTGTGATACTCCGAAGAGCGGGAATTTAGAGAAGTGGGCGAAACAGGGAGTCCTCCTCTTGAATACAGCGCTCACGGTCGAAGCAGGGAAGGCGGGCTCACACCGTGGGAAAGGGTGGGAACAATTCACCGACTCGGTGATTGAGCGACTCGGGCGTCGTGAAGAGCCGATTGTATTCATCCTCTGGGGAAATGACGCAAAGAAAAAAATGAAGTGGATCGGAGAGCAGCATAAAGTGCTCACATCCGTTCATCCGAGCCCATTATCATCCCATCGTGGATTTTTTGGGTCAAAGCCGTTTTCTCAAGTGAATGATGCTCTAAACGAGTGGGGTCAGTCCCCGATTGATTGGTGTCTCTGACAGTCTACGAAAATTCGTAGGCTGTTTTTTGTTGACGTGTCGAAAAACCTTTGATACAGTAACTAACAAGACGTCACTTTAGTGCTTAAAAGCATATATGCATAACAGCATAACTGTATAAAAGATAAACATGTATACGTAATAGAAGCGAAGAAGGAACCGAAGTAGAGACATCTTCCCTGGCCCAGAGAGCGTGTGGTGCTGCGAACACGCCCAAAAGATGAATCGAATTACAGTTCCCGAGCTCTCATGATTGAGCGGTCCCCCGTTATCGGATTAAGCGGCTAGAGATTCTCTAGCAACCAGGGTGGTACCGCGGCTTTGTCGTCCCTATCGATTCAATCGATAGGGACTTTTTTGACTTTAAAGGAGGACTTCACATGTTGACACAATCGATTCCATCACATCTTGCCCCACATATTTCACCGCAGTTCTACAATGAGTACACACCGACGGATCACGCTGTCTGGCGCTTCGTCTTACGGTTGAACCTGCATACGTTAGAAGGGAAGGCGCATCCGTTTTACATCGAAGGATTAAAACGGACGGGAATGGGACCAGACCGATTGCCGAACGTCGAACAGATGACGGATGAAATGCGTGCGGCAGGATGGTCGACGGTCGCGGTGGATGGACTCATCCCTGGCGTTGCCTTCTTTGACTTCCAAGGGAACGGAATGTTGCCTGTCGCGACGGATATCCGGAAAGTCGAGAATATCTTATACAGCCCTGCACCTGATATCATTCATGAAGCGGCAGGCCACGCACCGATGTTGATGGACCCGACATTTTCGGCAATCGTCAAACGCTTCGGTCAACTAGGGGCGAAGGCGTTCATGAACCGGGAAGAGCATGCTTCATTCGCAGCGTTGAAACGCTTGACGATCGTGAAAGAGAATGCCAATTCAACGGAACAAGACATCGAGGCGGCAGAACGAGCGGTCCATGAAGCGAAAGCACAAGTGACCGGGTTTTCAGAGGCGCAACAAGTTGCACGCATCTTTTGGTGGACGGTTGAATTTGGATTGATTGGCGACCTCGAGCGTCCAATGATTTACGGCGCAGGTCTCTTGTCATCTGTTGGCGAAAGCCGTCACTGCTTGACCGACGCGGTCGTCAAACATCCATTTGACTTGGAGCATGCGTTACAGACGAAGCAAGACGTGACGAATATGCAAAAAGAACTGTTCGTCATTCCAGACTTTGAGACGCTCTCTTCCGTCTTAGACGAATTAGAAGGGAGAATGGCGATTCGAAAAGGTGGGATTGAATCTGTCTCGAAAGCATTGGCGTCGGGAAGTCAATCGACGCTTCGACTCGAAGATGGCTCTGAGCGCGTCGGAATCGTTCGCCATATGACAGAGTCGAAAGAACATACGCTCATCCAATGGGATGAATGCACGATTGTAAAAAATGGTCAGTTCACGAAACGAGAACGTCACGGACTTCTCATTGTCCACGATACGGAATCCGCACTAAATCGAGACGATCTCCTCGAAGGGATGACCATTCGTCAAGCATGTTCATCCGATAAGATCCAAGACGTGACGATTCAGCTAGAAGGACGGACGATTTCACTCGACTCGCTCGAAGTACGCGTCGATTCACTTCCTTCGGTATTCCCCGGAACGACAGTGGAAGAATTGGTGATCATTGAAAAGCCCGTGATCATCGAGCGAGATGAACGCGTATGGACGAATGATGACCCAATGTTCAACCGCATTCACCTCATGCGTGAACGAGGGGAGTCGATTGATGATCTCGTTCCAGACATTTTATCTGAGCATCCAGACGCGTGGTTGTTACACATCGAATGTTTGGAACTAGTGGAAGACGAAGAGCTGAAGCAGGCGTTGATTGAACGCCTTGAAGCGTTGCGTCACACATCTCCATCCCGAAATGAATTGATCGGACGTGCGTTCGAACTGTTGCGTTAACAAAAATAAGCGACGTTCCCTAAAAGAGAACGTCGCTTATTTTTTATACGGATTGATTCGTCGTTTCACGCAAGAACGTGATTAAACGGCGATACGTCGAGTTGGCAGCTGGTCGGTCCATTTCGAAGTAATAGTTATGACCAAGTTCGTGTTCGTTTTGATCATAAAACACAGTCGTCACATCTGTTCGACCTGAGAGAATTGTCGCAAATTCTTTCGCCTGATCTTCAAACGAATGATCGTTTCCGTCGGCGATGAATGTTGGCACAAACGTGGCAGGTACGTTGACGAGCGGTGAAGCTTCAGCGACGACCGGGAGCGTTTCCCAGTTGTATGTGCCGAAGTAAGCCCAGCCGATGCGTTTGAACAAGAAGCGATTCACCGATTTCGATGACTCGAGCCAAGACCGTTTCAAATCCAGTGGAGCAGATAATAAGACAGCTCCAAGGATCGATGATTTCGGTACGACTTGTCTGACCTCGGCAGAAGGCGAGTAGTCGTCATTCAACTGGATGCCAACAAACTGTGCGACGAGCTGTCCACCATTCGAATCACCCGCGAAAAAGACGCGGTCCAAGTCGAGGCGGAATCGATCATTGTTTTCAGCAATGAACGAATATGCTTCTTCGATTTGTTGAAGTGGTGTCGGATAGGTCACATCAGGCGCAAGCGCATAGTTGATGCTGACGACGTTGTAACCGTTACTCGCAATCGATGTCGCGTACTTGAGGACGTCTGATTTGTCACCACCGACGAATGAGCCACCGTGTACCCAAAAAATCGTCGGAACCGTACGGCCGTCTCCTTCATAGCGAATCAAATCAAACGTTCCGTTGTCATAAGAGGACAAGTAGTCGATGTCTTTTCGGACAGACGTCTTTTGAACGACTTCCTCGAATCCCTTCATCTCCACCTCGTTCCCCCCTGCGAACGAAGTTTTGATTAAACGTGTTGCTGGTTTAGGTGATAGGAACACATAAGCCGCTCCCGCGACCGCTGTTCCAATCAAGCCGACTCCAGCGCGTTTCAACCCTTTATTCATCTTACTTCCTCCCTTTCTACAATCAGAAGCTTACTGCGTGACGAGTACGTCCGCCATATATGTCTCGATGACATGAGCGATGCCGTCTTCGTTGTTTGACTTCGTAATGAAGTCCGCTTTCCCTTTGACCGTCGTATTGGCGTTACCCATCGCAACACCAAGACCTGCCCATTCAATCATCGTCAAATCATTGTTTCCATCACCGCAAGCGATGACTTCTTTCTGGGCGATGCCGAGTTGATCCGCTAGGAAGGCGAGGCTCGTTCCTTTTGTGACACCGGCTTCCGTGAATTCTAGGAAGAACGGTTTTGAACGAGCGACGGCCAACTTCCCGGCCAACTCTTCTTGTAGTTTCGTTTCAATCGGAGCAAGCGTGTCACCGTCGGCAAGCATCAAGCATTTGACGACAGGTGCTGTCACAGCGTCTTTAAAGTTGTCGACATGGATGACAGACATACCCGTCAATTCACCTTCGATATCGGTATATGGGTTCGGACGATCGGTTACGATTTCGTTACCGACGTACGTATGAATCGCGATTCCTTCCCGTTCACTGATATCATGGAGATGGGCGACTGTGTCTGGTTGAAGCGTGCTCGAGAAAATCTCCTCATTCGTTTCGCAATTGATGACCGAGGCACCGTTGAACGATAAAATGAAGCTACCGTACTTCGCAAGTTCCAATTCACGGGCTGCATCCCACATCGCAAACGTCGGGCGGCCACTCGCAAGTACGACTTTATAGCCGCGCTCTTGCGCATCGAGAAGTGCTTCTTTTGTTTTAGGGGAAATCGTATGGTCGCTCGTGAGGAGCGTATCATCCATATCCAATACAATCATTTTGTAACTCATAGTAGTAGGGGGTCCTCCTTCAGAATCTAATGACTCCATCCTAAACCTTTTTAAGGTCAATTGACAACCTTGTCGCAAAAACGTAACTATAATGTAGAGAAGTGAACTCTAGAAGAGGTGTAAATATGAATCGAATTTTAGTAGCTGAGGACGAGCATGCGATTCGCAGCTTCATTATTGTCAATTTAAAACGAGCCGGATTCGATGTGTTTGAGGCGACGAATGGACGAGAGGCGGTCACCGCATTTGACCGTGAACAGTTCGACGTTGTCTTATTAGATGTCATGATGCCAGAGATGGACGGGTTCGAGGCGTGTGCGGCCATTCGAGATATCGATGAGAACGTCGGAATCATCATGTTGACGGCACGAACGCTCGAAGAAGATAAAATCGAAGGACTCGGAAAAGGGGCGGACGATTATATCGCCAAGCCGTTCAGTCCAGGCGAACTAGTGGCGCGTATTCAAGCGTTGCTGCGTCGCGTCGAAAAAGTGAAACGAAAAGACTCGAAACGGTTGAAGTCAGGACCGTTCGCAATCGACCTTGCGGCGAAGCAAGTGACGAAGTACGGTCAATCGATCGATTTGACGCCGACGGAGTATGACTTGATTTGTCATCTCGTCCAAAATGAAGAGATCGTCTTGTCACGTGATGCATTACTCGATGCGGTATGGGGCGTCAACTACTTCGGTGACCGTAAGACAGTCGACGTCAACATCCGTCGGTTGCGTCAAAAAATCGAGGATGACCCGAGTCACCCGATCTATATTGAAACGTTGTGGGGTCACGGATATAAATGGCGGAGACATGAAGCATGAAACAACAGTTAGTCATTCGCATGATGATCGTCGTGACGATTGTCTTACTTCTACTCGTCAGTGTCTTGTCTTACGGGACATATCGATACTATTACGAGTATGAGTCGGAAGCGTTACTAAGTCATGCGACCACGAGTGCATATCTATATCCTCAAGCCCAGGTCGGGTTTGAGACGCCGAGCGCCTTCTCCGTCCTTGTCCGGACATTCGGATATCCCGGAACGGATTTAACGATTGTCGACCAGAGTGGTTCCATCGTCAAGACGACGGGGCAACGGACAAGGCAGGCATCTTTTTCACAAGAACAATTAGAAAAACTTTCACGAGGAGAGTCGGTCGTACAGGACTATGACATCGGTGAGGAGCATTACTTAGCGGTGACCAGTCCGATTATGACGAACGATACGTCAGAGTTTGCGATTAGCTTTACACGCCCGCTCGAAGACTTAGATACGCTCATCCGTGAAATTTGGATGACCGTTGTCATGATTGGTGTCCTGATCTGGTTACTTGCACTCTATACCGTCATTCGAATCGCTGATCGTTTCGTCCGTCCGATTCGTCAAATCATCGAAACGGCGGATGAGATGGCTCAAGGTGATTTCGACGTTGCCGTTGAATCGAATGAAAAACATGAGCTTGGGGCATTGGCTCGAACACTCACGTATTTAGGTGCTAAAGTGCAACAGCATCAGTCGACACGTAACGAGTTTCTCTCAAGCGTATCCCATGAACTGCGGACACCGCTCACTTCGATTAAAGGGTGGACGGAGACGATTCGGGGCGGCGATGAGAAGCTATCTGAGGAAACGGAGCTTGGTTTAAGTATCATTCATTCCGAAACAGAGCGCATGATTGGTCTCGTAGAGCAGCTTCTCGACTATACGAAGATCGAAGAGAGCCGATTGGTGTTGTATCGTCAGGAACTAGATTTAGTCTCACTGTTACGAAAGGTGACATTGCAGTTAAAACAGTCGCTTGAAGATAAAGACATCACGCTCATTGAGCGTTATCCTCAAAAGTCGGTCGGATTGTTTGATGAGAATCGGTTGAAGCAAGTGTTCTTGAACATCCTCGAGAACGCGATTCGCTTCTCGCCAGACGGTGGAACGTTGACAATCCGTTTCGTTCAATCGGAACGTGTTGCTTTCATCTCGATTATCGATGAAGGTCCTGGTATCTCACGTGAGCATTTACAGCGTATTACGGAGATGTTCTATCAGGCCCACGTGACGGAAGGAAGTAGCGGTCTTGGACTCGCCATCTCAAAAGAGTTGATTGAGGCACATGAAGGAAAACTGGTCATCGAAAGTGAGGTCGGACATGGGACGACCGTGACCGTGTTATTGCCACTCGACCCGAGTGAACTACATTAATAGGGTTAAACCTCCCGAATTCAGGCTACATATAGATGTATGTAGAATGAGGGAGGTTTTTTACTATGGCCAATCAGTCATTGAAGCCGTTAAAAGGAAGTCCAAACGCCGTCTCGACGCAAACCTCGATTGAAGAATTGCGCATGTCTCCACTCCCATATGCGGGTAGTCGTGGTCAATCGATTGAAGCGATCAAGATGGCAATGAACCAATTGCCGCGAGCTGAACTGGTTAAAGAAACGGATGAGGGCCTTCATTATGTGGTGACCTCGAAAGTGATGCGTTTTAAAGATGATGTGAATTTTATATTTGATGATTCCACTCAACAAGTCGAGTTTCGGTCTGCGTCTCGTGTCGGCTATTCAGACTTTGGCGTGAATCGAAAGCGGATGGAAGATGTGAGTGAACGATACCGGAGGTTGATTCGATGAAGGACTATCAGTTGATTGTCATCGGTGGCGGTGCCGCCGGGATGACAGTGGCAGCAGGAGCAGCGAACTTAGGCGTGAAAGTCGCGCTTGTTGAAAAGAACAAACATTTAGGTGGCGACTGTCTGCATGTCGGATGTGTGCCATCGAAAGCATTGATTGCCGCTTCGAAAGAAGCGAATGCAATGATGCGCGCAGCACGTGTTCTCGGAACGGAGTTCAATGGCGGAGAGCATTATCAAATGTCGAAAGCACGGGTCGATAAGGCTCGCGCAATCATCCAAGATCATGACGGGACCGAGCGCTTTGAAAAGATCGGTGTAGACGTATACATCGGGGAGGCTTCGTTCCAAAGCCCGACTGAATTGAAGGTCGGGGACGATTTATTGATCGGGAAAAAATTTGTCATCTCAACTGGCTCAAAACCGACAGTCCCTCCAATCGATGGATTAGATCAAGTCCCATACTTAACGAACGAGACGGTCTTTGAAGAAGAGACGCTTCCAGAGAGCCTCATTGTTATCGGTGCCGGGACGGTAGGACTCGAACTAGCACAATCATTTGTGCGACTCGGATCGCAAGTTACCGTACTCGAGGCACAGGATGCGTTCTTACCAAAAGAAGACGAGGACGTCTCCACTTACCTAAAATCGCAGCTTGAGATGGCGATGCGCTTGAAAATTGGCGTGAAAGTCAATCGGGTCGATGAAGTCGATGGCCGTATTCGTGTTACGACAGAGGTAAACGGCGAGATGGTCGAATATGAGGCAGATAAACTCCTTATGGCGACAGGACGCGTCCCACGCATCGACGCGCTCCGTCTCGATCGGGCGAACGTTCAAGTGACGAAAGGGTACATCGACGTCTCTTCTTCGTATCGGACGTCACAGCCGCATATCTTTGCGATTGGCGATACGATCAAGACGCTCCCGTTCACACACGCAGCAGGTGAAGAAGGGAAAGCAGTTGTCGCGAACGCGCTGTTTGGACTATGGAACAAGGTAGACTACAGTAAGCTTCCTTGGATCACGTTCACAGATCCTGAAGTGTTCCACGTTGGGATGACCGAGAAAGAAGCGCGTGAGCGTTACGGGGATGACATCGAGACGTATGAAGCGAAACTGTCAGAAGTGGACCGTTTCATCGCCGAACGCCAAGAGGCCGGCTTTGTCAAAGTCATCACGAAGAAAAATGGCAAGATTATCGGGGCACATGCGGTCGGTGAATCGGCCGGTGACTGGATGCAAATCGTCGTCTATGCGATGCAACGGGGCGATAAGATTGGGAAGTTGTCACGAATGATTTATCCTTACCCATCGCGCAGTGAAGCGGTGAAGAAAGTGACGGATCTCTACTGGCGGAAACGCTTGTTCGAAAGCCCACTTACAGAACTGGCAAGACGCTATTTCAAATTGATGCAATAACACAAATCACCCACTCATTTGAGTGGGTGATTTTAGTTCGGTAATGTGATCGTCTCAATCATCTTCGGTTCGCCTTCTGATAAGTCGACGAGCGGTTTAATCAACACTTCGACGCGTCGGTTTTTCGAGCGACCTTCTTCGGTATCATTCGTGGCGATCGGTTTAAATTCCCCGTAGCTTGCAAGTGTAAACTGAGCCGGATTCAGTGCGTCATTCGTTAATAAACCACGCATGAATGCGGTCGCACGTGCTGAACTGAGTTCCCAGTTCGATGGGAAACGCGCCGTGTTGATTGGAATGTTGTCGGTATGACCAGAGACGACGATTTCTCGCTTCCCAGCCTTCTCTAAGATTTGACTGATGTTTTGAGCGACATTTCGAGCATCCGCATCCAGTGTCGCTTCTCCTAAGTTGAAAAGGGCACGATCTTGAATTGTTAAGACGAGACCGCTCGAGTTGATTGTCGCTTTAATTTGACTCTCTAACCCATTCTTCTTAATGTACTGATTCACATCTTCCTTCAACTCATCAAGCTGAGCAAGCTCGTAGGTGCGTGGGTTGGCAGTCGTATTGGTTTTATCCGTCCGACTGATGTCGCTGTTTGAGGCGGTCGAAGCTTGGAAGACACTGACGCCTCCAGAGAACACCTGGTTGAAAGAGCGAGACATTTTCTCGAGCTTCGTTTGGTCGATGTTACTCGATGCGAACAGTACGATGAAGAGCGCGAGCAAGAGTGTCAACAAGTCGGCATAAGGAATGAGCCAACCTTCTGGAATGTGTTCTTCATGATCATGCTTCTTTTTGCGTTTCATAGTCAGCTCGCTCCTTTGGAGACAAATACACAGACAGCTTATCTTCTAACGTTTTTGGAGATTCACCGCTTTGAATCGATAAAATCCCTTCAATCATCATTTCTTTGATGATGACTTCGCTCTTCGAATATTGCTTCAGTTTATTCGCAAACGGGAACCAAAGCACGTACCCGGTGAAAATCCCGAAAAGTGTCGCGACGAAGGCTGCCGAAATGGCGTGTCCGAGTTTCTCGATATCTGACAAATCTTTAAGGGCAGCGATCAATCCGATAACGGCTCCGAGTACCCCGAGCGTCGGGGCATACGTCCCGGCCTGGGTGAAGATGTCGGCATTCGCTTTATGGCGCTGTTCCATGTTTTCGATATCACGTGACATCACTTCCGCAATGTATTCAGAAGGTTGACCGTCGATGACCATCATCATACCTTGGCGTAAAAATGGTTCTTCGACTTGTTCAAGTGCTGTTTCTAGGGATAAGAGTCCCTCTTTCCGAGCTTGCGTCGACAAGTCGACAAATTGTGTGAGCAATCCGGATTTACTTGGAAGTTCTTGTTTTTTGAACAAGATTTTAAATAACTTCGGTACGTTTTGAAGCTGTTCTTTCGATACGGCGATACTGACCGCAGCAGCTGTACCGACGAAAATGATAACGATTGCGGCAGGGTTGATCAGCGGTGCAATACCCGCTCCTTTTAATAACATTCCACCAACGAGGGTGAGGAACCCGAGTATGAGCCCGACTAACGTGACGACATCCATGTCTTTGTTTTCCACCTTTCCGAAATAAATCAGGACAAAAAAAGCGAGAGACGCTACTCGTCTCCCGCAACATGCGTTCCCGATGATTAAGCGCCGTTTTCATCAATCAGCATTTGAATGCTGATGTTTCGTTCTTCACGCTCTATATCGGTTAATACGTCGTATTTTTTTAACAATGCGTACAATTGATTCACGACTTCTTGCTCAAGTGACCAATTGAGTAACTCTTCTAGCTGAAAATAAAGGTGAGCGGGCATACATTGTGATTGGCGCTCCAACCTTCGCGAGACATCCTCTATCGAATGATCTACCGTACTAGGGTCCACGGTTTCATTCAACCTCCTCAACATTCTTAAAGTCTATCTCCCATAATACCAAAAAAATGAGGAAAGCGTTAGAGATACATTTTCTTGTTGGCATTTAGAAAAGCGAGGAGTAACATGAGGCTTAGAATAACAGATGTGAAGGGGATGTCGTAATGCGACATAGACTGTCAGCGCGTGAAATGCGCTTGAAGCGAATCGAGGTACTTTATCGAGTCGTGTTTGAAAAACCTGCTCGCTTTATCGCGGGAGGATTTTTACTTGCGATTTTTATCGGGGCAACACTCTTATATATGCCATTTGCACAAGAAGAGCCAGTTTCTTGGATTGATTGTTTGTTCATCGCGACTTCTGCAGGAACAGTGACCGGATTGTCGACAGTCGACATCGGATCGTCGTTCAACCTGTTTGGGGAATTGGTGATTGTCGCCCTCATTCAAATCGGGGGTCTCGGGTTCATGACGATCGCGTTGATGCTCCTGAGCGTATTAGGGAAGAAAATTGGATTAAAACAACGGATTCTCTTGCAAGAATCGTTGAACTTAGCGGGGCCAGGCGGTACGGTTCGTCTCGTTCGAAATATCGTCTTCACGACGGTTATCGTACAATTTATCGGGATGCTGTTTTTGACGTTCGAACTGTATAGTACGGAGAGTTACTCGTTCGGTGCGGCACTTTATTACGGCTTCTTCCATGCTGTCTCTGCCTTTAACAATGCGGGCTTCGCGCTGTTCCCGGACAGTCTCATGTCGTTTGAACAAAACACGGCGATTGTCGTGACGATTGCCCTCATGATTATGATTGGGGGTCTCGGGTTCACGACCATCGCCGACGCGACAGAGGTAAGAGGATGGAAACGTCTCGCCCTTCATTCGAAAATCATGATTTTGTCCCTTTTGGTGATCAATGGAATAGCGTGGTTCGTGCTTATGATGTTTGAGTGGGTATCGAGCGAAGGTGCACTGTATGGACGGTCCATCGGTGAAGCGTTACATGTGACGTTCTTCCAAGCCGTGACGACAAGGACGGCTGGTTTCAATACGATTGATATCTCGATGATGGCGCCTGCCTCAATCGGCTTAATTTTGATTTTGATGTATATTGGGGCCGGTGCAGCTTCGACAGGGTCGGGGATTAAAGTGACGACGCTTGCGGTCATCTTCGCGGATATGTGGGCGTTCATTGCAGGTAAAAAAGAAACGGTCATCATGGAGCGGACGATTGATGCATTTCAAATTAAAAAAGCATACGTTGTTGCCATCTCAAGTTTCTTCTTTATACTCATCATTACGACACTCGTCATTTTGACGAACGGTCATATTCCAGCGAGCGCCATTTTGTTTGAGACGGTGTCGGCGTTCGGGACGGTCGGGTTATCATTGGGCATTACCGCTGAGTTGAATGCTGCCGGTAAAGGGTTCATCATGTTCATGATGCTTCTTGGCCGTGTCGGATCCTTGACGATTCTCTTTACGGTCGCGCGACAAGCCGATCGGAAGATTCGCTATCCGAAAGAAAAGATTTTGATTGGATAAACGTGTGTTGTGGGCTGCATTCCTGATAAAGGAATGTAGCTTTTTTAGTTAAGGTTGTTATGATATTGAAGTTGATAGTCTTCATCCTATTCGATATTTGGTATATAATGGGTTGAAGAATGAATGGTCATATGAATGGATCAAGGAGGATTCTGACTTGTTATCTTGGCTAGGTATAACAAAAGGAGAGAAGAGTGGACGTCCATTCTTCGGAGGCGTGTCGAAACGAGCGGTAACGCTCGTATTGCTCTCTTCATTGATATTGATGAATGGCGTGAAATGGCTCTTCCTTTACTTAATTCCGTCAGCATATTTGAAGGATTCGATTGTTGCTGTTCTCCCTGGTATCGTGGGACTCTTCGTGGCATTGGTCTATATTTTCGTCCTTGAGCGTCTTCTACACGATCAAGGAGTGTCTCGTAGACACGTGGATGAAATCTAAAAAGCAAGTGTACGCTCGTTCACAGCGCACACTTGCTTTATCACTTTGATTCTAATCATAGTTCAAGCCCTGAGCGCATCAGGGCTTTTTGTGTGTCATGAAATAACGGGCGATCTCCGGGAGATAATCTTGTAAATCTGGACAGACGATTCCGGTCCCATCGAGCGCACGAATCGTTTGCGTCGTATCAAAATGGACGGAATGTTTGAAGTAGTCCAGCAGTTCATGAGGGACATCGAGTTGTGCGGCATTCTTCCAGCTCGTGAATGCGACGTCCGCAACAGCGTGAGGGACCGTGCCACGAGGAGGGCGTTGAAACATCGTTTCATGTAGCATGCGATACACTTCACGCGCACCGTGTGGGAACGGGTCCGTCAAATGGAACGTTCGCTTCACTCCGGCTGGTGAGTGCGCTAAGAAAGCGGTCGCTTCCACCACGTAATCATAAGGGACGAGATTCACTTCGACGTTCGCTCGTCCGATATAAGGCAGCGGTCGCATCTGTTTCAATTGCTCCATTAACTTCAATACGAAATAGACACCGTCAAATTTTTTCGTTTCTCCTGTTCGACTATGACCAATCACAATGCCAGGACGAATGATGGTAATCGGCATTGCACCCATCTCACGCGAGACGAGAGCTTCTGCTTCATATTTTGTCGCTTCGTAATGATTTTTAAACCGAGCCCGATGCCATAGTTCGTTCTCGTACACGGTTCCTTGCCGACGACCGGCGATATAGGCTGTACTGAAGTATACATAGCGCTTCAATTGTTTTGAGCGTTTGGCGAACGCAGTCACATGTTTCGTACCGAGGATATTGATTCGATACCCGGTGTCATACGGAATGCTCAAGTCATATGCTGCGGCCAGATGAAAGACGTAATGCACGTCGCGCTCGATGACAGACCGCATAATCGGATCGAGAATCACTTCGGGCAACGTGATATCCGCCTCTACTAAAACGAGTTGACGAGGCTCGAGGGACGTCGTGGACAGTAAGGTGTCCCTTAAGTCTTCTGCTTCGCGTTGTTGACTCGGAAGATGCAATGCATAAATCGTCCCGATTTGATGAGGTAACGACGCGAGATGCTCGATTAATTTTCCAGCTAAAAATCCAGGGAAACCGGTAAAGGCGTAATCGTTCATGACATCTCCTCCGCTAATTCTAGTGTGAATGTAAAAGTCGATCCTTTTCCGACAGTCGATTCCACTTCAATGCTACCGCCGTGTGATTCGATGATTTCTTTGCAGATGGACAACCCAAGACCGGTCCCACCAATTTTACGCGTATCCGAGTTGTCGACCCGATAAAACTTCGTAAACAGTTTCTCAAAGGCGTGTTCCGGAATACCGATTCCAAAATCACGAATGGAGACGTGAGCCTGATTGTGGTCGTGCCGGACCCGTACCTCAATCTCTTGTTCGTTCGGAGAGTACTTGATGGCATTTGAAATCAAATTGACGAGTACTTGTTCAATTCGGTCTCGGTCAGCAATCAAGAGTAAATCTTCATCAGCGTTATCGAAGTGAATGGCATGATCATTCGTTTCACGGAAGCGTTCAACCACCTCTAAGACGAGTTCATTCAACGAGAAATGATCTTGCTTGTATTCCTGATGACCATCTTCCATGCGTTGAATATCTAAAAAGTCGTTCAGTAATGCTGTTAGCCGTGACGCTTCTCGCGACATCGTCTTCAAGAAACGTTCCCGCTTATCGGGAGTCAAATCGCGAGCGAGCATCAACTCGATGTAACCAGATAATGAAGAAAGTGGTGTCCTCAGTTCATGCGAGACCGTGCTCACTAATTCGTTTTTAATCTGGTCCATGCGTTCTTCCTCTGTCCGATTGCGGAATACGAATAAGAAACCGCTGTCCATTCCGATTTGCCGTTTCGTATCCATCGTCGTGCCGTACATCTCATAATATTCCTCATCCCGGTCGTTCGGCTGGGGGATGGAGAAACGCATCGACACTTCCCGGGCCGTCCCGTCGAGAAGTTGGTCCATCTTTTTCAACATCTCGCTCCGGTCGCGTGGACGGAACGTGGAGAGGAGGGGAATGCGCTCTTGTATTTTGTTTGGAGCGATTCCAGGTAAATCCATGAGGCGTCGCGCATGGACGTTCATGAACAAGACACTCCCGTTCGACTCGGTCAAGACGAATGCTTCGTTCGACGCTTGTAAAATCGATTGAATGATATCTCGTTGGCGGGCAATCGCATTTTTCTCTCGTTCGAGCATACGCTCTACTTTTTTGCGATCGCTAATGTCGCGCATGACGGCTACCCGTAACGTTTGGCCTTGATACGTCACTTCTTTCGGGTAAACCTCCATCTCTAGAAACGTGCCGTCTGCTCGTCGTCCAATCACTTCGTATGGTGTTTGGATATGATTCCGAATCCGTCGCAATACATCCGCACGATACCCTTCAGCGATAAATTCGACCGTTTGACGACCGACCATTTGTTCAGCAGGAATTTTAAAGATAGATTCCGCCGCTTTGTTCGCATCGAGAATCATACCGTCTTCGTGAAACAGGACGGCTTCGATGACAGATTCTGCAAACATGCGATAACGTTGCTCCTTATAACGAAGTTCTCGTTTCAATTGAATCTCAGGACTCACATCGAACACGAAGAAAAAGAAGCCGATGAGTTGCTCTTGTTCATATACCGGATGCATGAAGAGTTTTCCAATAAAATGTGTCCGGTCCTTACATTGGAATTTCCATTCACGGTCTCCTTTGTCGAGCGCAAGGCGTAACATTTGCTCGAATGACAGCAACCGTTCCGTTTCATCTTGATAAGCAGAGCGCTTTTCGCTCAGCTCTCTCGACTCGAACAAAGCGAACGGTGTCATTTCATATAGCACTTCATGGGGCGCATAACCGAACAGTTCGGTCGCTCCCTGATTAAATCGTGTGATTAACATATTCGCATCGGTCATAATCATCGCCATGTCGAGTTCAGTATGCATCATCGCTTCAAACGCATTATGTTGAATCGTCACGCGCGTATCGAGAGGGAGTGGTTCGATGGATAGAATGTAATGATCTTCCCAAGGAATGGCATGTACACGCATCGTCGGCAATTCATACATCCAAGGAAGTCCTTGTTCCATTCGGCGAGATAATTCCATTGTAATCGGAGACTGGTTGACCATATGAAAGAGGTTCGTACGAGTCTGCAGATTCTCTGGGAAATTTTCTAAGAATGGGCGGTTTGCCTGAACGATTGTTCCATCTTTTTGTATTAAAGCAACCCCGTAAGGTAATGCATGTAATAACTCACTGTGGAGATTGGTGGGTTTCTCCATGAACGATCATCCCTCCTTCGTTGGTGTCAGACGAGCACATCTTCTATAACATTCGACAGATCCCCCTTTCATTTCCTGCCCTCAAAACGGTAAAGTGGGAGAGAGGAGTTGGAAAGGAAAGATGGGGATGATTGGATTACTTCTAAGTATGATTGGTGCCATTGGTTTATGGTGGTTCGGGGCACCGCTTTGGAGCAGTATCTTGCTACTCCTGTTTGGGATTGCGTGGTTCATTTGGAGAGCACAGCTGTCGACCATCGACCGAATCGACCGGATGGATGGGCGGGAATTCGAACTGTTCTTAGAAGATGTGTTCACGGCGCTCGGTTACACGGTCACCGTGACCCCGGCATCGCGTGATTTTGGGGCCGACTTGTTACTTGAGACCCCGGACGGATGGTTGATTGCGGTACAAGCGAAACGTTATGAAAAGGTAGTCGGTCTTGAGGCGGTTCAACAAATCGCAGCTGCGGTTCCTTATTATCAGGTTCACGAAGGATGGGTCGTGACGAACTCGACGTTCACGGACAGTGCGTACGAATTGGCGGCACCAAATCAAGTTCGTCTGATTGCAAGATTAGAGCTTGAAGAACTCTTAAAAGAAGCGGGATATAAGCGTTAAGAATAGGCATGTTCACAAGTTCGACAGAATCCAAAATGATGTCGAAAAAAAGGGCTTGTCTTTTTCTTTAATCGATGCAATAATCATCTTCGTCATATGAAATATGTAGTAGTTGAAACGAGATCAAAACTACAGAGAGAAACGATTGGGGTTTCAAGAAATGCCCGACCGTACACATACAAACAATCACGGTTGGAACGTGCTAGGAGGAAAAAGCGGTGCGCAAATTAATTTATGTAAAAGGTTGCGTCTTTACGCAAGGCGAGGCGACCATTTATGATGAGACAAATGATGCGATCGGATCTGTTCACCGCGACGCGGAAGGCAGTGTCCAAGTGCACAATTTGTCTGGACGACAGATCGCTCACGGGAAGTATATCCCGAACTGCCAAAAATGGGTCGTGATGAACCATGACGGACAGGCGATTGGTCAATTGAAAGACAAGTTCTCGTTATTCGGGAAAAAGTGTGAGTACAACGTCTATGAACGCGGACTCTTCACGATTCAATACGATGTGGAACGTCATAAGTTCAGCGTCCGTGACAAAGCAGGTAAGCTTGTTGCGGAGCTACGGAAAGAAGAGAACGACACGTTCTGCTTAACGAAAGAAGCAGATCAGCTATCGATGTTCGAACTCCTTTCTGTCTTAAAAACGTTAACGGTTAAATCGCGGATGCCGCTCGCAGCATCTGTCTCATAACGATGACGAGCACCGGTCTATGACCGGTGCTTTTTGGTGCAACGAAAAAACCGTTTCATCAAATGAAACGGTTTAAGTAGTGCTTGGCCTCGAGCTCGAGTGTCGTCACACGGTGTGCATATAGACAGAGCTTTAAGACGTGAATGATATTTGGATGCGTGTACTTCGTTTTTTCGAGGGAACGCTTGGCACGCGTATCGAGTAAGTCGATTGGACTCGTCGACTTGGCATACTCCGCATACAAACGATAAAAATCAATCGGGGTGATAAAGTCGTCTTCGTCCCGGTCAGGGTTGTTGAAGATGAGTGCCAACAAGGAACTCGTCTCTTCAAGTGAAAAAAGGTGTTTCAAGTCATCAAGGAGATAGATGATTGCCGCTTGATGCAAGGAATACTTTTTACCGATTCGTGGGACACCGATGATTTTACGGACTTCACGCTTCGTCCAGTTTTGAATCGTCGTCGCCGAGAGATGTTCTCCCGTCAATGCGTTCGCAAGGGCGACGATTTGATTGATGGACAAGCCGTTCTTTTCAATATGAAACAAGTGGATTTTTCGAAGCTCTTTTGGAAAATGTTCACGCACGTCTTCAGGGAAGAGGGCGATGGCTCGCTCGATTTCTCCGACCTGCATGAAATGAAGGCAATCTGCCAAAGTTTGAATTGAAGTTGCGTCGCGCATACGGCCACCCTTTCTATGACCAACATCGTACGTTGGCTATACAGTCATTTGACCTCATTCTACCAAATGTTTGAAAAGTAAGCTAGGATGGGCACTGATTAAGGTATAATGACGATATCATACATATCCTATACATAGAGGTGGTCAAGCAATGAATGAATGGATTAGTTCGATTCTTTCCATCGTAATCGTCCTTGCGTTCCTCGTCGGTCTTGAACAAGTCGGGAAGCGTCTTGGATGGACAGATGAAACGATTCGAAAGAGTGTACATATCGCAGTCGGACATTGGTCGCTGTTAGCGGTCTGGTTAATGGATTCATGGTACGTCGCGGCAGTCCCGCTCGTCTTCTTCACGTTTGCGAACGCAGTCTTATTGTATAAAAGCCCCTCACCGGTCCATCAGACGGAGCGAAAGTCTTTTGGGACGGTCTATTATCCGATTGCCTTACTCATCATTTTATACTTCTTCTTTGAATCAGAGCCGATTGCATTTTTAGCGGGCTCACTCGTTCTCGCATGGGGTGACGGGATGGCCGCATTGATCGGGCGGAAGTACGGAACAGTCATCTATGATTTGTACGGTCAAAAGCGTTCCTTTCAAGGGAGCGTCGCCATGTTCTTAAGTTCGTATGTAGTCTTATTTTTATTGTTTTTGTGGAATGATGTCGTCATGTGGCAAGTGGTAACATATGGATTTATCATTTCTATCATCGCTACACTGACTGAAGCGATTTCATACCGAGATTGGGATAACTTTACAATTCCGATTATCGTTGCCGTAGCGACATCGCTATTGTTATAAACTAATCGTGACATTGTAAGAAAAACGTTGCTTGTCACGTCCGACAATCATTTGTATACTGTGTTTCGTACTGAAACCATTCAGTGACGTGCTCGGTACCAAAAGTCGTGACCGAGACACTGATTAAATAGAACGTAAAGGATTGAGTGAACGCATGAGCTTTTTACAGCAACTCCAAAGTATTATTCCGGCCGAGCGCGTCCTCCAAGACGAGCCGTTGTCGGCACACACGTATACAAAACTAGGCGGAAAAGCCGATTACTTCGTAGCCCCACATACGTACGAAGAGGTACAAGCCGTCTTAGAACTAGCCCATCAGGAAGCGATGCCGTTCATGATTCTCGGGTTCGGTTCAAACTTGATTGTTCGCGACGGGGGAATTCGCGGAGTCGTTTTAAACTTGAATGAGCTGAATACGATTCGTCGTGAGGGTAACCAAATCGTGGCACAGGCTGGAGCAGCGATTATTGATGTATCGCGTCAAGCACTTGCGGAAGGCTTATCTGGCCTCGAGTTCGCTTGTGGCATCCCTGGAACGGTCGGTGGTGCCGTTTATATGAACGCGGGTGCCTATGGTGGAGAAACGAAAGACGTGATTACGTCTGCGACGGTATTGACGTCAGAGGGACAAGTCCTTCATTTGTCAAAAGACAAATTAGAACTCGACTACCGAACGAGCCGTGTATCAAAAGAAGGATTCATCGTTTTAGAGGCGACGTTCGAGCTTGAACCGAAAAACTATGAATTGATCAAAGAAGTGATGGACGATTTGACGTACAAACGTGAATCGAAGCAACCGCTCGAATATCCTTCATGCGGCAGTGTCTTCAAACGTCCACCAGGCTACTTTGCTGGTAAGTTGATTCAAGACTCTGGTCTTCAGGGCACACGAATCGGGGGAGCGGAAGTATCGCTCAAGCACGCCGGATTCATCGTCAACATTGCGGAGGCGACGGCGACAGAGTATATTTCACTCATCCGTCACGTCCAAGCGACCGTTAAAGAGAAGTTCGAAGTGGATTTAGAACCGGAAGTAAAAATCATCGGCGAAGATATCGCTGTCGAGAACGCATAATCATGGAAAGGGATTGGACGATGTTGTTCAATCCCTTTTTTATTTCATACAAAAAAAGGCGACGAGAACGGGCATCTCGTCGCCTTTCGCTTACGCTTGTGTTTGTTTGGCAACTGCCTCATAGGCAGGTACGAATGGATACTCCAAATCGCGAGCGACCGCTTCATATGTGACCGTTCCGTTGATGACGTTTAAGCCTTTGAGGAGCGCGTCGTTTTGAAGAAGTGCCGGGAACACACCTTTTTGTGCACATTCGATGATATATGGCATCGTCGCGTTCGTCAGCCCCATTGTCGATGTGCGTGGTACAGCGCCAGGCATGTTGGCAACAGCGTAATGCTGGACACCATAGCGCTCATATGTCGGTGCATCATGTGTCGTGATGTGATCGATTGTCTCACAAATTCCACCTTGGTCAATGGCGACGTCCACGATGACTGAACCTGGTGACATGCGTTGTACCATTTCTTCTGTGACAAGTTTCGGTGCTTTTGCGCCTGGAATCAGAACGGCACCGATGACGAGATCACTCTCCGCCACTTGTTTCGCGATATTATATTTGTTCGAGATTAACGTGTTGATTGTGTTTCCGAACAAGTCGTCGATTTGACGAAGACGAGCCGGACTAATATCCATCAACGTAACGCTCGCACCGAGACCGATTGCGATACGGGCTGCATTCGTTCCGACGACACCGCCCCCGATGACCGTGACGTTCGCACGAGGTACGCCCGGGAGACCTGACATGAGGATTCCTTTGCCACCGTGCGGTTTTTCGAGGATCTGTGCCCCGATTTGAGCAGCCATACGACCTGCGACTTCACTCATCGGTGTGAGAAGCGGTAACGTCCGATCGACTTCTACCGTCTCATACGCGATTGCAGTGATTCCTGATTCGACGAGAGCTTTCGTCAATTCTGGCTCCGCCGCTAAGTGTAGATACGTGAAGAGCGTCAAATCAGGACGGAAGTATTGATATTCAGACGGCTGTGGCTCTTTGACTTTGAGCGCAAGTTCGACGCCTTCCCAAACGTCTTTCGCCGTTTCGACGATGGTTGCGCCAGCATCGATATATTCCATATTCGTGAAACCACTGCCGAGACCAGCATTCGTTTCGACGAATACGTCATGGCCAAGTTCCGTTAACATAAATGCACCCATCGGTGTCAAAGCCACCCGATTTTCATTGTTTTTAATCTCTTTTAATACCCCGATTTTCATGGAACATTCCCCTTTCATTCCGTTGACACAAATTGTTCACACCCCTAGTATAGACCCATTCGAAAACGCTGTCTTTATCATGGATTCTAAAAACGAAGACGCTCACTTTGTGAAAAAACACAAAGCGAACGTCTAGTCTTCTAATCGATATTGACCGGCTTTAATCGCCAAATAAATCATGGACCGTTCGGGTAATGAAACTTGCGTGATATTCGTCAACTCTTCGATGCGTCGAATCCGATACAAGACGGTATTCGGATGGATATGAAGATGAGCGGCGACCCGCTTTACGTTCCCGTCGAAATAAAAATACCATTCGAGCGTCTTCACGAGTTCGGTCTGATGGGATGAATCATATTGTTGCAACCGTTCGACGGTCGGATGGGTCTCTAGTCGAAGCCCGATGCGACGGGCGAGTTCCGGGACGAGCTGATAAATCCCAATCTGTTCGAAAGCGCGAGAAGTTGCGAGCTCGAGAGGGAACTTACGACGAAGTGTCGTGACGCGTCTTGCTTCTTCGGCTGCGGCGTATAACATGTCACTTTCGAAAAAGCGTCGACTGATTCCGAGCCGTGGTTCGGATTCGGTGAATTTGTCTTGAAGCAACTGTTCGAACCGTTCCGCCCAAGCGAGCAATTCTACTTCTTCATCGGAGAGTTCGGATTTCATATAGTGCCACACAAGCAACTGCTGTCCATCGATGGCATGTAAGACGACTTCGATTGCCTCCTGTGTCGCGAGCACATAATGCAGACGCTCAGCGAGTTGAGGGGTGATCGGTTGGGCACATTCAATAATCGTCAACCGGCTTGCGACGGCGATGGGTGCAAGTTCGTTCAATCGTTCGCGATTGGCATCAGAGAGGGTCGGGGAAGCGAGGACATCTAACAAAAAGCGTTCGAGTTCCGCGCTAATACGCCGTTCGTGCATCGCGATCGTCATGAGCAACTTTTTGGCAATGGTCGCTCCTTCTTGCAAGATGGCCAATTCTTGATTCGTGAACGGGTTCGTTCGAGCCAGGCTCCAAATATAGCCGAGCACTTCGTCATGTTGTTTGATGACAATTGCCGCACGTTCTCCTAGCCCGACAGCGAGACGTGCCGGAATGACGACAGGTTCATCCTGGTCAATCACTTCTCGTAAAATCCCGCTTTCCCATAAATCTTCGATGACGGCTTCTGGGACACGACGACCGATGATCGTCGCGATTCTGGCCGGATCGGTCGAATCGGGATGGGTGCTATAGGCGAGCAATTGGTGGTGACGGTTCTCGATCGTAATGGGTGCTCGAATCGCTTGACCGATTGCCTCAGCGAGTGTATCGAGAGACTCGTAAGATTTCTGCAAAAAAGGCATGTCGATTCCTCCTCTCTCTGAGTATAACTTCTTCTTTGTGAAACTTCACAAAAAGAATCGAGAGTGTGAGAAATGACATACCTTCAGTGGATTACATTGGGAAGAATAAGCCGACGGCGAGACCTAATAACGCCCCGACGATGACCTGGAACGGTGTGTGACCGACGAGTTCATTCAAGAGTGGGGTCTCGTGTTTAATTCCTTTGAAATAATCATTCAGCAGTCGAGCTTGAAAGCCGACCGCTTGCCGAACGCCGGTCGCATCGTACATGACGATGGTGGCGAAGACGACAGCGAGAGCGAATATGCTCGAGTCGATGCCTTCCATCCGTCCGATTGCCGTCGCGAGTGCCACGACCGTAGACGAGTGTGAGCTTGGCATACCGCCTGAAGCGAACATGATTTCAATTTCAAAATCTCGTGTTTTAATAAGTTCGGTTACGAGCTTGGCTGCTTGGGCGATAAACCAAGCGAGAATCGCGGCGAGTAAAGGTTCGTTAAACATGCATCTATTCACTTCCTGTCTGACATAGTATCTTCACTATACCCGAAAGCGGGGCAGGCTAGACGTTAAGATTTCGTCAAAAAAAGGTGTCATGGACGGCTTGTCCATGACACCTTTTGGTCGATTTTTGTTACCCGACTACTCCTTCAGTTTCCTGAAGTCTCTCTGCAATGTTATCGATGATATAACGGTTGCGTGGGTGTTCTTGACACTCTTTCGAGCATGAACGCATTTGTTTCGGTTCACACTCTTCACAACAGAAATGCTGTACATTGCACTCCGGGTTGGCACAATTAACGTAACGAACCGTCTCTGTCCCACAGTGCATGCAGTGTGAAACAACAGTCGGGTTCACAGAGTTGACAGGGACGTTGATGCGCTCATCAAAGACGTAAAGCTCACCATCCCAGTTTTCTCCTTTTGTCGCTTCGTCTTTTCCATACATCGCGACGCCACCTTTTAAGTGGAAGATGTTGTCGTGACCTTGGTCACGCATATATGCTGTAAATTTCTCGCAACGGACGCCACCGGTACAGTACGTGAGAAGTGTTTTCCCTTCGTAGAGGTCTTTGTTCTCTTCGAGCCATTCCGGCATGTAACGTGAAGCCTCTACATCGATTTTGATCGCGTTTTTAAAGTGACCAAGTTCGTACTCGTAGTTGTTACGAACGTCGAGGATGACGACATCATCACGATTCATCATCTCTTTCCATTCTGCTGGTTCGAGGTATGCACCGTGTTGTTTCGGCACATCAAACTCGCCATCAAAGCGCCACGTCACGAGCTCTTTCTTGTGACGGACAAAAATTTTCTTGAATGCATGCTCTTCGACTTCATCGATTTTGAACTCGATATCGCTGAAGAGTGGGTTTGCTTTCAAGTCGTTCATGTATTGCTCAGTTTGTTCCCAAGTACCAGAGCACGTCCCGTTAATTCCTTCGGAGGAAATCAAGATACGTCCTTTAATGCCGAGATCCTTACAATACTTCAAATGTTCTTGCGTGAGTGTTTCTGGGTCTTCGATATTGACGTACTTATAGTACAGTAAGACCCGCATTGGTTTTGTTTCCATGTTGTGTTGCTCCCCTGTGTTCAGTTTTTTGCAGGAAAACGAACGTTGGGTTGTGTCGTTCGACGAATAGACTTGCCTGCAACCACAAGTCCATTATTATATGATAAATATCACGACGAATTTTCGCAAATGGTTTTTAATTTTTTTTGACGAATCCAGGGAGATGCGTCTTGTAAATCGAATTCGGGGAATAGAGTAGTAACGAAAGTTGAAGGTGGAACGACTATGCTGAATTCTCTCCAACAGTACATCATCCAAGTGATTGAATGGCTTCAAAGCTTGCCGGGCGGTCCTTGGGCCGGACTGGGCGCTCCGTTTTTAGAAGCAATCTTTCCGTTTTTGCCACTCGTTTTAATCATTTCTGCTAATGCGGCAACATACGGATTTTTATTAGGGGTCCTTTTATCGTGGATTGGGAACCTTCTCGGAACGATTGTCGTCTTCGCAGCCGTCCGGTATGTGTTCCGAAAACCGATGACGCGCTGGCTCGAAAAACATAAGGCGGCGGTTTATTGGTTAGAACGAATCAATCATATGAGTCCGATTTCACTCGGATTCTTGTATTCACTCCCGTTCATTCCAGTCAGTTTGATCACTTATTTGCTGGCGCTCATTCAGATGCCGCTCCGCACATTCATTTTAGCGGCAGGATTCGGGAAACTACTCGTCGTCGTCATTTTCTCTGTCATCGGGGATCAATGGGAAGAGTTTATCCAAAGTCCATTTCGTTTATCGATGCTCGGTCTTCTTTTGGTCGCATTATGGGCCATCAGCCGGGGATTAGAAGAAATTCTCAAACGACGCGCTTTCAAGAAACGAAACGAGCAACTGAAACAAGAAATGGTCACGAAACGACAAACACCCCTTTGAACAAGGGGTGTTTTCGCTTAAGACTGTTTTTTAAAGCGCGGGAAGTTAAATGCGATGGCGATCCCTCCACAAATAAAGAGGAGGAACGGATAAAACATGAACGGCACGAGGTCCGGCGATGCGGTCTTCGTCAGCTCTGCCGCGATGAGGAGTTGTGCTCCATATGGCAGAATTCCTTGTACCCCACATGAGAAGATATCGAGTACACTCGCTGATTTTTTCCGTTCGATATCATATTCGTCCGCAATGTTTGCGGCAAGCGGTCCGGCTACGAGAATCGAAATTGTATTGTTTGCCGTCGCCACGTTCGTCGCGCTGACAAGACCAGCGATACTCCACTCGGCACCGGCACGTTTTTGGATTCGTGACGTCAACGCGTCACGCAAATACGTGAGTCCGCCGTTGTGCGATATGAGTCCGACGAGTCCGCCCATGAGTAACGTCAGAAACGAGATTTCGGCCATGCCGACCATGCCGTCGGCGATAGCGGTCACGAATGCTGTCACCGATAAGCTTCCGTCGAGGAGACCGATGATACCAGTGAGCGTGATGCCGCCCAAAAGGACGAGAATAACGTTCAGTCCTGTTAACGCTAAGCCGATAACCGCGAGATAGGGAATCAGTTTATACCATTCGAATGCAGCGACATCGACCGTCGACTCACCGTTCGATAAGACCGCTAGTAAAATCGTCGTGATGATAGCGGCCGGTAAGACAATCCAGAAGTTTGTCCGGAACTTATCACGCATGTTCGTCCGTTGCGTCCTTACGGCGGCAATTGTTGTATCCGAAATGAACGAAAGGTTGTCCCCGAACATCGCGCCTCCGACAACTGCGGCGGCTGCGATGGCGACGTTCACGCCACTCTCTTCATGAATACCGAGAGCGATTGGTGCAAGTGCCGCGATCGTTCCGGTCGATGTTCCCATCGCCATTGAAATGAAAGCAGCGATGACGAATAGTCCGCTCAAGAGAAGCGATGGTGGTAAGAGCATCAACGCGGCGTTGACCGTCGCATCGATGGCGCCAATCGATTCGGCTACGGTTGAAAATGCACCGGCGAGTAAGAAAATAAAAATCATAATGATGATTCCCGGATTTCCGGCACCTTGTGCGATGCGCTCCACGGTTTGTGTCGCACTTCCTTTTGTCATGAATGCTGCGACTAGCAATGCGATGATCGCTGCGACGAGAACTGGGAACTTATAAAAATCCCCATAGTAGACACCTGCCCCGATGAAAAAGAGCAAGAAGACGAATAACGGCAAAAGTGCCCACTTGTTGGCTGTTGGTTGTTCCAAAATAATCACCTCACTAAAAAATAAAAAGGACCTTCTTCTGGAGAAAAGGTCCTTCGTGCGAAATACCCTTTTCATCTTTCGAGCAATACGCCCGCTGGATTTGGCACAGGTCCCCCGCTGCCGAGACTTCACAGGGCCAGTCCCTCCGTCTCTCTCGATAAAAAGTGAATCTATCTAATTATTAAACACGTTCCCTAACGTACCTGTTTCGAATCCGGTTGTCAACCTAAAAACTCCCCAATTCGATGTGAGAAAGGGGAGTTTACGTCGTTAAATTGTTGAAGTGAGCTACTCGGTTCCGCCCTGCGTATTTCCCACCGACATAGAGCGCACGGTCAGCGTTTCGAATCGTGTCATCTAGACGTTTGTTCCCGAACGCTTCAATCGTATCGACCCCGATGGACGCGGTCACAGAAATCTCATGATGGTCAACAAGGAACGGTTTCGTTTCGATTTGGTGGCGAATCCGCTCTGTGATCTCGATGGCTTGGGTCATGTCGCAATGGTTGAGTAGTAAAATGAATTCTTCGCCGCCATAACGTGCGGCAAAGTCATCCGTTCGAAGTACCTGCCGAATGCGTCGACCGAATTCTTGTAACACTCGGTCACCGACCTGATGACCGTACGTATCGTTAATTTTTTTGAAGAAATCAATATCGAGCATGGCGACAGATATCGGATACATCGACATATCCGATATTTGTTGAATGCCGTATTCATAAAACGCACGCGCATTGGCAAGAAGCGTCAAACTGTCTGTCCGGCTCTCGGTATAGAGACGATCCCGCTCGTGACAACGGCTAATCGTTCGATTGAACGATTTCAACAACTTGATGATTTCATGCTGAATGATTTTCGGATATGCGTATACGGGTTCTCCCGTCATGACGATCCATGTACGAATCTCTTCGATTTCCTCCGAACGGACAGAAACAAAGCTATGATAATCGTCATGGAAGGCGTCGGAAAGTGCGGTATCCCATTCAAACCGCATCTCATAGTCGAGAATTTGCTCGATTGGTTGACTCATCTCAAGCAGTGCAAAGACGACCGGTCGATCGATGGGCTGTCGCGTCTTCAAATCGAAGTAGAGCGTGCGGTCGAACAATTTGAACTCGATATAACCTTCGTCGTAATGGTTCAACTGTTCACACTGACTTAAAAAGACTTCGATTGCTTGCGCCTCACTCTGTGACAAAGAGACGGCTTCTTTAGCTTCATCATATTGCTCGATCAAAGATTTGAAGGCGTCTTGCCGTTCTTTTTGAATGAGAAGTCGTTTAATGAAGAACGTCAAGGCAGCGGCGATACTACTGACGACCAGTAAACTCGTCTCCCGGAAGAATGATGCCGCTAAAATGAAGGTCAAACTGACGACGTATGTGTAGAAAGCGATTTTCATAAAATCGCTCAATGCGATGTCGACGCGGAACCACCATTTCACCTGATATTTTTGGAATACCGTGTTTAAGAAGATGGCAAGGAACAGTCCGGCAAGCGGCACGAACGAATCTTGCGAATAAAAGTCGAGACCGGTCTCACCACCAAGGGCGAGATAAACCGCTGCCGGAATGACGATTTCTAAGTACGCCGTAACGGCATTCCAAGGATATGTGAAGCGGAAGCGACGGATGGCGACTTTCGGTTTCAAATTGGCGAATTGAAAGACGAACAACCCGATTTGGTTGACAATGAGTGCTGTTTCAAATCCAAAGAATAAAAATAAGATTAAGACAATACTTTCAGAAAAAGTGAAGTACACACCTTTGACTTCGATCGAGTCGAGTTGAAAAATGATGACCAATAATGAAATTAAAATAAACGACAATGGATCGATCGTCGGGGCGTGTAGGACATCCAATGCAAATAACGAGATGGTGAAGATGAATAAGGCACTCCATATACTCCAACCGAGCACGGACATCTTACGAAAGTGGTTCATGCGTTCCCTCCTAGCATGGGACATTTCGAGATCTAATAGTAAAGATTCGTCACGTTTTCGTGTGAGTCCTGCTTCTCTTCCATGATGCTTGAATTCTAGCATTGAGTATAGAGGGAATATCCTCTATAATGAAATTGCTTTTCAACCGCATAGACGAATGTCGATGAAAAAGAGAGTAACGATGGTTTAGTCAACAAAGCGACCTAGGGATTGGTGAGAGCCTGGGCTGACAAACGTCGCGAAACGCACTTTTGAGATGCTATCCGAAACGAGAGTAGGCATAGCCGGAGGGAACCGTTATCACCATAAAGCGGTCTGCGTCATGCAGGCAAGAAGAGTGGTACCGCGGGAATTCCCGTCTCTTTGCATTTATGCAAAGGGCGTTTTTTTTATGAGTTGTGATACGAAGAAGGAGGACATACAAATGAGTTATGAACGCAAGTACGCAGAAGCGTTATCACGTGTCATCGGAGACGAACTCACGATTGACCAGATTGAAGCATTGATTGAAAAGCCGAAACATGAGGCACACGGTGATCTCGCGTTCCCATGTTTCCAATTGGCGAAAGCCTACCGTAAAGCACCTGTCATGATTGCGACAGATATTGCGAATGACTTGAACGATGAACTGTTCACAAAAGTCGAGGCAGCAGGACCTTACGTCAACGTCTTCTTGAGCCGTGACGTCGTGTCAAAAGAAATCATTAACACGGTACTCGACGAGAAGTCGGATTATGCAACACACGCAGCGCGCAACGAAACGATTGTGACGGACTTCTCGTCACCGAACATTGCGAAGCCGTTCTCGATGGGTCACTTACGTTCGACGGTGATCGGGAATGCGATTAACCAAATCGCACGCAAAAACGGATACGACGTTGTCGGCGTCAACCACCTCGGTGACTGGGGAACACAGTTCGGTAAATTAATGGTCGCCTATAAAAAGTGGGGCGATGAGGAAGCGGTACGTGCTAACCCGATCGCAGAACTCTTGAAGCTATACGTCCATTTCCATGAAGAGGCGAAGACACAGCCAGAACTCGAAGATGAAGGCCGTGCTTGGTTCAAGAAACTTGAAGATGGTGATGCGGAAGCGACAGAGCTTTGGCAATGGTTCCGTGACGAGTCACTCAAGGAGTTCCAAAAAGTATATGACCTTCTCGGTGTGAAATTCGAGAGCTTCAATGGTGAGGCGTTCTACAACGACAAGATGGGACGCGTCGTCGAGATGCTCGAAGCAAAAAACCTTTTAGTCGAAAGTGAAGGCGCGATGGTCGTCTCACTCGAAGAAGAAAACTTGCCACCATGCTTGATTAAAAAGAAAGATGGCGCAACATTGTACGCGACACGTGACTTGGCTGCGGCAATCTATCGCTACGAGACGTACAACTTCGTGCAAGCGAACTATGTCGTCGGTGGCGAACAGGCGCTTCACTTCAAACAACTCTTCTCGGTTCTTCGTAAGCTCGGATACGACTTCGTCGATGGGATGCATCACGTACCATTCGGCTTGATCTTGCAAGAAGGGAAGAAGATGTCGACACGTAAAGGGCGCATCGTTCTTCTTGAAGAAGTGTTGAAAGAAGCCATCGAAAAAGCACAAGCGAACATCGAACAAAAGAACCCAGACCTTGCGAACGCACAAGACGTTGCCCGTATGGTCGGTGTCGGAGCGGTCGTCTTCCACGACTTGAAGAATGAACGGATCAACAACATCGAATTCGATCTCGACAGCATGCTCAAGTTCGAAGGAGAGACAGGACCTTACGTTCAATATACGAATGCCCGTGCGAATTCACTCCTTCGCAAAGGAAACTATGACGGCTCACCGTTCACTGGTGCAGATGATGATTACTCATGGGGTGTCGTCACGATGCTCAACGCGTTCCCACACGTCATCACACGTGCACATGAACGTCGCGAACCATCAATCATCAGCCGTTACGTACTTGATCTCGCACAAGCGTTCAACAAGTATTACGGTCATGTCCGCGTCTTAGAAGAAGATGCAGGCAAACAATCGCGTCTCGCGCTCGTGAAGGCAGTGACGCTCGTATTGACGGAAGGACTCCGTTTACTCGGTGTCGAAGCTCCGGAAGAAATGTAAGCTATAAGACAGACGAAAGGACCTCAAAAATCATTGAGGTCCTTTTCCTATGCTTACACTTTCATCCGCGTCACCGTTCGGGCTTCCGTATCATAGAGACACCATTCCCTGTCGAAGATGACGGCTCCGACATTGATGACATACCGCTTTTTCTTCAAATGGAATGGGATCCCGATTTCCCAGGGCAGAGATCTCCCTTTCCGGTAAATCCCTGGGATATGACTATGTCCGATGAAGACGAGCGGATACTTTCCTTTCTCGACAATCGGTTCCCAGTCCTCGTTCCACTTGACTTGATGCCCATGTAAAAAGCGCGCCTCACCAAGGGTTGTCTGTTCCGGTAACAAGGAAATCCGTGTTTTCACAGGGTGGTCGATGACGAGCACCTCGTCGATGCGCTCCTCCTGATTGCCTCGTAGACTCGGGAACGTCAGCAGCGCTTCATAGTTCGGGTCATACGTCACGACCTCCTCCACATGATGAAAGCGCTCGTGGCGTCGTTTTTTGCCGATGTGGCATTCGTATAGGTCGCCGAGACAGAGAATATGTTCGGTTTCCCGCCGGACGTCATCGAGAATCGCCTTTAAATCATCAAACGAACCGTGTGGGTCACTGATGATGGCGAGTTTCATCGGAAGTTCGTGAATTGGGCGTCGACAGACAACTCGAGCTCACGAACCAGCTGCATGACAGCTTGAAGGTCGTCACGCGATTTACCCGTGACACGGATTTGATCGTCTTGAATTTGCGATTTGACTTTTAGTTTTGATTCTTTGATGGCGTTGTTGATTTTTTTCGCGTCATCTTTGTCGATCCCGCTCTTCAATTTCACGCGTTGACGAACCGTGCCACCGAGAGCACCCTCTACTTTTTGATAATCGAGGTTTTTGGTCGGAACACCGCGTTTAATCAACTTCGTGATTAAGACGTCCTTTAATTGCTCAAGTTTATAGTCATCATCCGAGATGAGGACGAGGTCGCCATTGTCGAGCGACATCTCACTTTTTGATCCTTTAAAGTCGTAACGGTTTAAAATTTCCTTCTCCGCGATTTGAATCGCGTTCTTCACTTCTTCAAGATTCATTTCCGACACGATATCGAAAGAATTGTCTTTTGCCATGTTTCATCCATCCTTTGTGTGGTTTTGTTATAATGATAGCAGATTTGAAGCAGTGAAGGAGTGAAGAGATGGAACGTACAATGGATCAACATACACATGCAGACTTAGATCACGTTGCCTATCACGGGAAAGACCTTGGGGTGACGTTCAAAGGGGAACAGATTCGACTACGTGTCTGGTCTCCGGTAGCGGAACAAATGTCGGTCAAGTTATATCGCACAGCCCGTGCACGTAAGTTTGAACGACTCGAGCTCGAACCGGCTGAGAAGAGGACTTGGGTCATTGAACTCGACCGCGCCCTGTTCGAAGGTCAATTTTATGTATTTGAAGCAATGATTGATGGGAAAAAAGTGGAATCACTCGACCCTTATGCAAAAGTCGTCGGAGTGAACGGGAAACGTGGATGCCTGCTTGACCCGGCATCCTTGAACCCTGACCATTGGATCAAAGAACGTCCGCTATTCAATTCTTCACAAGAGGCGGTCATTTACGAAGCGCACGTCCGTGATTTGACGAGTCATCCGGAAAGTGGCGCCACGCATCGTGGGAAGTTCTTAGGCATGACTGAGACGGGAACGACGACAACGAGCGGATACCCGACCGGACTTGACTACATCACATCGCTCGGTATCACGCATCTTCAGTTGATGCCATTCTTTGACTATGGATCGGTGAATGAATCACGCGAGAGCGAAGATAACTATAACTGGGGATATGACCCGGTACATTATTTTGCGGTCGAGGGATCGTACGCCTCGTCAGCAGATGATCCGGCGACACGCATCATCGAATTGAAAGCGATGATTCAAGCCCTCCACGATCGAGGCATCCGTGTCATCATGGACGTCGTCTTTAACCATACGCACGATGCGTTGACGACACCGCTCGGTCAATTCGTCCCTGACTACTATTATCGACTAAATGAGGACGGGACACTCGCGGACGGTTCGGCCTGTGGGAACGACACGGCATCTGAGCGTGCGATGATGCGTAAGCTCATGGTCGAATGTGTCACGTATTGGGCGAAAGAATTCATGATCGATGGGTTCCGTTTCGACTTGATGGGATTACACGATGTGAAGACGATGAATCAAATTCGGAAGGCGCTTGATCGCGTCGACCCATCCATCCTTGTCATCGGAGAAGGTTGGGATTTGGACACGCCACTCCCTGTCCGTAAAAAAGCGAATCAACACAACGCCCATAAAATGCCACGAATCGCGCAATTCAATGACGGGATTCGAGACGGCGTCCGTGGAGACGTGTTCATCGAGGACTTGCCAGGTTGGGTGAGTGGGAATACAGACATGACGGCTGACGTGAAACGTGGGATTGCTGGCGGAATCACGAGCCAAAGTTTTGCTGATGAACCGAATCAGGTCGTCAACTACGTTGAATGTCATGATAACTTGACGCTTTGGGACAAGTTGTCCGTGACGAATCCAGAAGATGATGAGACGACACGTCGTCGCCGTCATCGTTTGGCGACGTCCATCGTACTCCTGGGGCAAGGGATTCCGTTCCTTCATAGTGGACAAGAGTTTTTCCGCACAAAAGATGGGGACGAGAATAGCTTTAACTCAGGTGAGGTCGTCAACCGTGTCGACTGGACACGAGCTGAACAAGAAGCGCCAAGTGTGGAATATGTGAAAGGTCTGTTGCGTCTGCGGAAGCAGTATCCGCTCTTCCGACTCGAGAACACGGAACAGATTCGGAAACATTTGCGTTTCTTCGATGAAGAAGAAGGTGTGATTGCATTCGAGTTGAGCCGTCACGTCGAAGGGTATGTCGAACGACATGTCGTGTACCATAACGCGCTAGAAGAAGCGGTCGAGGTCAAACTTCCATCTGGTAAGTTTGAAGTGAACGTGGAAGACCATACGGTCAATTTGACGGCGCCGCGTCAAATCGAAGACCGTCATATGATGGTCGCGCCACTGTCGACACTCGTGGTGACGGAACGTCGTCCGGACTACAGCAAATACGCTGTTGCCGGTGGTGCCGCACTCGCCGTGCTCGGTGGTCTCTGGTATGTGTCGAAGAAACGGAAGCGTAAAGAGCAGTAACCAAAAAGGAGGCGGGTTAATCCGTCTCCTTTGGTGTGTCTTCCTCTGATTTCGATGCTTCGAGTTGCATCATTTTTTGGACAAGAATGTGTTTCGGCATATGCATCAACTCTTCGAGCGGAACGTTTAACTTTTTCGCAAGCTCGACGGCTGTCTCTGGTGATAACTGTAATGGGCGCATGGGTAGACTCCTTTCTAAATCATCCATCTATACCGACAGTATACAGGAAAATCGAAAATGTGTTGAACGAACACATTCAAAATCGAATTTCGTTTCGGTCGTTGCTAAGCTGAAAATAGGAAGTGATCAAATGTACAAACAAACAGCAGACTTTCAATTTCATCAAACGATCGAATGGCTAGAACGTGTCGGTGAAGGTTGGATGTTGTACTTGGCGCAAACCGGATTTTTGTTCTTTGACGAGTCGTCCCAAATTCGCTGGGAAATTGACTGGGCTTGGACACCGTGCGCCCTATATGTGGAACCGAATGCCACGCGTGCCGTGGCATGGTTCCGAGAAAAAGGACTTTACGGAGTGATTGATTTACAAAAAGGACAGATGGAGACGCATGCGATTCCACAACGTTTTAATGGTGACTGGTTTAGTAATTTGCACTATTGGCAAGGAGATGACATCTTCTTATATTCAGCCGAATCGGATGTCGTGGCGTTGAATCTCCATGATCATACGTTTCGATATAGTCGTTATGAAGAAGTCCCGGTTTTTGGGGACATCATCGAGCTGGCGTATCAGGGGACGTATGATTTTGAACGATTCACACCTGACACATGTGTGACGGTATATGATGAAAACACGCATCACTTTTTAGTCGAAAATGTGAAAACGAATGAAAATTGGCGTATCCCATATCAAGGAGACCGCGAAACGGTCATTCTCGATCAAGTCGGGGAAACAACGGCGATCACCTCGACTGAATCATTCCAATTGTTTCATCGAGAGCAAGAACTGTTTTGTTCATCGGTGTGCGCGGACAACCAATTACTGAAGGTCATGCTGTTAGATGACCGAGGGGATCGACTCGTCGTCTTATCCGCACCACCGCGATTTTGTCATAGTTGGCTGCAAGTTTTTGAACGACAAGAATCCTGAACCAGAAACAGGTTCAGGAATTTTTTGTGAAGTGATGATGAATGGAGAAAGAAACGGGAAGTAGATGGTTAGACAGGGAGGAGTGACGAGGATGGAATGGTTAGGTAGGCAGTTGGTTCGCTTTCGATATGTAGTACTACTCGTTTGGACGATTTTACTCGCGGGATCGGTCTATTTTGGGCTTCAGCTCCCGGGTGAGTTGAGAGGAAACGGCTTCGCCATTCAAGACGGACGGTTTCAACAAGTAGAAGATACGTTGAATGAACGGTTTGATCGTGCTGGCGCCTCGATGATCGTACTATTCGAAGGCGGAGATTTGGATACGGTCATGGACGAACAGCAAGAACAATTGGAGACGATTCGGTCGGTTGATGGCGTGATTACTCCATCCGAGAATCCAGATGCCCGTTCAGGAGACGTCGCCTATTTCGTGCTTGAGTTTGAAGACTATGAAGCGGCCGAATCTTCGATTGCTGCGGTCCGTGATGCGCTTATCACAGACACGGATACAGAAGTGCGCTTGACTGGGGAACCGGTATTTGCGGACGACCTGAATGAGGCATCGAAAAATGACTTGATTCGGGCGGAGTTGATTGGGATTCCAGTCGCACTGGTCGTATTATTACTCGTTTTCGGAACGCCGCTCGCGGCACTCATGCCGTTGCTCGTCGGACTGATCACGTTCATCGTAGCGGCGGGGTCTCTATTCTTTTTTGCGCAAAACATGGAATTATCCATATTCGTCTTGAACGCCGTGGCGATGATTGCCATTGCGCTCGGGATTGATTTCTCATTGCTACTCGTCAACCGCTATCGTGAAGAGTTGACGCGAGGACAATCGAGAGAAGAGGCGATCGTTCGAACTGTTGCAACGGCCGGACGTTCGATTCTCTTTTCAGGACTATGTGTATTCGTCGGGTTGGCCGGTCTACTCTTTATCCAGGTCGATGTCTTCCAGGCGGTCGCACTCGGTGCGCTTATTGCCGTCGCAGGGGCGGTTTTGTCGGCACTGACCCTCCTGCCGTCATCTCTATACTTAGTTGGGGATGCATTGAATAAAGGACGAATCATCAAGTCTGATGAGACAAAATCAGAAAGACGTTGGCAAAAACTCGCGCGTTTCGTGATGAGACGTCCTGTGACGATGACGCTCATTGCGTTATTGTTACTTCTGCCAAGTCTCTGGTTCGTTCGCGACTTGGAGTTAAATATTCCAGATGCCGACGCGCTCCCGACTTCCTATGAATCACGGGCGGCACTTGAACGCTTTGACGAAGTGTTTGGAGAAAATTCAACCGATGCCGTCATTCTGTTTGAAGCGAATGATCTGACGGATCCGATGATCTTAGAAGAACTGACAATGCTCACGGACGACTTGAACGAAGTGGACATTGTCGATAACGTCTCAACCTTTTTGACGACGTCCGGTTTGACACCGGAAGCTTTCACACAGCTCGTCGAGGCGGCACCAGAACAACTCGCTCCGCTTGAACGACTTGTGACCCTTGACGGGAACACAGATTTGGCACTCGTCAATGTGAGCTTCGATGTACCGCCGAGTGACAAGGAAGCACAGGCATTTGTCCGCGATTGGCGAGACCAAGGATTTGAGGTCGGTGGACCTGCTGCCTTTAACGAAGAAATTTATGATGAAATTTATGACAGCATCCCATATGCGGTGATTACGGTCATTTTGGCCACATTCTTCATCCTCATGTGGGCGTTCCGCTCCATCTTGATTCCGATTAAAGCCATTCTCATGAACGTGCTCGGCCTCGGAGCGACGTTCGGCTTACTCGTCATCATCTTCGAATCCGGTTATGTATATGACGCGGAAACAATCAGTATATTGACACCGGTCTT
Organism: Exiguobacterium sp. s59; assembly: GCF_018617475.1. Classification (NCBI taxonomy): domain Bacteria; kingdom Bacillati; phylum Bacillota; class Bacilli; order Caryophanales; genus Exiguobacterium; species Exiguobacterium sp. s59. The sequence continues at coordinate 35,349 of NZ_JACSKG010000005.1, read as the reverse complement.
TATCTTCTCGCTCGTCTTCGGATTGTCGATGGACTATGAGGTATTCCTCGTTTCACGAATCGAGGAATATTACCGCGAGACAGGTGACAACGACTATGCGACAGAGATGGGACTGGCCAAAACGAGTAAAATCATCACCTCGGCCGCGATCATTATGATTGTCGTGACGGGTGCGTTCGCCTTCACGGGTGTCAGTCCGATCAAACAGCTCGGTGTCGGGATTGCCCTCGCCATTTTCATCGATGCGACGATTATCCGGATCCTGCTCGTTCCGTCACTCATGAAGCTGTTCGGGGATTGGAACTGGTGGTGGTTCGGCAAGAAGCATTTACCGAAACGTAACATGCACTAAAGGTAAAATTCATGAACTGAATCAAAGTGTGTGGTAAACTACGTACAAGATTACGCGCAATTTGAGAAAGGAAGGTCTTTATGGATACCGAGAGGACGTGGCCTCTGTTCCAACTTCCGGACTTCTAGCGTTGAATGATCACCATGACGTGTATCAATCAACAAACGGAAGATCGGAGATGGAACAGATGGAACCGCAGCTACGACTGAGGATCCTCCTCTCCGTCAAGAACGGGGAGGACAATCGGAATGAAACGAGTTGCTACCATAGTGCTCGGAACGCTGATCATGGCGTTCGGTTATTATTATTTGAATGAACAGTTTGGTTTGGCGGAAGGTGGATTCGTCGGGTTATCGCTACTCGGTCGCTATTTATTTGATATCGACCCGGCGATCTCGATGATCGTGCTCGACATCCCATTTTTTATCATCGCATTGTGGTGGAAAGGATGGCGCTTTGTCGGACAAGCGGTATTAGCCGCTTCGTCCCTTTCGCTCAGTTATGCGATGTGGGACCGTCTCGATTTGCTCACATTTGAGATTCAAGTATGGCCAGCGACGTTATTCGCTGCCATCGCGAGTGGGATTGTGACCGGGTATGGTCTCGGTCTCGTCTTGAAGTCAGGCGGAGCGACCGGAGGCGACGATTTATTCGCTCTCGGATTGTCGAAGTGGACAGGTGTGTCGGTCGGTACGATTTTAATTATTTTTGATGTGATCGTCCTTGGGATTTCACTCATTTATTTACCATTATCGAACGCGTTGTATACGCTGATCGCGGTATCAATCGCCGGACGAGTCGTCACTAAGATGCTCGTCGTCGACGAACCGAAAGCGACACCTGTCGTACCAAATTGGACACCAAAAAACGATCTCGCGTGAGGTCGTTTTTTTTAGTTCATCGAAGCGGCGACGTCAAACAAGTCCTGCATCGAGAGTTCATGTCCTTTGTAGTCGATTGCATATTCAACACCATCTCGTTGCCAGCTGAGAATGGTGAGTGCCTCGATTTGATTAAAATATACAGGAGAATCTTGAATGGTTTGAGAGTATGTTTCCCACTGTTCTGTATGGTGCCATCCGAGCTCCGTAGTTGCCCATATGGTCATAGATTCCTCTTCGTTTTCATAGACGAGTTCGACTTTCCCTAGGCTGACAAGATGTGCGTATTCAGTCTCTGCAACAAAAGGAAGGTGTGTGGGACCGTGAACCTCGAATGGAACGAACGCTATCGTTGCTGGAATTGGCAAAGGAATTTCGCTTCGGCCGATGAAAAACAGAACGAAACTCATACCGAGGATACACTTGAAGATAAACCGACTTTTTCGATTTTTTGGTAGGAAAGACATGATCAAATCTCACCTCACTGAACAATTTGTACACTTTCATTTAGTATAGATGAGATATTTGGTTAAAACATACAATAAATAACTTTTTGTTTGCTGAAGATGGTATCATGAAGGATGACTAGAAATGAGAGGTGCATCTTATGAAGAATCGAAAGATCGTAAATTTTAGTATCCTCGTGTTGCTTATGGCAGTGATGGTAATCAATAATCTCGAAGAAATGCACACGTTCAAGACAGTAGTGAACAGTCTGGCGATTTTGACATTGTCTGTTATCGGTATTGTATACGCGATACAATACACGCAAAACAAAAAGAGAGTCATGTGAGGAGATAGGTGGCTGAGGCTACCTATTTTTCTTTTTCGTTATTTGTGCTAAACCTCACAGCGCATGCTGTCACCATCCATTACACTAGTGGATGAAGGAGTGATAGGTGATGAAATGGATGATTCCAACACAACATGGGGCATGGTCGATGCTCATTTTGCCGTTCGTTCTTGGAGGAACGGTCGGAGGATGGACGTGGACACATGTGCCTTTTGCCATCGCATGGCTATTTGTTTATATGGGGACGTTCTTCTTGTTCCAATACATCAAACAACGTAAGAAATCGCGTGAGCTATTACGCACAGTGGTGATTTATTTGATGATTGCGATCTTAGCCATCATCCCAGTCTTATGGGTACAATGGCATCTCATCGGGTTCGCGTTCGCGATGATTCCATTCGGTCTCGTGAACGCCTATTTTGCCAACATCAAAGATGAGCGGAACGTGTGGAACGATGTGAGTGCAGTCACGTCATTCTGTATCGGAGGAATGGCGAGTTATTACCACGGGGCACACATCTTTGATGAAACGATTATATGGGTATTCGTTTTGCCATATCTTTATTTCCTCGGAAGCATCTTTTTCGTCAAGACGATGATTCGGGAAAAGAAGAGCATCGTGTATCGGAACCTTTCGTGGGGATATCATATGTTACTAATCAGCGTATTCATTGTACTCGGATATCCTCTTCTCGCATTGGCTTATGCACCGAGCCTGATACGCGCTGTTTGGTTTTATGGCAAAAAGATCCCGATCATGAAGATTGGGATCTTGGAAATCGCGAACTCTGTATTTGTACTGACATGTCTTACAACATATCTTCTGATTTAGTTCGTAGACGACGAGGTACTGGCGATAACGGCGGCAGTTGTAGCGGCAGTCATTGCTTGTTGCATCGCCAGCAAATGGGCAAACGTCCCGTGCAACAATAAGTCATTTGCCTCTCCAGTGATGTGATCGGCAGCTACGAGTTGAAGCGCGACAAGTACGCTATGCGTATTAGACCAGCGTTGTTTTTCTTTTTCGGCATTCACAATTTCTTGAATGGCATGTATGACATCCGCATTCGGTTCTGCGACAATGCTCAGCAAGGCGAGCGCAGGCAAGTGTTCACGACGAATGGATATTTGTATTTCATCTAAATGTGATTTCCAAGCGAGTAGTCGGGACACCGCTTCTTCTGCGGAAGAGTCGCTGAACGTCAGAAGATGTGAGACGAGCTGTAGTTCGTTTGACTTCGGTAGTCGGTCTTTCAATAACGTATAATGCTGCTCGATACGCTCGTTCAAATCGATGACATCATCAAACGCTTGAACGAGAACGAGCGACGATAACAAGTCCTCCTCGCTCGTCAACCAGGGATGATGTTGTTTGAACGTTTGATATAAATCAGTCGCCTCATCGAGTCGGCGCTCAGGATCCTCTACATTAATCAGTTGATTTGCTAAAAAGGGTCGCAACGAACTGAAACGGAAGTGTTTGCGGTCGAGTAACGTATCGAGACGGAGCGCCTCGTCGATGGCAGTTCCGATGTCCTCATACTTGGCATCAAGAAACGAGAGCCAGACGAGGTTTTGACTGCCTCGAAACTTTGAGAACATCTTCGTTTTTTGTTTCAATGTATCGCGTGCGATTGAAAAGCGAGATGCCTCGAACGGGGTGTCGTGAATCGCATAATGAATGGCCATCAAACGTCGGAAGTCATCTGTCAGTTCCCATTTCGTCGCCTCTTTAATGGCGTCTAACGCCTCTACATATCGATCATAACGTGTCATATCGAATCGCCTCCTTGGTCAACCATACGAGCTACAATAAGAAGATGTTTCAAAAAAAGCCGCCCGGAACAATTTCCGGACGGCTTTTGATTATTGTACTTGTGTGTAGAGCTTTTGCATGTACTCGTTCACTTCGTCGGCCGCTTGGAACATCATGAATGAATGTTGCAAGATGATCTCTGGCGAGAAACCGAGGTCTAGGTCGAGTGTAGATGCGAGTGTGACATCACGATCGCTGTCGAGTACGCAACGGAAGTATTTGAACTCCTGGTTGAACTCGTTCAAGGCATTTAGAATCGGTAAGTCTTCTACATAGTCTGGGACGTGCGTTACGGTCGCAGCATACAACTCAGCGTCTGTCGTCTTTTTGTTAAAAGCGATAATCATAACGGGCTGAGCCCCGGATTTTGTTGTTTCACGCGTCAAAAACGTGACGTGCGTTTCAGTGTCGCTCTCTTTGAACGTCATGTTGCGTTCAGTGGCGAGCGCTCTAAATGATTCTACTTTTTCTTCGAAGTTCACAAGGAAATCCCCCTTAGTAAGTCGTTACTCTAACTTTCCCCCATTTGGACGGGGAAAGCAAGGGGAACTAGCGTTTCATCAACATTTTAATGGCTTCTTCGACCGTTTCGGACGTATCTTCGCCATCTGCTTGCGCTGTGATGATGCATTGCTCTAAGTTCTTGGCCACGATAATCGTCGAGGCGCGGTCGAGTGCAGAACGTGCGGCACTTAATTGCGTCACCACATCACGACACTCCTTGCCTTCTTCCATCATGCGGATGATGGCGCGAATTTGTCCTTCCACTCGTTTCATGCGATTCAATACTTTCGCATCGTATACATACGGTTCCATATCATTCACCTCTATAGGAAAAATTGTTCAGTTACCCAACTATTTCTTGTGTAGGCTCATCTTAATACATGGGGGAGTATGTGTCGAGCATCAACTACTTTATAAAGGCGGGATGAAAAATTCTACATTTCGTCAAACTTATTTCTTGCATTTGAATACCTAAGGGGGTATATTAATGACGTGGAAGCGAAATGTTCAATAAATCACAAACTTTATTGAGCGCCAGCTACCAAGCCGAATGGTATAGATTGAATCGAAAATAGAGAGGTAGATTAATGATGAAAGCATCTGCTTTAAAACGTCAAATGGACTTTGAAGTGCCTGTAAACATTGTCGACGTTCGTGAACGCGACGAGTTTCAAGAAGCGCATATCGAAGGTGCTAAAAACTATCCATTATCAGAAATGACAGAGTGGATCGATACACTCGATCCTGCTGAAGAATATGTCGTCCTTTGCCGCTCGGGTGCACGCAGCACGCAAGCAACTTGGCAAATGGAGGCAAAAGGCTATAAAGTGGTCAATATAGAAGATGGCTTGATGAGTTGGCCAGGAGAAGTCGTCAGAGGAGGAAATGGACAATGAGTAAAAAAATCGTAATCGTCGGTGGGGTAGCAGGTGGTGCATCTGCAGCTGCACGACTCCGTCGTTTGAATGAAGAAAATCAAATCGTCATGTTCGACCGTGGGGAATATATTTCATTCGCAAACTGTGGTCTTCCATACTACATCGGGGACGTCATCCAAGACCGTCAAAAATTGCTCGTCCAAACGGTCGAAGGAATGAACAAACGTTTCCAACTCGATATCCGTAATTTGACGGAAGTCGTTAATATTAACCGTGATGAGAAAACGGTGACGGTTAAGCACGTCCAAACAGGTGAGACGTACGATGAGTCGTATGATGTCCTCATCCTTTCACCGGGAGCGAAACCGATTCGTCCAAACATCCCTGGAATCGACGAAGCAGAAGACATCTTCACACTTCGCAATATTCCAGATACAGATAAAATCCGTGGCTATGTCGATGACAAAGCACCAAAACACGCGACTGTAATCGGTGGGGGCTTCATCGGGATTGAGATGGCAGAAAACCTACGTGAGCGTGGCGTTGACGTCACCCTCGTCGAGATGGCAGACCAAGTCATGACACCGCTCGACCGTGAGATGGTCGCACCGATCCATGAACATTTACGTCTTCATGGTGTTGAGCTTCAATTGTCTGATGGTGTTTCTTCATTCTCTGAAAAAGGGAAGAAAGTTCATTTGACGAGCGGTCGTGTCATCGATACAGATATGGTCATCATGTCGATCGGGGTTACGCCGGAGTCAACGATTGCCCGTGAAGCAGGCCTTGAAACAGGTACGCGCGGTGCGATTCGTGTAAATGAAAAAATGATGACATCTGACCCGTCGATTTACGCGATTGGAGATGCGGTCGAAGTGCTCGATTACGTCTTCCAAGAACCAACCGTCGTCCCACTCGCATGGCCGGCGAACCGTCAAGGTCGTCTCGTTGCCGATATCATTAACGGCCGTGACGTGAAATATAACGGAACGATGGGAACAGGAATCGCGAAAGTGTTTGATATGACGGTCGCATCGACTGGTTGGAACGAGAAACGCTTAAAAGCAGCCGGTAAGACGTATGAAGCCGTTCACGTGCATCCAGGTTCGCACGCCGGATACTATCCAGGATCGACGCCAGTATCGCTCAAACTCTTATTCCACCCGACAACTGGTGAGATTTACGGTGCACAAGGTGTCGGTATCAACGGTGTCGACAAGCGAATCGACGTCATTGCGACAGCGATGAAAGGCGGTTTGACGGTCCTTGATCTTCCTGACCTCGAACTCAGTTACGCACCACCGTTCAGCTCGGCGAAAGATCCGGTCAACATGATTGGATACGTCGCCTCTAACGTCGTACTCGGTGATAATGAAGTCGTGCATTGGGATGAAATCGATGAGCTTGTGAAAAATGGGGCGACGCTACTTGACGTCCGTGACGAATCAGAACATGAACTTGGGAAGATTCCAGGATCCATCAATGTCCCACTTAACTCATTACGTGAAAACTTAGACAACTATGACCGAAGCGAAACGATTTATGTGACGTGCCAAGTCGGTCTTCGTGGATATCTCGCATCACGCATCTTGCGTCAAAACGGCTTCAAGGTGAAAAACTTGAGCGGTGGCTACAAAACATGGTCACAAATCAATCGTGATTTCGAGGCGCTTGAAGAAGCGAACACATCAAATGAAACAGCGGCTACCGTTGTAGAGGAGGAGCCAACACAAATGACGAACGCACCAATCGGTGAAGCGGTCGTGTTAGACACATGTGGTCTACAATGCCCGGGACCTATTTTAGAAGTGAATAAAAAAGTCGCAGAACTCGGAGAAGGCGAAACACTTCGTGTACTCGCAAGTGACCCAGGGTTCTTTGCCGATATCGAAGCATGGGCGAAGAAGACAGGTAACAAACTTGTCTCGAAACAATTCGTCAATGGACGAGTCGAAGCCATCCTTCAAAAAGGACAAGGACCAGCTGCACCACAAGCAGGCGCTCCAGCAGGAGACGGCGCGTCAATGGTCGTCTTCAGTGGTGATCTCGACCGTGCGCTCGCATCTCTCATCATTGCGCAAGGCGCTGCGGCGATGGGGAAAGAAGTAACGATGTTCTTCACATTCTGGGGACTCAATGTCATCCGCAAGCCGGACGCACCTGAAGTGAAGAAACAAGGTCTTGAGAAAATGTTTGGCATGATGATGCCAGGGCATGCTGGCGAACTTCCACTCTCGAACATGAACTTCGGTGGTGTCGGCCAGAAAATGATGAAGAAAGTCATGAGTGACAAGAACGTTCCTTCTGTTGAAGAAATGATCAAGTCAGCTCAAGAGGCAGGCGTGAAGATGGTAGCCTGCACGATGTCGATGGATGTCATGGGTATCAAAGAAGAAGAGTTGATTGAAGGTGTCGACCTTGGTGGTGTTGCGGCGTATCTCGGCGCAGCAGAGGGCGGTAACTTAAACCTCTTTATCTAAATAGACTAGGCGATGGATCGGGTTGCGCTGAGCAATTCCGATCCATTTTTTGTTTGTAAGGTTGAATCGAATGAATGCCCCGCCTATTCAAAAAAACGAATTAATATTGCAATTTTCGTATAATTTACCTATAATTCTAGTCATGTTAAAAAAGTTGACATGACTTTTTCTGTTGAGATTTTTAGAGTGATGGAGGATTAGTATGGAGAAATTTGTAGAGAACCTTGTTTCGCAGGCGAACGACTTGTTATGGTCGCAAGTGCTCATCGTTGTTCTTGTCGCATTAGGTATTTATTTCACAGTCCGCATGGGCTTTGTTCAGTTCCGCATGATTCCTGAAATGTTCCGCCTTTTATTTAAAGAAGGCACAGCGCGTGAAAAAGGCCAAGTGTCTTCGTTCCAAGCGTTCGCAATCGGAACGGCGGCACGTGTCGGAACAGGAAACATTGCCGGTGTGGCGACAGCGATTGCGCTAGGTGGCCCAGGGGCAGTCTTTTGGATGTGGCTCATCGCCTTGATCGGAGCGGCGTCTGCATTTGTCGAGAGTACATTGGCACAAGTGTATAAAATCCGTGACGGACGCACATGGCGCGGAGGTCCGGCTTACTATATGGAGCGTGCGCTCGGTCAGCGTTGGCTTGGTATCTTGTTCGCGATTTTAATCACGTTCTCATTCGGATTCGCGTTCAACTCTGTTCAGTCGAACACGATTTCACTTTCTGTGAGTAACCAGTTCGGTATCAGCACGACAGTCGTGGGGATTGTCCTCGCAATCATTACGGCAGTTGTCGTATTCGGTGGTATTCAATCCATCGCGCTCTTGTCGAGTATTATCGTTCCAGTCATGGCGGGTGGCTACATTTTACTCGCGATTTGGATTATGGTGACAAACGTATCCCTCTTACCAGACGTCTTCAGCCTCATCTTCTCAGAAGGAGTTCTTGGAATTGAGCAACTCTTCGGCGGTGCGATTGGTGCGATGGTGCTCCAAGGGATCCGTCGCGGTCTCTTCTCGAACGAAGCAGGGATGGGTTCTGCGCCGAACGCCGCTGCGACAGCGGAAGTGTCACACCCTGTCAAACAAGGGTTGATCCAATCGTTCAGTGTATTTGTCGATACATTACTCGTTTGTACGTCGACAGCGATGATCATCTTGATCTCAGGTGTAGCGGGTTCAGAATCGTTCGCTGGTGTCGAATTGACACAAGCTGCGTTGACAGCGGAAGTCGGTTCAGTAGCAACATCGTTCTTGACGATTGCGATCTTCTTGTTCGCTTTCAGTTCGATTCTTGGAAACTACTACTACGGCGAGACGAACATTCAGTTCATCTCGGATAAAAAAATCTACGTTACACTCTATCGCATCGGTGTCGTCGGGATGGTCTTGTTTGGAGCGGTCCGCTCTGCAGGCCTCGTCTGGTCGATTGCTGACGTGTTCATGGGGCTCATGGCGCTCGTCAACTTGTATGCAATCTTCCGTTTGGCGAAAGTGGCTCGAGCCGTCCTTGATGACTACTTGGCACAGCGCCGCGAAGGAGAAGACCCAGTATTCTATGTCGATTCGGTCGAAAATCTTCCTGGCCGTGAATATATCGAGGCTTGGGAGAGCGAAACAGAAGAACAGCAAACAGGAACAGGTCGTTCTTAATGAATCGAACCGTCTACGAATTTTCGTAGGCGGTTTTTTAATGTTTATAAGACGGGTAATGTCATAAAAAAGGGGGCGTTCATGTATGGAGACGACGCACTATGTACGTGTTTCCCCAGAAGTATGGGTATCGTTCGAACAAGATCCGGAGATGATTTTAGACTGGTTGATTCATATGCATGAGCAATACCGTGACCGGGACGACACGTTAACGCTCCCGAATGTCGAATCGTTTCAACGCGTACTCAGTCAAATCGAAGTGTATATCGATGGGGCTGATACGTACAATATGGAAATGGCACTCGTCGGCGAGGAGTTGATCGTGAATGAAGCGCAGGCGGTCGTGGTCGGGATTTTGACCCCGCAGTTGCTTCATATCGTCAAAGACACACTACACGCGTTCGGACGGGACGATGTGAAAGATATGGCGCTCGTACCGAGAGATGAGTTCGAGACGATTTGGGAAGACTGGACAAGATTGCAACAGTTTTGTGAGACGGCCGCGTCTCAAGAAGAGCTTGTCTTAATTTATTATGAATAAGTTGAATCCATATGATATACTGTAAAAAAATGGTATAAAGGGGATTCATTCATGGACGTGCTCGGCACACTCATCTGGATCGGCATTCTGATTAATCCGTTTCTTGCGTATCAAACGAAGAATGTATCACTCTATCGCATCACGCTCATCTCATTCACCGTATTCTTGGCGACATGGGGATACGGGGTGACGGGAGGTGCGGTCGTACCCTTCTTTGAGACAGCGTGGAATGTCCTGTTAATTACTTACGTTGGGCTTTTATTATTGAATAGTTACTTCGTCGGCAAACGGCTCGTTCCGCAGATGACATGGTTTCGTTTTGGTCTATTCGGACTGACTGGAGTCGGTTTCAGTCAAGTGTGGTTCGGACTGAGCGCGGGCAAGTGGGGATGGTCATCCTTCATGAATGGAGATGTATGGATGATGGGTGTGATCGTATCACTACTGCTCCTTCTTATCGTGACGATGAAGACGCTGGACCGTCGGCTTGAGGTATAAAAAAATCCCGAAACGAATTAGTTCGTTTCGGGATTTTAATTATTTCAAAGCTGTCTCGAGTGCCTTGACATTTTCGCGCATCAAGTCGAAATAGCTCTTGTCCATCTGTTCTTTTGTGACAGATTCTAAGTTGTAGATTGTCACGCTTTCTGCGCCGATTTCTTGTTTCACGACCTCGGCCACTTTCGGTGTGACTGTATCTTCAAAAGCGATATAGTTCAAGTCGTGGAGACGAGCCTCTTCAATGATTCGTTTCAGGGCTTGTTGTGACGGCTCTTCAGAAGGTGTGAGTCCGGCAATCGGCAATTGTTCGAAACCATATCGTTCAGCCAAATAGCCATATGCTGCGTGTGTGACGAGCAACTCTGACTTCGAACCATTTTCAACTGCTGATTTTAATTCCGCGTCGAGGGCGTTCGCCTCATCTTTAAATGCACTCAACCGCTCAGCGAACTCGTCTTTATAGTCCGGTGCTTCTTCACTGAAAGCTGCTTCTACCGCTTCTGCCATCGATACAGCATTCATCGGGTCGAGCCAGACGTGTGGATCGTATTGTCCGTGGTCATGACCATCTTCTTCCTGAGCATGCTCGTCTTCAGAATGTCCTTCTTCTTCGTGACCATGTTCATCCTCGGAATGACCATCCTCTTCATGGACATGGACCGTATCAGCGGCATCGAGTAACGTCACGTCCTCAGCTGTTTTGACGAAAGCGACGTTCTGTCCTTCTAAGCTCTTCTCCATCGATTCCACGTAAGGTTCGAGGTCATGACCGATTGTCAAAAAGAGATCTGCTTCTGCAATTTGAGTCATTTGCTTCGAAGTGGGCTCGTATGTGTGCGGGTCTGCTCCGGGTGGAATGACCATTTCCACGTTGACACGGTCACCACCGATTTCCTCCGCCATTGACTTCAAGGCAAAAGTTGAAGCGTAGACGGTCAGTTGATCATCTGTCGATTCTGTTGCGTTATCTCCCTCGGTGTTGCCGCAAGCCCCAAGTAAAAGCGTGCCGGCCGCGACAGCACCTAGCCAAGTCTTCTTCATCTTCCATCGTCCACCTTCCAAGTTATCTGAATATTAAATCGTAACTGTTACGTTTTGTGACTGCGAGTAATATTATAGTGTGACCTTCGGAGCACGTCAAGTCCGACTTCTGATGGATAGATTTTTGAAAAAAGCGGGAATATGATTAAAAAAAGGAACGAGGAGTGGATTGTATGAGAAAGGAGACTGCCTGGTTTGTCGGGGGTGCGGCGTTAGCCGCGGCAACGGCAGCCGGGGCTAGCGTGTGGAATCAGTACGGGTCACTTGTCAGATGGCAAGAGCCTGAATTGCCGATTCGACCGACAACACGCCGGCGCCACACGTACACGTATAAGATTGTCAATGATTGTCCGCTCCAATTTGATTTATATCTCCCACCAGGAGAGGGGCCGTTCCCAGTCGCGGTCTATGCACATGGGGGAGCATTTGTCAGAGGGAGCCGCGGTATGGTCACACTGTTCCATCCGTTACTCGATCACTTTTTGGGGAAAGGGATCGCCGTTGTCAGTATCGATTATCGCTTGTTTGAGGACGGGGTATATTTCCCTGATAATATTATCGATGTCTCGGATGCACTTAGCTATTTAAAGCAGCATGAATCATTGCTGACGCTTGATACAAGTCAGTTACTCGTATGGGGCGATTCTGCTGGAGCGGCTTTGATGCTCGCGACTGCGCTCGATCGCCATAAACAATTTGTAGGCGAACTCGGGGATGACCTTCCAATCATCAAAGGGGTCATCGCCTTGTATCCACCGACGAACTTTTTACTGTTCAAATTTATTCAAACATGGCTGGCTCATCTGAAATTTTATGAAGGAAGCCGTGAGGAGTGGCGTGAACTGATGGTGAAATGCTCACCAGTCTCCCATCTATATGCCGATGCCCCTCCGATTCTATTGTTACACGGAAAGAAAGACCCGATTGTGCCGTTCGGCCAAGCGCTTCACTTCGTTGAACATGCGAGTGATGTTGGCGCGAACGTTCAGCTCATCTCATTTCCGAATGGGACACATTCGCTTGCGAGTTTCCTTCAATCAGACAACCCGATCAAAGAAGAGCAACTGATGGCGCGCATCAACCGTTTTATTGACGAATGCTTTGTCTGAAGTTGCGATTTTTAGGGAAGATGGTACGATGGGGGATGATTGAAAGAGTAAGGAGTGGAAGTAGTGACAGAGTTATGTTTAGTCAGACACGGTCAAACCGATTGGAATCGTTTAGAAATTATTCAAGGGCGTGAAGACAATCCGTTGAATGCACTCGGACGTCAACAGGCGGAAGAGAGTGCAGCTTTTTTGGGTCAAGAACAGTGGGATCTCATCATCTCTAGTCCATTAACGCGTGCGGTCCATACAGCACAGGCAATTGCGACAGCGTGTGGAATCGAGCATGATGCGATTCAATTGGACGAGCGATTTATTGAACGCGAGTTTGGAGCAGCGTCCGGACAACCTGTGAAAGGTATTTATGAGGCGGTGCAGGCAGATGACGAGCATCGCGTGCCCGGTCTTGAGTCAGAAGATGAGATGCGCGCTCGTGTTTTAGAAGGAATGGAACATTTAGTCACTATGCATCCAGGAAAGCGCATCATTGTCGTTTGTCATTCACATGCGATTAAAGCGGCGCTCTCGGCGATTGATGATACGTATACGTTCCGTCATGCGATGCGAAACGCCTGTTCGAACTATATTATCCATCAACATGGCCGTTTTGAGGTGAAGGCGATTAATGTTGCTGACCATATCACCGATCCGGCCATCATGAAATGAGGAGAATGTCATGACGACCTTGCTATGGGTATTCATCATTGCATCATTTGTAGTCGCTTTTGCCGGACTGATTTATCCGGTGATCCCAAGCGTCCTGTTCTTGTTCATCGGGTACATGATTTACGGATTCGGTTTTTCATTTGAGCCGTTGACGTGGACGTTCTGGGTATGGCAATCGGTCTTCCTTATCTTCTTGTTTGTGGTGGACTATGTTGTCACCAGAGCCACAGTGGATAAACGAGGTGGTTCAGAACGGGCGAAATGGGGTGCGACGATTGGTTTGATTGCCGGGCCATTTATCTTCCCGCTCGTCGGTGTCCTCATTTTCCCATTCGTCTTCGCATTTCTAGCGGAGTTGACACTCGGAAAGTCAACGCGTGAAGCGTGGAGCATCGGTGTCGGAACAGTCCTCGCATTTCTCGGCAGCACCCTGTTGAAAGTAATCGGGATGACGATGATGGTCATCTTGTTCTTGATCTATGTGTGAGGCGGAGTACCTTTCTCCGTCTTTTTTGTTTGAAAGGGGAATGGTTTTGGGGAAAGAAAAAACAAGGTCATTCGATTACTCGAATGACCCGGTTTTGACTAATTGATTGAAGGCGGAGCGGCTGAACGATTGCTGGATCTCCACTTTCTTCTCGAAGAAGGCTGGCTTCAAATTCGACGTGGCGACTCCTTCTTGAATAAGCGAGTCGAGCACTTGTTTTGTCGCATCTTGTTTTGGATTCAACATGAGTCCTTCGGCGACGAACGTATGATGATCGCTCAAGGCTCGTTCACTCGTGAACGTCAAGGCGAGTGCGGCAGGCGCGTTCGTCGGGGACGTGATGACAGCTTCAGCGAGAATGAGGATTCGTTTGTTTAAGTAATGGTGAAGCGTGACGGCCGATTCGGTCGGGACGAGCATCTCGAGCAACCATTCTGAATCGTGCTCTTTCGAAATGATCAACCCATCGAGTAAATCGATTGGTAAGTTCAGTTCATTGCCGTACTCGTCTTGAACGAGACGGACTTGGACGAGGCGAAACGTTTTCATAGGATCGTTCCTTTCCGCGTTTTCTTTAGACCATCTTAACATAGTCTGACGAATAGAATGTGTTAAGATAACGGGGAAGAAATAGAAAAAATAGAGAGTGAGGGAGGCATCAAGATGAGTTGGGTTGTTGGCGTAATCGGGTATGTGACGATTCTCGCGATTGTCTACTATGGCGTCCTTTTCTTCAAAGTGAAACGGGAGCGGAGTCGGGCCGGCTATCGAATCTTTCTTTTGCTTGCCGGACTATTTTTAGTCAGTGGGAGCGATTATATCATTGCACTGTTCCAAGGGGACACCGAAGCGACGTTTTGGCAACGAACCGTCTATTTTGTCTTGATATTGCTCTCTTTGTCGATGGCGCTTTACTTTCGGAGAAAAGAAGATCAAAGCCAAGCAGGCGAGATGACGATGGTATAAGCAAACGGTTGTGGGAAATACACCCACAACCGTTTTTTATTTTGGTACTCGCGTTTTGCGAATCATATCGAGTTTTAAATCCCAGAGCGGTTTACTGAATGTCACGGAGTACACTTCCGGTAAGCGAAGGCGTTTATACTCTTCCCAGAGTCCGTTCATCTGTTCGTGATGGTATGCTCGGATCTCGGTTGTGCTTGGAAGGTCGTAAACCCGTTTTCCGTCAAGGAAAATTGGTTGTAACAAGCGTTTGACGTTGAAGTTGCGCGTCTTGATTTTGAAGGCAGGATCGCGAACGTCGATCAAGTCGATTTCGGTATACGATTCGACCGGTTCGTCGGCAAGGGCGATATAGTCGCCTTTGAACTTTTTCGTTTCTTTGTCGATGATGCGGTACAACTCTTTTTTATGAGGAGTTGTCGTTTTCACTTTAGAAGAAGAGACTTTGATGACCGGTTTTAATTCCCCGGATTCATCCTCACGAGCGACGAGTTTATACACCATTCCGAGTGCCGGTTGCTCGTAAGCCGTGATTCCACGTGTCCCGACGAGGAACGTATCGGCTTCTGCCCCTTGCATGCGTAAGTCTTGAATGACGTACTCGTCCAAATCACCAGAGACAACGATTTTGACGTAGTCAAGACCTGCCTCATTCAACGCTTTGCGAGCGCGTTTTGACAGATAGGCGAGGTCACCAGAGTCGAGTCGGACAGACTTGAGGCGGTGTCCTTTTGCTTCGAGTTCTTTCGCAACCGTAATCGCGTTTGGAAGACCAGATTTCAGTGTGTCGTACGTATCGATTAGAAGACTCGTGTTATCTGGGTACATCTCGGCGAACGAACGGAATGCGCTCAATTCATCATCATGGAACTGAATGTCCGCATGTTCCATCGTTCCTCCTGTCGGTACGTCGAAATCGCGTCCTGCAGAAACGAGGCTCGTCACATCGAAACCAGCGATATAAGCAGCGCGTGTCCCGTAATAGGCAGCATCGACACCTTGTGCGCGACGAGCTCCCCCTTCAAGGAGTGTCTCGTTTGGAGCAGCCTGACGAATGCGGGCATACTTCGTGGCGATGAGTGATTCGTGGTTCGCGATGTTGAGTAGCGCTGTCTGGAACAGTTTTGCTTCAAAGATGGTCGATTCAATCCGGACGACTTGTTCGTGCGGGAAGATGACTTCTCCTTCACGGACACTATATAGTGAACCAGTGAACTTAAAGTTTCGTAACACATCTTCAAATTCATCTTCGAAACCGAGTTGCGCTTTTAAATACGTGATGTCTTCTTCTGTGAACGAAACGTTCTCCAGATAGTGGACGATGTTTTCAAGTCCGGCGAAGACGACATAGCCACCGCTGAAGGGATTCGAACGGTAGTAAAGGTCAAAGACGACCTTTTCATTATGACGACCTTGTTTCCAGTAGATATACATCCAACGTGGGAGGTAAAGGTCTGTGTGAAGTGCTAAATTGCGATGTAACATATGTTTTCCTTTCTGTTTTACGTCACTTTCCGACGACGGTCGCACCGAGAGTCGTGACGAAATGTTCGAGCGCCCATTCGTGACCGACCGGATTGAAGCTTTGGACGGCATCGGCGTGGACGACGATTTGATAACCGAGGTTGTAGGCATCTACGGCTGTATGGAGCACACAAATGTCCGTACAGACACCGACGAGATGAACTTCTGTAATCCCACGTTCCCGAAGACGAAGGTCAAGGTCAGTCCCGGCAAACGCACTATATCGTGTTTTGTCGATCCAATGGTCCGCCGTTTTAGATGCTTCTTTCACGGTGCCATACAATTCACGACCTTCCGTCCCACGAATGTTGTGAGGCGGGAATAATGTCGTCTCAGGATGGAACGTGTCTCCTGCATCATGGACATCGTTCGCGATGACGACATAATCCTCAGTCGAAAACGTTTCGATCAATTCGACAATCCGCTCTTCAATCTCTTGCCCAGGTTTCCCACAAGTCAAACGACCGGTGTCTGCGATAAAATCAAATGTATAATCAATAACAATCAATGCGCGCATAGGAGATGCTCCTCTCTCGTAATCAAAATGATGGCTATCCACCTCATTCTAAATCATTATACATCATGCGCGGAAGATTATTTTTCTGCGGTTTGGGTAGATTAAGACAGTAGACTGTATAGGGAAAGGGGATTGTGACGATGGTTTTATCACAAAGTGAATTGACAGATGAACTATCACGGTTAAACGGTTGGGAAGAAGTGAACGGGGAAATTCAAAAGACGTATCGGCTCGAGACGTTCCCTGAAGCCATCCAGTTCGTCCATCTGGTGGCAGATTTGGCTGAATCGCTTGATCATCACCCGAACATCTTGATTGAATATCGAAATGTGACATTGACCGTATCGACCCATGATGAAGGGGGCATTACGGAGAAAGACATCACACTTGCGAAAGGGTGTGAGGAACTTGTCTAAACTATATATGACGTTTGCGTCAGGTAGTGTGGCGGAGCGCCTCCGGAAAGAGCCGGGTGTGATCGCTGCGAATGGTCACGAAACGATTCTACTCGCAGAAGGAGAAAAATCTCCGTTTAAAAGTGGCAAGGTGTTTGAAATCGAAGAGGCATCCGGTGAATTCGTAAAAAAAGGAAACGTCTTATATGCGAACGTGCCGACGGATGAAAATGCCCGTTCCCTTCTGTTTCACCAGTTGTTGACGGAAAAGGCGCCGCTTGGTGTCGGGCATGATGGATTTTCGGCTTACCGACTAGGTGTCGACCCAGACGACAATCATGCGGTCTTGTTTATTCAATTCACGTCTGGTGGGAAACACTTCCGAGACACAGCGGACTATGCGGTACTTGAAGACCGCCTGAAACGGGCAGTCGAACAACGAGGGGCAGGTCCTGTCATAAAACACTATGTCGTCACTGAGTCAGATAATCTATAATAAAAGATAACGTCATGTTAGGGGAGGATTTTTATGAACAAGAATTATTTCTGGTTGGGGATGGCTGCGGGTGCAGTAATCGGCGCAGCGGCATCACTTCTCCATAGCGAAACACGCGATCAACAAGTGAGACAACTGAAAGGCATGAAGTCGAAGTTGAAGTCATCGAACGCATCGACAGAAGCACACGCGGTTGGTCTTCAAGCGTCATCGAAAGGGAACTTGAAAGACCGTGTCATGGAATGGAAGTCGCTTTACGAAGAAAACCAAGATACGATTCAAAACCTCGTCGAAGACGTGAAAGACTTAGTCGACGCGCTTCAAGAGGCTCGTCATAAAAATCAAATCTAATCACACGCCTGATGCTTACGCATCGGGCTTTTTTTATGCGCATCAAACCCTTGAAACAAAAGCGATGGTGAAGATAATCTGCCTCCTATGAATAAAAATACAATTGACAGAATAAATATACATATGGTTCAATCATTTTATTCTTTAGAGGAGGTAGGAAGATGATTACGTGTGGCATCGTCGGCGTAACAGGTTATGCCGGGTTGGAGTTGTTGAAGCTGATCGAACAACATCCGACTATCCATTTAGAAAAAGCAATCAGCGATTCGCGCGCCGGAATGACCTTATCGGAACTGTATCCGTGGTTGCAGACAGGTGCACAACAACTTGAGCCGTTTCAAGCGGATGCCCTGGCTGGAATCGATGTATTGTTTCTTGCGACACCGAGCGGCGTGTCCGCTGATTATATACGACAGTTGGAATGTTTTGACGGGGTGGTCATCGATTTGAGTGGGGACTTGCGATTACCATCCAACTTATACGAAACGTGGTACGGGAAACCGCCTGTAGCGGCCTTCATTCAAACAGAGGCCGTCTACGGCTTGACCGAGTGGAGTCGAGACAAGCTCTCAACCGCGAAATGGATTTCAAATCCCGGTTGTTACGCGACAGCGGTCTCGCTCGCCTTAGTACCGTTCGTTCAACATGACTGGATCGACCCGACGAATATCATCGTCTCTGCCTGTTCAGGAATTACGGGTGCCGGAAAGGGATTGAGTGAGAAGACGCATCACGCTAAATCGAATGAGAACGTGCAACTCTATAAAATTCATACGCATCAACACATCCCGGAAATCGAGCAAACGTTGAACACATGGAGTGGAACGAAAGCAACCGTCTCGATGTCGACACACTTACTCCCCATCAACCGAGGAATCATGGCGACGATCACGGTTCAACCGAACGATGACGTTTCAGAAGATGAGTGGGTACATCGTCTTCAGAACGTATATGGAGACGAACCATTCATCCGCGTGCAGCAAGGTGAACCTGAGATCAAGTCAGTTGTCGGTTCGAATTACTGCAATCTCTGGGTGTACAAAGAAGAACGGACGAATCGCCTGACCATCGTCTCGGTCATCGACAATATGCAAAAAGGAGCAGCCGGACAAGCGTTACAAAATGCGAACGTTCGATTCGGGTTCGAAGAAACACTCGGACTGTTGAGTCAACCACAATACATTTAGGAGGATGAAGCATGATCGACATCATGGCGACCCAAAAGCCGGGCATCGTATCACCGAAAGGATTTCAAGCGTGTGGGATCCATGCGGGATTAAAACGAAAACGTAAAGATTTGGCGTTACTCGTCTGTGAACGACCGGCGAGTACGGCAGCGGTCTATACGACCAACCACTTTCAAGCGGCACCGATTCAAGTGACAAAAGCATCTCTGACCGAATCAAATGGCTACCTTCGGGCCGTATTGATCAATAGTGGTAACGCGAACGCGTGTACAGGCGAACAAGGATTGAAGGATGCCTATGCGATGCGCGACGTGACAGCGACACAGTTAGGTGTGAAGCCGGAGGAGGTGGCGATCGCCTCAACAGGCATCATCGGTCAACCGCTCCCGATGATCCCGCTCGTAAACGGAATCGGTCATCTGCATCCGACAACCGCATGGGAAGATGGGCAATCATTCGCTGAAGCGATTTTGACGACGGATACCGGAACGAAACAGACGGTCGTCCAGTACGGCGAAGGAGAAACGACCGTGACCATCGCGGGAGTCGCCAAAGGGTCGGGGATGATTCATCCGAATATGGCAACGATGCTCGGATTCGTCACGACGGATGCCGTCATCGCACCAAAGCTTTTGCAACAGACGCTAAAGCAAAGCGTCGACGCTTCATTTAACAACATCACGGTGGACGGAGACAGCTCGACGAACGATATGGTGCTCGTCATGGCGAGTGGGGCACTAGAAATGGAAGAAATCAAAGAGGGGACTTCAGCACATGATGCGTTCCAACAGGCATTGACAGAGGTTTGTTTAGAGCTTGCCAAAGCAATTGCGAAAGATGGAGAAGGGGCGACGAAGCTGATTGAAGTTCATGTCAATGGAGCTACATCCGATCAAGAGGCTAGAACGATTGCCAAACAAATCGTCGGATCTTCCCTCGTGAAGACGGCGGTGTACGGCCAAGATGCCAATTGGGGAAGAATCATTGCCGCAATCGGTGCCGTTCCGTTCCCGGTGAATGTAACGGCGATCGATATTCAGATCGGTAGTCAGCTCGTCCTCCAAAACAGTACCCCCGTCTGGTTTGATGAGACATATGCCACAGAAGAAATGAGTCGGGACGTCGTCACGATCACGGTCGACTTGCATGACGGGGAAGGGTCAGGTCAGGCATACGGATGTGACTTGACGTATGACTACGTCAAAATCAATGCGAGTTACCGGACATGAAGAAGCGAAAAATCATCAAACTTGGAGGTAGCGTCTGGGATTCGATGGCGCCCGAGTATTTTGAGGAGTGGCGTAACTGGATGGAAGCCGGTCATGAACTGCTCATCGTTCACGGAGGGGGACCAAAACTATCGGCGTACTGCACGTCTCAACACATCGAGCCGACCTTTCAAGACGGTCGTCGCGTGACGACGGACGAGGTGTTGATTGGGGCTTGGCGAGTGTTGGCCGGGGAAATGCAGACGGATGTCGTGTCGACGCTGACACAACATGACATCGATGCGTTTGGCTTATCAGGTGTCGACGGAAGTGCGATTTGGGGTCATCCGATCACCGGACTCGGGAAAGTCGGCGAGGTGACAGCGATTCGGAATGACGTATTCGAACGATTGATGGATTCCGGTCATGTACCGGTCGTGACGTCTGTAATTGCGAGCGCGAACGGACCGCTGAACTGTAACGGTGATGATTGTGCGATGGCACTTGCCGTTTCGTTACAAGCGGATGAATTTGAACTGCTGACAGATGTGAACGGGATTCGCATTCATGGCGAATTCCAAACGACGTTAAACGAACGGGATGTTCATGAGGCGATCGCGAACGGAGAAATCTATGGCGGGATGGTGCCGAAAGTAGAGGCGTTATTAGCAGCGGTGGCAGGTGGTGTCAAACAAGCCCGTATCCGGGATGGTCGTGACGCAACACTGGCAGGGACAAGATTATGGGAGGGGAACTATGAATTCGCTTTTACCGACATACGGACCACGAACGATTGAGATTGCGCAAGCGAGCGGGTCGTACGTGACGGACGTGTCTGGAAACACATACTTAGACTTTGTGATGGGGATTGCTGTGTGTGGGACGGGACATCGCCATCCATACGTGCAACAAAAGATTGAAGAACAACTAAATCGAGTGTGGCATACATCAAACTTATATATGATATCCGGTCAACAGCGTGTAGCTGAGAAACTGACAAAAGGAACACATCTCACACATGCCTTCTTTTGTAACAGTGGTACGGAAGCGAATGAGGCGGCCTTCAAGTTGGTGCGCAAGTGGACGAAGAAGACGAAAATCGTCACATTCACCCAATCGTTCCATGGTCGTACGTTCGCGATGCTCGGGGCGACCGGCCAGGATAAAGTGAAGCAAGGATTCGGTCCGATGGTGAATGATTTCATACACGCACCATTCAACGACATGGAGGCGCTGAACTTAATCGATGAAGAAACTTCCGCTGTATGGCTAGAGATCGTGCAAGGTGAAGGGGGTGTCGTCGTCGCGAATCAGTCGTGGTTACAGGCGCTGCAAGAAAAGGTAGACGAGTATGATGTGAAAATCGTCGTCGACGAAGTGCAGACCGGCATCGCCCGTACTGGCACACGTTTTGCATTCGAGCAAACACCACTTCAACCACACATTGTCACGTTAGCGAAAGGACTGGGGAGTGGTATCCCGGTTGGCGCGATGTTGACGACGACGGAAGCGACGGAAATCTTTGGACCCGGGAGTCACGGATCGACGTTCGGCGGAAACCCGCTAGCGATGGCGGCGGCGGAAGCGACGCTCGATATTCTCTTCACACCAACGTCCCTTCAACATGTCAAAGACATGGGAGAATACTTGAAGAAAGGACTCACCCAATTCGTGGACGGGGAACGTTTCATAGAAGTGAGAGGGCTCGGACTGATGGTTGGACTTGTTTCATCAGAACCGGTAGCCGAATGGATCACACAATTGGCAGAGACGGGGTTACTAGTCGTGATGGCGGGTCCCCATGTCATTCGCTTCCTGCCCTCATTACGAGTCACGAAATCTGAAATCGACGAAGCATTGATGAAACTTGAACAAATCTTACAGAAGGAGGGCGTCGTATGAACGGAAACATCAGCTTATTGAACGGAATGCAGTTAACAGGAACTTGGGAGACGAGTGCACGACATGCGAGTGGCGAAGTCGTGTTCTTCACCGGGATGACAGGCTATCAAGAAGTGTTGACCGACCCGTCATACGCAGGACAAATCATCGCTTTCACCTATCCGCTGATCGGACAATATGGACTGGAATCAGACGGGAACGAAAGTGCTCACATTCAAGTGGCCGGCGTCCTCGTTCAAACATTGGCGGATCATGGAGGGCGTCCCGAATTGAAGGATTGGTTAGAAAAGGAAGGGATCCCGGTACTATCACAAGTCGATGTGCGTGCCCTCGTCCACGTGTTGCGTGAAGAAGGAGATCAATTTGGGGTGATGTCTCATGAAATGGAATCCAACAATCCGCAACCACTCCAGCAGCTGACAGAGCGTGTCACGACGACGTCGATCGTTCATGAAGGAAACGGGGAGAAAGGACATGTTGTCTGTTTAGATTTTGGGGTGAAGGCGTCGATGGTCAGGGAAATCGTGAAACGTGGATATCGCGTGACGAGTGTCCCATATGATTCTCCCAAAGATGTCGTGGATGCGTTGCGACCGGATGCGATCTTAGTATCGAACGGGCCAGGGGACCCGCGAGACCATCTCGGACGGATTGAGGTCATTCGGGAATTAGCGCTATCTCATCCGACGCTCGGAATTTGCATGGGGCATCAACTGCTCGCGCTCGCATTCGGGTGCAACATTGAAAAGCAAACATATGGACACCGGGGCTCGAATCACCCGGTTCGAAACGTCAAGACGAACGAAGTGTGGATGACGTCACAAAACCATGGATATGTTGTCGAACGGACGAGTATCGAACAAAGCCCGCTTGAGTTGCTCTATGAGAATGTGAATGACCACTCGGTCGAAGGACTTGTGCATCCGAATGGAACAATCTTCACGACACAGTTTCATCCTGAAGCGAGTCCAGGACCAACTGACGCACAATCTGTCTTCGACCGCTTTGACGAAATGATTCAGCAAGGAGTGAACGTGTATGCATAAAAAAGTACTCGTCATTGGTTCAGGACCGATCGTGATCGGGCAGGCCGCAGAGTTTGATTATTCCGGAACACAAGCGTGCCAAGCGCTACGAGAAGCCGGATGTGAAGTTGTCTTATTGAACTCCAATCCTGCCACGATTATGACAGACCCAGGGATGGCGGATGCGACGTATATCGAAGCGATGACCGTACAAAAAGCGACCGCCATCATCGAAAAAGAACGTCCGACTCACTTACTCGCGACGGTCGGGGGACAGACGGCGTTGAATTTGGCACTCGATCTCGAGGAAGCTGGAGTATTGACGACATATGGAGTCGAACTACTCGGGACATCACTTGAAACGATTCGAGACGGAGAAGACCGTGAACGATTCAAACAAAAGATGGAACTGCTACATGAACCCATTCCGACGTCAACAACGATTGAATCGATAGAAGAATTGACGACTTTCATCGAGTCGACGGGTGTTCCGCTCATCGTTCGACCAGCCTTTACGCTCGGCGGAACAGGTGGTGGCATCGCGACGACAGAAGAAGAAGCCTACAAGATGGCACGTCGAGGTCTTGAAGCGAGTCCGATCTCGCAATGTTTAGTCGAAAAGAGCATCGCCGGCTATAAAGAGTTTGAATATGAGGTGATGCGTGATGCGTTCGGAACGTGCATCATCGTCTGCAACATGGAAAACATTGACCCGGTCGGTGTGCATACGGGGGACTCCGTCGTATTCGCACCAGCACAAACGTTATCGGATCACATGCATCAAACGTTACGGAGTGCTTCGTTTCGGATCGTATCCGAGCTAGGTGTGATTGGTGGGTGTAACATTCAGTTCGCTGTTCATCCGACGAAATCAGAGTACTATGTGATTGAAGTGAATCCTCGCGTCTCGCGCAGCTCAGCGCTTGCGTCAAAAGCGACCGGGTATCCGATTGCGAAAATCGCGACACGTCTCGCCTTAGGGGAACCGTTAGACCGTTGTATCAATCCGGTCACAACAAACACGATGGCAAGTTTTGAACCGGCACTCGATTATATTACGGCGAAAGTGCCATGCTTCCCGTTCGACCTGTTCGCCGAGACAGACCGTACGCTCGGTCCACAAATGAAAGCGACTGGCGAGAGTATGGCGATGGGGAAAACATTAGAGGAGGCATTGCAGAAGGCATGGCGTGGAGCCGGGATTGAACAGGCGCCACTCTATCCAAAGTGGATGCAAGAAGCCACCGTCGATGTGTTAATGAAAGAAATCGAGGCACCGACGGACCGTCGTCTTCATGCTTGTCTCGCTTTGCTCGATCGTGAATTATTGTCTGACGATTCGTTGCAGCAAATCACGGGAATCACGCCACACTTCATTCAGATGTTGAAACGCCTCCTCCAAATGACAAAGCAAGATTTGACGGAACCGAGCGGACTGTTACAGGCGAAGCGCCTCGGATTCACGGACGCACAGATTGCCGAGATCATGCACGTACAAGTCGCGGACGTCAAGACGCTCCGGGAATCGGCTTCGATTCAGCCGGTATATCAGATGATTGACACATGCGCCGCTGAATTTGAAAGTCAGACCCCATATTTTTATGGCTCCTGGCACGGGACATCTGAAGTAGAGCCAAGTGGCAAACGGAAAGTTGCCATCATCGGGGCAGGGCCGATTCGAATCGGACAAGGCATTGAGTTCGACTACAGTTCAGTCCACGCGGTATGGGCGCTTCAAAAACTTGGTGTCGAAACGATTATGATCAACAATAACCCGGAGACCGTATCGACCGACTTCTCGATCGCGGACAAACTGTACGTGGAACCACTGACAAGCGAGGATGTCATGCACGTGTTAGAGGCGGAAGGTTGTCACGATGTCTTGATTCAGTTCGGTGGCCAGACAGGGATTGCGCTCGCCCATGATTTAGAGGCGGCTGGATATCATTTGCTCGGTGCCTCCGCGCAAACCATCGACCAAATGGAAGACCGGGATCGTTTCTATCAGTTCCTTGATTCGATTGAGGTCGAACACATTCCGGGAGAGGAAGTGTCTTCCCAACAAGAATTGAATGAAGCGGTACAACAGCTAGGTTATCCATGCATCCTTCGCCCGTCATATGTGATTGGTGGGAAGGGGATGCTGCTCATTCATACGGAGGAACAGTTGGCAGATGCGTTACCGAATCTTGCCTATCCAATCCTTGTCGATCAATACGTTCCAGGACGTGAGCTCGAAGTGGATTGTGTGACAGATGGGGAAACGGTGTATGTGCCAGTCATCCTCGAACAAATTGAAGCGGCAGGTGTTCACTCGGGAGATTCGACGATGGTCTTACCGCCAGTCGAGACGAGTAAGTCGATTCAAGAGAAAGTCGAATCGATTGCAAAACGAATCGGGCAGGCACTCGATTATAAGGGGGCCTTGAACATTCAGTTTGTGTTAAACGAAGAAACGATCTATGTCCTCGAAATCAATCCGCGTGCATCTCGGACCGTTCCGATTGTCAGCAAAGTGACGGGCGAACCGTTAATCGAATGGGCGACCTATGCAGCGTATGGTCTGTCGTTAGCTGATTACGTTCCGACAAGCGTTCGCCCATTGACGAACTATGCGGTGAAGACGCCAATCTTCTCGAACGTCAAGTTGCCCGGCGTCGACCCGATGACAGGCCCGGTCATGCGTTCGACAGGCGAGACGCTCCAGTTCAGCTCACATCCATATGTGCCGGAGCGGTTCACCTATGATGCGCTGACGACGCGGGTGATGACACGTTCGCAGATTGCTTTTGGGGAAGGGTTTGAGCACTTCGGGGATACACCGCTCGCAGACGTCACTGACTTCCAAGATGTCGCCGTGTTATTCTCGGATGCGACCGATGAGCGGGAATCACGTGAAGCCGCCGTCCGCAACGGCGTTCATATTATCTCGTCGCGACAGTTGGCTCAGTATTATCAAATGAGTCAGTCACTGGCCGACAATCAAGTTCAATCGTTACAATCCATTCAAATGAAAGAGGGCGTAGCTAAATGACAGTGAAGACGATGCAACATTTTTTGACGATGGAAGAATTGACACCGGACACGCTCGATGCGTTGCTTCAGTTGGCACATGACGTCAAACAGTCGCCTCAATCTTTTGCGACAGCGCTGACAGGTAAGAAAGTCGCCTTGTTGTTTGAAAAGGCATCGACTCGTACGCGCATGTCATTTGAGGTGGGTGTCGTCGAACTAGGCGGGTACCCGCTCTTCCTCAGCGGTCAAGATTTGCAAATCGGGCGCGGGGAACCATTGACGGACACGATTCAAGTGATGAGTCGGTATGTGGATGCGCTCATGATTCGGACGTATGCGCATGAAACGGTGGAGACGTTGGCGCAACATGGAACGATTCCGATTATGAACGGACTGACGGATCTGCATCATCCGTGCCAAGTGCTCGCGGATTTGTTGACGATTGAAGAACAGTTCGGAAGTCGTTCAGGGAAAGTGTTGACGTATATCGGAGACGGGAACAATATGGCGCACTCGCTCATGATTGGCGGTGCGCTGAGTGGGATGCATATTCGAATCGCGTCGCCGAACGGATACACCGTCGATCAAGCGATTTATGAGAATGCACAAAAGTTGGCGCAGACGACTGGAGGTAGCATCAAGTTGTTTGATGATCCGGCGCTTGCTGCAAATGAAGCAGATATTGTCTATACGGACGTCTTTGCGAGTATGGGGCAGGAAGAGGAAGCCGATGAACGATTGATGAAATTTGCAGGGTTCCAAGTGAACAGTAACCTAATGGCTCTTGCGAAAACCGATGCAATCTTCCTTCACTGTTTACCGGCGCATCGCGGGGAAGAAGTGACGGCTGATGTGATCGATGGACCACAGTCATGGGTGTTCGATCAAGCCGAGAACCGTCTGCATGCACAAAAAGCATTGATGCTGACATTAGTGACGTAACAACAAAGGGTGACACGCCATGTGTCACCCTTTCGTTATAGGAACTGTGCCAATAAACCGAAGATAGCCAGTCCGATGATGATGTAGAAGAACCATTTTCCGTCTCCGGAATGAACAATCGGGGGTGCATACGAACGTTGCTTATACTTTCCATAGCGCATCGGGCGCGTATACGGAACTGTGAATCGCGAGAGTGGAATGGCAAGTAAAAATCCTGCCAAAAAGCCATAAACATGTCCCCAAAGCGAAACATTCGAACCAATCAATGTGAAGGCGGCACTGATGGCGACGAAAATGTAAACCAAGCGGGCATCTTGGCTAAGCATTAACGTGCGACGGAAACGACCGATGAACACGTAGAATCCGAGAATGGCCAAGATGGCACCAGACGCACCGGCTTGTAAATAAAACAAGTTGCTGACGGTGAAATAGGTGAACAAGTTGGCAAGTGCTCCGGCGAATACATAAAACAGGGCAAATTTCACATGCCCGACCATACGTTCCATCGCAGGTCCGAAGATGATCAGTGCAAACGAGTTAAACAATAGATGACCAAGACTCAAGTGAATAAAGTTGGCCGTCACCAAGCGATACCATTGTCCATCGGCGAGTGCCAAATGGAATGACCCGCCTGTCGCCACGATTCGTAAGCCAGGAGCGAAAGAATCGATGACAAACACAAGGAGTTGGATTACAATGAACAGCGTTACGAGTGGATATGCCCGTACAAACGTTTGTACATTTTCCGTACGACTAAACATAACATCACCTCTTTCCTCAATTGTATAGGGAAACGATGGAAAAAGGAAAGGAGCGAGTGTCCTGTGATTGTAGGAATTGGAGTCGATATTGTCGAGCTTGATCGGATGGCTCGCTCGATGAAACAACCACGGTTTTTAATGCGTCTGCTCACCGATGCTGAATATGAGATGGTTCAAAAATACCCACTTCCGCGTCAAATCGAGTTTGTTTCGGGACGTTTCGCCGCAAAAGAGGCTTACGCCAAGGCGATTGGGACTGGAATCGCACACGGTTTATCATGGCGTCACATTGAAATTTTACCGGATGAGACGGGACGTCCTGTCATGACCGCGCCTTTTTCGGGTCGGATTCATGTCAGCATTAGTCATAGCAGTGCATACGCCGTCGCACAAGTCATCTTAGAAGAGGAGGGGCAACATGTTTCGTCCAAGTCGAATCGAGATTGATCGGGCGGCCATCGCCCATAACATAAAAGAATTAACCAAACGAATCCCACAAGACATCATGGCGGTCGTCAAAGCGAACGCCTACGGTCATGGGGCGGTTGAAGTAGCGAAGATTGCACTCCAGAACGGGGCGACGATGCTTGGGGTGGCTTTGTTAGAAGAAGCAATCGAACTTCGGGATGCAGGGATTAAGGCACCGATTTTAGTCATGGAGGCGCAATTTCCCCAATATGCGGGAATTGCAGCGGAACGAGACATCACGTTGTCCGTCTTTTCTGCTGAATGGGTAAAAGAAGCTGCTGCTTATATAGAAGAAAAGCCGTTGACGGTCCATATTAAAGTCGACACAGGCATGGGGCGTCTCGGTCTTCGTACGCGCGAACAGCTTGATGCGCTACTCGAGGAAGCGACCGACTCATTTGTTGTAGAGGGGATTTACACCCATTTTGCGACAGCCGATGAGCTCGATAGCGACTTGTATTACACGCAACAAGAACGATTCGAACGTTTGATGGAAGGGCTACACGAGCGGTTCCGCTATATTCACACGTCCAATTCAGCGGGGGCCATCCGGATGGCGGGACAAGACGTTCCTTATAATCTGGTCCGTGTTGGTATCGCAATTTACGGGTTATACCCATCACACGAGATGGAGACGTTCTACTCGTTTCTCCGCCCCGCCTTTACCTTGAAAAGCCAGCTCATGCAGGTGAAGCGACTTGAGGCAGGTCAAACGATTAGTTACGGAGCGACCTATACGACGTCAGCCAATGAATGGATTGGGACCGTCCCAGTCGGATATGCGGACGGATGGTTACGGAAGGCGAGCGGATTTGAAGTTGAGGTAAAGGGTGTCCGTTGCCCGATTGTGGGACGCGTCTGCATGGACCGCTTCATGATCCGTCTCCCAGAAGAGTTTCCAGTAGGTACGGATGTGACGCTTGTCGGTGGAAACGTCGCCATTGATGAACTCGCCTCCTATCTTGGGACGATCAACTATGAGATCGTCTGCCAGCTTACGAGTCGATTACCGCGTCACTATGTGTGAATCACAAATCGTGTGAAATTATCTGAATTCTTTCTCGATTTCTCTATATTTTCCCATTCCCGCGTGTTATATTGATAAAGAACGCGGGAGATTTTCCGCCAGTCCATGAAACGATTCTGGAGGTGTAAGATGTTGAAGCAGCGAACTGCGGGTGCGCTAGCGTCCGTCCCAGATCGGTTCTCGCAACAAGGGGGTCCGATTTCGATGAAAGACCGTGAAACACTGTCCTTGAACGATGTAGTGACATACTTGTCTAAAGAAATTGCTGATCGACAACAAACACTGCGTGAAGAATTGGCGAAAGGCTATCAAGAGATGGCCGCGTTTAACTTGAATATGGCAGAAGAGATGCTAACGATTGAAGCCGAAGCCGAACACGCTCTCTTACGTCAAGTAAGTGGGGTGTGAGCAGAGTGATCGTAAAGCGTGGTGACGTATTTTATGCGAATCTGTCGCCCGTAGTCGGCTCAGAGCAAGGTGGCGTTCGACCCGTTCTTATCGTGCAGAACGACATCGGCAATCGCTTTAGCCCGACCGTCATTGTCGCTGCGATTACAGCTCAGATTCAAAAAGCAAAACTGCCGACTCATGTGGAAGTATATCAAGAGAAGCATGGACTCGAGAGAGACTCTGTGATTTTACTTGAACAGATTCGAACGATTGACAAGCGTCGTCTGACGGATAAAGTCACTCATCTCGATGATGAGACGATGCATAAAGTTGACCGAGCGCTAGAGATTAGTATGGGATTGATCCCTCTCTAGCCTTACATAGATCAAGACTGGTACATAGGTATCGGTCTTTTTTTAAACATTTTCTTAAAATGTGGTTTAAGATTTTGATAGTGGGGAATTAAAGTAAATCGTACTCAATTTATCTGTACGGACATTTAGGAGGGAATAGACGATGGATTTATCGATTCGTGAGCAAGTCATTGGAGAACAATTACACCTTTACGTATCCGGAGAAGTGGATACATATACTGCACCAAAATTGAAAGAAGTATTGCATCCGGCCATCAGTGAACAAGACGTGGTCGTTCATTTAGACGAAGTGGAGTATATGGATTCGACAGGTCTCGGTGTGTTCGTCGGCGCATTAAAAATTGCCACGCGCAACGAAAAAGAGTTGTCACTTGTCGGAGTCACGGAGCGAGTCAATCGTCTATTCGAATTGACGGGTCTCCACAAACTTCTTTCTATTAATTCGAACGTAAGAGGTGGCACGCAATGAACAATGTTGAACAGACGGTCATGACGTTCCCGGCCAAACCCGAATATGTCGGTGTGGTTCGCTTAGTCGTTTCAGGAATCGCTAACCGTATGGGATATACGTACGACGAGATCGAGGATATTAAAATCGCGGTCTCGGAAGCATGTGGTAACGCCGTCCAACATGCATATGATCATCAAGATGGAGAGGTCAAACTCGCTTGTGGCGTATACGCAGATCGTCTTGAGATCACGATTGAAGATTCAGGCAAGACGTTCGCAGATGATGTGAAGCGTCAGGCGGCTCCGGTCGAAGAGACGACAGAAATTGAATCGCTCCACGAAGGAGGACTTGGTCTCTTCCTTATCGAAGCGTTAATGGACGATGTCTCGATCAATAAAGACAATGGTGTCAAAGTGACGATGACAAAACTCCTCAACAGGGACGAGGTGGATCAGAGTGCCAGCAAAATCTCAACAACGCCATCACAGTGATGACGAGGTACTAGAGTGGATTGAACGCTACCAACAAGACGATCAAAACGAAGAAGTGCAAATGCTACTCATCAATCGCTATTCGGACCTCGTTGAAGCACTCGCCCGTAAGTTCTCGCGAGGGCGAGCGATTCACGATGATCTCGTGCAAGTTGGGATGATTGGGTTATTGGCGGCGCTTCGTCGATTTGACCCAGAATTCGGTCGTAGCTTCGAATCGTTTGCCGTCCCGACCATCATCGGTGAAATTAAACGATTCATCCGCGATAAAACATGGAGTGTCCATGTTCCACGTCGAATCAAAGAGCTCGGACCTAAAATTAAGAAGACGGTCGAAGAATTGACGACTGAATTGCAACGCTCACCACGGATTGATGAGATTGCCGATCACCTCGGCGTATCAGATGAAGAAATTCTCGAAACGCTCGAGATGGGTAAAAGTTATCAAGCATTGTCGGTCGATAGTTCGATCGAAGCGGATAATGAGGGTAGCACAGTCACGTTACTCGACTTGGTCGGTAGCCAAGAACGTGGGTATGAATCGGTTGACCAACGCCTCATTCTAGAGAAAGCGTTCAACGTCTTAAATGAACGGGAACGCGCCATCTTAGAATGTGCCTACTATAAGAACATGAGTCAAAAAGAGACTGGGGAACTTCTCGGTATCTCGCAGATGCACGTCTCCCGTTTGCAGCGGCGAGCACTCGAAAAGCTGCGTGAAGCCATCAAAGTCCCACTCAATGAAGTATTCTCAAGCGATGACTAATCGAGTCATCGCTTTTTTGTTTGAATGTTTGCTACACTTTGAAAGAGATCATAAAAGGAAGTGATTCAAGTGATTACGAAAGTGGCTAAAGCGTTAAACTTGAAAGTGAACCAAGTGGAGACGGTTCAACAGCTCGCATCTGAAGGGGCGACGATTCCGTTCATGGCTCGTTATCGAAAAGAGATGACGGGAAATCTAGACGAAGTTGAAATTAAAGCAATCTTGGACGCCCTTCAATATGAAGAAAGTCTACAAAAACGAAAAATGGATGTTCTTGCTAAGTTAGAAGAGTTAGAAAAGAACACGCCGGAACTTGCGAAAGCGTTGGAAGCAGCGACAACCCTTCAACAAGTTGAAGACATCTACTTACCATATCGCCCGAAACGACGCACGAAAGCAGAACAAGGACGGGAGAAAGGGTTGCAACCACTTGCAGACTGGTTCCGTGACAAATCACCTTACTCGGTAGATGTGATTGAGAAACTCTTGAAGGATGTCACGTTAGAAGAAGCGCTTCCGCTCGTTCATGCCATCATCGGGGAAGAATGGGGCGAGGAAGCGAAACTACGCCAGATGCTTCGCGACCGCATACGCAAAGAAGGACTTTTGCGCTCGAAGAAGAAAAAACAAGCGGAAGACGAAAAAGAGATTTTTGCGCAGTACTATGAATATGAAGAAAAAATTGCTGGGATTGTCCCACACCGTGTACTCGCCTTGAACCGTGGGGAGCGTACCGATGTCCTTCAAGTGAAAGTCATTTTTGACGAGACACGCTTCATGGATCAAGCCCTTCGTACATATGAACGACTTCCGAAAGAAAAGCGTGAAGTTGTCGAAGCGGCTGTGACAGAAGCTTATAAAAAATCAGTCTTCCCAGCAATTGAACGAGAGATTCGTGGTGAGTTGACAGAAAAGGCAGAAGAACAAGCAATCGATGTCTTCTCAAAAAACTTAAAACAACTCTACATGCAACCACCTCTTCGTGAGGTAGTCGTCTTAGGGATTGACCCGGCTTATCGCACAGGATGTAAATGGGCGGTGGTGAACGAAATCGGGAAAGTCGAAGAGGTCGGTGTCTTTTATCCGACAGCACCGAAACACGATATCGCCGGCGCTGAAAAAGTATTGACGAGACTTGCGAAAAAATATCCAATCTCCGTCATTGTAGTCGGAAACGGAACTGCATCACGGGAGACCGAACAATTCGTTGCGGATTGGTTGAAGAAAGCGGAACGTGAGATTGCCTACGCGATTGTGAACGAAGCGGGAGCGAGTGTCTATTCCGCATCGGAAGTCGCACGAAGTGAATTTCCGGATTTAAAAGTCGAGGAACGGTCAGCGGTCTCGATTGCACGTCGAATCCAAGATGCAATGGCGGAACTCGTCAAAGTCGATCCACAATCCGTCGGTGTCGGGCAGTATCAGCATGACGTGAGCCAGAATAAACTGAAGGCATCTTTAGAATTCGTCGTCGAGAGTGTCGTCAACATGGTCGGAATCGACGTGAACCGTGCCTCGGAGTCTTTATTGACTTACGTGTCGGGACTCAATAAAACGACCGCAAAAAATATTGTGGTATATCGAGAAGCGAATGGACGCTTTGAAACAAGGAAGGAAATTAAGAAAGTTCCACGTCTTGGAGCGAAGGCGTTCGAACAAGCGGCAGGGTTCTTGCGAATCATGAATGGGAAGGATGTTCTCGACCAGACAGAGATTCACCCAGAGAGTTACCCGCTTGCATTATCGATTTTGAAAGAGATTGGGTCTTCGAAAGCGGAAGTTGGGACGGCTGCATTACGTGAACGACTACAACAAGTTGATGCACATACATTGAGTGAGCGATTAGAGGCAGGACTGCCGACGGTTGAGGATATCTTAAAATCGTTAGCGAAGCCGGGTCGAGATCCACGAGAAGACATTCAAAAGCCATTACTGCGTACGGATGTCATGAGTCTTGAAGACCTTCAAGTCGGAATGGAATTCCAAGGCACCGTTCGGAACGTCATTGATTTTGGTGCGTTTGTGGATATTGGTGTGAAACAGGACGGACTTGTTCACATTTCCAAATTATCAAATCGTTATGTGAAGCACCCGCTAGATGTCGTGGCGGTCGGTGATATCGTTACGGTATGGATCGAACAGGTGGATGTGAACCGAGGACGAATTAGTTTAACGATGCTTGAACCGAACAGTTAATAAGAAGAAACTCGAATCAGGTAAAATGTTTTTCATTTTACCTGATTTTTTTTAGAAAAAGTGTTGACGGTCTTTTTGTACCGTGATATCTTATA
Source organism: Exiguobacterium sp. s59 (assembly GCF_018617475.1). Taxonomy (NCBI): domain Bacteria; kingdom Bacillati; phylum Bacillota; class Bacilli; order Caryophanales; genus Exiguobacterium; species Exiguobacterium sp. s59. The sequence continues at coordinate 1,111 of NZ_JACSKG010000005.1, read as the reverse complement.
GAAGTCGCCGAGAGACGGCATGCGAATTGAAAGTTTTTCTAAGAAAGTGATTGACAGGTTTCTGGTTTGCGGTTACAATATAAATCGTTACTTCGATAATTTCAAGCAACGTTCCGCAATAGCTCAGTGGTAGAGCAACCGGCTGTTAACCGGTAGGTCGTAGGTTCAAATCCTACTTGCGGAGCCATTTTATTTTGGAGACGTACCCAAGAGGCTATAAGGGGCTCCCCTGCTAAGGGAGTAGGCTGGGAAACCGGTGCGAGGGTTCGAATCCCTCCGTCTCCGCCACTTAAAATTACTTAGAAGACACATACACTGGCCCGTTGGTCAAGCGGTTAAGACACCGCCCTTTCACGGCGGTAACACGGGTTCGAATCCCGTACGGGTCACCATATATGGAGGATTAGCTCAGCTGGGAGAGCACCTGCCTTACAAGCAGGGGGTCGGCGGTTCGATCCCGTCATCCTCCACCATTTCAAATAAAAACGTAATCTGGTCTTGTGGTGTAGGGGTTAACATGCCTGCCTGTCACGCAGGAGATCGCGGGTTCGAATCCCGTCAAGACCGCCATTTACGTTGGGCTGTAGCCAAGTGGTAAGGCATCGGATTTTGATTCCGACATGCGAAGGTTCGATCCCTTCCAGCCCAGCTTTTATTTGAGTCATTAGCTCAGTTGGTAGAGCATCTGACTTTTAATCAGAGGGTCGCAGGTTCGAGCCCTGCATGACTCACCATTTTCCTTTTTAACTTTATACGCTGCGGTCGTGGCGGAATCGGTAGACGCGCTAGGTTGAGGGCCTAGTGGTGGTTAACACCGTGGAGGTTCAAGTCCTCTCGACCGCACCATATGCACCCTTAGCTCAGCTGGATAGAGCGTTAGACTACGAATCTAAAGGCCGGGAGTTCGAATCTCTCAGGGTGCACCATTCTTTTTTATGGGCCTATAGCTCAGCCGGTTAGAGCGCACGCCTGATAAGCGTGAGGTCGGTGGTTCGAGTCCACTTAGGCCCACCATTTAAACTGACGAACTTTGAAAACTGAACGATGAGGCAAAAATAAGTTTTACAATTTTTGAATGAAGCGCAAGCTTCGTCAATTTAAGAGCTATATC
>NZ_JACSKG010000004.1:0-426443 GCF_018617475.1 Exiguobacterium sp. s59 | reverse complement strand
TCGTGGCTAGTAAAAGTACGATCTTCCCAAGAAGCTCCCACTTCCATTTGTGAAGCAAATAAGTGGCGAGTAGTTCACCATTTAGCATAGGAGAAACGGTCTGGCTTGAAGGCATGCCAGATATTTTGTATAATACAAACGCCTAGAAAGTAGAAATGATTACGATTTATCAAATGAGAGAAGGGATTAGATGACAGCATCCGTCGTCAAATTAAACGATGTGTCCTACTACTATGATGGGACACCGGCCTTACAACAAGTTTCGATTGATATTCGACAAGGGGACTTCGTCGCAATCGTTGGAGAAAACGGTTCTGGGAAGTCGACATTGATTCGAACGATTCTTGGTTTACTCCATCCACAACAAGGATCCGTCGAACTGTTCGGCAAGCCGATTTCGCAGTTTAAAGACAAGTCTCGTATCAGTTACGTTTCCCAAAAAGCGGCTTCATTTAACTCGGGATTCCCGGTTACCGTTGAAGAAGTTGTGGCGATGGGAAGATATGGCCGCCTCGGTTTATTCAAGCGTCTCAAAATGGAGGACCAGGCAGCGATTCAAAATGCATTAGAAACGGTCAACATGTGGCAGTTCCGCCATCGTAAAATTGGAGACTTGTCAGGAGGACAACAACAACGCGTCTTTATCGCACGGGCGATGGTAAACCAACCTGACCTTTTGATTTTAGACGAGCCGACGGTTGGCGTTGACCAGAAACATTTACAGGATTTTTATGAAGTGTTGCATATGCTCAGAGAACACACGACGTGTACGTTTGTTCTCGTCACTCACGACTTAAACGTTGTAACAGACCTCGTTACGAAAGTCGTCCATCTCGACCGTGGGCGCTTAGCATGTAATTGTGGTCTCCGAGAGTATAGTGAGCTCGGTGAATTGGCAACGTCTATCAAGCCATATCCGGTGAAAGTGCTTGTTCATGAGGGTACAACATGATTGCAGACCTTTGGACATACAGTTTTCTACGCTATGCGTTCATTGCAGCGCTTGTCATCGGTTTTACGGCGCCACTCATCGGTTCATTCATCGTCGTAAGACGAATGAGCTTGATTGCCGACGCGCTGTCCCATATGACACTTGCCGGTATTTCATTCAGTTTGTTTCTCGGGCAATACATCGCCCTGTTCGCGGACCTCAACCCGCTCTATATGGGAACGTTAATCTCAGTATTGGCGGCACTTGGACTCAACTGGTTACGAAGTAAATATGTACACTTCCAGGAACTATCGATTCCAATCATGATGTCAGCTGGGATGGGATTGAGTGCAATCTTTATCTCTCTATCGAGAGGGTTCTCCGTGGATTTGTCGACGCTTCTGTTCGGATCGATCTCTGCAGTGAGTCAATCAGACATCACGTTGATTGTCAGTGTAGCGGTTTTAACGGTCCTCGTGATTTTTATCTTCTATAAACAGTTACTTTTCTTGTCATTTGATGAAGAGCAAGCGAAAGTGTCAGGACTACCGAGTACGATGCTCCATCTATTGTTCATGTTCATTGTGGCACTTGTGATCGCTGTCAGTATGCGAATCGTCGGTACACTCCTCGTATCTAGTTTGATTACGTTACCGGTTGCAGCGGCGTTACGATTCACCTCAAGCTTCAAACAGACGATCCTTTGGTCGATCATCTTCGGTGAAGTTGCGACAATCGGCGGACTCGTCCTCGCTTATGACCTTGATGTTGCGCCAGGTGGAGTCATCGTCTTGATCGCGGTCGGCATCTTAGCTGGGGCCATGGTTCTTGAGAATGTGATGAGTTTCAGGAAAAAGGGGGCACAACATGAATGAGACTGAACAATTGAATCGTCTTCGTGCGTCTTCTTTGAAAGTCACGCCGAAACGTCTTGAAATGTACGCCTTTCTCTCTGAGGAAGATCGCTATATCAGCGCTAAAGAAGTGCTGGAATATATGCGAGATAAGCATCCGACGATGAGTTTTGATACGGTATATCGAAACCTCAAGTCATTTGCAGAGGAGGGGCTTCTTGAAGCGACGGAGCTTGAAGGAGAAAAATCATTTCGTGTCACCTGTGGCACGTCACATCATCATCACCATTTAATTTGTCGAAGTTGTGGAAAGACAAAGCTCCTCGATTTATGTCCGATGCGATTTGTGGAAACGGTCGATCCTGAATTCGAAGTGGTCGATCATAAATTCGAGATATATGGGTATTGTAAGGAATGTAAGCAAAAGGGATTGAATTGATTCAATCCCTTTTTTTGTATCGAAAGGGGAGGTCAGATGATTTACACAGCTGCAGAAATCAAACAGATTGATCAAACCGCCAACCAAAACGGAATGCCCGATACGGTACTGATGGAACGAGCAGCCTCGGCAATTGTACCGAAGATTCAAATCGATTCGTCTTCAACCGTTCTAGTGATTTGTGGGAAAGGAAACAACGGAGGAGACGGATGGGTCGTCGCTAGAGAGCTTGCAATGAAAGGTCATGAAGTGAGCGTGTGGTCACCACTTGGGGAAAGTAAATCTGAGGCCGCATCGGCGCATGCCGCCTATGCGTCATTGTTTGTTCAAATCATAGAGCAACCGATCTCTACGGACGTCATCATCGATGCCTTGTTCGGTGTCGGGTTATCGGGAGCAGTTACAGGAAAAGCAAGAGACGTCATCGAATGGGTGAACCAACAATCGGCGAAGGTGTTGTCGATCGATGTCCCTTCAGGTATGCCGAGTGACCACGCCCGTGAGTTTGACGGCTTGGCTGTTCAGGCGAACCATACTTATTCCTTACACGGTTATAAACGGACAGCGTTTTTAAACCGTACTGCGCCGTATTATGGACAACTTGAACGAATTGACATCGGGCTCCCACATACAGCGGACTGGCGTATGTTGAACGAATCGGATTTTGAACGATCACTTCTAATGCGAGATCGTTACAGCCATAAAACGGATTATGGGCATGGCATGCTGATTGGAGGGAGTCGTCATCTTCTCGGGGCGCCGTTTATGGCGGGCCGTGCGGCACTACGTTCTGGCATCGGCCTGTTAAACCTTTCGATTCCGAGAGAGGCAAGCCCCCTCATATCGACGTTACCTGAAGCGATGTACAATCAACATTCAGATCAATTGGAAAAAACATATGATGCGATTGCAATCGGTCCTGGAATGGTAGAGGGGGAAGGGGTGGATCATATTTGGCAACAAGTAACTCGACAGTCTTGTCCCGTCATTGTAGACGCGGGAGCATTATCGAAGAGGCGACTTGAGACCCGGGGACCGCTCATCCTTACTCCACACCCTGGTGAATTTTCTAAACTGACAGGTAAGTCGGTCGAAGAGATTGAAAGTGACCGTTTCACGATTGCCTCCGAATTTGCGAAAGAGTATCGAGTCCATTTGATTTTAAAAGGAACGTTTACACTCATCGTCGCCCCAGACGGAACAGGTGCCGTCAATACAGTTGAAGCCTCTGCTCTTGCCAAAGGAGGAAGTGGGGACGTATTGACCGGGATTTTACTTGCACTATGGGCACGTGAAGGGGGAACATGGTCACCGAATGAACAAGCCGTGCTATGGCATGCGCTCGCGGCTAAATCGATCAGTCAGACGATTCATCCAGCAAGCGTACTCGCAAGCGATGTGATTGAAGAACTTGGTCGTATATAAAAAGAAGGCATTCCCGTTTACTGGACGGGAATGCCTTTTAGCGTTGATTGAGAATCATTTGTTTTTCGATGTGGGCAATCTGATGATGGGCTTCGCGCCACGTTGAAATACGTGTCACGCCTTCGGGCAGCGTTTTACGATTATAGGGAGCATCGAACAATAGTACGGGAATGGATGTCTCTTCATGGATGGAAATTGCATTTTCATAACGGTCCTCCATGAATAGTTCGAGTGACAAGTCTTTGACGACATTGATTTTATCGTGTGACCCGGTCATCACCAGTGAATCGAGTGGAAGTCGGTGACTCGTGATCCATTCTTCCGTGACTGGTCGAACCGCCTCGCTTCTTGCAGTCACGTAATGAAGATGATGCTCGTCCTTCAACTTCCACAGTACTTCTAAAACATCAGAGTGGGGAAGGGAACGACGATAAATCGCTTCCTCATGGCCTTCTTCAATCATAAACTTCCAAAACTCATGTTGTTCCATCGTGGTGTACGTATGCAACTCATACTCCGTCGCACGATGATAATCAATGGAATAACCGAGTGCTTCATTCATGTATATAAAACAACTTTTAGGGTCCGTAACGGTTCCATCTAAATCAATGCCGATTCGCATCTCATCACTCCTCCTCACATGCCCTCTATTCTATCAAAAACCCGCACGGTTGCAACCGTGCGGGAATGTTAATTCATTAATTAGATTGATTAGCAAGCTCTTGTTCTTCGCGCTCACGCTCAGCCATTTTCTCGGCAGCGATTGCATCGATCTCTTTTTTCAATTCCTCGACCATCGTAGCTTCAGGAACTTTACGGATAATCTTACCGTGGCGGAAAAGAAGACCTTCATTGCGGGCACCAGCGATACCGATATCAGCCTCACGGGCTTCACCAGGACCGTTTACTGCGCATCCTAGAACGGCAACTTTAATGTTGACGTTAATATTTTGGATATATTCCTCGACTTCTTTTGCAATCGAAATCAAATCGATTTCGATACGACCACATGTCGGACAAGAAATCAATGTTGCAGCGTTCGCTGCAAGACCGAATGACTTGAGCACTTCTTTCGCAACTTTCACTTCTTCTACCGGGTCATCTGAAAGCGAGACACGAACCGTTGAACCGATTCCGAGTGAGAGGATTGCACCAAGTCCAGCTGCTGATTTAAGTGAGCCAGAGAAGAGTGGTCCTGATTCCGTGATCCCGACGTGAAGTGGGTAATCAAACGTTTTCGCAGCGAGCGTGTACGCTTCAAGTGCCAAGTTCACGTCAGAGGCTTTGAGCGAGATAATTGTGTTATAGAATCCGAGATCTTCAAGAATCTTCACGTGATGCATTGCGCTCTCGACCATTCCTTGTGCAGTCGGATAGCCATACTTTTCAAGGAATTGTTTTTCGAGTGATCCAGCGTTGACACCGATTCGAATCGGAATACCTTTTGCTTTCGCAGCGTTTACGACAGCCTCGACTTTTTCACGGCGACCGATGTTACCCGGGTTGATGCGGATTTTATCGACGCCACTTTCGATGGCTTTTAAAGCAAGCTTATAGTCGAAGTGAATATCGACGACGAGCGGGATGTTGATGCGGCTCTTGATTTCAGCGAGTGCGTCAGCTGCACGTTCGTCTGGACATGCCACGCGAACAACTTGACACCCAGCCTCTTCTAGACGTTTAATTTCGGCGACTGTCGCCTCGACGTCGTGAGTTTTTGTTGTGGTCATAGATTGAATGACGACTTCGTTCGATCCTCCGATAATCAAGTTACCGACACGAATCGGACGAGTTAATGAACGATGCAAAATTTCTGACATATACGTAATCTCCTTCTTTTGGAAAGATTCCAATCGATTTAAGAAAATAAGGTTTCTTCATTATCATAACGAAAAGAATGTGAAAAAGCATCTAGGATGCGTAATGGATGTGTGCTCTTTACAAACTCTAACGCTATCTTAACATCTACTTCATAATTTTCCACCGTCTCAAGACCGATATAAAGGCGAGAATAGAAAAAGAGGTGACATCACATGAAGTGGGTCTTTAAACGGAATTTAAGTGAGAAGGCGAAACTACACAATCGATCGAATCGACAGTTCAAAATGGCGCACCGTCTCCAATGGACACTCATGCCGATTATTTTACTTGTCTTTACCATTACATTTAGTTGGTTCGCCATGAAGTCGGAACAACTGTTGTCCGCAGAAATCGAGCAACGCCTCATGCGGGAAGTCACAGTCATGCGAGAATCGGTGAAAACCTCCTACAACGCGTATGTCGCAAACGAGAAGCAACTAAATCGTTCATTGAAGTCCACTTATATGCAACAAGCTTCTATTCTATCAGGAGATGAATTCGAAGCCGCACAATTTTTAGTACGTGGAGATTCTGTTGATCAATTGAGTGGATCAAAAGGGATGAAGACAGAGCAGATTGTGGAGAAAGTTTCACAAACGATGAATACGGAAGTGGAAGAGACAGAAGAATTGTTAATGGCTTCAGTTACGATACCAGAACTAAAAGCAGATTACGTTCTCGTCGTCACGAAAGAATCTGCGCTTGGTCCAATGACTGAATTGCGACAATATATCATTTTCATCTTATTGATTGCGATGATTGGGATGGCCATCCTCTTCACACGATTCATTCATCGCGAAGTCAAACCGTTGAGTATATTGGCCCATTCATTGCGCCACGCCGTTGAAACGCGTCGATTCGATGATGTGGCACTCGGAGCAAAATCAAAAGAAATACATATACTCGAAACCGAGTTCAACACATTCATTCATTTATGGAATCAGTCCATGGACATGATGGGCAAGACAGCGAGCGCATTTCATCAAAGTCTTCCGGTTTTTAAAAAAGAACTGATGAACAGCCATCACCAAGTTGAACAATTCCGTGAAGTTGCGGCAACAGTTGAACATACGAGTCATTCGTATCAGTCAGTGACGAGCGATTCCACATTTAAAATGAGAGAAGTCACACAACAAATCGAAACGCTGGAACATCAAATTTCGAGTGTGGACGACCGTGGTAATCGACTGAAATCCATTTTACATGAAGAGCTTGAAACGTTCTCTTCCGTGAAAGAGGCGAGTGATTATGTCGAGCAACAAGTGGAGAGCATTCAACAAAAACTTGTGGAAAGTGAGTCGAACTCCTCAAAAGCGGATGAGGCACTAAAGAGCATCCTTTCGGTGTCGGCAGCCACGAAGATGTTGTCGCTAAACGCGTCGATTGAGGCGGCTCGAGCTGGTGAGCACGGTAAGGGGTTTGCCGTTGTCGCTAGCGAGGTCGGAAATCTTGCAAAAATGACGAGTGAAGCAACGTTACTCGCAGTCCATGCCATTGAAGCACTGAACGAAGAACGAAAAGACTTACTATTAGAAGTCAATGATTTTATAAAAGAAGTACATGTATTAAAAGATGCCGTTTTTCGAGTGGAAGGTGGGATTGAGGTCATTGACCGTGAAATCAAGGTTCAGTTAGATGAGTTTCAGTCCATCACGGATCAAACCTCACACACAGGAAGACAGCTCTTGCAATTAATTGAATCAAATGAGCGGTTGCGAGAAATCAGTTCGTTACTCGAACGAAAGTTATTTGAGCTGAACGATGGTGTCGATCGATGGTCACATGTTCAGTCCGCTTTACAATCTGCAGGTACGGATTTGGGCGACCAAAGTGATGCGTTGAATCGGACGTTAGAGGAATTATCACCAAAATAAAAACAACGACGAGCGTTTACGAAGACGCTTGTCGTTGTTTTTTTTGTGGCACTTTCGTTAAAGGGTAGGTGATATATCCGAGTCCAATGACGAAACCAATCGATATAAGGGAAGGGTTCATATGGTATAACGTCACTAATAAAATAGTCGGAATGAATGTCATCGACACGGTATATGGCCAAGCTTGACGGTAGGCCCACATGTTTTTCGAGTAGACTTTTGTAAACAACTGAACGTATAAAGCCATGATGGCGACCCACAGTAAATAGAAAAAGAAGATGGCGAATCCATGTAAGAATAGCCACATCGGAATGAAAAAGTCAGGACGAATCACAACAAAGTCCAAGACGGTGATCAGGAGCGTCAACACGAGAGTGGCTCCCATATAGGCATGAAGCGGAGCGAGTCGAAGGCGTAGTGTTCGCTTTGATGGCACTAAACTTGTTCGAAGGAACGTAAAGATGGTGGACAACATGCTAAAAACTCCAATCTGTTATATTACAACTAATAGAAAAATGGTTAAAATAGTACAGTGTTTTAATAAAACTTTTACATAAAACGTGTTTACATGAAGACGCCGATGAAGGCATAATGAGTAGGGCATTAAAAACCAAGCAAATCCAACCAATTCTTAATTAAAAGGAGTACAAAAATCGTGGAATACAATTTGCAAGAAATGTTATTCATGTTTTTTGGAGGTCTAGGGATCTTCCTCTTCGGGATCAAATCGATGGGAGACGGACTCCAAAAGTCTGCAGGGAATCGCCTGCGTGACATCCTAGATAAGTATACAACGAATCCATTCCTTGGTGTACTCGCCGGGATCATCGTTACTGTATTGATTCAATCTTCTTCAGGTACAACCGTTATTACGGTCGGACTTGTTAGCGCCGGCTTCATGACACTCCGTCAAGCAATCGGAGTCATCATGGGGGCAAACATCGGTACAACGGTGACGGCATTTATCATCGGATTCGATGTCGGTGAGTATTCACTCCCGATGATTGCAATCGGTGCAGTCTTACTCTTCTTCTTTAAGAAAGAGCGTTACCAGCACCTTGGACAAGTTATTTTTGGCCTCGGGGCATTGTTCTATGGTCTTGAGTTGATGGGTGACGGAATGCGTCCGCTCCGCTCAAGTGAGTATTTCATCGACTTGACGCAATCAATGAGTGACAATCCGTTCCTCGGTGTCATCGTCGGTACGGTATTTACAGTCATCGTCCAGTCATCTTCTGCAACAATCGGAATTTTGCAAGAGCTCTATGCGGGTGGTTCAATCGACTTGGATGCCGCTCTTCCGGTATTGTTTGGTGACAACATTGGTACGACAATCACAGCCATTTTGGCATCAATCGGTGCATCAGTTGCCGCACGTCGTGCAGCTGCAGCGCACGTTATCTTTAACTTAATCGGAACGACAATCTTCATGATTTTGTTAATTCCGTTCACAAACTATATTTATTGGATTACAGACTTCTTGGCAATTGAAGACAAGATGCAAATTGCATTCGCACACGGTACGTTTAACGTCGTCAACACATTCGTCCAGTTCTGGTTCATCGGGTCGATTGCGTGGATCGTGACGAAATTGGTGCCGGGTGAAGATTCAATCGTCGATACGAAAGCACAGCATTTGGATCCAATCTTCATTCAACAGTCGCCATCGATCGCAGTGGAGCAAGCGAAATACGAAGTCATCCGAATGGGAGATTTCGCAAAACTTGGTCTTGACGAAGCGCGTAACTATTTGACAACAGGGGATAAAAAGCACTCTGAAAAGTCTGCGCATATCGAAGAAGCATTGAACTCGTTGAATGCTAAAATTACAGATTACCTCGTAAAATTGGCAGCTGTCGATTTGACCGAGCAAGAATCACAAGAACACAAGACGCTCATGCATGCGATCAACGATATCGAACGAATCGGTGACCACGTTGAAAACATCATTGAGTTGATTGACTATAAGACTGCTACGAAAGTGACACTTTCAGCAGATGCTCAAAAAGAATTGACTGAAATGTATGACCTCACACGCGAAACGTTAGAGAAATCACTTCAGACGTTAGCGAGCGGTGACATGGTCGAAGCACGTAAAGTCATCGAAATGGAAGCGAAACTCGATATGCTCGAGCGTCAATTCCGTAAAAACCATGTTGTTCGCTTGAACACGGGTGCTTGTGATGGACAAGCAGGTATGTTCTTTGTCGACATGCTCTCAAACCTTGAGCGGATCGGTGACCATGCCATGAACATCACAGAAATCACACTTGAAGACGCGAACGAAGTAACTGTATAAAGATGGAGCACTCCGGCTAAATAGTCGGAGTGTTTTTCTGTACTTAGCAAGGAATTTTCCTTGACACTGTATAACATATTCAGTATATTATTACTGTATAACAACATGGCGGTGTAGCTCAGCTGGCTAGAGCGTACGGTTCATACCCGTGAGGTCGTGGGTTCGACTCCCTCCGCCGCTACTTATAAGGACCCTTAGCTCAGCTGGTTAGAGCAGACGGCTCATAACCGTCCGGTCGTAGGTTCAAGTCCTACAGGGTCCATTCCAAAACAACTTTCATTTTGTGAAAGTTGTTTTTTTGTTTTCAATCTAAATTTCATGGGTAAATACTCGTTAGCATTTTGTTTTTTTGAAAAATATGAAATGAGGCGGACAAAATGGAACGAAATCACACCATGATGCAGTTTTTTGAATGGCATGTCGAAGCGGATCAAAAACATTGGAAGCGGTTAAAAGAGAGAGCAGAAGATTTAAATAAAGCCGGAATTACAGCGCTCTGGTTACCTCCTGTCACAAAAGGACAGAGTGATAAGGACACGGGGTACGGCATTTATGACTTATATGATTTAGGTGAGTTCGATCAAAAAGGATCGATTGCCACAAAATATGGCACGAAGAAAGAACTTCTTGAAGCGACATCGTTCTGTCAGCAAGAACTAGGGATGCAAATTTATATGGACGTCGTTATGAACCATAAAGCAGGTGCGGATGCGACCGAGAAGTTTGAAGTATTAGAAGTGGATCCGGATGACCGCACGAAAGTCCTTTCAGATGAGCCTTTTGAAATCGAGGGATGGACAAAGTTTGATTATGAAGCCCGGGATGGGAAATATTCTTCGTTCAAATGGGACTTCACTCATTTTAATGGGACCGATTACGATGCGGCGACAGACCGTTCCGGGATTTTCTTCATTGTTGGAGAAAACAAGAGATGGAATGATAATGTCGATGATGAATTCGGTGTGTATGATTATTTGATGTTCGCGAACATCGATTATCATCATCCTGAAGTCAGGGAAGAAGTGTTGAATTGGGGTAAATGGTTCATTGAGGAAACGAAGTGTGACGGATTCCGATTGGATGCAATCAAACATATCAACTACGATTTCGTCAAAGAGTTCAGTCAAACGATGAGAGAAGAGAAAGGCGACCAATTCTATTTCGTCGGAGAGTTTTGGAAATCAGATCTCGATGCTTGCCGCGAATTTCTCGATAACATCGATTACCACGTCGATTTGTTCGATGTTCCTCTCCACTATAAACTGCATCAAGCCTCGGAGGAAGGTGCCTCGTTCGATATGCGAACCATTTTTGATGACACGCTCGTCCAGTCACACCCGCTTCACGCGGTAACGTTCGTGGACAATCACGATTCACAGCCTGAAGAGGCGCTTGAGTCATGGGTGAAAGATTGGTTCAAGCAAATCGCATACGGTCTCGTTTTACTTCGTAAAGATGGCTATCCATGTGTGTTCTATGGAGATTATTATGGCATAGATGGCCCTCACCCAACCGACGGAATGAAGCTAGCCATCGATACACTTCTTTATGCTCGTCGAGAAAAAGCTTACGGGGAACAGGACGACTATTTCGATGATTCAAACGTCATCGGATGGGTGCGTAAAGGTGTGGAAGAAATTGAACGTTCAGGATGTGCCGTTCTCATCTCAACTTCGGACGAGGCTGAAAAGCGTATGTTCGTCGGGGAAGAGCGAGCTGGTGAAACATGGGTCGACTTGACGAATACGCGTGAAGATAAAATTGAGATTGATGACGAAGGATTTGGGGTATTTAAAGTGGCGGCGGGATCTATTTCAGTCTGGGCGTTACCAGAAGAAGATGTAGAGTGAGGCATTACAATTGAGTCGACCGTCACAAATCTGTTACATTTATAACGAACGATGTTCACAACAATTTTAAGGGGGATTTTAGTAATGGCTAAATTTGAATTACCACAACTTGATTACGCATATGATGCACTCGAACCACACATTGATGCACGCACGATGGAAATCCACCACACGAAACACCACAACACTTACGTCACAAACGTAAACAATGCACTCGAAGGAAAAGACGTGGAGTACTCTTCACTCGAAGACTTGCTCCAAAAAATCGATTCACTTCCTGCTGACATTCAAACTGCTGTCCGTAACAATGGTGGCGGTCACTGGAACCACTCGTTCTTCTGGAAACTCTTGAAGAAAAACGAGAATGGCACACCGTCTGGCGAACTTGCTGCTGCAATCGATGAGTCGTTCGGTAGCTTCGATGCATTCAAAGACGAATTCACAAAAGCTGCAACAACTCGTTTCGGATCTGGATGGGCATGGCTCGTCGTGAAGAACGGTAAACTTGAAGTGACGTCTACACCAAACCAAGATTCACCGATCATGGAAGGCGTTACGCCAATCCTCGGACTTGACGTTTGGGAGCACGCTTACTACTTGAACTACCAAAACCGTCGTCCTGACTATATCAATGCATTCTTCCACGTCATCGACTGGGATTATGTTGCGAAATTGTACGCTGACGCAAAATAAGCCGACAAACCCTGAGATTCTTCATAGAGTCTCGGGTTTTTTTGTGTCTTTCATTAATTTGTAAACAAATTATGATATAGTGAAAAACGGACAAAATAATAGATGACCATGTACTCTATACTATAGAAGGAATCGATTGTGGAAGGAGATAACGGACTTGGCTAAAAATCGTGTGAAAGTGCCGAAAAAACGGCGAAACCACTTACCGTTACGTTTGAATTTGTTATTTTTCATCGTCTTCGTTCTATTTGCGACCTTGATTTTTCGATTAGGTGTCGTTCAAATCGTGAATGGGGAATTGATTGCACGTGAAGTACAAAAAACGGAGTCAAGTAAGATTAAATACGAGGTACCTCGAGGGAAAATATATGACCGTAACGGTCAAGTGCTCGCGGATACGATTTCGAACTACTCGATCATGTATCGCCGTTCGCAAGTGACGAAAGCGGATGAACGTTTAGATGTCGCCAAAAAATTGTCAGAAATCGTCGATATTCCAGAAAAGGATCGCAAAATGACGGAACGTGACCGCAAAGACTACTGGATCGCGACGAATCCTGAACTGGCACAAGAACGCACGCAGGCATTGTTGGAAGAGTTGCCAGAAGATGAGCGAGCTGCGTTGTCCAACCAGGACGTGGATCGTCTCTTGCTCGACTCTATCACAGAAGAAGAAATCACGTTCGATGATGCGACCGAAGAAATCATTGCGATTAAGCATAATATGGAGAGCGGATACGCTCTCGATCCACAAGTCATCAAAATCGGCGCAAGCCCGAAAGAGATGGCGGTCATTGAAGAGAACTTAGAAATGTTGCCAGGCGTGAGCGTCGAGCCATACTATCAACGCGACTATCCGTTCGATGAGACGTTCAAGAGCTTCTTAGGAAGTTATCGACAAATCCCGGCCGAGCAACGAGCTTCTTATCAGGCGAAAGGATACGGATTGAACGACCGGGTTGGGACGTCCTACTTGGAGCAACAATATGAAGATGTCCTTCGCGGGACGCCTGCCTACGATGTGTTCACGACATATAAAGGTGAACCGGTCGGAGAGCCGACACGCGTGAGTGGGAACCCAGGGAAAGATATCGTATTGTCGACTGACATTGAATTCCAGAAAGAAGTCGACGAGATTTTGAAAAAAGCGATTCGTGCCGGACGTTCTGGAAGTCCTCATTTCGACCGCGCGTTTGCTGTCGTCATGAACCCGCAGACGGGTGAACTACTCGCCTTGTCAGGACAGGAGCTTGATTTAGAGACGAACGAGTTCAAAGACGTCTCGACAGGGACTGTGCTTCGTGCCAGCCAAATCGGGTCAACCATCAAAGGGGCGACCGTCGCCTATGGATTTGAAGAAGGCGTCGTCGAGCCAGGAGAGTATATTTATGATGCGCCGATAAAAATTGGATCATCTACCAAAGCCTCTTACCGCAATATGGGGAACATTAACGATTTAGATGCACTTGCGATGTCGTCAAATATTTATATGTTCCAAATCGCGTTACGTTTGGCTGACTATTATTCTACCGGACAAATCGTCGGGGATAATGTCACACAAGCATTTGAAACGATGGAACATTATTATAAACAGTTCGGTCTCGGAATCGAGACGGGGATTGATTTACCGTTCGAGTCGATTGGATTCCGTAGCGTTCCCGACCGTGTCACGCTTCTCATGGATATGTCGATTGGACAGTATATCTCGTACACGCCGATCCAATTGGCACAATATACGTCTACGTTAGCGAATGGCGGTTATCGCATTCAGCCACACTTACTAAAAGAAATCATTGAGCCGGGTTCGCTCGATGAAAACAAGAAGCAAGTCGTCAGCACGTTCCAACCAAACGCGTTGAATAAAGTGGATATTCAAGACGAGTATATTGAGCGGGTTCGTGAAGGGTATCGTCAAGGGGTTGAATCTTCGTCTGGTTCATCTCGAATCTTGCAACAGACAGGGATGACTGCGGCCGGTAAGACCGGAACAGCGCAGGCCATTGCTGAAGGTGCAGACGGTCAGGCGAAACGGAACGCAAAAGGGGAACCAATCAAGACGCTTAACTCGAACCACGTCGGTTGGGCACCGTTTGATGATCCTGAAATCGCATGGGCGATTATCATGCCTGGACTTGAGGCGGAAGGAATCAACACTCGAGTCGCGCACGATATTATGAAAGCTTACTTTAATTTAGAAGATGTGAATGCAATGCTTCAATGAAAGGAGTCACTTCGGTGGCTTCTTTTTTTGTCTTTACAATTCTTTTACGTTCCGTTTATTTCTCGTTAATAGAAGTTCATTAGGATATTAATTGTAGGACAGAACAACAGATCCACAACAAAAATCAAAGCAAACTCAAGGAGGACGTCACAAATGTCTTGGATGAAAAAATCAGCTTTACTCGCTTCAATCACTTCGGTCGCACTCGTAGGTGCAGCCTGTGGGAACAATGAAGAAGGTGGCGCTGCTGAAGGCGAAGGGCTCTCAGGAAAAGTCGTCATGGACGGATCATCAACTGTATTCCCAATCATGGAAGCAGTCGCAGAAGAATATTCAGCTGAGCAACCAGAAGTTGAAGTGACGGTCGGTGTCTCTGGTACAGGTGGTGGCTTCAAACGCTTCGTGACAGGCGAGACAGACTTCTCGAACGCATCACGTGAAATCAAAGAAGAAGAAGCAGCGGAAGCTGAGAAAAATGGTGTGGAATTTACACAACTCTCAGTCGCGCTTGATGGTCTCTCACTCGTTGTCAACCCAGCGAACGATTGGGCACAAGATATCACGATTGAAGAATTGAATAAAATGTGGACTGACACAAGCGTGAAAACGTGGAAAGATGTTCGCTCTGACTGGCCAGATGAAGAGATCTCATTCTTCGCACCTGGTAAAGATTCAGGTACGTACGATTTCTTCGATGAGAAAGTTCTCGATGAAACGGACATTCGTCAAGATGCACAATTGTCAGAGGATGACAACGTACTCGTAACGGGTGTAGCTGGGACGGAAGGTGCAATCGGATTCTTCGGGTTCGCTTACTACCTCGAGAACCAAGACACGCTTCGTGCATTAAATGTTGAGGGAGTTGAGCCAACTCATGACACAATCAACGATTTGTCTTACCCGCTCTCACGTGAAATTTACACGTACGTCAACAACGCTTCGTTGAAAGACAAAGAGCAAGTGGCTGACTTCGCACGCTTCATGAATGAAAATGCAGCTGACCTTTCAGAAGAGGTTGGTTACGTGAAAATGGAGCAAGCGCGTTACGACGAAAACATGAAGATGATCGACGAAATCGCTGGAGAATAAGATGATACGTGGCAGAAGGTGAGACTAGCTCTCACCTTCTCGCCATGCTTTCTAGTATGAAGAGGTAGGGAGCGATACACGAGATGAATGAACCAAACAAAAAGCTCTCGATTCGAGAGATGATTCAACAAAATAAACAAAAGAAATATAGTACGACGAACGTGTTTGATAAAATCATGCCGTTCTTATTATTCTTGAGCGCATTTGTATCAGTCGTAACGACAATTGGTATTGCGTTCACACTTGGCTTTGAGCTATTTAAGTTCTTTGAACGAGTGCCAGTCGCTGAATTTTTAGGATCGACAGAATGGTATCCGCTTAGTGCAGATCAGCGCTTCGGGGTATGGGCGCTTGTGATGGGGACGCTCCAAATTACTGTGATTGCGATGATTGTAGCCGTCCCGCTTGGTTTGGCGTCTGCGATTTATTTGAGTGAGTACGCCTCTGAGCGAGCTCGCCGTGTGTTAAAGCCAATCTTAGAAGTGTTGGCAGGTGTACCGACCATCGTCTTTGGTTTCTTCGCATTGTCATTCATTACGCCGATTTTACAAGCTTTGATTCCAGGACTCCAAATTTACAATGCGCTTAGTCCGGGGATTGTCGTCGGGATTATGATTATTCCGATGATTGCTTCGATTTCTGAGGATGCGATGAGTGCGGTACCGAAGAAAATTCGCGACGGTGCCCTCGGTCTTGGGGCAACACGTCTTGAAGTGGCGACGAAAGTCGTCATGCCTGCAGCGACTTCTGGGATCATTGCCTCAATCGTTCTCGGAATGAGCCGTGCGATTGGTGAAACGATGATTGTGACGATCGCTGGTGGATCGCAACCAAACTTTGAGTTCAATCCGCTCAATGCGATTCAAACGATGACAGCTTATATCGTTCAAATCGCAAAAGGTGATGCAGGTTACGGCACAATCGAATACTACAGTATCTATGCGGTCGGTGCGTTATTGTTCGTCTTTACCCTCTTGATGAACTTGTTCGCCAACTGGGTGACGCGCCGCTTCAGAGAGGAGTACTAATATGGCTTTACCGAACAGTGAGTTCAAGAATACGAAGAACCTGATGGATCGTGAGACGGTGTCTGAACGTATTAAGCGCCGTTTACAACTGAATGAAATTTTTAAGTATATCTTTTTGGCAGGGCTCGTCTTTGCGTTAGTCGTCTTGTCGACGTTGATTTATGACATCGTTTCAAAAGGGGCAGGATGGGTCGACCTTGATTTCTTGCGTAACTTCCCGTCACGTCGTCCTGAAGATGCGGGGTTATATCCTGCATTGATTGGATCGCTATGGTTGATGTTACTCATCGTGCCAATGGTGTTCGTCATCGGTGTCGGTGCAGCCATCTATCTAGAAGAGTATGCACCGAAAAATCGAATGACTTCATTTATCGAGGTTAACATTTCGAACTTGGCTGGTGTACCTTCAATTGTTTTCGGATTACTCGGTTTGACGATATTCGTCCGAGTGATGGAGTTAGGAAACTCAGTTATGGCCGGTGCGTTAACACTCGGTCTCATGAGTTTACCGATTGTCATCGTAGCTTCACAAGAAGCATTGCGGGCAGTCAAAATGGAGTTACGTCACGCTTCTTTAGCACTTGGTGCTTCAAAATGGCAGACAACATTCAATGTCGTCTTGCCATCAGCGATTCCTGGGATTATTACAGGGATTATTTTAGCCGTTTCCCGTGCAATCGGTGAAACAGCACCGTTGATCATGGTCGGTGCAGCAACATTTATTTCAACAACACCAAGCAGTATTTTTTCTGACTTTACTGCGCTCCCAATCCAGATTTATAACTGGACGAGCCGACCACAAGCAGAATTCCAAAACTTGGCCGCGGCAGGAATCATCGTACTCATGACGATGCTCATTGCGATGAACTCTGTAGCGATCTATATCCGAAACAAATATACGAACCGACATTAAGTCGTTTTTGCAGATGAATGAGGAGGAAGCTCGAGATGATGAAACAACAAGAGCTCAATAAAGGAGATCAAATCGTGAACACAACAACGACAGAACCGACAATTACTGAGATGAAAAAAGATAGCGCTTATGTCGTCAATAACTTGAACTTATGGTACGGAGAAGACCAAGCGTTGATTGACGTCAACCTCGACATCAAAAAGAATGAAGTCACGGCAATCATCGGACCTTCTGGATGTGGAAAATCGACATTCATTAAAACGTTGAACCGCATGGTCGAACTCGTCCCATCTGTTCGTACAAATGGTGAAATCTTGTACCATGGACGTAACATCTTCGATCGTGGATATAAAGTAGAAGATTTACGTACATCCGTTGGGATGGTATTCCAGCAACCAAACCCATTCCCGAAATCGGTGTACGACAATGTAGCTTACGGACCTCGTACGCATGGCATTAAAAATAAGAAAGTACTCGATGAGATCGTTGAACGTTCGCTTCGTGGCGCTGCCATCTGGGATGAAGTGAAAGATCGCTTGAACGAGAACGCATATGGACTTTCTGGTGGACAACAACAACGTCTATGTATCGCTAGAACGCTAGCGATCGAACCAGACGTCATCTTGATGGATGAGCCGACTTCTGCCCTTGACCCAATCTCTACGTTGAAAGTGGAAGAACTCGTTCAAGAGTTGAAAGAGCAATACTCGATCATTATCGTGACGCATAACATGCAACAAGCTGCCCGTGTTTCGGATAAAACGGCCTTCTTCTTGAATGGAGAAGTTGTCGAGTTCGATGTAACAGATAAGATTTTCTCGAATCCATCTGACAAACGGACGGAAGACTATATTTCTGGCCGTTTCGGTTAAGGAGGAGACTAGATTGATGGCACAAAATCGCACATTTTTTGATACGAAATTAACTGAATTAGAAGATAAAGTGGTCCGTTTGGCAAATTTGACGATGCGTCAGACGGCAACCGCAATCGAAGTGTTAGAAAAGCATGATTTAGAGTTAGCGCAAACGGTAATCGATAATGACAACGAACTAGATGATTTGGAATTAACAATTAACGATGAAGCAATTTTATTAATTGCCAAGCAGCAACCGGTTGCGACCGACTTACGTCGTCTGATTGTAACGATGAAATCGGCGACGGACTTAGAACGCATTGCGGATTACGCGACGAACATCGCTAAAGCTGTGACGCGAATTGAACATGTTCCTTATTTACATGACATTCAACCACTTAAACAGATGGCTGAACAGTTGATTGACATGCTCGAGTTGGCAACGCGTGCGTATCGTAAAGGAGAAGTGAGTCGTGTCCGTGAACTCAATGAGATGGACCGTGTAATTGATGAAATCAATCTAACGGTGATTAAACAATACATCGGTTCTCTTCCGGCGATGACAGTCGGAACGAACGATGTGTACGAGTTCTCAAACATCGCTCGTTATCTCGAGCGGATGGGCGATCACGTGACAAACTTCGGAGAACATTTAATTTTCCTCGAAAAAGGGAAACATTATGATTTGAATCAATAAGATTAGTGGTAAAGAACAACAGTGCTGTTGTTCTTTATTTTTTTGGGCAGGAATTCATAAAGAATGAGCGAATACTAGTCTACATGGATTTTTTACATGAAGGGAGCCATACAGAGATGGAAGAGAAAATCGTATCCTTGAAGCAACAAGGACTTACGTTGAAACAGATTGCGGCAGAACTAGACGTCCCGATTGGCAAAGTCCAATACGCATGGCGAAAATGGAGAAATCAGCAACAAGAGTTGGAGGAAGTTGTCCCTGTGAAACAAAAGAGTAATAAGAAAGCAAAAGCTAAAGCGTCGGGATCAACTTCGCGTAAACAAGTCGCATCAGCAAAAGAGACGGTTGATGTGAAACGTTCTCCACTCCTTGAAAAGAGTCCTGAAGGTTATTGGCAATTGCCAGAACGATATAACGTAGACTTCTTGCATGCGGTCGTTCAATCACCGAACTCGGTATATGTGTGCTGGGAAGTGTCTGACTTAGTGAAAGAAACGTTAGAGCTCCAGTTTATGAGACGATGGGAAGAGCTACCGAAAGCGTTTCGTATCTTAGATGTGACCTTGCTCGATTACGCGAGTGGTCACGCGAATCGTTCGTATACGTTCGATCTCCCTGAAATGACGAACAGTTGGTTCGTTCGACCTCTCGATCCGAATACGACCTACGTGTTTGAGTTCGGGATTCGCACGATGGAGGGAGAGTTTTTACCAATTGTGGCATCGGCACCACTTGATACACCACGTGCAGAACCAGTTGGTATCGGACGCTTCGCGGAGCCAGTGAGACGTTGGCAGTACGGAGAAGTTGAATCTCCAGAGTTATTAGATACATTACCAAAATATGCGGCATACCGTCACGTACGTTAAGGAGGACTTTCTACATGAAACCAGGATACTTTTCACTCGTCCTTCATGCTCATTTACCGTACGTTAGGCATGAAGAGAAGCATCGTTTAGAAGAAAGATGGGTGTACGAAGCCATCTCAGAAACATATATTCCAATCCTTTGGCAAGTTGATCGCTTGAAGCGTCCGTTGCATTGGACAGTTAGTATTTCACCACCTGTCGTAGAAATGCTCGCGGACCCGCTCATCCAAGATCGATACGTCGAACACTTAGATGAGATGCTTGAGTTGATCGCGTTGGAGCTCTCTGAGGGGAGAACGGATGAAGAGACGTCAACGCTACATTTTTATGAGCAACGTTATCGTGATTTGAAAAATACGTTCCTTCATTGGAATAAAAACTTGAATGTGGCGTTCCGTACATATCGAGAAGCGGGTTATATTGACATGGTGACTTGTACAGCGACCCATGGTTTCAACCCGCACCTCTTTACGGAACAGGCAGCTCGTGCTGAAATTCGGACAGGTCTTAACTGCTTCGAACGTCATTACGGGTTCCGTCCGACCGGCATTTGGTTGCCTGAGTGTGCCTACACGCCAGGTGTAGACAGAATCCTGTACGAAGAAGGGATTCGATACACATTTGTCGACGAACATGCATTGCTCGATGCGGATCCAACTCCAGAGAAGGGCATTGGAGCTCCCGTCTATTCTCCACACGGAGTCGCATTGTTCCCGAGAGATCAAATCATTTCGGGTAAAATTTGGAGTTCGATGATTGGATATCCGGGTCACCCTGATTATCGTGAATTCTATCGAGATTTGGCCTACGACCGAGATTGGGATTATATCCAATCGTTCATGCATCCGGAAGGCATTCGATTCGACACAGGATTAAAAATGCACCGCATCACAGGTGACACCGATCAAAAAGACTTCTATGTACGTGAGTGGGCTGAACATCAAATTGAGAATCATGCGACAGACTTCGCACAAACGTTAGAGGGCCATCTCGAGGCCCATGGAGGTCAAACGTTCCCGCCGTTCTTGGTGACGGCACCGTTTGATGCAGAATTGTTTGGTCATTGGTGGTTTGAAGGTCCTGAATTTCTCGGGAAGGTCGCAGAGCGACTCGAGGAATTTGGAATCGAAACGATCACGCCGGCGATCTTCCTAGAGCGTCACTTCAAAGATTTACAAACCGTCCATGTTTCCATGAACACATGGGGACGAAAAGGCTACGGTGAAGTGTGGATCAATGAACGGAATGAATGGATGCTCCGTCATCTTCATATGATGGAAATGCAGCTTGTCAAAGACGTAGCCGATTATCGTGATCAGTCTGATTTGACGAATCGTGCCTTAAAGCAATTGATTCGCCATTATGTGTTAGCTGTATCAAGTGACTGGGCGTTTATCTTAGATGGTCAAACGACGGCACAATATGCGGCTGAGCGCTTCCGTGATCATACACGCCTCTTTGCCGAACTTGAGACGGCGCTTTATCAAGGTGGGGTATCAAGTGAACTGCTCGATGATCATTATGCGGCGTACCCATTCCTACAAGACGAAGACCTTGATGTCGATTCATTCCTGTCTCCTCACGATTATTATGTGACGACTGAGCGGGATGTAGAAGATCCGGCAATTCTCATGATCACACCGGAATATCACGGTCATATCGTCGGTGGACTTGGGCATCGTGTCGTCGAGGAAGTAGAGGCGAGAGCGAATGAGGGAGAAACCGTCTATGTGTTGACACCGTATCACGATGAGTTGCCGGAATACGAACGACATGGAAACGTTCATGTATATCGGGTCCGTCCGACTAGCCCATTTTTAGAGCACGTCATGAATCAGGTCGCCACACAAAATATTGCGTATGTAAAACTCGTTCATGAACTTTCAAAACGAGTATCGTTCAAAGTGATTCATCATTTTGATTGGATGACGATTCCTGCTGCAAGAGAACTTGCGCAATCCCTTGCGCTTCCGTTATACTCAACTATGTTGTCCTTTGAAGCGACACGTAACCCGCACGGTCATGGTGGTTTGTTCGATGCGATCCATCGAATTGAAAACAGTGTGTTCTCTGCAGCGGAGTGCGTATATGTCGGCGAAGAGCTCTCGATGCATGACCTAGAACAATGGTATAAGGTAAGCGAGAATGTCAACACATGCCTACCCCTTGAAACTTCTCCATATGGACAGGAATCAATGAAAAAGAACGTGAAATAATCTTGCTTTTTCACAAGAAACTTGGTAGGATAATTGAGTATGCTTAGACTGTAAAGCAAAAGCACTTGATACAACATCATTAAGATGGGAGTGAAAGAAATGCGCGTTAAAATTACATTAGCTTGCACAGAAACAGGCGATCGCACGTACATCACGAAGAAAAACAAACGTAACAACCCTGAGCGCCTTGAGTTGCGCAAATACAACCCACGTCTCCGTCGTCACACGCTTTACCGCGAAGTGAAGTAATAAGGGACCGGCCGTCACATATGTGGCGGCTTTTTTTGTAAGGAGGAATGCGTTGTGGAAGAAAAAGCAGCGTTAAGACAGACTGTCCATCAATCTATTAAGCAAATTAATAATCGACCACATGTCGATCAATCCATCCATCAACGGTTGTTCTCGACAGATATATGGAAGGAAAGCCAGACAATTGCGTTGACCTCTTCACTTCCGCTCGAAATTGATACGTCCCCAATCATTCATGAGGCGTTTGAAGCAGGAAAAACGGTGTGCGTCCCGAAAGTAACGGGACAAGGGTTGACGTTTCATATCATTCATTCTGTGAATGATCTCGAGACGGGTGTCATGAATATTTTGGAGCCGACCACTCCACAGACGACTCAAGCAATCGACTTATGTCTTGTACCGGGAAGGGTATTTGACCGATCGGGATACCGTATTGGTTGGGGTGGAGGATACTATGACCGCTTTTTACGTACATATGAAGGGATAACGGTTTCGTTAGCGTATTCCGTTCAACTTGTCGATCAAGTGCCGACAGAACCACACGATCTTCCTGTGCAGTGGATTGTGACAGAAAAGGAGATGATTCAATGTTCGCCATATTTGTTGTAACTTGTATCGTCGCCTTTCTCGGATATCGGTTGCGCTCCTTAACGCTCTCAGGAGCAATCTTGACGGTGATAACAGGGGTATTGATTGGGTTGTCGTTTGGGTGGTTCGGACTTTATTTACTTGGCGTCTTCTTCTCGACGTCTTCTCTCGCATCAAAATATCGATCTCGCGATAAAGTAAGTGTGGATGAAATCGTCGAGAAAACGGGGGCTCGAGACGCCATCCAAGTGTTAGCTAATGGAGGGGTAGGGATACTTTGTGCCCTCGGTTATTTGCTGACGGACGATGTCGTCTATCTATACATGTACATCGTGTCCATTGCAGCAGCGACGAGTGACACGTGGGGATCTGAATTCGGTGTCCTCGCAAAACGTAAACCTCGGTTCATGTTCTCGTTCAGGGAAGTTGAGCCGGGAACGAGTGGCGCAGTCTCAACATTTGGAACGGTCATGTCGGTATTAGGCGCATTTATGATTGTCTGCTCGTCTCTTTTGTTTGTCGAATTAGACTTGGCATTACTATTGGCACTTTGGGGAATCGGACTAAGTGGAAGCGTTATCGACACATTGCTCGGTGCAACGGTACAACGAAAGTTTCGCTGTACGGTGTGTGGGAAGTTGACCGAGAAGAACATTCATCATCAAGTTCCGACAACATATGTGTCGGGATGGCGGGTTCTTGGAAACGATGCAGTCAATTTTTTGTCCGTGTTTGGAGCAGCGATGATTTGTTTTTTCGTGTTCGGATGAGGGTAGTACAGGAAATGAAGATGTTTCAAATGAATGTGAAAGTTGTCACAATATTGCCAAAGTGAAAACGGTTTCCGCTGTAGTTAGGGTTTGTGAATGATGTTACAATCTTGTTGTAACAGAGATAACAAATACATGAAACAGATTGTTCGAAGGGTGGAGAAACAATATGGAAACATTAAATCATGCTAAAGTAACGCGCGTTGCACTCGTAGGGGCAGGGGCAGTTGGAGCGAGCTTCGCATACCAGTTAACGACAGCAAGTCTTTGTGAAGAGCTTGTCATCATTGACATCAACAAGGCAAAAGCAGAAGGGGAAGCGATGGACTTGAACCACGGTGTCTCGTTCGCATCTTCACCAATGCGTGTTTGGGCAGGAGACTACGCAGACTGTGGTGTAGCAGATATCGTCGTCATTACTGCAGGTGCACCACAACGTCCAGGGGAGACTCGTCTTGACCTCGTTGAAAAAAATGCGAAGATCATGAAATCGATGATTTCAGACATTATGGATTCTGGCTTTGATGGTATCATCATTATTGCCTCAAACCCAGTCGACATTATGACACATTTGGCATGGAAATATTCTGGACTTCCAAAACATCGCGTCTTCGGATCCGGTACAGTGCTTGATACGTCTCGTTTACGTTACATGCTCGGCGATTATTTCAACGTCGACCCACGTAACTGTCATGCCTACATCATGGGTGAACATGGTGATACCGAGTTCGCTGCATGGAGCAATGCCCGAATTTACGGGAAGTCTGTTGAACAGTTGCTTGAAGAGCATGATGAATATAACTGGCAAGACCTTGAGGACATTTATGTGAACGTACGTGATGCGGCTTATCACATCATCGAACGTAAAGGTGCGACATACTATGCTATCGGACTCGGATTACTTCGCCTTGTCAAAGCGGTTCTTCGTAATGAAAACACGTTGTTGACAGTCGGTGCTCACCTCGATGGGGAATACGGATTACACGATATTCATATCGGGGTACCGGCCATCATCAACCGTCAAGGTGTGCGTGAAGTCGTTGAGATTGAATTGTCAGAAGAAGAGCATCAAAAAATGCAACATTCTGCGAATGTCCTCATGAAAACGATGGAGCCTGTCTTGTAATCTAAATACTGATTTACCCGTAGCCGTAGAGGTTGCGGGTTTTTTGTACGTTTGAAACAAGTCACGACTTTGTGGTGAGATGTCACGTGATTTACAATAGAATAAGAGAGGAGGGGTATTGGTGGCGACATGCTTTTGGGAAGATATTTATCAGGCGGTCGAGGAAGGTGGCCGAATCGAAGGGATCTTAGAGCCGTCTCGTGCGGTCATCTTGTTTGATACAAAAGCAGGTGACCGCTATGACCTATACGTTCAAACTGAAAAAGCGTGGGCGAATCATGTCAGTACCGATGTGAACGCCATCCTGGGCGCATTTCGTCTATCTCGAATCGGGCGAAAGCGATTGACGCTTCATATATATGGTGAACGTCTTGTCGATGAAGAGCGGATTGAGAGCATGACTTTCCCGATTCCAGCGAGAGTGACGTTATCTCGCTCGATATGTAGCCCTACGATGGAAGACGATCGTTTTCGAATGCTCGCGGTCGCAATGGATAAAAAGAAGAAAGCGGAGTTAAAGAAACGATTCTCGTTCGGAAAACCACAAGTAGTGTACGGGTTGATGTTCATTACGTTTTTAGTCATGTGGCTGGCTGAATCCGTCGGTTCGACGCTCGATCCGAACACTTTGATTGCATTCGGTGCGAAAGTGAACCCACTCATCGACGAGGGGGAGTGGTGGCGGTTGATTACGCCGATGTTTTTGCATATCGGATGGTTTCACTTTGCCATCAATATGTTTGCGCTCTGGTCACTTGGTCCGCTCGTTGAACGGATGTATGGGTCGATCCGGTTTTTTATCATATACGTGGTTGGTGGCATTCTAGCGACGACGGCATCGTATGCGTTCAGTGAATCGATTTCAGCCGGGGCATCAGGAGCATTATTTGGTCTGGTCGGCGCGCTACTCTATTTTGGACTTCGTGATCGCTCCCTCTTTATGAAGACGCTCGGACCTCCGCTGTTTATTATGTTAGGATTAAATGTGGGACTTGCGTTTGTACTAGGCGCGAGTTTGGACCACTTCGCGCATGCGGGTGGGTTACTTGGTGGATTCGTCGTCTCTGGGGTCGTCGGATTGCCCGATGAAAAAAATCGCAAGCAACGTATCTTATTTTCTGTGCTCGCGACCGTGTTATTTGGTCTACTATATGGGTACGGTTCTTGGTAAGGAGAGAATATGATGATTGATACACTGAAAACATTAGTTGAAATTCCAAGTCCGTCTGGTATGACGGAGGAGGCGATTCGTTTTGCAGAAAAAGAGCTTCAGTCAATCGGTGTCAAAACGTCTCGGCTACATAAAGGGGCATTACTGGCCACATTCCCGGGTCGTTCGAAGGAGGCGCGTCTATTGACGGCGCATGTCGATACACTTGGAGCGATGGTCAAGGACATTTTGCCAAGTGGACGCCTACGACTCACTCAAGTTGGAGGGTACGCTTGGACGGCAATTGAAGGTGAGAACTGTCTCGTTCATCGTGAGGAAGGCGAGGCAATCGAAGGGACCATCCTCATCCATCAATCGAGTGTGCATGTCTATAAAGACACGAATTCTGCAGAGCGCTCTCCATCAAACATTGAAGTTCGGTTGGATGAGAAAGTTCATTCTCGTGAAGATGTGACGGCACTTGGAATCGAAATCGGTGACTTTGTATCATTTGATCCACGATTCAAGGTGACGACTTCCGGATACGTGAAATCACGTCATTTGGATGATAAAGCATCCGTAGCTATTTTATTAGACTTGGCTAAAGATTTGGTTAGCTACGACCTGCCTCACCCGGTTCACTTCTTGATTTCGAATTATGAAGAAGTTGGATTCGGGGGCAATGCAGGCATTCCGGAAGAGGTTGTGGAATACATTGCCGTCGACATGGGAGCGCTCGGAGATGGTCAACATTCAGATGAATATACAGTCTCAATTTGTGCCAAAGATTCATCTGGACCATATGACATCAATCTTCGCAGAAAGTTTACCTCATTATGTAAGGAGCATGACATTGCATATAAGGTAGATATCTATCCTTATTATGGATCGGATGCATCGGCTGCCATTCGCGCAGGCTACGATGTAAAGCATGCTTTGATTGGTCCAGGGATTGAGTCGAGTCATAGCTATGAACGGACACATGTGTCATCTATGGAAGCGACAAGAGAATTGTTAAATCGTTATGTCCAGTCCACGATGGAGGAAGAAGCATGAAAAACTTTTATGATGTCCAACAGTTTTTAAAGTCGTTCGGAACCATTATTTATATCGGGGAACGGGATGCAGAAATCTCACTGATGATGATGGAACTCGACGAGTTGTATGAGGGGGGCATCATCGAACAGCGTGTTTATGACACAGCGAAAATCATTTTGACCCACGAATTAAAAAATTCAACAGATTGACAGAAATCCCCTTAGTGCAAAGGGTTGCACTAAGGGGATAATAGTGTACACTATTCAATGAAAGCGATTTAGTTGAGATGAGGAGTGAACGGTATGAAATGGTTATTAGGAATCGACATCGGTGGTACAACGGTGAAGATGGCTGTTTTAGACATGAATGGCATCATTTCTGATAAGTGGGAAGTTAAAACGGATATTCGAGAAAACGGTGTACATATTCCAAAAGACATCGCAGCCTCATTTGAAACGTATTTAGAGACATCAGGGAAGAAAAAAGAAGATTTCGCAGGTGCAGGAATCGGGGCACCTGGATTCATTAGTTTCACAGAGGGTGTTGTCGAATATTCACCGAACATCGGGTGGAAAGATTTCGCACTCGTGAGTGAATTCGAAAAGGCGGTCGGTCTTCCGGCAGTCCTCGAAAACGATGCGAATGCTGCTGCCCTCGGTGAAATGTGGAAGGGTGCCGGAGAAGGTGCATCAGAACTACTCGCCATCACGCTCGGAACAGGCGTCGGTGGAGGCGTCATTACGAACGGGAACATCGTTCATGGTACGGCTGGAATGGCCGGAGAAATCGGTCATATTACCGTCGAGCGAGATGAGGCGAAAGCAGTGAAATGTGGTTGTGGTCGTCTAGGGTGTATCGAAACGATTGCCTCTGCGACAGGTATTTCTCGTTTAGCCCTCCAAAAACGAAAAAATCAACATACTACATTGAACGAATTGAAAGAAGTAACGGCACGTGACGTGTTTGAAGCATATAAAGCCGGAGACACGATAGCGACAGAAGTCATCGATGAGATGACAGAATACCTCGGATTGACGATTTCGAATATCGCAAACACGCTCAACCCGAAAATGATCGTCATCGGTGGTGGCGTCTCAAAAGCGGGTGCAGCATTGCTTGAACCGCTTGATGCTCAGTTCAAGCGCTTTGCGCTCGAACGTGTATATGAGTCGACGTCGTTTAAAATTGCTGAACTCGAAAATGATGCCGGTGTGATTGGATGTGCTTGGCTCGCACGCAAACACTTCCTTCCGACTCGCGTATAAAACGGACACGTCTGCACATTGCAGGCGTGTTTTCTTGTGGGAAAGGGTATGGGATATTGTAAAATTTGTAACGTCACAGTTGATTTTTTATTAAAAAAGGGGTAAGATTTGGACTTGATACTGGACGTGTACTATTCATATTGAATTGTACAACGATTGAACAAATATAAAAAAATAATGGCTAATAAAAACATGCCGAAAACTGAAAAGAGGAGGAGACCGTCAGATGAATTCATCTCAACGCTTCTCGAAGCTATCGACGAGACTGAACGATACGGTCCGCGCTTCGTTTCAAGAATATCGTCTATTTTGGATTTTTACGTTATTGCTTTGGACGAAGACGTATATCGTCTATCAATTTTTCTTTAACATTCCGATTGAAAATACCGCGCAAGCCTTTATCTTGCTGATCAGCCCGATCAGCTCGACACTATTCCTGTTTGCCTTTCATTTCTTCTTTAAAGGAAACAAACAAAAATGGGTGCTCTACACACTTTATGCGCTCGCCTCATTCATCTTGTTTGCGGATGCCGTGTACTATCGTGAATTCACGGACTATTTAACAATGCCAGTCATTATGCAACCTTCGAACATGGAGACGTTGTCGACATCGTTCACATCACTTCTTGAATGGAAAGACTTAATCATTCTTGGCGATGTATTCGTCTTACCATTTATCTTGTGGCGTATGAACATGAAAGAGAATGCCGCTTCACATAGACGCGCACTCGTCACGTTCGTTGCCGCTGTATCGGTATTCTTGTTCAACCTTTCATTGGCTGAAACAGAACGACCTGAATTGTTGACTCGTTCATTCGACCGTGAATTATTAGTGAAAAACATCGGAACATTTAACTTCCATGTATATGATGCGATGCTTCAAACGAAAACATCTGCTCAAAAAGCGATGGCTGATGAATCTGAGCTCGCAACAATCGAACAGTTCACCCGTCAAAACTATGCTGCACCGAACCCAGATTTGTTTGGTAAGTATAAAGGGAAGAACGTAATTGTTGTTTCGTTTGAATCAGCACAGAATTTCACACATAACATGAAAGCGCCGAACGGTGAATATATCACGCCAAACTTGAACAAGCTGATTGAAGAGTCTCACTATTGGCCAAACTACTACCATACAGTAGGTCAAGGGAAGACATCGGATGCGGAGTTCGCGCTCGATAACTCACTATACGGCTTACCGCGTGGTGCTGTGTACTTTACGAACGCGGATAACGAATATCAAGCACTTCCAGAGTTGATTAAAGAAGATAACTATTATTCGGCCGTATTCCATGCGAACAATAAATCGTTCTGGAACCGTGACCAAATGTATAAAAATATTGGTGTCGACCAATTCTTCGATGAGAAGAGCTACGATCTTGGAAATCCAGAAGACATGACAGAATGGGGTCTCTTAGATGATAGTTTCTTCGAACAATCGATTCCGATGCTTCAAGAATTGCCTGAGCCGTATTATGCGAAGTTCATCACATTGACGAACCACTTCCCATATACGATGCCAAGCGAAGACTATGAACTCGTACCGAAGTTCGAGACAAGTTCAACAACGTTAAACAACTTCCCACAGGCGCTTGCTTATCAAGACTATGCACTCGGTCTCTTCATCGATCAATTGAAAGAGAACGGAATGTGGGATGATACGATTTTTGTCGTATACGGTGACCATTATGGTATCTCGACGAACCACAACAATGCGATGGCAGAGTTGCTCGGTAAGGAAGAGTTGACGCCATATGACGTGGCGAAATTGCAACAAGTACCGTTCGCTGTTCACTTGCCAGGTCAAGACAAAGGTGAAGTGCATGAAACGATCGGAAGTCATGTCGACATGAAACCGACAATCCTGCATTTACTTGGAATTGACACGTCGGACACAATTGGATTCGGGAATGACTTATTCTCTGAAAACCGAAACAGCCGTGCAATCTTCCGAGATGGTACGGTCGTGACCGATGAATATGTGTGGACACAATCGACGTGTTACAATGCTACATCTGGAGAAGTAGTGGAAGACACGACACTTTGTGGCCCAATGACGGAAGAAGCAGAAAAAATCTTACAAATGAATGATGATTTGATTTACTCTGACTTGCTCCGTTTTAAAGAACAAACGAATGAATAACGTAATGACGAACCAAACCACAATGTGATTTGGTTCGTTTTTTTGGTTTTTTCTTAAACAACGTAGAATGTTTATCCTTTAGCACACTTTCATAAAATGTTGATTCGTTTTTAGGCACAAAAAAAGCGACCGAAGTCGCTTGATGATTGCTTGATGCGAATCCATTAACCTGGAATACCACCGTAGATCAACGTGGCAACACCAAAGAATCCGAATACGAGTACAGTTAAACCTGCAACTGCGAGCGGAAAGAATTGGCGTTTTTTGAATGAACGAATCATTCCCCATACAGCCACAATCGCGACGATGACAGAAATCCATCCGAACGGTTCATACAAATGCATGACGAGTTCCCCCTTTAATTATACGTCATGAAATTCATAAAAATTTCACTGAAATATCATTATTATTTTATCCGATTATTGAGGCGCTGTCGAGCAAAGGTTGACATCGATACAATTTTGCCACAATATTGTTTTGAATAAGAGAGGGGGATCAATCACATGCAAGTAAAGAAGATTACGTCTGGCTTAGCGCAAGAGAACGGATATGTTCTTGAAAAAGAAGGGACTGTCATCATCATCGATCCAGGGACGGATGACCCAAGATTTTTCGAGACAATCGATCGCCTCGGAACACCTGCGGCGATTCTGTTGACCCACGCGCATTTCGATCACATCGGGGGGATTGATTCACTCCGTGAACGCTATCAAATCCCTGTGTACGTGCATCGTCTTGAGAGCGATTGGTTGATTGATGGAGAAAAGAACGGTGCAACAGCCTTCAATCTTCCTGTACCTGCGATGAAACGGGCAGAGAAAGTATACGAAGGTGATCAGTTGGTCATCGGCGATTTCACATTCCATCTATATCACACTCCAGGTCATTCTCCTGGTAGTGTCGTATTATATTTGGCGGATGAAGGTATTGCATTTTGTGGGGACTTGATATTTAAACAATCAGTCGGTCGTACCGATTTATTCGGAGGCGATCAGGCGACGTTAATGGGATCCATTGAACGAATGAAGCACGTGATGCCGGGTGCGACGGTCCTTTACCCAGGTCACGGGCCAAAGACGACGCTTGAGGAAGAAAAGCAAACGAATCCATTCTTCAAGCAATAAAAAAGATTGTCTCCGACGAGACAATCTTTTTTACATTTGGAAGTTGCTCCAATACGTAAAGACAACGAAGAAAATTGTCAAATACGCGCCGAAGACGTATACATATGTTTTTTCAGTAAGCTTTAAGTAGCCAAGTGCAACGAAGAAAATCGTTTGTGCTAAGAAGACAAGTCCCATAACGATAAAGTCACCAGTATGTTCACTACTACTTTGGTCGCCGCCTAGTGCGCCTACGAAAGCAAGTGCCGCCACTAGCCCAGTCCAGAAGCCTAGGACACGAAACATTCTTGCCATGTTAATCCCCCCATACGTGCATTATTCCATTCTCATTCACTATTTTACCAACACATTCGAAAAAATGCTATGGAAACGTGAGAATTGAGCAAAATAATCGTGAAAAATATGTGAAATCAATACGGAAAATAAACTTGTACAAAATTTATAAAAAAGTTGTACAAAATATGTACAAACGGGGTATAAGAGATGTATAATCAACTTATACAAAATGAGCGAATTGAAAAGTTGAAATGAGGAGGAACATAAAATGGCATCAGAATTAATGTTTTACACGTACCCGAGCTGTACTTCTTGCCGGAAGACGAAAGCGTTTTTACAGGAACAAGAGCTTCAAGTGAGTGAACGTCACATTTTCAGAGATGCACCAACTGTTGACGAATTATTACAACTCCTTGCGATTAGTGAAGAAGGTGTCGATTCATTATTGGCTACGAGAAGCCAAGCTTTCAAACAACTCGACGTTGATGTGGAAGATTTGAAGTTGAGTGAGCTCCTCAAACTAATGAGCGAAAATCCGAAGTTGTTAAAACGTCCAATTTTAACGGATGGAAAAGAAGTGATTGTCGGATATGACAAAGTTTCAATTGAAACATATGCCCGTCGTCATCATGTCGTTTCGACACAAGTTTCATAATACAAGTCCACTTTAAACAAGGTGGGCTTTTTTTTATGCTTTTCTCGAGGTGAACGAGATGAAACAACTCATTGAACAACTGATGATTGTGGCTCGAGATGCAGGAGCGAGCGATCTCCATTTTATTCCGAGCGCCGATGGAGTGAAGATCCAGATCCGGTCAGATATGAAGCTGCTTGAACTGCAGTCGATGGATGTAGAGCAATACGATCGTCTCACGCTTCACATGCGATATTGGTGTTCATTGCCGGACACGAACCAACGTGTGCCGCAGTCAGGCGTGTACGAACTCGATCAGGAAGTCATCCGAGTTACATTTCTCCCTTCATTCGAACAGACATTGATGTCTTGGAGGATCCCGAATCAAGCGTTTGAGCTTCATCGGTTATTACGACCTAGAGATGTTGAGCGGTTCCAAGAAATGACTGCATCGCGCACCGGCTTGTTGTTGATTGGCGGGGCTACTGGGGCGGGCAAGACGACGATGTTGTACGCCTTATTGAATTATTTAAAGCGGGAGCGGATCGTCACGATTGAAAATCCTCCAGAACAAAAAATTGATGGAGTGATCCAACTTGAAGTGAATGCAAAAGCAGGATTGAACCATCGACAGTTGCTGAAAGAAACGTTACGTGCCGACCCTGACATCATTGTAATAGGGGAAGTGCGGACGGAAGAAGAGCTGATTGTCGCCTATGATGCTGCTCTCAGTGGGCACTTGACGATTACTACGTTTCACACTGCGACAATTCAAGATGGGGAGAAGCGGATCGAACAATTGCTCGGGAAAACATCTGTGAAAAGGCATTGGTGTGTACTTACGCGTGATCAGGAGGTGACTTGTGAATGGGCAACGCTTCAGTAAATCCACCAATTCAATTGATTCACCGTTTTCTACGTCTCCAGTCTCGAGGTGTTTCGTTAAAAGCCACAATGGAAACGCTCGAATATCATGAAAAAGGAAGTAGGAAAATTGATGTGCAACAGATGAGGGCGCGTCTTGAAACGGGCACAAGTTTAGCAGACGTATTCTCGCAAATCATCACGAATCGACAAATGCAAGAAATATTGATGACAGCCGAACGGAATGGCCGATTTATGGATGGGTTATCTCAAGTCGTTTTAGTTTTGGAAATGCGAATGCGATTGAAGGAGGAATTGAAGCGACTCATTCGATATCCTTTGATCATTTTCTTTATCCTCCTCGGTCTTGGAATGGTTTATGCGTTGTATATTTTTCCGAAACTGATGGGTATGGTCGATGTCTCCACGTATGATGGAGCAGGTTCGCTTTTACTATCGAAGTGGTTCTTTCCAGCGCTATTCTCTATTTTCGTGATCCTAGGTATCATCGTTTACGTGTTATATCGACAAGGTGTTGAGCTACCGTTTTACATATGGAACCGTGGTAAGACACTCTATTTAACGTATGTATTTGTCAGTGAGTTGTCGTTGCTCCAACAAACTGAGACGAACATTAGGCAAATCATCAGTCGGCTCGCCAATGAGAGAGGGGAGATGGCTGAAATGGCAAATCGGATTCACAATCGCTTATCTGACGGGGAAGGGATTGAAATGGCGGTCAAAAGTGAACGGTTTATCGACCATGAAGTGGTCAGTTTGTTAGGGGTGGGATCGATGAGCGGGGAACTTGGTGAATTGATGTCGCTCCATCGAGAGCTCGTATTTGAAGAGATGGAGCAGTATAGTCGCCGATTGATTGAAAAGGTAGAACCGGCACTATATGGGGTGCTCAGTGTGATGGTCGCCACTTTATTCTATACGCTCTACTTACCGGTAAAACTCATTATGGCTCAATTATGAAAGGGGACATTTATATGAAGGAAGAACAAGGATTCACTCTCGTTGAGATGGCTGCAGTCTTACTCATTATCTCGATTTTACTATTATTGCTCGTCCCAACGCTGACAGAAGGAAAGTCACGTGCAGACCAGGTGAGTTGTGAGGGGAGTGTACGCATCGTGGAGTCAGAAATCAATTTACACTATGCCGAACATAAATCGTATCCCGCCACATTAGAAGTGATTGAGCGTGCCTCTTCATCAGATCCGCTCGTTTATAGTTGTCAATCGTCAGCCTACCTGTATTCTCCACTCGATGGTTCACTTAAAAAACAATGAAAGGCTATACGTTAGTTGAGATGGCGTGGGTCCTTGTGATCATCTCGTTCTTACTACTAATCAGTAGTCCTGTTGTAAAGCCTTTTGAGCGACTAGAACTATATGATTTTACGGATACGTTAGTGACAAATATTCAAGAAGCGGGGCAATATCCATATATATCGGAAAACGGAAGTTGTGTGCCGAAATTAATTTGGGTGTCGAAACAACAAAGATACTTGATCATGTGTGGAATGACTTTAGTGCGGAGGGTGGACGTACCGAAAGGGATCGATGTATATCTTCCGACTAATAATACAATCACCTTCTCTCAGGCCACGGCTTCCTATGCAGGGCAGTGGAAATTTGTAAGTGGAAAAACATCCGTACTTTTAAAATTTCGGCTCGGAACATATGAACCGGAGGTGATCATCCATGAAGGTGGATGAGACAGGATTTTCATTATGGGAGGTGAGTGTGAGCCTAGCGGTCGTGATGGGCTGGGTACTCATTCTGACATCGTTTGTCACAGAAGGGAATAATCAAGTCGCAAGGTTGCGTGATACCTTGTTTATCTATGAACGATTACAAGGAGAGGTGCTGCTTGAAGCCACTGAACCAACTGGGCGTGAAGAAGTGTGTGAAAAGGGTTTTTGCTTACCGACGCTTTGATTCGGGGTTTACTATGATAGAAATGACTGTAGTGTTATTGATTCTCCCCATCTTTTTATTATTGTTAGTCGAACTGCTTGCGCTCGGTCAACACCTTTACGAACAACCGAAATGGGATCACCATACGACCCCTCAACTCATTGTGCGTCGTTTGCAGAACAGCAAAAATTGTCGCGTCGATGCAGGACGATTGAGAGGTGATTTTCTTAAAACTGATGAAGAAATATGGTCATGGACGATTAAACAATTGAATGGAAACCTAGTCATGGTTGGAGACGAAGGAGGGAACTTGTTATTTTTAAGAGGAATCGATCAGTATCGCGTCGAAACGGTCGGTATAGGGTTTCGTATCTCTTGGACCGATTCGTCTTTCGAGAGGGAGCGGTACGTCATGTGTATGAACGAGGATTCTTTCTAATCACCACTTTGACAATCGTCGTATGGTTACTTGGTGCCGCACTATTTTGGTATACTGATGTAGAACGAACGACGAGACGAATCTCGGATGAAATTCTAGCCATACGTTTTGAATCCCATTTGTTATTGGCGAAAGAACGCTGTGGCAATCAACCAGTAACACTTAACAAACCGACGGGCACTGTGACGTGTCGTCCGATTGCACCGAATCGAGCGGAAGTGGAGATGGTGTTAAAATCTGGTGAACGTCATAGAGAGGTGATTGCTTATGAATAAGAAACCGTTTTATATCGTGGGATTTATGGGTACAGGTAAGTCTACCTTATTCACTTTTATTAGAGAATTTGGTGAAGTCGTGGACCTTGACCGGGAAATCGAAACCATAGTTGGAACCGATATCGCTACATATTTTGACCGATATGGGGAGTCGGCGTTCCGTGATGCGGAAACAAAAGTGCTTCAGGGGATAGATGTTGACTTTGTTCTCACGGGTGGTGGTATTGTCGAGCGCTCTGAAAACATACGTTGGATGCGCGAACATGGCAAAATCATTCATTTAGATTTACCATTTGAGGAATGTTGGGCACGGATTAAAGATTCTAATCGGCCGCTTGTTAGAAAAGGGGAGTCGGAAGTTCGAGCGTTATACAATCGACGGGTCACGCTTTATCAAGAAGCGGATGAGAAGGTTGATGCGTCCCAAGCACCTCGTTGTATTGCAGAACAGATTATCCGAATGAAGGAGGGGAAAGCATGATTTGGATTAACCTTGCAATTCTTGTACTGTCCATTATCGGACTTGCCGTATATGGCTATTTGTTATTCAAAAAACAGCTGAAGCCGACGTTTGGGAGATTGAATCGATTAACGGAACGATTCAAGATTCGTGCCGACGTCATTAACCAACAAGTCACTGAAATCAAAGAGCATGTGGATGCAGTCAATCGATCAATCACTCAAATCAAAGATTTCGGCATCAAGGCGAAAGATGAATCAATTGAGTTGAAACAGGCTGCAGTTGGGCTGACACATGAAATTAAACGGACAGCGGGAATCGAACGCTCTGACGTTTCCACAGAGACAAAAATATGAAATAATGAGGATGAAAACGTTTTCGTTTTTCATCCTTTTTCTTTTTCGCTTTTTTCACTATGCAGAAAGAATAAAACTTGTTAAAGTGGAATGGAAAACGAAAGATTTCAAAAACAAAAGCATTTTATGTTCGGGATTGGGGGATATTATGGAAAAGGTTACTTTGAAACGTACGCCTTTGTTCGATTTGATTGAACCGAAGGCGAAGATGGTTGATTTTGCGGGATTCGAAATGCCGATTATGTTCTCTTCGATTAAAGAAGAACATCAGGCTGTACGTCAAAACGTGGGGATGTTTGATGTATCTCACATGGGAGAAATTCGGATTGAAGGCCCGAATGCTTTAGAACAAGTGCAGAATCTTGTGACGAATGACGTATCAAAGATTAAAGTTGGTCAAGCTCAGTACAATCTTCTCTGTCTTGAAAATGGTGGCGTAGTGGATGACCTACTAGTCTATCGGTTAGATGAAGATGCTTATTGGCTCGTCGTCAATGCCTCGAATATCGAAAAAGATGAGGCGCACATCCGTAAATTTGTCTCTGGTGACGTCACCGTGACGAATGAATCTGACGAATACGGTCAAATTGCCATTCAAGGTCCAAATGCGGAAACTGTTCTACAATCCATTACGAATGTGGCGCTTGACGAAATCGGCTTCTTTAAATTCATGAACGGAGATGTGGCGGGCGTAGCTTCAATCATCTCGCGTAGCGGTTATACAGGAGAAGACGGATTTGAAATCTATGCGCGGGCAGAAGGCATCTCGGCAATCTGGGAAGCGCTTGAAGAAAAAGGTGTCACACCTTGTGGATTAGGTTCACGAGATACGCTTCGATTTGAAGCTTGCCTCCCGCTTTATGGACATGAACTAGATGAAACAGTCACTCCATTCGAAGCGAACCTTAATTTTGCGGTTAAATTAGACACTGACTTTATTGGAAAAGAAGCGCTCGCCCAACAAAAAGAAAATATCCCGAACCGGATGGTGGGCTTGAAATTACTTGGTCGTGGAATTGCACGTCAAGGAGCACAAGTTGAAATTGATGGGAATGTGGTTGGTGTCGTTACTACTGGTACGATGCCTCCGACGGTGAACGAGTCGATTGCATGGGCGCGTGTTGATGCACGCTATAAAGATGAAGAGCAATTTGTCATCGACATCCGCGGCAAAAAGATTGAAGCCGAGCGCGTACCGACACCTTTCTATAAACGATCGAAATGAAACAGGGGGATTCAGAATGAACAGAATGGAATTTCGTTATTTACCGATGACCGAACAAGATGAGCGAGACATGCTACAAACGATTGGAGTCGATTCTATCGAAGGTTTGCTTGCGGATATCCCAGAGTCGCTTCGTGAAAAAGCGTCACTTGCAGCAATCGGCTCGCCACTTCCGGAAGTCGATCTCGTTCGTCATATGACGAAATTAGCGGACAAAAACAAGCACACGAAATCTTACCCAAGTTTCCTTGGAGCAGGGATGTATGATCATCTCTCACCGACCGTGATGAACCATATGCTTTTACGTTCTGAATTCTATACGGCGTATACGCCATATCAACCTGAAATCTCACAAGGTGAGCTTCAGGCGATGTTCGAGTTCCAAACGATGATTTGTGAGTTGACTGGAATGGACGTCGCAAACTCGTCGATGTATGACGGAATCACGGCTCTTGCTGAAGCAACTTATTTAGCGAGTGCACAGACGAAGAAAAAACGTGTTGTCGTTTCCGGGGCGGTGCATCCTGAAGCGAAAGATGTCATTCGCACGTATGCGGATGGACCTGGACTTTCTGTCGAGTATACAAATGTAACAGACGGGGTAACGGATGTGTCGGACCTCGATTTGACAGATGCATCGTGTCTCGTCGTACAATATCCGAACTTTTATGGTCGCATTGAAGACTTGGAGCAATTGGCGAAGCAAGCACATGATGCAGGTGCGCTCTTCGTTGTCTCAAGTAACCCGCTTGCGCTAGGCATTTTGGAATCGCCGGGTGCCCTTGGAGCGGACATTACGGTTGGAGATGCTCAACCTTTCGGGATTCCACAAAGTTTTGGTGGACCGTCTTGTGGATATTTCGCAGTGAAAAAGTCGTTGATGCGTAAACTACCTGGTCGACTTGTTGGACAGACAGTCGATGAAGATGGGAAACGTGGGTTCGTTTTAACGCTTCAAGCACGTGAACAACATATCCGTCGTGATAAAGCGACATCAAACATCTGTTCGAACCAAGCACTTAACGCGCTGGCGGCTTCCATCACGATGTCTGCTTTAGGGAAATACGGAATTCGTGATATGGCCGTTCGAAATATTCAAACTGCCCATTATATGAAAGAGGCCTTAAAGACGGCAGGATTCAAAATCGTTGATGAAGGTCCGATGTTTAATGAATTCGTTGTCGATTTTGCTCGCGATGCAGAAGAAGTATCACGTCACTTGCTTGAACATGGAATGATTGGTGGCCTTCCGCTTGGGGCATATGAAGCGGAGCGTCAGTCACAGATGCTAGTATGTGCGACGGAGTTGCGTACAAAAGAAGAGATTGATCAGTTTGTCGAAGTGGTCGGGGGGATGAAATGATGCAACACGAACAAACACTTATTTTTGAAGTATCACGTGAAGGACGAACAGGATATAACTTACCGACGCCAACCGTTCCGGAAGTAGACCTCGAGTCATTACTACCAGCGACGATGATTCGGAAAGAAGTGGCTGAACTTCCTGAAGTGTCTGAACTCGATGTCGTTCGCCATTACACGGCGCTCTCTACTCGAAACCATGGGGTAGATTCAGGGTTTTATCCACTCGGTTCTTGTACGATGAAATATAACCCGAAAGTGAACGAGGATATGGCGCGTCTTCCGGGATTTGCGCATATTCATCCACTGCAACCGGTCGAGACGATTCAAGGTGCACTTGAATTGATGGTCGACTTACAAGAACAACTTGCCGAAATCACGGGTATGGACGAAGTGACATTGCAACCTGC
Source organism: Exiguobacterium sp. s59 (assembly GCF_018617475.1). Lineage (NCBI taxonomy): Bacteria > Bacillati > Bacillota > Bacilli > Caryophanales > Exiguobacterium > Exiguobacterium sp. s59. The sequence goes on along the minus strand of NZ_JACSKG010000004.1, from coordinate 386,649 downwards.
GGCAGGAGCACATGGGGAATGGACGGGCCTCATGTTGATCAAAGCATTCCACGAACGGAATGGCGATACGGCTCGTACGAAAGTACTCGTTCCAGACTCGGCACACGGAACGAATCCGGCTTCTGCCGTTGTCGCTGGATTTGAGACGGTAACAGTCAAGTCAGATGAGCGTGGTCTTGTTGACTTGGATGATTTGAAAGCGAAAGTTGGCGCGGATACGGCTGCCCTCATGCTGACGAACCCGAACACACTCGGTTTATTCGAGGCGGATATCCTCGAGATTTCTAAAGTGGTTCACGAAGCTGGCGGAAAGCTCTATTATGACGGCGCGAACTCAAACGCGATTCTTGGAATCGCACGTCCTGGAGACATGGGCTTTGACGTCGTTCACTTGAACCTGCATAAGACGTTCACTGGTCCTCACGGTGGTGGTGGTCCGGGTTCAGGTCCGGTTGGCGTGAAACGTGATTTGATTCCGTTCTTGCCGACACCAATCGTCACGAAGACTGATGAAGGATTTGGCTTGGACTACGATCGACCACTCTCGATTGGTCGAATTAAGCCGTTCTATGGAAACTTTGGGATCAATGTTCGAGCATACAGCTACATTAAGACGATGGGCGCAGAAGGTTTGACACGCGTATCTCGTGAAGCCGTGCTCAATGCGAACTATATGTTTGCCCGATTGAAAGATGCCTTCGATGTGCCATACGATACGTATTGCAAACATGAATTTGTCTTGTCAGGCAAACGACAAAAGGCACTTGGTGTTCGCACGCTTGATATCGCGAAGCGCCTGCTCGACTTTGGTTACCACCCACCAACAATTTACTTCCCGTTGAATGTGGAAGAATGTATCATGGTTGAACCGACTGAAACCGAATCGAAAGAAACGCTTGATGCGTTCTGCGATGCGATGCTTCAGATTGCGAAAGAAGCGGAAGAAAATCCAGAAATCGTACAGACGGCTCCACATACGACGGTCGTTAAACGCATGGATGAGACGCTTGCTGCTCGTAAACCAGTCTTAAAATATGAACGTCGTGAGGCGTCATCAGTGAAATAAAAAGAGCGGGTCGATTTGAATCGACCCGCCATTTTTTATGCTTTTTTAATCTTGCCTTTCCAGTTCTTGAAGCCGCCATCAAGCATATAGATATTATTGTATCCGTTCTTCATGAGAAGTTTTGCAGCCTGGTTAGAGCGTGAACTTCCTTGGCAGTAGATCAAGATTGGTTGGTCTTTACGTAATTCTTTCATGCGCATCTTCAATTGACCGACCGGGATGTTTCGTGCACCGACGATGTGACCACCCTTATATTCATTCGGTTCACGTACGTCAATCAATTGTCCTTTGCGGAGTGAAGCGCGGAATTCTTCTTGTTTCATTTTTTTCAACCCGCGAGCTGGCATGAAGCGCCATACGATGTAGGCGATCAAGGCAACCCATAGGAGGATGACGAGGATTGTTTCAATTCCCATAGATGTTCTTCCCTTCTCTTTCAAAGTTACCATATCTCATTATAATGAATTTAAGGTCACGAGACAATGATTGACTGACTGAATCGGAGCTATCCCTTTCGATTTCAGGTTAGTTAGGATAAAATATAAAGTGGAAACCGGAACATTAGGGGAGGTCGTGCCCATGCCGACACCGAGTATGGAAGATTATTTAGAACGCATTTATTTACTCATGTCAGAAAAAGGATACGCACGTGTTTCTGACATCGCTGAACATTTAGGGGTTCATCCCTCCTCAGTCACCAAAATGGTTCAAAAATTGGACCGTGAAGAATATCTCGTGTATGAAAAATATCGAGGTCTCATGCTTACGAAAAAAGGTCAAAAAGTAGGAAAACGATTAGTCGAGCGCCATGCGATGCTCGAGTCTTTTTTACGTCTGATTGGAGTCGACGAAGCAGATGTATACGAAGATGTCGAAGGGATCGAGCATCATCTCAGTTCAAACACGCTCGATTGTATGACGCAGTTTGTGGAATTTTTTGAAGACAAGCCAGAACTGATGGATCAATTCAGAGAATTTCGTGAACAAGAGCGAGCTGCGGAAGAATAACATACTAAAAAAACGTCAATGTAAACGATTGACGTTTTTTTATAGGGTATATCCACCTTAAATACGAACGAAAATAACATTTTATTGTGTAATGTATAACTTTTTACATAAAATATGATAAGATAAATCGTGGATTCAGGAAATAGGGGGTGACGGCGAACATTCGCCGAACTGATGGATATTCAAATTAAAGGTAAGCTGTTTGATGAACAGCAAATTCGAGATCGGGTACAAGAATTAGCAGAAGAAATTGAGAAAGATGCAAATGGGACTCCTATTGTCATCGTTGCAGTTTTAAAAGGGTCAATGGTGTTTGCTTCTGATTTAATGCGTTATATGAAAGGAAGTGTACAGCTCGACACGGTCGCGACGTCTTCATATGGGAAAAAGACTGTTTCGAGTGGCAGTGTACAACTTCGTAAAGACCTTGACTTGGATGTGGAAGGGAAATATGTTGTCATCATAGAAGACATCATCGATACAGGGCAGACATTGAAGTTCTTATGCAAGCATATGGAGCTTCATCAACCAAAACAAATAAAAATCTGTACGCTCCTCGATAAACCGGCACGCCGTCTCGTACAATTGGACGCAGATTATGTCGGCTTTGAAATCCCTGATGAGTTTGTTATCGGGTATGGGATCGACTATGCGGAACAGTATCGTAACTTACCATACATCGGGTATGTGGAGACAACATAAAAGGAGCGCCGCGGCGCTCCTTTTACATGTTTGCTTTCTTTTTCTTCTTCCCTTTTTTCCCCTCGATTACCGTAAGGTGTGGGGGATTGCTCCGATGTACGTTCGAGCGTTTCGACAACTTCGTGACGTTCGAACCCGGTTTTCTATTCTTCTTATTCTTTGTGGCCGCAGATGGTTTAACTTGAGGACCACGGTTACCTTGCATCCGTTTTTTAGAGGCTTGTGCGGTTTTACGATAGCGCATGTCCTCTGGGGACATACGACGCCCGATGAAAACGCGATAGATCACATAAAAGACTAACCCGAATATCCCGATGAACAATAATTGTCTAAATAAGCGACCTGGATCGGTGGCAAGCATATGCCCGACCCCTATGAAGCCTAGGATAAACACGATTGTTGCAGCGATCGAACCTACTCTTTGTCTGATCATGGTGCTTCCTCCTCTTATCCCTCTCTATGAATGACCGATTCTCCTAACTCTTTACGTTCCCATGTCTCAAATGCTTCGATTGCGACTTGGATCTGTTCATCGCTTGGTTCCCGAGTTGTCAATAACTGGAGAGACAGACCTGGCTTGCCTAGGAAAGACAGAAAGCGATGTTCACGGAAACGATTGGTGAATTGAAGGACTTCAAATGAGATTCCGATGACGACAGGTAAGAGCGCGATTCGGCTGACGAGTCGTAGCCAAAGTGGATCGATTGGGACGATCATATACACGCCAATCCCGACAAAGACGGTGAACAAAATAAAGCTCGACCCGCAACGGTAATGAAGACGTGAGCTTTGACGAACTTGTTCGACCGTGATTGGACGTCCGGACTCATAACAGTTGATGACCTTGTGTTCAGCTCCGTGATATTGGAAGACGCGCTTGATGAGTGGCGTCAACGAAATCAAATAGAGGTAACTGAGCAACAATACTAATTTTATTCCCCCTTCAAGGAGGTTTTGAACCACGTGTCCAGAAAATAACGGCACATCTCGAAACATTGCGGCAAGAAGTGCTGGAGTCACGTTGAAAATCAACTTGCCGAAGACGTAAGAGATCACACCGATGATTGCAATGAAGGCGATCATCCAGATGCTCTGCTTCTGTTCCTCGTTTGTGCTGACATCTTCACTCGGGTCGACATCATATCGGTCGCTTGCAAAGTTCATATGCGCCGATCCGTTCTTTAGTGATTCATAAAGCGCGACAATCCCTCTGAGAAACGGTACTTTTTTTAATGATTGGACCCATGGGACGAGGATTCGCGCTTGTTCGAACGTTTCGATGGAACCGTCTTTTCGCCGAATGGCGGATGCGCTCTCGGAGCGGCCTTGGAACATGACGCCTTCCACGAGTGCCTGTCCTCCGACAGGAATGGTTGGTTTAGAATTCATTCACTTTCCTCGATTCTTACAGAGTTGTACTTGAATTATACCGTGTTTTATCAAAAAAACGAAAGTGCGGAAGGCTCGATTCACGTTCTTTCGAGAAATTTGTTACAATAGATAAGACTTGACGAACGAGGGGGAAGAAGATTGCGGATTTTAGTATTGAATGGACCGAATTTAAATTTACTCGGTCGCCGTGAGCCGGACGTGTATGGGGACGTGTCGTTAAAAGGCTTAGCTGCCGAATTGATGCTCGCTGCACCGGAAGAAGTCGAACTTACGTTCAAACAATCGAATCACGAGGGAGAATTGATTGACGCGTTACATGATGCCTATGAGTATGAAGGTGTCATTTTAAATGCGGGTGCTTATACGCACACATCGATCGCGATTCGAGATGCCATATCCGCCATCGCTGCCCCGGTCGTTGAAGTACATATCTCGAACGTGCATGCCCGAGAGGCGTTTCGCCACGAGTCGAAACTCGCAGGCGTATGTTTAGGTGTCATTACCGGGTTTGGGCTCACCAGCTACACGTTGGCACTGCATGCACTAATCGAACATTGGAGGAATCGACATGATTGAACGCGTAAACAAACTGCAAGCACAGTTAGAGGCAAACGAGATTGACGCATTGCTCGTTACAAAACGTGAGAATATTCGTTATTTATCTGGTTTCACCGGATCAAGCGGTGTCATCGTCATCACGGCGAAATCGGCAAGCTTCATCACAGATTTCCGTTACACGGAACAAGCGAACGATCAAGTAAACGGATTCGACATCATCGAACTCGATACATCACTCATTAAATCGGTGGCAGATGTAGTGACGCGTGAGTCAATCACACGACTTGGGATCGAACAGGACGCGATGACGGTCGGTCAATATCGCACGTATGAAAAAGAAGTGGATGCAAATCTTGTCGAGACATCTGGAATCGTGGAAAAACTGCGCTTGATTAAGGATGAATCAGAGATTAAGATTATGAAGGAAGCTGCGGCAATCGCTGATGCGGCATACGCACATATCCAGACGTTCATCCGTCCTGGTCGCACTGAAAGAGAAGTCGCGAACGAACTTGAAATGTTCATGCGCTCTAAAGGTGCTGATTCATCATCGTTCGATATGATTGTCGCCTCTGGTCTTCGCTCGGCACTTCCGCACGGAGTTGCGAGCGATAAAGTCATCGAATCAGGTGAACTTGTCACACTCGATTTTGGTGCATACTACAAAGGGTACTGCTCAGATATTACGCGTACTCTCGCAGTCGGTCCGATCTCGGACGAGTTGCGTCAAATTTATGATACAGTCCTTCGTGCCCAACTTGCTGGTGTCGAAGGGACACGCGCTGGCATTACAGGGATTGAAGCTGATGCATTGACGCGAGACATCATCAAAGAAGCGGGATATGGCGAATACTTCGGTCACTCGACGGGTCATGGTCTCGGTATGGAAGTGCATGAGGCGCCAGGTTTATCTTTCCGCTCGGAAACTGTACTCGAACCTGGAATGGTCGTCACGATTGAGCCGGGTATTTACATCAACGGTGTCGGCGGTTGCCGAATTGAGGACGATGTCGTCATTACGGAAGACGGATGCTACCGTCTGACGCAGTCGCCAAAAGAATTAATTACGATCGAGGCTTGAGTCTCGTCTGAATTTAGGAGGAAATCAACATGGTATCAGTTAACGATTTAAAAACAGGATTGACAGTCAAAACGTCTGACGGTTCGATTTGGCAAGTCATCGAATTCCAACATGTAAAACCAGGTAAAGGTGCGGCATTCGTACGTACGAAAATGCGTAACTTGCGCAACGGAGCGATTCAAGAGACGACGTTCCGTGGTGGAGAGAAAATCGAACGTGCGCATATCGAACGTAAGCGTATGCAATACCTCTATCCAATGGGTGACACGTATGTCTTCATGGATAATGAATCGTACGAGCAACTTGAGTTGACGAGCGAACAAGTGAAAGCAGCGCTTCCTTACTTGCTCGAAAACATGGAAGTTAGCATCGCAGACTACAATGGCGAGATTCTTGGAATCGAGCTTCCGACAAGCGTCGTGTTAACAATTATCGAAGCAGACCCGGGCGTCAAAGGGGACACAGCATCGAACGTGAAGAAAAACGCGACAGTCGAAACAGGACATGTCATTCAAGTACCACTTTTCATCGAACCAGGTGAAAAAGTGACAGTCGATACACGTACTGGAGAATTCATGGGTCGTTACAACGGTTAATCAGACAGAGTGTTCATTCGAATGAATGAGCGCTCTTTTTTTCTCGTTGCATTCATTGGTCTGACCAGTTATAGTGAAGAGGAGATTAGTACCAGGTATAAACAGGGGGTAAGAAAGATGCAAATCGATCAAATTAAAGAGCTCATTCAACTGTTGGACCAGTCTTCGGTCCATGAAATGGAGCTTGAAACATCTGATTTCAAACTGTCATTAAAGAAAGAAGCGCAAGCGGTCATGAGCGCGCCAGTGATGCAGACACAAGCAATCGCACCACCTGCGCCTGCTCCTCAAGTAGAAGAAAACACAGAACAATCGGCGCCAGAAAAAGCGTCTTATCGTACAATCACGTCTCCGATGGTCGGAACATTTTACTCACGTCCAGCTCCGGATAAGGAAGCCTTCGTCAACGTAGGTGATCGAGTGGAGTCGGGGCAAATCGTCTGTATTTTAGAGGCGATGAAACTGTTTAACGATGTGGAAGCGGAAATCAGTGGCGAAATCGTCGAAGTGCTCGTCGCCGATGGCGATCTCGTCGAATTCGGTCAACCGCTCTTCAGCGTGAAGTGAGGTCGTTATGAAATTATTAATCGCTAACCGCGGAGAAATCGCGGTTCGGATCATACGTGCAGCAAAAGAATTGAATATTCCGACGGTCGCCGTCTTTTCGGAAGCAGATCGTGAAGCGTTACATGTCCATTTGGCTGATGAGGCGTACTGTATCGGACCAAACCCATCAAAAGACTCGTATTTGAATATTCCAAACATCTTATCGGTCGCCTGCGCCGTAGACGCGACGATGGTGCATCCGGGATATGGCTTTTTAGCTGAAAACGCAGAATTTGCCGAGATGTGTGAGGCGTGTGGCATCCAATTCGTCGGTCCAAGTAGCTATGCCATTCGTAAAATGGGAATCAAAGACGAGGCGAAACGAACGATGATTGAGTCAGGTGTCCCGGTCGTCCCAGGTTCTAGCGGTGTCGTCACAGATGAAGAGGCAGTCGAACTCGCACGCGAGATGGGCTATCCGGTCATCATTAAGGCGACGGCAGGTGGCGGTGGACGCGGTATTCGTGTCGCCCGCGACGAAGATGAACTTATTCAAGGTTTGATTGCGACGCGCAAAGAGGCGAAGCAGGCGTTCGGTAACGGAGACGTCTATCTTGAGAAATTTATCGAGTCGTTCCGTCACGTTGAAGTGCAGGTCCTCGCTGACCAATTCGGGAACGTGATTCATCTAGGGGAACGCGACTGCACAATTCAACGACGTATGCAAAAACTCGTTGAAGAGGCACCGTCACCTGCGATTGACGAAACTACTCGTCGATTGATGGGAGATGCGGCCGTCAAGGCGGCGAAAGCGATTCAATATTCTGGAGCAGGGACAATCGAGTTCATCTACGTTCCGGAATCGAATGAATTTTATTTCATGGAAATGAATACGCGGATTCAAGTCGAGCACCCCGTCACGGAGATGATCACCGGCTTTGATCTCGTGCAAGCACAACTCGAGGTGGCGCTCGGACATCCGCTCGCCATCTCACAAGAAGACATCACCTTCTCCGGGCATTCGATTGAATGCCGAATTAACGCCGAAGATCCATTCATGGATTTCCGTCCAATGGCGGGGAAAATCGATCAGTATATCGTTCCCGGCGGTATGGGTGTTCGGGTGGATAGCGGTCTCTATGCAGGAGCGATGATTCCTCCGTTTTATGACTCGATGGTCGCCAAGTTGATTGTGCACGCACCGACGCGTGACGAGGCGATTTTGAAGATGTTGCGCGCTTTGGACGAGTTTACGGTTTCAGGAATCAAAACGACGATTCCGTTCCATCAGCAAGTCATGGCACACGAGCAGTTCCGAATCGGCACATTCGACACGAAATTTGTCGAAAAAGAAATGTCATTGGCGAAATAACAACAACCAGGAAGCCCGAACATTATTTCGGCTTCCTGGTTTTTTGTACTGAATTTATGAGTGCTTTATGCTAAACTATCACAATGAAAGCATGTAAAAGGAGAGTAACTGAATGAAACGTCATGAAGCACGAGAGAAAGCGATTCAAACGCTTTTTCAAATCGAAGTATCTAAATTAGAGGTAGACGAAGCAATCGAGTTTGCGTTGGACGGTGAAGAGTCGGATCCGTTTTACGAACAACTCGTCACAGGAACGCTAGAGCATCAAGAGGATATCGACGCCTTACTCGTCGATAACTTGAAAAACTGGCGCTTGGATCGTCTAGGAAATGTGGAACGCACGATTTTACGAATGGCGACGTTCGAATTGTTGTATGTCGAAACGATTCCGGAGAACGTTACCATCAACGAGGCAGTCGAACTCGCGAAAGCGTTCGGAGACGAAGAAGCCGGTAAGCTCGTGAATGGCGTACTCGGCAACATCATTAAAGAAGACTAAAAAATAGAGATAAGACACCAGACCAACTACAGAAAAACCTAAAGACAACGGGGGATGAGAGAGATGGCAGTAGTGATCGACGGGAAACAAGTGGCAGCATCATATCGAGAAACGTTAAAAGAGCGTGTGACAGAACTTCGCGCACGCGGCATCGTACCGAAATTGAAAGTAGTATTGATTGGGGATGACCCTGCAAGTCATAGCTATGTACGCGGGAAAGAACGGGCGGCACAGGAAATCGGGATTGATTCACAAGTGCTCCGTTTTGATGAAACGATTAGCGAGAAAGAATTACTCGACTTGATTGACTTGATGAATGAGGATGAGGAAGTTCACGGGATTCTCGTGCAACTCCCACTACCAAAACAGATCGACGAATCACGAGTCATCATGCGCATTTCTCCTGAAAAGGATGTAGACGGGTTCCACCCGGAGAACGTCGGGAAGATGATGCTCGGTCTGGACACATTGCTGCCATGTACACCTCACGGCATCTTGCATCTCGCAAAGACACAAACTGAGATCGCTGGGAAGCATGTTGTCGTTGTCGGGCGCAGTCAAATCGTAGGAAAACCAGTTGGCATGCTGTTCTTGAATGAATCCGCTACGGTCACGTATTGTCACTCGAAAACAGATGACCTAGGAGCCATGACTCGACAAGCTGACATTTTAATTGTCGCGGTTGGACGTGCAGGGCTTGTAACAGCGGACATGGTCAAACCTGGAGCGCTCGTCATCGACGTCGGCGTCAATCGTGTCGAAGGGCGTCTCGTTGGTGACGTCGATTATGAGGCTGTAAAAGAAAAGGCGAGTGCGATTACGCCGGTTCCTGGCGGTGTCGGTCCGATGACCATCACGATGCTCATGCATAACACGGTCGAGGTAGCGTCACGTGGCTAATCCACTTCCGGTCTCCGAAGTTGTCCGATATGTGAAACGGCAACTCGATGATGATGTATTGCTTCGACAAGTCGCGGTCATCGGTGAGATTTCAAATTTCAAACGCTATTCCTCCGGACACTGTTATTTCACCTTGAAAGATGATGTGTCTCGGATGAAAGCCGTGATGTTTTCTCGAGATGCGAAACAACTTCAGTTCGAACCGAAAGACGGGATGAAGGTCATCGCTGTCTCGAGAGTGACGATGTATGAAGCGACCGGGGATGTACAACTGTACGTTGAACTGATGCGCCAAGATGGCATCGGCTTGTTATATGAACGGTATGAAGCTAGAAAACGTGAACTTGAGGAAAAAGGTTGGTTTGATGCAGAACAGAAACAACCCCTTCCGACGTTTCCGGAGCGCATTGGAATTGTCACATCTCCAAAAGGTGCAGCGCTACATGATATCGCGACCACGCTTCGGCGTCGGGCGCCCCATGTTGCCATCACATTTGCCCCTGTAGCCGTACAAGGTGAGATGGCTGCCCCGCAAGTGGCTTCTGCCATTCGCTGGATGAATGAACGGACCGACTGTGATGTGCTGATCGTCGGTCGCGGTGGTGGCTCGATTGAAGAATTGTGGGCGTTTAATGAAGATGTCGTGATAGATGCCATCTATGCATCGACGATCCCAATCATTTCTGCTGTCGGGCACGAGACAGACTATACACTTTCTGATTTTGTCGCAGATGTTCGGGCTGCTACCCCAACAGCGGCGGCAGAACTCGCTACAGCGATGATCGACGCACAGCGGAAAGATGTAGAACGTTTGGATAATCATCTGCACAAAGCCGTCAGAATTCAACTCGATGATTCACGGACTCGTGTAGAACGTATGATTAACAGTTATGGGTTGAAATCACCACGATATACGATTTCTCAGAAACGAGAGCGGTTTGCCCAGTCAGAAATACGGCTCGAGCAAGGAATGAAACGACACCTCACCGAAGCCACGCATCAACTCCGTCAGTTATCACAACAGCTTGATGTGAAGCGGTTCTCAAAAGAATTGTCTAAGCAAGGTGAGCAGGTCAATCAAATGGTCGATCGACTCCGTCGGACAAAACCGATAGAACAGTCAAAGCAACAATTTGCACAACAGGTTGGAAGATTGCATGCGGTCAGCCCGCTCGCCGTCTTATCACGAGGCTATACGTTTATCGAACAAAACGGGGCATACGTGCAAAATGTGAAAGAATTACGCGATGGGAACATCTCGATTCGTTTTCGGGACGGTCATGCTGTCGCTGAAGTGAAGGAGAGGATTGTTGGTGACGAAACAAGAACAGACGTTTGAAGCAGCGCTTGAACGACTTGAACAGATTGTCGCGCAACTCGAAACCGGTGATGTGCCGCTAGAAGAAGCGATGACTTTATATGAAGAAGGTGTCCGGTTATCTGCTTTGTGCCAGACAAAACTCTCGGCCGCTGAAAAGAAGATGGACGAAATTCTAGAGCTAGATGGCACCCTGCGTGAAAAAGGAGGGTCCTCATGAACCGAACGGATGACTTGAACAAGTGGAAGCGAACTGTCGAAGAATCGATGCGTTTGCTCATTGAGGCGAGTGATATGCCAACGCGGCTTCGCGATGCGATGTCATATTCCTTAGAAGCGGGCGGGAAACGAATTCGTCCTGCACTCGTCTATGCTGTTCTTGAAACATACGGTGTACCACTCGAACGAGGGAATGAGGTTGCGGCGGCACTCGAAATGGTCCATACATATTCGCTGATTCATGACGATTTACCGGCGATGGATGATGATGACCTTCGCCGAGGTCGTCCGACGAATCACCGACAGTTTGATGAGGCGACTGCAATTTTAGCGGGTGACGCGCTTCTGACAGATGCGTTTCGTATTCTCGCACACATGTCGCTCCCTGCCGTAGAAAAAGTTAAAATCATCGAGGCTTTCGGTCTAGCAGCCGGTAGCTCAGGTATGGTCGGCGGTCAGCTGGACGATATGCTCGCTGAAAAGCGAAATGACGTCACGTTACAGGAACTTCAATCCATTCATGAGCGGAAGACCGGAGCCCTTCTTGTCTATGCACTTGAAGCGGGTGGGATCCTTGCCGGCGTATCGGAAGAAGATCGGTCCCAATTAAAACAGTTCGGTCGTCACCTCGGCATTGCGTTTCAGATTCAAGACGATATTTTGGATGTCGTCGGAGATGAACAGACAATCGGGAAACGTGTCGGTTCGGATGAAGAGAATGAAAAAACGACATATCCGAAATTACTCGGATTGGACGGAGCGAAGCGTGCGCTCGATGCAGAAGTTGAGGCGGCGACCTTTGCAATCGAGTCGCTCTCAACTCCAGCTCCCCTGTTATTGGACTTGTTGGCGTTTGTAGTGAAACGAAATCATTGACCTCTGGTGACACGATGAGCACATCGTGTCACCTTTGTTTTGGGGAATGTGTGGCATCTACCGTCACATTCTTGTAAAATGTAAGGTACGAATCAGTAAAATGTGAGGAGAAAGGATGGTCATTATGGACTTGACATCCATTCAAGACCCGTCATTCCTGAAAAGGATGTCTGTAACCGAACTCGAATCACTCGGCTCAGACATTAGACGATTCTTGATTGAAAAATTGGCAGTGACGGGAGGGCATTTGGCGCCAAACTTAGGAGTTGTGGAGTTGACGCTAGCCTTGCACCGTGTATTTGACAGTCCGAAAGACCAACTTGTATGGGACGTCGGTCATCAGGCGTATGTTCATAAAATTTTGACAGGACGTACGAGCCAGTTTGATACCCTTCGACAATACAATGGGTTATGTGGCTTCCCAAAACGTTGTGAGAGTGAACATGATGTGTGGGAAACCGGGCATAGTTCGACTTCGCTTTCAGCAGCTATGGGGATTGCGATCGCGAATGAATTAAAAAGCCGTGCGAACGACCGTGCCATCGCAATCATTGGCGATGGGGCATTGACTGGAGGAATGGCGCTCGAGGCATTGAACCATATCGGTGCCGAGAAGCAAAATGTCATTGTCATCTTGAACGATAATGAGATGTCGATTGCACCGAATGTCGGGGCGATGCATAATATGCTCGGCCGAATCCGTGCTTCGCGTAAATTGAAACACGCGCGTGAAGAGATGGAATCCATTATTAAACACATTCCACTCGTCGGCAACTCACTCGAACGGAGTGGGGAGCGAGTGAAAGATTTATTAAAATCCGCACTCATTCCGGGCACGTTCTTTGAAGAACTCGGCTTCACTTATTTCGGACCGACTGACGGCCACGATTTGAAAGACTTACTTGAAACACTTGAGTATGCGAAAAAAATCGATGGACCTGTTCTCGTTCACGTCATCACGAAAAAAGGGAAGGGTTATCGTCCCGCTGAGTTAGACGGTGTCGGAACATGGCACGGATTAGGACCTTATAAAATCGAGTCAGGTGAAGTGATTAAAGGGAAACCGAAAGGCCCGAGCTACTCGAAAGTCGTTGCCGAGACAATCACGAAAGTGGCAGAAACGGATGAGCGCGTCACATTGATCACGCCGGCAATGAGTGTCGGGTCAAAACTCGACTGTTTCACGAAGAAATTCCCGGAACGCATGTTTGACGTCGGGATTGCCGAACAACATGCGGTAACACTTGCAGGTGGTCAGGCGACACAAGGACTAAAACCGGTCGTCTCGATCTATTCGACGTTCTTCCAACGCGCGTATGACCAACTCGTCCATGACATTTGTCGTCAAAATCTAAACGTCGTGTTCACAATCGACCGTTCAGGACTTGTTGGAGCAGACGGAGAGACACACCAAGGTGTATTCGATATCGCTTTCATGCGTCACGTACCGAACATTCGAATCTTGATGGCGAAAGATGAAGAAGAGTTGCAACAACTCGTTTATTCAGCGCTTCGCTATGATGGTGGACCGATTGCAATCCGTTTCCCGCGTGGGGAAGGGATTGGCGTACCAATGAGTGATACGCTCCAAGAAATCTCTCTTGATGATTGGGAAGTCGAGGCAGAAGGGACAGATGTCGCGATTCTGACGTTCGGACCACAAGTTCAAGACGCTTTGGAAGTACGTTCATTGTTAGAAGGCAAGCTCAGTGTACGCGTCATCAATTGTCGCACGATTAAGCCGCTCGATGATGCAATGCTCGCCTCTTTATATGCAGAAGGCATTCCGCTCGTGACGCTTGAGGAAGCGGCGCTCGCAGGTGGTTTTGGGAGCAGTGTGCTCGAACATGCGAATGAAGCAGGAGCGTTCCCGCGGATTCAACGTCTCGGGATTCCGGACCGGTATATCGAGCACGGTGGTGTCAATCAACTCTTAGAAGAGATTGGTCTCCGACCAAACCAAATGGCAGAATCGATTGAACGGTTCGTCATGGAGACAAATCGACAGAATGTGTGAGGGATTATGGAAAAAAGAACGAAAACAAGATTAGATGTACTACTCGTCGAACGCGGACTCGCTGAAACACGAGAGAAGGCGAAACGTTCTGTCATGGCCGGTCTCGTCTACAGTGGGACCGAGCGCCTAGACAAGGCGGGCGATAAAGTGTTTGACGATATCCCTCTTGAAGTGAAAGGTCAAGTGCTTCCGTATGTCGGACGAGGAGGACTGAAACTCGAGAAAGCACTACAAGTGTTCCCCCTCGACGTCGAAGGACGTGTTGGGATTGATATCGGCTCCTCTACCGGAGGATTTACAGACTGTGCACTTCAAAACGGTGCGACGCAAATGTATGCGGTCGATGTCGGATACAATCAGTTGGCCTGGAAGCTTCGGAGCGATGATCGAGTCGTTGTCATGGAGCGGATGAACTTCCGTCATGCAACAGCCGATCAATTCCCAACCAAGCCAGATTTTGCGACGATTGATGTTTCTTTCATCTCACTTCGTCTCATGTTGCCACCTCTTAAAGAAATTCTAAAGCAGGACGGTGTCGTCATGGCCCTCGTAAAACCTCAATTCGAAGCCGGTAAAGCCGACGTTGGCAAAAAGGGGATTGTGCGGGATCGTGATGTGCATGAGCGTGTGGCGAGCGATATGGTTCGCTATTTCGCATCGGAAGGGTTCTTTGTCGAAGGACTGGATTACTCCCCGATTACGGGTGGAGATGGAAACATTGAGTTCCTGTTATTCGCCCGTTATACGGGAGTAGGGGGCGTCACGCCATCACTCCGAGTCGAAGATGTTGTGGATGCGGCCCACGCCAAATTAAAAGGGTAAGCGATGGCTACAGACAGATTTGTCTGTAGCTTTTTATGATTGTAGAAGAAGAGATGGAGAATGGTGGAAATCACCTCTGGAATGCTAGACCTTTTTTCGACAATACTTTAGAATGATAATGTGTATGTGAAACGAAGAATGAGGTGTCAGCGCTTATGAATAAAGGACAGCGATTGATTAAAATTCGAGACATCGTGACGAATCGTGAAATCGAAACGCAAGATGAACTAGTAGACGAGCTTCGTCGTTTAGGGTATCCCGTCACACAGGCTACTGTATCTCGGGATATTAAAGAGTTACATTTGGTCAAAGTACCTTTGAACGATGGGCGATACAAATACAGCTTGCCTGCGGATCAGCGCTTTAACCCATACGGTAAAATGAAGCGCATCCTCAGTGACAGTTTCGTCTCAGTCGATTCAGCTCAAAACTTGGTCGTCATGAAAGTGTTACCTGGTAATGCGGATGCGATTGGTGTCTTGATTGATCATCTATCATGGGATGAATTGATTGGAACGGTTTGTGGAGATGACACAATTCTCATGATTGCTCGCGATGAGGACAAAGCGAAGCAGATTATTGATCGACTACTCGGAATGTTATGAGGTGAAAGTACGTATGTTAGCAGAACTATCAATCAAACAGTTTGCGATTATCGACGAATTAAACATTCCGTTTAATCGGGGCATGACCGTTCTTACAGGTGAGACGGGTGCAGGTAAATCGATTTTGTTAGATGCGATTGGGTTGCTTGTTGGAGGACGTGGGTCGAGTGAGTTCGTTCGTTATGGTCAGGATAAGGCCGAAATCGAAGGGATGTTCATGGTGGAATCGGATCATCCGGTGATTGAGGCGGCTGAACAATACGGCATCGAAATCGAAGATGGGACAGTCATTTTGCGCCGAGACTTACATAGTAGCGGGAAAAGTGTCTGTCGTGTGAATGGGAAGATGATGCCACTCTCGACGTTGAGAGAATTCGGACGACTTCTCGTGGATATTCATGGACAGCATGAACACCAACACTTGATGGACTCAGAATTTCACTTAGGCATTCTCGACCATTTTGCCGAAAAAGAAGTCGGGCCACTATTAGAGGAGTATCAGACAGCTTATGCAGCCTGGAAACAAGTCGCAGATGAACTGAAACGACTCAGTCAAAGTGAACAAGAGCTCGCGCAACGAATGGATTTGTTATCGTTCCAAACGAAAGAAATTGAGGCAGCTGAGTTAAAAGCAGGGGAAGAACAGGCGCTGACAGAAGAACGTGATGAACTGGCTAACTTCGAACGGATTCATCAACATATTCGTCTGTCTTATGAGGCAGTCGCGGAAGAGTCGAATGGGCTTGACCATATCGGGGTCGCGATGCGTGAAATGGAAGAAGCATCTCAATTATCCTCATCCCTCGCATCTGTATCAGAAACGATTTCAAATGCTTATTATTTACTCGAAGATGCGAAGTTTCAGTTGCGTGATCAACTAGACTCACTCGAGTTCGATCCAATTCGTTTAGATGAAATCGAGTCGCGTCTGGCATTGTTCCAACAGTTAAAACGAAAATATGGAACGACAATTGAAGAAGTCATCGCTTATGGAGAGCAAGTATCTGACGAGTTGAAGTCGATGACGAATCGAGAGGAACTTCTTCAAACTTTGTCAGAGGATCTCGTCCGATTAGAAAAAGTTGCAAAAGAGGCGGGTACAAGACTGTCCGCGGCTCGTAAAGAGGCGGCCGAGTCTCTTCAACACGCCATCCACCGAGAACTAAAAGAACTGTATATGGAAAAAACGGCGTTTGAAGTTCGATTCCGAACGACGACACTAAAACAAGACGGTCTTGACGACGTCGAATTTTATATGATGACGAACGTCGGAGAACCTTTCAAACCACTGGCGAAAGTGGCTTCAGGTGGAGAACTTTCCCGGGTCATGTTAGCCCTTAAGTCAATTTTCTCCCGAACGGTTGGTGTCGCATCGATTATCTTCGATGAAGTTGATACAGGAGTATCTGGACGCGTCGCCCAAGCGATGGGAGAAAAAATCTTCCGTTTGTCTGTCGGTTCACAAGTACTGTGTATCACGCATTTGGCACAAGTCGCTGCGATGGCGGATCAACATCTTTACATCACCAAGACGGAGACGAATGATCGGACGAAGACGAATGTTGCCACTCTCGACCGAGAGAGCCGAATTGACGAGCTCGGCCGAATGATCGCAGGTATACAAATGACCGACTTGACGAAGCAACATGTGGAAGAGTTGCTCGAAATGTCACAGCAAGTAAAACAGAAGTTCATCAAAGGAGTGTCATAAGTGATTACATTATGTATTGCGGACGACAATCGAGAAATCGTCGATTTGTTGAGCCGACAACTAGAATCTGAGCCTGATCTCCGTGTCGTTGGAACAGCGCACGATGGTGAAGCGTGCTTGGATGTCGTCAAGACACACCAACCGGATGTACTCTTACTCGACATAATCATGCCTCATTTGGATGGAATCGGAGTCTTGCAACGTCTACATGAAGAACTCGGTGATGATAAGCCGGAAGTGATCATGTTGAGTGCATTTGGAAAAGATGAAGTGACGAAACAAGCGGTTCAATTAGGTGCCTCTTACTTTCTCGTCAAACCGTTCAATATTCAACAATTGTTAACGAAAATTCGTGAACTGTCGGACGGTGCTAATCGCGAGTTTGAAGGAATGTCTCCAGATGAAATTGAAATTTCGCTCTTGCTCCAACAACTTGGGATCTCTCCTCGAATCAAAGGATTCAAATATATCCGCCAAGCCGTCATCTATGTGCGCGAGCGTCAAGATTTGCTTGGATTGATCACCAAGGAATTATATCCGATGGTGGCAAAAGAGCATGATACGACTTCATCACGTGTGGAACGGGCGATGCGTCACGCGATCAAGACAGCATGGGAGAATGGAATGCGCGACCATGAGATGTTTGAAGGGCGACCTGAGCGTGAACGTAGTCCAAAGAACTCGGAGTTCATTTCATATTTCGTCACGTACTTGTCGTTTAAAAGTAATTGAATCTTTAAAGGTGGACTAAGTCATCAAATGACTTAGTCCTTTTTTTAAAATAATCAATAAAAAATTTTATTTACTTTATGAAAGAAAGCGCTTGCAAAACCGTCGTACTTTGTTATAATAAAGGTGTACCAAGTTACTTGGACAAGCGTCAGATGAACGCTTTTCAATCTTGTTCCGGAGCAATGTTTGAAGAAACAAAATCATCTCGGTTCGCTATCCGACAATAGCTCAGAGGTGGGAACGACATCTCAAGTCGTTAATGTCCCGACGTGAGGTCGCGACAGTCGCTCATTTGCGAGACGATTCTATCATCAACTCGAAGCTAGGGGTTGATATAGGAAAAACAAATCGTTCAGTTAACCAAAAGGAGTGTTGTCAACCGTTGAACAGTTTATGGCAAGCGTTCGACTTCACGATGGATGGTTGGACATGATCCGATAATAAAAAAAAGTTAGTAACTCGAATGGAAATGTTCCGTTCACGCAAGACGGCAGTTACTAAAGTTCTTTCATACTTCTTCATTAAGAAGACGTTGGATATCATGTCAAAGGAAGTAAAGCAGTTGGAAAGGAGATCATCCGTAGTGATCACAATTCAATACGAATAAAAGGTTCCGCACTTGAAATGAAGTCAAGTTAGGGAACCTTTTTTTTGTGTGCTTATGAGTCGAGTCGTTGAACTTTTCCTGTTTTTTTGTCGCGGTTAAATATATAGCCAGCTACAAATCCGATCCCGCCCATGGCGAGCAGAAGTCCGAAAGTCCCCTGCAACATGGAGGCGGCAGCGAGTGAATCAATCCATGTGAACGGTGCGCTCGTCTTCAAAAAGAAGCTGTCGCGAAGCAATTTGATTCCGTAAACACCTAATAAACCAGGGACGATTAAGATTAGAAGCGCGATGAAACGCATGCAATCTCCTCCTTTACCATACATTATTTTAACAGAAATCTGTTCATTCCACACTGTCTATTTTTAGGCGGCTTGCGCATCATGGTGGGATTCAGTAGCATGAAGAAGAGAAGAGAGAAAGATGGGGGAATTCGTATGAATAAACGATTGATGATTGTCGGTGCGGGCAAAGGAGGGACGGAAGTCTTGAACATGTTGATGGACTCCCCGCTCGCGACGATCGTTGCGGTCGTCGACTCCGATGCATCGGCTGAAGGGATTGCCCTCGCCAAAAGTTATGGCATCGCCGTGACGGACGATTGGACGAAATATGCAGAGGTAGCATTAGACTTTGTTATTGAGACGACAGGGCAGCATCAAACGTTCGAAGAGTTGAAAGATCATTACAAAGATGCGGTTGTGTTGCCGGGAGAATTTATTCGAATCGTTGTCGAGCGATTGAAACAAAATCAACAGATGCTTGAAGCAATCATCGAATGTACGAGTGAGGCGATCTCGGTAGCCGATCATCACGGCAATACGATATTGATCAATCCGTCATATACCCGGTTGACGGGATTTAAAAAAGAGGACGTCGTTGATAAGCCTGCCACGGCCGATATCGGTATGCAGGAGAGTGTGCATCTGAAAGTTCTATCGACGGGTCAAGGTGTCCGAGATATTCGGATGCAAATCGGGGCGACGCGACGTGACATACTTGTGAATGCAGAACCGATCATCGTAGAGGGGAAATTGAGAGGTTCGGTCGGCGTCATCCGTGATGTGTCTCAAATCCGTGCACTTCGTGATGAATTGCAAGAAGCGAAAACACGTATTCGAAATTTAGAAGCTAAATATCAATTTGCTGATATTATCGCAACGAGTGATACGATGCGATTTGTCATCGATCAAGCAAAATTGGCAGCGGTGACACCAGTTACGGTATTGATTCGTGGAGAATCGGGAACAGGAAAAGAACTGTTTGCCCACGCTATCCACGGAGAATCTCCACGAAAATTTAAAAAGTTCATCCGAGTAAATTGTGCGGCCATCTCGCCTACGCTTCTCGAAAGTGAATTGTTCGGTTATGAAGATGGTGCATTTAGTGGTGCAAAGCGTGGTGGGAAGACGGGTTACTTCGAGGAGGCGGATGGTGGATCGCTCTTTTTGGACGAAATCGGAGAATTGCCACTCGATGTCCAAGTAAAACTCCTTCGTGTCCTTCAAGAAAATGAGATTGTGCGAGTCGGGGGGACAACGGCGATTCCAATTGATGTCCGCATCATAGCCGCAACGAATGCGGATCTTGAACAAAAAGTGGCGGACGGAACATTTCGTGAAGATTTATACTATCGAATCAACCGGATGCCCATCCATATCCCGCCACTTCGAGAAAGGTTAAATGAACTCGAGGCACTCTGTGACCGCATCGTTCGAAAGTTGAATCAAGAGTATGGCCGAAGTGTACAAGGGGTAGATGAAGATGCGTTGACTCTGTTGAAAAGTCAGCATTGGAAGGGGAATGTCCGCGAACTTGAAAATGTGATTGGTCGCGCAATGATTTATATGGCGAACACGGAACAACAGATTGCTCCACATCACTTACAATTATCACCTCGTACACCGAGCCAGAAAGTCGTCGAGTCTGGAACACTTCATGAAGCCGTGGCGAAATATGAACGTGATTTGATTGAACGAACGATTGAAGAAGCCGGTGGGAATAAGTCAGAAGCTGCCCGGCGGTTAAAAATTTCAATCCGGACTTTATATAATAAATTAGATGCCATGCAATAAAGTGCATGCAATTATATGCACACTAAGCAATTATGTGCATGGCTTCCCGCTTTATAAAGCGCTTACAATTTAGGAAACAAACTTGCTTATGGTATAGTGTAGAGTGCAAGGGGGGACAACGATGAATTTTGAACGGATGCTGACAAACGCAAAACAACTTGAGGGTTGTACAGTATCCATTGCGGGGGCAGCGGACGAAGAGGTCATTCGAGCCGTAAAACTCGCTACGGATCATGGATTGTCACGATTCATTTTATTTGGTGAAGCTCGGGAAATCCGAAAGTTATGTGAACAGTATGGAATCGACGAGTCAGCCGTCGATATTTTACATGCAAAAGGTGACGTTGAGATTGCGAGACGTGCCGCACTAGCCGTAAAAAACAAAGAGGCAGATGTGCTCATGAAGGGGATGGTGTCGACATCGACATTCATGAAAGCCGTCCTTAATCGGGAGGCAGGCCTTCGTACGAAACGAACGCTCAGTCATATCGCGCTATTTCAGATTCCGAATCGGGAAAAATTGATCGGTGTGACCGACGCCGCAATCCATATCGCGCCGACGCTCGAAGAAAAAGTAGAAATCATTCATAATGCGGTAGAAGCGATGCATGACATCGGTTACGTATCGCCTAAAGTCGCAGCGATCGGAGCTGTTGAAGTTGTCAATCCGCAAATGAATGCGACGCTCGATGCCGCATTGCTCAGTCAAATGAATCGTAGAGGACAAATCAAAGGCTGTATCGTAGATGGACCGCTCGCCCTTGATAATGCAGTCGACATGGTCGCAGCGAAACAAAAAGGAATCAATAGTGAAGTAGCAGGGCAAGCTGATTTATTAGTCGTGCCATACATAGAGGTCGGCAACGTCCTTTATAAATCAATCATGTATTTCGCAGAGGCGAGCGTAGCGGCGATTGTCGTTGGCGCGTCAGCCCCTGTCGTATTGACGAGTCGTGCCGATACAGCGGAGGCGAAACTTTATTCTCTCGCATTCGCATTGTTACATGCTAAAAACTAATCGTACTTAACAGGAGGAACTGATCATGATGGAAACAAACACAGAACCACGCTTCCGTATTTTTGACGTCTTACAATCTGAGGATTACGAACAAATCGTATTTTGCCAAGACCAAGCGTCTGGACTAAAAGCAATCATTGCGATTCACGATACAACTCTTGGTCCTGCACTCGGTGGGCTTCGCATGTGGAACTATGAGTCAGAGCAAGAGGCACTCACAGATGTCTTACGTCTCGCTAAAGGAATGACGTATAAAAATGCGGCCGCCGGTCTCAACCTCGGTGGTGGGAAGGCTGTCATCATCGGAAATGCCAAGACGGATAAATCGGAAGCCCTCTTCCGTGCATTCGGTCGATACGTACAATCACTCAGCGGACGTTACATTACAGCTGAAGATGTGAACACAACGGTCGCTGATATGGACTTCATCCATATGGAGACAGACTATGTAACGGGTGTGAGCCCAGCGTTCGGTTCAAGCGGGAACCCTTCACCGGTGACAGCTTATGGTGTCTATCGCGGTATGAAGGCGGCTGCGAAATGGAAGTTTGGGACAGACTCTCTCGCTGGAAAGACGGTTGCAGTGCAAGGTGTCGGAAACGTAGCCTACAACTTATGCCGCCACCTTCATGAAGAGGGTGCACATTTGATCGTGACGGACATCAACGAAGAAGCGCTCAAACGTGCAGAAGCAGACTTTGGTGCGACGGTTGTTAAACCAGATGAGATTTATGGGGTCGAGTGTGACATTTTCGCTCCATGTGCACTCGGTGCAGTCATCAATGACAAAACGATTCCACAGTTGAAAGCGCAAATCGTCGCTGGTGCCGCGAATAACCAATTGGCTGAAGATCGTCACGGGGATGTGCTTGACGAGAACGGCATCCTCTACGCACCAGATTTCGTCATCAACGCTGGTGGTGTCATCAACGTCGCGGACGAACTCGAAGGATACAATCGCGAACGCGCAATGAAAAAGGTCGAACTCATCTATGACAACATGATGCGTGTCTTTGAAATCGCAGAGCGTGACGGCGTACCGACGCATGTGGCGGCTGACAAGATGGCAGAAGAACGTATTCATATGATGTCTCGTTCACGTAGTCAGTTCCTCAAAGTCGAAAAAAGCATTCTAGGGAGACGCTAAGATGACAAAACGGCTAATTCTTGCGATCAACCCAGGGTCGACTTCGACGAAAGTTGGATTGTTTGATGGGAAGGAAGAAGTGCTGACACGTACGGTCCGTCACGAGATGGACGTGACCGGTCTCAGCCTTCCTGAGCAGTTACCTCATCGTGAGCAAGAAGTACGTGCCTTGTTAGAAGAGACTGGCATCGCGGTCAATGACTTGACCGCGGTCGTCGGTCGTGGTGGATTGCTCGCACCGATGACGTCAGGGACATATACCGTTAACGAGCTGATGCAAGAAGACTTGACGAGCGGTCGCTTCGGGATGCATGCTTCGAACCTCGGGGGATTGATTGCATCAAAAATTGGTGAGAACGAAGGAATCCCGAGCTTTATCGTTGACCCGGTTGTTGTCGATGAGATGCATGAATTGGCAAGGAAGACTGGGATGGCTGAGATCAATCGCCGTAGTATTTTCCATGCCTTAAATCAAAAAGCAGTCGCTAAACGTTTTGCGGCCGAAAATGGAAGCGATTACAATGAGCTGAATTTGATAGTCGCTCACCTCGGCGGCGGGATCACAGTCGGCGCTCATTCACTTGGTCGCGTCATTGATGTAAATAACGGACTTGATGGTGACGGACCGCTTGCGCCAGAACGAGCGGGCTCAATTCCTGTTGGACAGGTAGTAGAACTATGTTATAGTACCAGGTATAAAGAATCGGAAATGAAAAAGAAAATTGTCGGTCAAGGTGGTTTGTTCGCGCATCTCGGTACGTTTGATGCGATTGAGATTGAGCAACGGATGGAATCAGGAGACGATGAGGCGAGACTCCTTTATGAAACGATGGCTTATCGTGTCGCACAAGAGATTTCAAAACATGGTGCGACGCTCAGTGGTCAGGTGGATGCCATCTTATTGACAGGTGGAATCGCCTATTCAGAATGGCTAACAGACAAGATTAAAGAGCGTGTCTCTTTCCTTGCGCCGGTTCACGTCTATCCGGGCGAAGATGAATTGAAAGCCTTGGCAGAAGGTGCGCTTCGCGTCATCGAGAAGGAAGAGGCCGCAAAAGAATATGAGGGGGATACACATGGCACGAGAATTTGATGTTGTCGTCATCGGCGGAGGACCAGGAGGATATGTGGCTGCAATCAAAGCGGCGCAGGCTGGTAAAACTGTCGCAATCGTTGAGGCGAGAAAATTAGGCGGCACCTGCTTACATAGAGGATGCATCCCGACGAAAGCTCTTTTAAAAGCTGCCCATGTCTATCAAACGGCGAAACAAGGTGCAACGTACGGCGTAGAAACGGGAGATGTGACGTTTAACATGGAACGGGCACAAACGTATAAGCGCGATCTCGTGGCCGGCCTTGAAAAAGGAATTGAGCATTTGATGAAACAAGGAAAGATTGAAGTGTTTCGCGGGAAAGCTTCGATTCTCGGACCGAGTATCTTCTCGCCACAACCAGGGACCGTTTCTGTTGAAGACGAAAACGGAGAGTCAGAACTTATCTTGCCGAACCAATTGATTATCGCAACAGGTTCGATTCCACGTGAACTTCCTGGGTTGCCATTCGATCATGAGCGGATTTTGAACTCGGACGATCTCCTCAATTTTGAAACGCTTCCTGAATCGATTGCGATTGTCGGCGGCGGTGTCATCGGAGTCGAATGGGCGTCCATGCTCGTCGATTTAGATGTGAATGTAACGTTGATTGAAGTTGGAGATCGTTTACTCCCACTTGAGGACAAGGCGGTCTCTCGCGAAGTGGAACGCTTATTGAAGAAGCGCGGCGTCCGTGTGAAGAAAAGCGTGACAGTCGATGCCGAACGAACGTTAGTTCATGAAGATGCAGTGGAGCTTGCTGTAGGTGAAGAAACGTTGAAGGTAGACTGTGTGCTCGTCTCGGTTGGCCGAGTCGCAAATACGGAAGACTTAGGACTTCAAAACACGTCCATCGTCGTGGAAAACGGAATTATTCAAGTCGATAGCCAGTATCGTACGAAAGAACGTCATATTTTCGCGATCGGAGACTGCATCGGGAAGTTACAACTTGCCCACGTCGCGTCTGCCGAAGGAGTGAAGGCGGTCGAAACGATTCTTGGGCTTGAGCCGACACCACTCGATTACATGCTTATCCCGCGTTGCGTATATAGCGTCCCAGAAGTTGCATCGGTTGGCTTGACAGAGGAAGCGGCAAAAGATGCCGGACATGATGTGAAGACAGGGACTTATCGTTTCAACGGTCTCGGGAAAGCACGAATTGAAGGGCAAGCCGACGGGTTCGTCAAACTTATTTCGGACAAAGAAACAGACGACCTTCTCGGTGTTCATATCGTCGGTCCAAAAGCGACTGAACTGATCACTGAAGGTGGACTGGCACTCGTCTTGAACGCGACTGCTTGGGAGATGGGGCAACTTGTACACCCACACCCTGCATTAAGCGAAGCCTTCCAGGAGGCAGCACTCGCTGTCGATGGATTACCGATTCACGCCTAAGGAGGAACAAGGATGGAACAGATGACTGTGAACTCATATGAAGAGCTTGGATTAACTAAACAAGATTTATTGGCGATGTACGAAACGATGGTGCGTGCGCGTAAAATCGATGAACGCATGTGGAAGTTGAACCGTGCCGGGAAAATCCCGTTCGTCGTCTCGTGTCAAGGACAAGAGGCAGCGCAGGTCGGTGCAGCGTTCGCCTTAGAAAAAGGAATTGACTACGTCTTGCCTTATTATCGTGACGTGGCGGTCGTCCTTCACTTCGGCCAAACATCAAGAGACTTGATGCTGTCGGCATTTGCGAAAGCGGAAGACCCAAACTCAGGCGGTCGTCAGATGCCTGGTCACTTCGGCTCGAAAGAGCATCGGATCGTGACAGGTTCATCTCCGGTCACGACCCAAGTCCCTCATGCGGTTGGAATCGCACTTGCTGCGAAGATGAAAAAGGAAGAACTCGTCACGTTCGTTTCGTTCGGTGAAGGTTCTTCTAACCAAGGTGATTTCCATGAAGGCGCAAACTTTGCAGGTGTCCATAAGTTGCCGGTCATCTTGTTCTGTGAGAACAACAAATATGCGATCTCCGTCCCACTTTCAAAACAGTTGGCGTGTGAGCGCGTATCAGACCGTGCAAAAGGTTACGGAATGCCTGGCGTGACAGTCGACGGGACAGATCCGATTGCCGTATACGCGGTCGTGAAGGAAGCGCGTGAACGTGCCCTTCGTGGAGAAGGACCGACGCTGATTGAAGCAGAAGTCGAACGTCTCGTGCCTCACTCATCAGATGATGACGATAAAGCATACCGTTCAGCCGAAGAATTGGCAGGATTAAAAGAACGGGACGGCATTCAAATGTTCCGTCAACGACTTGTGAACGATGGAATCGCAACAGCGGATATTCTTTCTGAAATCGATGCGAAAATCGATCTTGAAGTAAATGAAGCGACGACTTATGCGGACAAAGCACCATACGCATCGCCTGAATCTGCATTGGATTACGTCTACGAGGAGGAAAAATGATGAAAACGTTTATCGAAGCGATCAATGAAGCGATTCATGAAGAAATGGAGCGCGACGAGAACGTCTTCGTCGTCGGAGAAGACGTCGGCGTACGTGGTGGTGTATTCCGTGCCACACAAGGACTGATTGAAAAGTATGGAGAAGACCGTGTCATCGACGCACCGCTCGCTGAGAGCGCAATCGCAGGTGTTGGGGTCGGGGCTGCTATGTACGGGATGCGACCGATTGCAGAAATGCAATTCGCTGACTTTATCATGCCGGCAGTGAACCAAATCGTATCAGAAGCTGCTAAAATTCGATATCGTTCCAACAACGACTGGACGTGTCCGATGGTCATCCGTGCGCCTTTCGGTGGTGGTATTCACGGTGCACTCTATCACTCACAGTCTGTCGAGGCGATGTTCAGTTCGACGCCTGGTCTCAAAGTCGTCATTCCATCAGACCCAGTTGATGCAAAAGGATTGTTGAAGGCAGCAATCCGTTCGAACGACCCTGTCCTCTTCTTTGAACATAAGCGCGCCTATCGTCTATTAAAAGCAGACTTGCCGACGGACGAATACACGGTTGAAATCGGTAAAGCAGCTGTCAAACGTGAAGGGGACGATATCACAATCATCACATACGGTCTTTGCGTCCATATGGCTCAAGAAGCCGCGAAAACACTTGAAGAAGAAGGTATCAGCACGCACATCCTTGACCTTCGTACAGTTTATCCGCTTGATCAGGACGCAATCATTGAGTCAGTCAAGAAAACGGGTAAGGTGTTACTCGTGACAGAGGACAACAAAGAAGGAAGTATCATCGGAGAAGTTGCGGCGATTATTGCAGAGAAAGCGCTCTTTGAGCTCGATGCACCGATTGAACGCTTAGCAGGTCCTGATGTGCCGGCTATGCCTTATGCACCACCGATGGAAAAATTCTTTATCGTATCCCCAGAAAAAATTGCCGAGCGGGCCCGTCAGCTCGCCGCGTTTTAAGGAGGCGTCTCCATGGAACAAACGATTAAAATGCCCCAACTCGGTGAGAGTGTAACGGAAGGCACGATTACGACCTATCTCGTCAAGCCGGGCGACCGTGTGGAAGAATATGAACCACTCGCCGAAGTCATGACGGACAAAGTCACTGCAGAAATTCCGGCAACGAGCGCTGGTGTCGTGAAAGAATTCCTCATTCCAGAAGGTGAGACGGTCAGTGTCGGGACGCCTGTACTGACGATGGAAGTCGAGAGCGCAGAGGAAGCTGCGGCTGAGACGAAGACGGAGCCGGTCGCCGAAACTGCACCACCAGAGCCGGTTGCAGCGAAGCAAGCTGTCGCGACCGTTCCGAAAAAACAGAGTGGAAACGGTCGTTACTCGCCTGCGGTCATCCGACTCGCCAATGAGAATAATATCGATTTGAATGAATTGAGCGGAAGCGGTCTAGGCGGACGGATCACGCGGAAAGATATTCTTCGTTACTTATCAGAAGGGCGCCCGGCATCGACTCCTGAGCAAGCGACACAAGCACCTGTCCAGGAGACGATGGTACAAACGAAAATGGACGTTCCGACTGAAGCGCCAAGTCCTGCCGTCGAACCTTCACAACCAGTTGCTTCGACTTCTACAGGACGATACGAAACGATTCCGACAGCTGGTGTGCGTCAAGCGATTGCGAACAATATGGTCCGCTCGAAGCATGAGGCGCCACACGCATGGCTCATGATTGAAGTCGATGTGACGAACCTCGTCGAGGCGCGTGCGAAATTGAAAGATGAGTTTATGAAACGGGAAGGTGTCAAATTGACATTCATGCCATTCTTCATGAAAGCGGCCATCGAGGCGCTGAAGAAGTATCCGATGATGAACTCGGAATGGGCAGGTGAT
The DNA here is from genome assembly GCF_018617475.1 of Exiguobacterium sp. s59. NCBI lineage: Bacteria > Bacillati > Bacillota > Bacilli > Caryophanales > Exiguobacterium > Exiguobacterium sp. s59. The sequence goes on along the minus strand of NZ_JACSKG010000004.1, from coordinate 358,415 downwards.
CACATCAAAGTGCACCAAGACATTCATCTGTCTGTGGCTGTCGCGGCAAATGAGGCACTCTACGTACCGGTCATTCGTCAAGCGGATGAGAAGAACATCAAAGGCCTTGCCGTGGCCCTTCAAGATGTGGCGTCACGTGCGCGTGAGAACCGTTTGAAAGCTGAAGAGATGCGTGGTGGGACGTTCACCATCAACAACACGGGTGCGTTTGGTTCAATCCAATCGGCACCAATCTTGAACTACCCGCAAGCGGCAATCTTATCGGTCGAATCAATCGTGAAACGTCCGGTCTGGATGAATGGCATGTTTGCGGCACGCGACATGGTCAACCTTTGTATGTCGGTCGACCATCGTGTCCTCGACGGTCTCGTCGCAGGTCAGTTCTTGCAAGCGATCAAGCAGTCACTCGAGTCAATCGACCCGAACACGTATACAGTCTATTGATGTATTAAAAATGGAGGCGCTCCTAGTGGGGCGCCTCCATTTTTCATGAGTTATAGCCAATGAATAGCGTGAAGAAGAAACTTGCAGCTGAGATAAGTAAGAGAAGGAACGACATGGACATGCCCATGATGACGAGTCCTTTGGAGAATCGTTGTTTGGTTTTGTAGAGCGCATACGCAAACATGAGACTGAATATGCCGAGCGTCGTGAATAGCGTCAGAGGGATTGCTCGGTCGTAAAGAAGGTGAAGTATATCCAATGGTAAGTCGTCCTTTCTAGTCTTGCACTTTCTCGAATTGTCGTTGATGGACGCGATCCATCGATTTGATGGTCACAACAAACACGAGAAGGAACATCCAGTATACGAAGGTATAGTCTAAGGCAAATTCGGGAACCCCATCATGTCTGACCGAAGAAATCCAGAGAAGAACGAGTGAGGCTGGAAAATGAAACAGTAAAACAAAATATGGAACGAACTTTATGAAGGATCGGGCATTCGCAGACGGATTGCGTATGATGAAGATCGCAATCATACCGATGAAAAATCCGATGCCACCAAGCGTGAAGAAAGCGAGCGAATCAGACGTGCTAGTCTCTAAAATGGGCAAAGCAAGAATCGTAAGACCGAGACTCCCGATTAAGATACAGACGAATAAAATGACGTCACCTCCCGAAAGTTTTTGACTCCCTATAATAATTGTAAGATATTGGATGTAAGAGTTCAACGTCTAAAAAAACACGCCATTTCGATGAATGACGTGTCAGTAAGTTCCTTAAATCGATTGTTCAATCATCGATTCGATGTCTCGACGAACTTCAGCTGCCGACAAGCGCGCAGCATCATAGCGTACACGATGTGTCGATTCGTCCGTCCCCGTCAAGTCCGCAAACAGACTACCGAGATCATGGACGCTGCGATCGACTTGGATGAGCAATTCGATCGCGTCCTTGTCTTGTAAGATGACGACTTCGACCTCATCTAACTGACGACCGAAACGCGAACCGTTCGCAGAATACTCGAGTTCTTGTGCAATCGGAAGACGACCTGAACGATGACGTGCCGGGAGCATCTCTGTATCAGCCTTCTTCAGACGGAAACCGAGCTCGTCCATCGCATCTAAAATGACTTGTTGTGCCGCGTTCGGTTGAACGGTAATCGCATCTTCATCTTTCGGATCTACGGCTTGGGCGATATCGAGTCCTGTCTCAATCCATGATTTCGATTGGCTCACAGAGAGTGGCGTATTGAATGGAACGTTGACTGTGAATGGGATTTCTTTCACTTCCCCGGGACCAATCATGAACGGTGCTTCATTCAACAAGATTTTTTCAATCGTGAACGTCGAGTATGTCGACTTGTCGTTGACTTCGTGTTTATACAGCGTGTTGAAGAAAAGATAGATGCTGTCGACTGATTGTTCGACCGAACCACCTTCGATATGGACGACCCCATTGAGTTCTCCACCAGGCGTACAGTGGCTCTCATTCAGGCGTGTATCCACTTTTGCGGCACCAATTCCGATTGATGATAAAATCTTTTTAAACATATGTGTATCCTCCTTTGACGTAACGTCGTCTTCGTGTAATAGTATGTACGGACAGGTGAAACAATATGTTTCAAAATTTCTAAAAAAGGATTGAATCCATTGGAATATAAAGCGTTACAAGAGCGTCTAGAAGACGTGATCCAATCAAATCATCTCGTGTCGGCGACAATCAGTCAACCCCGTCAAAAATCAAGTGATCTCAAACGGGTCAAATTGAAACCGGTCATGCTTCGGAATGCGTATCATATCCAGTTCGAGTACCAGTATGAACGGGTCATGAATCATAAAAATCTGACACCGGATGAAGCCGTGACAGAATTGTTCGAACTTCTCGAAACGTTTAGACAAGGACAGTTCCAACTAAAGGAATCTGACCTCCAATTCCAGTTATCGAAAAAGTTCAAAGTGACATTGAAAGAAAAGCAGACGGCACAAAAAGAAATCCAGTTGAGCCATAATCGGGAGAAGCAATATGTACTCCCGCTCGATGAGCCGGTCCCGTTCTTGATTCGACTTGGCATCCAATCGAGTGACGGCAAAGTGAAGCGACAAAAGTACGACAAATTCAAACAAATCAATCGTTTCCTTGAATTCATTGAGGATTCGCTCAAACATTTACCGACAGACCGGACCGTTAGAATTTTGGACTTCGGTTCAGGGAAGTCGTACCTGACGTTTGCGCTCTATCACTTCCTTCATGAGATGAAAGGGTATGACGTGCATATCACTGGACTCGATTTGAAGAAAGAAGTTATCGAAGAGTGCGCGTCAATCGCAAAAGATTTGGGATATGAACGGCTTGAGTTTTTAGTCGGGGACATCAATGAGTATGAAGGAGAGACGGCTGTCGATATGGTCGTGACCCTACATGCTTGTGATGTGGCGACAGACATGGCGTTAGCACGTGCCGTCCGCTGGGGGGCGAAAGTCATTTTGAGCGTCCCTTGCTGTCAAAAGGAATTGAATCGCCAACTGCAAGCACCTAATTTAGACGTGATGCTTCAACATGGGTTGATTAAAGAGCGGTTCGCTTCGCTCGCGACCGATTCGATTCGGGCTGAACTCCTCGGACTTGTCGGCTATGATGCACAATTGCTTGAGTTCATCGATCTTGAGCATACGCCAAAGAATATTATGATTCGTGCCTATTTGACGAATCGTAAGGCGAGTGCCGAGACGAAAGCACGTTACCTCGCCTTTAAACAAATGTTACAGGCAGATCCATTCTTAGAACGGGAATTGAGCGATAGACTTGTCCTCGGGGTAGAACAAGACGTAAAATAAGAGAGTACAGACGAAATGTCGAAAGGGGAAACAACATGGATTTTCAATTATATTTTCAAGATGTAGTCGAACAAGCACGTAACGAAGTACGTGCTGCAGGATACACAGAGCTCACGACACCGGAAGAAGTAGACGGAGCACTGAAAAAAGAAGGAAAGACACTTGTACTCGTTAACTCGGTATGTGGTTGTGCAGGCGGAATCGCTCGTCCGGCAGCTGCTTACGTAAACAAGATGGAAGGCACCAAGCCTGATCATTTCGTAACCGTGTTTGCAGGTCAAGACCGTGAAGCGACAGATCGTGCACGCGAATATTTCGAAGGATACGCACCGTCTTCACCTTCGATTGCTCTCCTCGAGGATGGAAACATCGTGACGATGGTAGAGCGCAGTGAAATCGAGTCCTCAACGGCTGAAGAACTCGTCGACCAATTGCAAACATTGTTCGATATTTATTTCGCATAATCAAGCATCGGCGCAAAGGCACTGCCTTTGCGCTTTTGTGAAAAGGGGCAGTGTATATGGAACCAGTCATCAAAATTATGACGGAGGCAGAGTATATGATTGCCCTGTCACGCGGTGAAATCAATGAGCCGTCACTTCAATCGGAAGGGACAATCAAATGTTGCACACCGCAGCAAATCGGTAAGGTCGTCAAATCGTCCTATCCAGGAGAAGCAGTCGTCCTCGTCTCCCTTCACGTCAATCGACTAGGACAGTTGTTACATTATGAGTTAGATGAGGATGGAGAGCGCTATCCGCACGTGTATAGCGCCATCCCGATGTCTTCAGTCAAACAGGTCCAACCTTACGGGTCTCGCGACAACGGAACGGTCACTTATTTCGCTTTCGAGCGAATGTGACCTTCTTTTTTTTAATAAATTGCATGAATATACTTTACAAGTAATAATTATGTGTATATAGTGGTTGAAGACACAAGTCGGACAACTGATGTGTCATAGAACAGTTGAGCTACGTTCACACATATGTCATAATTTTGTTAAAGTTCTGATAATTATCATTCAACTACGAAAGGGAGATGAAGATGAAAAAAGGTTTTCTAGCATTATGTTTAGCAGGACTTGCCGCGTTCTCAGTCGCATGTGGGGCAGACGTGAACGAAGGAGGATCGACATCGACCGATGGTGAGGATGACAAAGTCATCGTCATGGGTACGAGTGCCGATTACTTCCCGTATGAATTCGTCGACACAGCGAACGGCGACGAAATCGTCGGATTTGATATCGACATCGCCAAAAAAGTGGCGGAAAACATGGGATATGAATTGAAAATTGAAGATATGGACTTCGGAAGCTTGCTCGGAGCACTCAACGCGGGTCGTGTCGACTTCGTCATGGCTGGTATGACACCGACGGAAGAGCGTAAAGAGAATGCCGATTTCTCGGATATCTATTTCACAGCGGTGAACTTGATCTTGTCGAAAGATGATTCTCTCCAATCACTTGAAGACTTGAAAGGCAAAAAGATTGGTGTTCAGCTCGGTTCAATCCAAGAAGGAATCGCACAGGACCAAATCACTGACGCTGAAATCGTCTCATTGAACAAGATTCCTGAGATCATCCAAGAAATCAAGACGGGACGTATTGACGCAATGGTCATCGAAGATACGGTCGCGAAGAAATACCTCGAGCAAGACAGCGAATTGACAACGTTCGAAATCGTAGACGAAGAAGAAGCAGGATCTGCTGCTGCCTTCCGTAAAGACGATGAGCTCCGTGATCAATTCAACGAAGAGTTGAAAAAGATGATCGACAGTGGAGAAATCGAAGAGTTAGCACAAAAATGGTTTGAAGAAGAGGCTGCACCAGCCGAATAATGAATCGTACGAGGCTGACTGAAGATGAATCGGTCAGCCCTTTTTTAGGAGGAACTTACAATGGATTTTAGCCGGATTTATGATTCTATCCCTTACATACTTGAAGGGATTCCAGTCATGTTCCAAGTGGTCATCGTTTCGGCATTGATCGGGATCTCACTTGGGATTGTCGTGGCAACACTAAAGATTGTCCCAAATCGTTTCATCAACTTTATTGGGCATGCGTATACGGCAGTGTTCCGTGGGACACCGCTCATCTTACAACTCGCCATTATTCACTTCGGATTACCGCAATTGACCGGCTATATCACGACACCGTATCAATCAGCGGTCATCGCTTTCTCATTAAACTCAGGAGCGTATATTTCTGAGATTATCCGGGCCGGTATTCAAGCGGTCGATAAAGGGCAATGGGAAGCCTCTGATGCTTTAGGTGTTCCATATGTAAAACAATTACGTTCAATCATCTTGCCACAGGCGTTCAAGAATATCTTGCCTGCCCTCGTCAACGAGATGATTACATTGACGAAAGAGTCGGCCCTCGTTTCGACGGTCGGGGTACTCGACATCATGCGCCGTGCACAGATTGTCGGTGGGCAGAAGGCGATCTACTTCGAACCGCTTCTATTCGCCGGTGTGATATACTTTACGATAGTGATGATCTTGACGTATCTTGGACAACGTCTAGAAAAACGGTTAAGAAAGAGTGATGGAAGATGATCGAAGTAAAAGACCTACACAAACAATTTGGTGACTTAGAAGTACTGAAGGGGATCACGACGACGATTGAACGTGGTGAAGTGGTCGCCGTCATCGGACCGTCTGGGTCTGGTAAATCGACATTTCTGCGTTGCTTGAACATGCTAGAAATCCCGACAAGCGGGACGGTCAGTGTGGATGGGTTCGAACTCACGAAAAAAGGGGCGAACGTTGCGAAGGCGCGCCAAAATATCGGGATGGTATTCCAACAGTTTAATCTGTTCCCGCACATGAGCGTATTGGACAATTTGACGTACGCACCAGTCAACGTTTTGAAAGTAAGCAAGACTGAAGCATTCGAGCGCGCAAAAAAATTGCTGGAACGTGTTGGGCTCTCTGAGAAAATCGACGCCTATCCGAGCCAACTCTCGGGTGGACAAAAACAACGTGTCGCCATCGCGCGTGCGTTAGCGATGGAACCGAACGTCATGTTGTTCGATGAGCCGACTTCGGCACTTGACCCAGAGATGGTCAACGAAGTACTTGATGTCATGAAAGGGTTGGCTGAGACCGGAATGACGATGGTTGTCGTCACACACGAAATGGGGTTTGCTCGTGAAGTGGCAGACCGCGTTCTCTTCCTTGATGAAGGAATTTTGATGGAAGAAGGAAAACCGGCCGATTTGTTGTTAAATCCCCAGACCGATCGTGCGAAACGTTTCTTAGAAAAAGTGTTGTAATCTGAACTTACGAAGGAAGGATGAATACACGTGAAAATCACCTATTATGGACATGCGACTGTTGGATTTGAGATTGATGGCGTAAACGTGTTGATCGATCCATTTTTGACGAGTAACCCTCATACGGAAGTAGACCCTTCTACACTGCGACCAGACTATTTGTTGCTCACCCACGCTCATTTTGATCATATCGAAGATGTCGAGTTGATTGCGAAAGAGACAGGGGCAACGATTGTGGCGACGCATGAGCTCGCGACCTATTATGAGAAGAAAGGCTTTTCTGTACATGGAATGAATATCGGTGGTGGACACGCCTTCCCATTCGGGCGCGTCACGATGACGCAAGCCTTCCATAGTTCGAGTTTTGACATGGGGGACACACCGATCTATATGGGAATGCCGGCCGGATTCATCATCGAGACGAATGAGTTGACGCTCTATCACGCAGGAGACACGAGTCTTTTCTCCGATATGAAGATGTACGGAGAACGTTTTGAAATCGATGTCGCTTTCCTTCCAATCGGTGATAACTTCACGATGGGACCTGCAGACGCGTTAGATGCGGCCCAGTGGCTACAAGCAAAACGAGTCGTCCCAATCCACTTCGATACGTTCCCACCGATTAAGCAGGATGCTCAGGCGTTTTGTGACCAGTTACATCGTCGCGGTCTTCTAATTGAACCGAACACGACAATTGAGATTTAAATATGGAGATGATTCAGACGACGAAGCAGTTCGTCGAACAGATTCATGAAAACGACCATTCAGGGCATGACAGCGCTCATATTGAGCGTGTCGTTCGACTGGTGGAGCGCTTGATGGAGGATGAGCCTGTCGACAAGACAGTGCTCATCCTTGCTGCGTATCTACATGACGTGGAAGACCATAAGCTTGGTCGACCGAAAGGGCTCGTCAAACAACATCTGAATGCTATCGACATCACTGATGAGCAAGCAAACTTGGTGCTGACCTTAATCGATGAAGTCTCTTTCTCAAAAGGAAGAGAGCCTACGACCCGCGAAAGTGAAATTTTACAAGATGCCGACCGATTAGACGCAATCGGAGCAATCGGTATTGCTCGCACGTTCCAATTCGCCGGTTCTCGCGGAACACCGCTCGATTTGTCGGAAGAGAGTGCCATTCAACATTTTCATGATAAATTGTTGAAGTTGGCGTCGATGATGCATACCGCAAAGGCGAAACAGTTAGCGATGTCACGTCATGCGTTCATGCAACAGTTTCTAGAGCAGTTTCACGAAGAGTGGGATGGCGTGGATAATTGAAAGGACGACCGAGATACATGTCTCGGTCGTCCTTTTGATTAGAATGGATGTTTATTCAGCCAATGACCGCCATCAAGAGAGATACAATCTCCATTTAAATAGCGCATCTCGTCAGAAGCAATCCAGTAAGCCAAGTCAGCGATTTCTTCCGGTGTCCCGAAGCGTCCGAGTGGAACGTTCCGACGAATCCGCTCTACTTCTTTCACGTGAGACACGAGTTTTTCCGCACCGCCTGTCCGTTCAATCGGTCCTGGACTGATGGCGTTGACTCGAGCCCCAAATTGATAGCCCCATTCAACAGCGAGCGTTCTCGTTAAATTGAGGACGCCGGCTTTCGCTGCCGCACTCGGTGCCACACCAGGTCCTGCCTGCCATGCATACGAGGCGACCATATTAATGATTGAGCCGCCACGTAGTTCTTCTGCCTCCCAATGTTTCCCGAGTACATGGGTGCAGTTGAATGTTCCGTTCAAGACGATGTCAATGACACTTGACCAACCGTTCGGTGACAAATCGAGTGTCGGACAGACGAAGTTACCTGCCGCGTTATTAACGAGCGCGTGGACTGGACCGTAAGCGGATGCGATGTCAGCGAGTGCTTGAGCGCATCCTTCATAGTCACGAACATCATGTTGCACACTCATCGCCTGACCTGCTTCGATTGCGTTCAGTTCGTTCATCGCTTCTAGTAGTCGTTCCTCGTTTCGACCACTGATGGCCACATTCCATCCTTCTTGCTTAAATTTTAAGGCCATCGCTTTCCCCATACCAGACGATCCTCCGGTAATCCAAATCGTTTTCATATTGATTCCCCCTCAAAAATGAATAGTCGTTCATTTTACTTATTCGTCTTCTAATTTAAAATTCCTTCAATGAGATATCGTTTGATGTTGAATCATTTCTTCGACAAGAAGCGTATATAGAATATGATACGATTGAAGTGAGTGAGATGACGTCAATCCAATGGAAGGTGTAGATGAGACATGAAGCGAATGTTAGGGATAACTATTTTCAGTCTTATAATTGTGATGGCGCTTATCTTTACGAATATGAAAGATGCTGATGATTCGTCCGCACCGTTTGAAAAGGTGACGAATTCTCAAGTCGAAACTAAGACCGTTCCTGAAATGACTGTGGGAGATTTGAAAGATATCTTATCTGATTCCCAACGAGATGTGGCCCCCCAAATTAATAACGATTTCGAACGGAAATTGGCAGAACGTTTGTACGTGGAGATGAAAATGTTTGATGAAAGTATTGATGTGAACAAATTGATAACACGCGCTGCAGAGCAAGCGGATTTCGAGCGTGCTTGGTTGGCGTATGCGCAAGATCGGTATGGAATCGTAGTAACAGATGAAGAAGTCGATGTTTGGATTGAAAATGGACCGGATGCGGAGATAGTCGAGTTACAGAGACGGTATGCCGAGGCAAAAGAAATGAGTGTGTATGAGCTGAATCATGGTTATGATCGCGATCAATACATGAAATGGGTCGTATGGGAAAAATTGATTCCAATCATCACGGAACGGTATGGAGAGTCAAGTGAGCAAGTGCTCGACAACAATCGACTCATCGAGCTTTACGAGGATGAAGTCAAGGGCACTCTATAAATAAATAATACGTGAATCAGCCCGACTCATTTGAGCCGGGCTACTGTTCATTGGATTTGTTTTAACTGTTTCAAGCCGAGTTCACGATCGATTGAATACATCGTACCGGCGACTTTCTCGCCCCAGTATGGGTCTGACGCGTAAAAGATATTGATCCCTTCTTGCTTGTTCCCCGGGTAGTCTCCGCGTGCGTATGGACCTTTTACATATTTCGTGGCGAACAATTCGGCAGCCGCATCAACGCTCGCTTCAATCGTTTCAAACGATGTTGCGTTTCCGCTCGGGTCGTCATCGGTCGCTCGAAATCCAAATAAGTTACGTTTTTCTCGAGCAATGTCGGACGTTCCAAATTTCGACTCATGACCGGCTACGGCGAGTAAGAATAACGCATTGATGCCATACGTTTCTTCTGCCTGTTTGAAAGCATCCCCCTCTCCGGCGAGTGGGGAGTCGATGGATTGTAAATACTGATCAAATGCTTTGGCGGAATACGGTGTTGTTGATTGAATCGAAGCGAATTGATAGGGAGAGTCGAAGACGTCCCGGACGCGTTCCGTGTAGAAACGCTCTTCTGAACGCTTCTCTGTCGGTCCAACGAGGAACGTGCCGGCGAGATTTGCATTCGCCTCGACCGAGTGATACACATCCCCATCCCGAATCTCATAATAGCCGCGTCTCTCTACGACAGCTTCTGGGAACAATGCCATCTGATCTGGCTTTACATAGACGTCTGCGCCTGAGATGCGTACTTTCAAGTGGTCATCGCCTCGCTCGAGCAGTTGTAGTCTCGTACCGCCAGCGACATAGGACTGACGTTTTTTGAACGATTGATCTTCATATAGGTTCGTGATCGCATCGCTCGGTGTCACGACTACACCAGTTCCTGTGAAGTCGAGGACTTCTCCTGAAGGAGAGAATAAGGTGCGGTTGTTTCCAGCCGCCATGTATCGTTTTGCTTCAGTAAGGGATTCGAACGATCTCGTGACACGGTCTCCGTTCGTGACGGTTTCGACGGTGTACGAGTCAGGACGTTCGGACTGGATCCATAAAAATGCGGCGATGGCAATACTGAGTGTCGCGACCATCGGCCAAAGTGTACGTTTTTTCTTTCGTTTCAATCAGATCACTTCCAAACTTTTGAATTGCCAAACGAGTTGATTTAGTCAACAATTTGATGGAGAAGGGGGAAATCAGTATGAAAATTGGAACGCGGACGTTAAAGACCGCGGTCGCAGCGGGTATCGCAATGCTCATTTCCGAGACGATTCATCTTGATTATTTTGTATTTGCAGCCATTATCGCTATTTTGAGTATTCAAGAGACTCGGAAAAAATCCATTCGCGCTTCGTATGAGCGTGTCATGGCGAGTCTTCTCGCCATTGGGATGGGTGCCGCGATGTTTACGTTACTCGGTTATTCACCGGTGACGCTCACACTTTATTTTGTCATCTTCATTCCACTCGTACAACAATTGAAACTGCAAGATGGGCTCATTACAAGTGTCGTCATCTTGACGCACCTTTATACCGAGGCGCAATTTTCGCTCGAATTGTTCATCAATGAGTTATTACTCATCGCTATCGGTGTCGGTGTCGGACTTGTCGTCAACATGTATATGCCGACGCTCGACCGTGAAATCGAACGAATCAAAGACAATATCGACCGTTCGCTCGCCGTACTCTTTTACGATGTGGCAGCATGTGTAGAGACAGGTGTGTATAATAACCATTCGATGATGCTGATCAAGACGAGGGACTATTTGAAAGAAGGGAAAGATTTGGCCCTTCGGCGTATGGGTAACTCGATCGGAAAACGGAATGAAGATATGGACTATCTCTACTTCCGAATGCGAGAGCGACAATACGATATTTTGAAACGCGTCGCTGACAACGCCAGAGAGATTACGATGGTCGTCAATGAAGCAAAGCCTGTTGCCACATTTTTGCGTCGCGTCGGGGACCACGTGAATGAACAAGCGGATGCTTCGGTCTTTCTGCAAGAACTTGAAGAGATGATTGAGCACTATCGAAAAAACGTACCTCTCCCCACGACACGTGAAGAATTTGAGGTACGCTCATCCTTGTTGAATATTTTGTCGGATGTGAAAAGTTATTTGATCTTGAAAGAGCGTTATATTTTGCTCTTAAAAGAACATGGTCATGCTCGAGAGAAACGTGCTGATCAAAAAGATTGAGACGATGACGATGACGCCGATTTGAATGATGCGTTGTCGTCTTTTTTGCTTTTTCTTCATAACTTGCCTCCATGTACGTGTTTGCCATCATTGTACAGAATGGAAAAGATTCGTGCAATCTAAGGGAGTTTGTTATAATGGTCAAGAAATGTTTGGATGGAGGGATGTTGTTTATGGTAAACGAGACACGAGTGCTCGACACATTTTTAGGATTGGTTGGCATCGATTCAGAAACGAAAGAAGAGGCTGTCATCTGTGAACATTTGAAAGCAGTGTTCACAGAGCTTGGTTGCGACGTCTATGAGGACGATGCATCAACAAAGACAGCGCACTCTGGTAATAACTTGATCATCACGTTGCCTGCAACGAAAGAGAATGTCGATCCGATTTACTTCACGGCTCACATGGACACGGTGACTCCTGGTAAGGGAATCAAAACGAGCATCAAAGACGGATACGTCGTGACAGACGGGACGACAATTCTCGGAGCGGATGACAAGACTGGCCTCACGGCGATGATCGAACTCGTTCGCGTGTTGAACGAAAAACAGATTCCACACGGACAAATCCAATTCGTCATCACGGTAGGGGAAGAATCAGGACTCGTCGGGGCGAAAGTCTTGGATTTATCAAAAATCGATGCGAAGTTTGGTTTTGCACTTGACTCGGACGGCCCGGTCGGTGACATCATCGTCGCAGCACCGACACAAGCGAAAGTAAATGCGAAAATTTACGGGAAGACGGCCCATGCAGGTGTCGCTCCAGAGAAGGGTATTTCAGCGATTCAAATCGCAGCGAAAGCCATCGCGAAGATGCCACTCGGTCGAATCGATGAAGAGACAACGGCAAATATCGGTCGCTTCGAAGGGGGACGTGCCACAAACATCGTGTGTGACTACGTCGAAGTACTCGCTGAGGCCCGTTCGCTCATTCACGAGAAGATGGAAAAGCAGGCGGAAACGATGAAACAAGCCTATATCGAAGTGGCGGAGTCGTTTGGTGGTCGTGCTGAAGTCGACATCGACATCATGTATCCAGGATTCAAGTTTGAAGAAGGTGACGAAGTCGTCGAGGTCGCGAAACGTGCGGCGGCGACAATCGGACGTCCGACACGAATCTTACACTCAGGCGGCGGTTCGGATGCGAACGTGATCGCCGGTGGTGGGATCCCGACGGTCAACTTGGCGGTTGGTTATGAAGAAATTCACACGACGAACGAACGCATGCCTCTTGAAGAGTTATACAAACTCGTCGAGTATGTCGTCACAATCGTTGAAGAAGTTGCATCACCTAAGAAATAAAAAAGAGCCGACCATTCGTCGGCTCTTCGTATGTGTTCGTACTCGTTATGCTGCGAACTCCAGAGACTCTAAAATCAACTCGTCTGTGCAATGAAGTTCGATCGCTATGTCGTGAATGCGGATAGAGGTGCCTTGTTCCTGTTGGTGCAAGCGATTCATCAAAGCTGCGCGATCTCGAATCGTCTCGTAAATTGATTCGGGTTGTTCTGCCTTGGTCATCACAAATCACATCCTTTTCAGCGATTACCACAAGTATAGCATGGAACGGACTTGAAGAAAGGACTAAATTATTTATGAAGTTACAGTTTTTAGGAACTGGATCAGGTATGCCATCAAAGCAGCGAAACGTGTCAGGTCTCGCACTCGTCTTACCTAAAGTCACCTGGTTGATTGACTGTGGAGAAGGTACGCAACATCAGATGCTCTACACGAAAGTCAAACCACGAAAAGTGACGGCGGTATGGGTGACGCATTTGCACGGCGACCATGTTTTCGGATTACCTGGATTTTTATCGACACGTTCAGCACTGGATGGAACGGAACCCCTCACGGTTTATGGACCAAAAGGATTGAAAAAGTGGCTTGAAGCGACGCTTCGTGTCACGGGTTCTCATCTCGGTTATGAGCTGAATGTCATCGAGTTTACGGATGGAGACACATTTGAACAAGACGGTCACATCATCACTGTGCGAAAATTAGAGCACCGTTTCCCATCTTACGGTTTTCGAATTCAAGGACCTGAAAAGCCAGGGACTCTTTGCGTTGATCGAGTGAGAGCACTCGGGATTCCGAGTGGACCGATCTATAAAACAATCAAAGAAGAAGAACGGTTTGAATATGAAGGAAAATGGTACGACTCTAAAGAATACGTCACTGAACCGACTCCGGGTAAAGTCGTCGCCATTCTCGGAGATACGACCCCTTGTGAAAACGCTCGGATTTTAGCAGAAGGTGCGAACCTTCTCATCCATGAAGCAACATTTATGGAAAGTGAACAGCCGCTCGCGCGGAAATATGGTCACTCGACGACGCGTGAGGCTACAACGCTTGCGAAGGCGTCTGCTGTCAATCAATTGATTGTCACGCATATTTCAGCTCGTTATGTCGGGCGAGAGGAAGAGTTTGAGCAAGAGGTCGTATCGGACTTTCCGTCGAGTATAGTTGCGACCGACTTTTTAGAATATACAGTGGGGGATTGATGTGACCATTCAACTCTATGTGTGGGCAGCGTTCTTAGTAATCAGCATCTTGTTAGGTGTTCGATTGAACCAGTTAAAAGAGCCGGAAGCCAATTTCTTTCCGAAGTTCTTATTCTATTCACTGCTTGGGATCGTTTCGTTTCCAATCGGCGGTTTTCATATCCCAATCGGGTTTTTATTGTCTTTTTTATTCTTCCCGAAACAGAATAGTCGCTATAAATGGTATGGAGCACTTTTAGGATTCTTCTTCTTTATCGTCTTATTATTCGTACCGTTATTTGACCAATCTGGATTTCGTACAGAATCCCAGCAAATCGGTGCTGTTTCCGTCACGGATGAGTCATTCGATGAGATGACGGAGAAGGTATTGCAACGAATCAATAGTGATTCAATCAAGCTAGACCGAGGTAAGCTTCAAATTGATCGGGAAGGGAACGTCCAAACGATTGAGTATTTACTGATGGTCGAGCGAGCCGAATCGTTCCAGCAAATTCGCGTGACATATGGAGAGGGACAACTTTCCTATGAACAAGTCGATGAACTACGAATAGAATCGGGACAGGCGTTTTTTGAAAAGCTCGTCGAGTTCGATCATATGTTATCGACATTGAGAGGACCGTCATGGGAAGAGTACACAGATGTCGTCGCCGCGCCGATTTTACAACTCTCTTATGATGGGCTTTACGACATGTATACGTTCGAAAACGAGTCGATGCTTATGATCAACCGAGACGATGAACTCGTTAAGTTTTGGCTGCAGCGCGAACCGGTCCTTGCTAACAGTATCCAGCTCGTCGGACTGACGCAGGAGGGCCGTAGTACAGGCGAGCGCTATGCGATTCTATATAATTATTCGATACACCAACGAGAGGATTTGACAGATCAATGAAACCGTATGTAACCATTACTCTATTAGCTACGGCGCTACTTGCCGGATGTGGCGGGGAAGAAGCGCAGCAAGAATCGTGTGGTGTAAGTCCGACCATCTCCGTCTATAACGCAGCGACCGAAGAAACACTTTATCAAGAGAAAAGTGTTTGCTTAGAAGAAGATGCGACCGTGCTCGATGCGTTGAAAGCAACAGGACTCGACCTTGAAGTGACAGGGAGTGGTGACATGTCTTACGTAACGGCAATTGAAGGAATTGAAGAAAAATCAGAAGGACAATCGTCAGGATGGGTATTTGCTTTTAACGGTGCTCCGGGAGATGAGGGAGCGGGCGCAAAAGAAGTAGAGTCGACGGATGTCATTCAATGGCGGTTCGAAGAAGATGCATTGGCTTTCTTCGAATGAGGCAGATTGGGAGCGGAGACATCCTGTCACGCTCCTTTTCTATCTACTCTGTCATTTATATGTGCTGATGAATGTTGAAACAACCACGTTTTTCGTGATAGGGCTTGTTCTTCTGCTCCTCATCGAGCGTCGTTTCCCTTGGACGATGTTATCTGTACTTGTTGCATTCGGAATCATTTCGATTTTACCCATACTCATTGGTTGGGAGATTTCTTTTACGTACATATGGCGTCAGATTTTAAAATTAGCCGCTTTTCTACTCGGCATGTTATGGATTTCTCGAATCATTCGTCTCGAACGATTGCTCCCACTCTTATCGAACTTCCCCCGCTCGTCCTCACTCTTATACGGTGCATGGGCACTCATCCCGGCATTGGAGCAGGCGGTACGTCAGGCAATCAGAAGTCATCCGAAAGCGTCTTGGCGAGACGCGGTCCAAATTGGTATTGAGCGACAGCAAGATGAGCCGAAGTTCGCGGTCGAACCAATGCGACGCTTTCGTATAGAGGATTTTTTCCAAATCGTGCTCATTGGAGCCATTTGTTCGCTTTCCCTTCATCTGTTTATCGGACTTTGGCTCATCTATCCATATCTCACGAAAGGAGGGGTGCGTGATGCAATGGTTATCATACGTTGACGGTTCGTTCGAACGATTCGTAGAACGATATCGCCCCCGCGTGATCGAAATGAATCAATCTTTCTCAGGAAAGGTTGGACACCTATTATCGAGTGTTGATCCATTTCGTGGGGCGGAAATTGCGACGCTTTTACAAATCGATGCGCTTTATCCGAAGCGATTTGATGCGTGTTCAAGCGGGGAACAACAAATTGTGCGGGTCGCCTATGCCTTGTTAGATCGACCAGATTCAATCGTCCTCATCGAACCGTTTCGACATTTAGATTCATTTCGAAGAGAACATTTAAAGATATTGCTCCGTCGGATCTCCGGAATCGGTGTACAAATCGGTTATACCGAGCGGGCAAAAGAATCTTCGGACGAGATGACGTTCACCTTCAATGAATCGACGACGCTACCTTCCATCGATGCAACCGACGTGTCTTATCGACATCCTCTTCAAGCGACGTATGCGATTGATCATGTGACGGTCCAGATGAATGAGCCTGGAATCACGGTCATTGTCGGGACAAACGGGAGTGGGAAGTCGACATTCCTCGAACTGTTGGCCAGAAGCAGACGACCGCTCCAAGGACGGGTGAAGCGCGGGGAGCGGGCGGTCTACCTTCCTGCCGACCCAGAAGTTGGACCGTTCCCGAAAGCCGAGAAGAGAAGGATCGCTCAACTTCAATCTGTCCTACACGATCCGTCGGGCGTTCTTCTACTCGATGAACCTACTGTCGATTTGACAAGAGGAGAGCGTGACGCGTTTCTCGACGCATTGCAACAGAAGGCGAAGTCAGCCCTTGTGGTCTGTGCGACACATGATATGGAGCTGATTCAGACTGCGACAGATGTGATTTATCTAGCGAACGGTCAAATCGTCTTTCAAGGAGATCGCATCCTTTTCCAAGATCGGAGCACGCTATGGTCACATACGTCCTCGCCATCCTGATTGCAATTGTCGTTCTGTATCGGTTCGAAAAATCTTCCACCCCGATTCAACCGCTCGTTCAACTGTTAGCACTTGCGGTCATCGGTCGCTGGCTCTTCATGACGATTCCAAATGTCCAACCGACGACGGCCATCATCATGTTGACCGCTTTACTGATCGGCTTGAACGGGGCAGCCATCCTTTCGCTCTTTGTCCCGATTCTGTCAGGACTTTTGCTCGGAATTGGTCCGTTCGTGTTCTATCAATTTTTAGGATGGCTTCTCGTCGTAATGCTCGTTCATTTATTTCGTCCGATTCTAATGAAGTCAACAGTCCTCTTCTTGATCCTCGGTTTGCTATCTGGATTCCTGTATGGATGGACCACAAATTTGGCATTCATTGAAGTGGTCGGCATGGATGTCGTGAAGTTGTTGTTGCTTAGCTTTCCATTTGATTTTGCTCATGGGATTTCTAACGTCGTCTTTTTAATCATGATTCGTCCATTATTTGAGCGCATATTCCTTCATCAACTTGGGTAAATATACAATATTCCTATCATGTTGAGTGAGGTGAACGACGGATGAGTGCCTATGTCAATATCACTGAAGTCGGTATGTTTCTACTCGTAGGGTTGTTGTTTATCCTGTTAAACCTTGTTTTGTTAGTAAAGCGTTATACGAGAGCCCGTTTTGCGATGCTGAGCATCCTTGCGGCGAGCGTTTGGCCGGCATTGATGATTGTTCTATCCGTAGAGCAATTGAGTGTGATCAATCAATTGACCTCTGGTGAATGGACGCTAGATGCTGCCCTCGCGTGGGGAGTCGTCCTCTCGACAGCGCTCATGACGATCATTCCGGCAGGTGTCTTTTTATATCGGCTCGTGACCATTTCACGATTACATTCTGAACATTAAAAGGAGCGACCGTCGCCGGGCGCTCCTTTTTTTATGTCGTTGATTCAGCGGCATTGCCGTCTGTCGGTTTTTGAACGCGGCGCAAGACTTCAAGACTGAGAGCGCGTGGCATCAGCTTGGCGAACCCGACTAATAACTGGTTCGAGAGACCTGGTACGATGACGCGCTTATTATTCATGACCCCTTTATAGCCAAAGAAGGCGACGAGGTGTGAAGGCATTTTCGAGAAGGATAATTCACTCCCAGCACGATCAAAGAAGTTCGTATCTGTCGGCCCAGGGCAAAGGACACTGACGTGGACACCGCTTCCTTTCACTTCTGCATGTAACGCCTCGGTAATTGAGAGTACATAAGCCTTCGTCGCATAGTATACAGCCATATACGGACCAGGTTGGAATGCGGCGACGGATGCGACATTCAATACATAACCATGGTCTCGTTCAAGCATACCGGGAAGATAGGCTTTCGTCAGTTCGGTCAACGTATTGACGTTCAATCGGACCTCGTCCGCCTCTGTCTCAGCATCAAGGTCGGCAAATGCTCCTGCCGTGCCGAACCCTGCATTGTTGATCAAAAAGTCGACGGTCAGTCCAGCCTCATCAATCATTTTAGTCAAGCGGGATGCTGCGTCATGCTTTGCCAAATCAAGCGCGAAGACGTGGACGTTGATTCGATATCTCGTTTCAAGTACTTTTTTTAGTTCGTGTAAGCGTGGCTCGTTTCGCGATACGAGAATACAGTCGTATCCGTCTCGAGCGGCGAGTACGGCCAAGTCTAAACCGATTCCCATCGAGGCACCGGTGATTAAAGCTGTCTTTGACAACGTGATCCACTCCTTTTAAGAAAAGTCATACATTGTTACTGAATTCTTCACGAGTTGTTAAAATCCTGCCCCGTTTGCACATTCAATCCTATGCTAAAGTATAGCAAGAAAATGTGATTAGACTCACAAAGTAGGGAGAAGAATAATGATGATGATTCAGCTCGTCACTACGGCGCAAAGCGTCGAACAAGCAGAAGCGTTAATTAAAGCGGGTACGGACCGATTATATATTGGGAATTCACGGTTCGGATTACGTCAAAAAGGAGACTGGACGATCGATGCTGTGAGAGAAGTCACACAACTTGCCCATCGGTATGGAAAAGAAGTGACGGTGGCCGTCAATAACTTGATGCATAACGACCACATTCAAGAATTGCCTGACTATTTACAAGCGTTGAAAGCGATTGGAGTCGATGATGTGACAGCTGGAGATCCCGGGGCTATCCGTCTGATTCGTCAAGCGAAAATCCCATACTGGTACGATGCTCAAACACTCGTCACGTCCTCCAAACAGATTCAGTTCTGGGCAAAGCGTGAGGCAATCGGGGCGGTTGTCGCGCGAGAAGTCACGCTTGAGGAGTTGGTTTTGATTCAACAACAAAT
Source organism: Exiguobacterium sp. s59 (assembly GCF_018617475.1). Lineage (NCBI taxonomy): Bacteria > Bacillati > Bacillota > Bacilli > Caryophanales > Exiguobacterium > Exiguobacterium sp. s59. The sequence goes on along the minus strand of NZ_JACSKG010000004.1, from coordinate 339,093 downwards.
CGGACTCCCGGTAGAAGTACAAGTATACGGTCCGACATGTATCCATCATTCGAAGCGACCGCTCGTGACGAACTATTTCAATGAGCTCGGGCGTCCCTCTGAAGAGGCAAAACAACGTGAGTTTTATATGAGTGAACCGGCAGATGCGTCGAGTCGTTATCCCATCTATGAGGACGAGAATGGTACACATATTTTCTCAGAAGATTTGACGCTCATGGCGCAGTTGCCGACATTAGTCAAACATGGCCTTCACACATGGAAACTCGACGGGTGGCACGCGGGAGAACAGTTCGTTGAGATTGTGCAGTTGTTTACCATCGCACGGGCGAATCTGTTGAACGGTCAATTCGACCGAATCGAGATGGAGCATCGCCTTAAAGAATTACAACCGGAAGCGTTTCGACTCGGTACGGGATTATTGTTACGCAAACCAGAAGAGATCAAGTGAGGGATCAAGATGAAACAACGTCCAGAATTATTAGCGCCAGCAGGAAACTTAGAGAAATTGAAGATGGCAATCCATTATGGTGCCGATGCGGTCTATATCGGCGGGCAACAGTTCGGGTTACGTTCGCGTGCCGGTAACTTTAGTTATGACGAGATGCGTGAAGGTGTGGCTTTTGCACATGCTCGCGGTGCAAAAGTATATGTCGCCGCAAACATGGTGACGCATGAAGGGGATATCGAGGGAGCGGGTGACTTCTTCCGCACGCTCCGTGACATCGGGATTGACGCGGTCATCGTCTCTGACCCTGCAATGATTGAGACATGTCTATCTGAGGCGGAAGGTTTGCCGGTTCATCTATCGACACAAGCTTCCGCGACGAACTATGAGACGCTTCGCTTTTGGAAAGAAGAAGGGCTCGAACGAGTTGTGTTGGCCCGTGAAGTATCGATGGATGAAATAGTGCAGATGAAACAAGAAGTCGATGTCGAGATCGAGACGTTTGTCCATGGGGCGATGTGTATCTCATACTCAGGACGTTGTACGCTGTCGAATCATATGACGTTGCGTGATGCCAATCGAGGTGGGTGTGCCCAGTCGTGCCGTTGGAAATATGGTTTCTTCGAAGAGGGAGATCTCTTGACGGAAGAGATGGAAGCACGAGATGAAGAACCGTTCTCTATGAGTTCTGTCGATTTATCGATGGTCCGACATGTTCCTGACTTGGTCGACGCGGGAGTCGACAGCTTGAAAGTCGAGGGACGGATGAAATCGATCCATTACGTCGCAACCGTCTGTAACGTCTATCGCCAGGTGATTGACGCATATTGTGAAGACCCTGAGAACTTCGTGTTTGATCCGGCGTGGGAAGAAGAAATTTGGAAAGCAGCACAGCGAGAACTGGCGAGTGGATTCTATTACGGGATCCCGACCGAAAAGGAGCAATTGTTCGGAAAACCCCGTTCGATTCCTCAATACGCTTTTGCAGCTCGTGTGATCTCATACGATGAGGCGAGCGGGATGGCGACAATCGAGCAACGTAACCACTTCTCCATCGGCGAAGAAGTTGAATTTTTTGGACCAGGATTCGTCCGTTTCTCCCAAGTCATCGAGACGATTGAAGATGTAGACGGTCAGCCGCTTCAGTCTGCCAACCAAGCGATGATGACCATTCGAGTTAAAGTGGACGAGCCCGTCGCGACCGATTTCATCATGCGCAAGCGAAAAGGCGTCCCGGCACGCATTCTCGTCTGACACATCCATCGAGCCAACATAGTCGCCCGAACCATTCAATCCTGCTACCCTAGAAGGTAGAGACGGAGGGATGGAAGGATGAACCAAAATACGGAGCAATTGCGGACAGAGCCCATCGGCCGACTCCTATTCAAATTATCGCTACCTGCGATGATCGGGATGCTCGTGACGGCGCTCTACAACATCATTGATACGATTTTTGTCGCCCGAGGCATTGGCGCTTCGGCCGTCGCGGCCATCGGGATTGCGTTTCCTATACAGATGATCTTAATGGCCGTGTCGAGTGCCGTCGGTCTCGGTGGCGCCTCCATCAGTTCTAGGAAGTTAGGAAGAGGAGACGATGCCGGGGCGGCTGTCACGTTTTTGAATGTGCTCGTCCTCGTCGGTCTGTTCGCGGCGCTCGCCGTCAGTTCCGCCTTCTTTATGCTAGATGAGATTTTAATGGTGTTCGGAGCGACGTCCGAGATTATGGAGCTCAGTCGACAGTACTTATCGGTTGTATTGATTAGTTCACCGTTCTTTATGTTCACACTTGCTTCAAGTGCGATGGTTCGTGCTGAAGGACAGGCGCCTTATCAAATGAAGGTCATGTTGACGACCGTCCTCGTCAATCTCGTGACGACGCCCCTGTTCATTTTTACGTTCGACTGGGGAATGTACGGGGCAGCTACTTCGACGGCACTCGCCCAAGTCGTTGGTTCCGTATTGATGCTTCGATTCTTCTTCGCACGAAAACCAAAAACGGAACTGCGCTTCAAATGGCGACAGTTCCGGATACGATTTGATGAGATGAAAGAGATCATGGCAATCGGCTCCTCTTCGTTCATCATGATGGTGTCTCAATCGATTTTATTCGTCGGCGTCAACGTGATGCTCGGAACGTACGGTGGGACGGAGGAGCTGGCGATTTTCGCCATCATCAATAAATTTATGGCGCTCGTCGGTATGCCAATCATGGGGATTGTCCAAGGGATGCAACCGATTGTTGGATATAACTATGGTGCCGAGCGATTTGACCGTATGCGTGAAACCATTTGGACGGCGATGCGAGCAGGAATTGCGATTGCTGTGATCATTTGGCTCATCTTGCAGTTGTTCCCGAATACGTTGATGGGGTGGTTCTCGACAGATGAGGCATTAATCGCAGGAGGCGTAACGGCGATTCACATTTTGTTCGCGGTCTCGTTTTTACCGAGTGTTCAAATGCTCGTCAACGGGATATATCAATCTCTTGGGAAAGCACGGGTCGCCATGTTCTTGTCCCTTTCGCGTCAGACGCTCTATACGATTCCGCTCGTCTTCATTCTCCCATCGTTCTTCGGGGTATTTGGGGTATGGCTGGCGTTTCCGATTGCTGATGCGATGACGTTTTTAACGGCGGTCGCCTTGGCGTTCTGGGATCGTAAATTGTTGTTCCGTCCTTCAGAAGAGGATGCGGAGACGCATGAAGCTAATCCGAAAGCAACAAACTTATAATCAAATCATCAAACGTCCGCTCGTGTCGAGCGGGCGTCTTCTTTTAGGAACAAATAAATCCCTCCAAGTAAGACGATGGCTCCGAGCCATTGAAATGGACCGAGACGCTCACCAAAGAAGGCGTACCCGAAAAGCATTCCCCACAATGCCTCCCCGAGAATCGTGATACTGACAACAGTGGCACTGACTCGGGCTAAAGCGTAATTGAATAGATTGTGCCCCAATATCGTCGGGAAGAAGGCGAGGGCAAGGAAATACCACCAGTTGACGGTTTCAAAGTCGGTGAATGTCGTCCCGCGAACGAGGAGCATGAAGCAAAGGACGACCGTCGCGACGAGATAGACGCTAAAGGAATATGTATTCGTATTCATCGATGTCCGCACATGTTGGCCGACAAGCCAGTATCCCGCGATCAGGAGTGCGGCAATTAGCGCGAGCAGATCTCCGAACAGTGCTTCCCGTCCAAGTTGAATATCACCAGCAGCGACAAGCATACCTCCGAGGACGGCAACGAGCGCGTATGCCAATCCTTTTCGAGTCGGATTCTTTTTAAAGATCAACGCATTTCCAATCAAAACGAAAATCGGACTTGAGGTGACGAAGAGTGTTGAACTGGCGACCGTCGTATAATCGAGAGATAAAAACCAAAGCCAAAAGTGAAACGCGAGCAATGTTCCGCTCAGTAACAAGGCATATCGTGTCATGAGTCGAGTGGTGATAAGTGATTTGAAATCGACGAACGGGAGTAGCATAAGACACGTGATCAGCATGCGGTAAAACGCAGCCGTCTCGGCTGGAGCGGACGTCCATTTGACGAACAAAACGCTCGTCGACAAGAAAAAGACAGCGGCGAATAAAATGAGATAAGACATGACGACACTCCTTCACATATGTATATTCTCTGTTAATCATATCGGAAAACAGCCGCGAGGCAAGACATGATTCATGAATCACAAACAAATGCTCCCCTTTCGCGGTGTCCATCCTTGACTTGGTATAGTAAAATACATAAGAAGAAGCAATCTAACCACGTACGTCTTGCCATAAAACTTAAGGCGAAGTAAGGAGTTCTTATGAGACTAATCATCGCGGAGAAGCCATCACAAGCTCAGAAGTTGGCGGCTCCCTACCCATCTAAAAAAAGAAAAGATGAGATTGAAATCTCACCTTGCTCACGTTTCCCAGAAGGAGCAATCGTCGTCTGGGCGGTCGGTCACCTGTGCGAACTACAGGAACCTTCACACTATCGTCCGGAATGGAAGTCATGGAAATATGAGGCGCTTCCGATTGTTCCAGAGCGTTTTGATTATCGGATCTCAAAAGGAAAATCAAAACCGTTTTATGCCATAAAAAAATGGTTACACGACCGTTCCATCACAGACGTGATTATCGCTTCGGATGCTGAAAGGGAAGGAGAAGCGATTGTTCGCTTAATTCTTCGACTCGCAGGCAACAATAAACCGTTAGCACGGCTATGGATCTCGAGTCTGACGGAGCAAGCGGTCGATCGTGGATTCTCGCAACTGTTGCCGGGTGAGCAAACCGTCCCTTACTATCATGAAGCGATGAGCAGAGCATGTGCCGACTGGCTCGTCGGAATGAACGCCTCGCGTGCGTACACGACCTTGTTGAAAACGATTGGAATTGAGGACGTGTTCTCGCTCGGTCGTGTTCAGACTCCGACACTCGCCTTGATCGTCAATCGCGAACGCGAGATCAAGCAGTTCGTACCAGAACCGTACTTTGAAGTCGAGGCGACTCTCGCGAAAGGTCGAGGCACATTCAAAGCGAAATATACAGTCGGGAAGACGACGAAGTTAAAAACACGTGAGGAAGCAGACGCGGTCGTCAAACGCGCTTCTGGAACCGCAATCGTGAAAACGATTGATAAAGAAGAAAAAGTGGAGCACCCCCCATTTTGGTTCAGTTTATCCGGGCTTCAAGCCGAAGCGGGAAAACGGTTCGGTTTCGGGGCGAAAAAGACGCTTGATATCGCTCAAAAGCTCTATACGAAAGGTTGGATCAGTTACCCGCGGACGGATTCAGGTTTCGTCACTCCAGATGAAGCGACGCTATTCCCTCAGACGAAAGCGAGACTACTGAAGTCTGCTGCCTATGCTGGACTTCGCGATGTCTTAACCGAAGACCCGTCTAAGAATCGTCGGTACGTCAATGCGAAAAAGGTCAGTGACCACTACGCCATCATTCCGACTGAAGCATGTGGTGACGTCGCCCGACTCAGTGGAGACGAGTCAAAACTGTACGATTTGATCAACCGACGTTTCCTTGCCGCATTCGCACCTGCGGCAATGCTTGAGAAGACGACAGTTGATTTGATTGATGGGAGCGACATGTATCGGGCAAAAGGGACCGTCGTCGTGAGTCCCGGCTATCGTCAAGTCGTCGAGATGAAATCAAAAGATGTCGAACTTCCTGCGTTGACTCTCGGTGAAGAGGTAAAAGAAAAGAAAGTCGAAGTGTTGTCGAAACAGACAGAGCCACCGAAACGGTATACCGAAGGGGCGCTCATTATGGCGATGAAGGTCGCCGGAAAACAGCTCGATGATGAAGGGTTGATTCATATCATGAAAGAAGTAGAAGGTCTCGGCACTGAGGCGACACGTGCTAACATTATCGATGGATTGAAGAAACGGGGCTATGTCCAACTTCAGAAAAAAGAGCTCGTCCCAACAGACAAAGGTCGTCTACTGATTGACGTGCTTGGGGACAGTATTTTAGCATCGCCCGTTATGACAGCGAAATGGGAGAAACGACTTCACGAAATCGGACAGGCATCTGCATCTGCTGCTGAATTCATTGAACAGGCCAAGAAGATGTCGATTCATTTGGTCGAAGAAGCAAAGTCACGGGTCGAAGCGGCAAACCCAGAAGGCTATACGATTGAGGCGAAGCGTTACGGCAAGAAGGGGACGACTCGACCGAAGGCGTCGTTCGGGGTTTGTCCGAATTGTGGTAAAGGCCTTGTTGAACATCCGAAGTTCATCGGCTGCAGCGGTTACCGGGAAGGCTGTCGTTTCACGGTCTCGAAACAGGTGCTCGGCGTAGGCCTCGTCAAAGATGAGTTGAAGCAAATGATCAATGGCGGTCAATCAAACGTGCATACGTTCAAAAAAGGCGAGAAGACGTTCAATGCTTCTCTATATCTTGAAAAAGGTACGTTACGATTCGAGTTCAAATAAAAGAAGGGTCGCGAATTAGAGCGGCCCTTCTGTTTTGTCAGTCGTTTCTTTTTTCTGGTCGTCCTCGATGCGACGATTGATTTCGTCATAGTCGAGAACGATATCGTCTTTGTTATCTTTATAGGCATATCCTTTTTGGATGACGACGATGGACGCGATGAGGACGAGTAAAATAATCAAACCGCTGACGGCAAATATCCAGGCCATAAGAACCCCTCACTTTCTCTCTTCAGTATGCCAAATAGTAAGCCAGTTCTTCAACTAGAATGAACAAACGGCAATTTCGTCTGATAAATGAAAAGATATGGTACAATACGATGTAGAACATTATGTAGAGAAGGAAGGGATAGACATGGCGATTTTGATTGTGGATGACGAACCGGTCAATACACTCGTTCTCGAGCAATTGCTTCACCAACACGACTATGAGACGGTCTCGGTCTCGAGCGGGGAAGAGGCACTCGACTTATTGATTGCCCCACAAGCCGCATCGCTGTATGATCTCGTCCTGTTGGATGTCGAGATGCCTGGAATTTCTGGGATTGAGACATGTAAACGAATTCGTCAGATGGCTGATTATGAAGAAATGCCAGTCATCATGGTTTCGGGTCGTACAGATGAAAAGCAGATTGCAGAAGGACTAGATGCAGGAGCGTCAGATTATACGACGAAACCGATCAAAGTGACGGAGCTACTCGCGCGAATCCGCTCTGCTCTCCGCTATAAAGCGGCCGTCGATGAGCGAAAAATTTATGAGGCCCGTCTTCAATACGATTTGGATCTTGCGCAAAAAATTCAACAAAGTGCACTTACACCACCGATCAGTAATGAAGAGATTGACGTACGTGCCCTCTATTTGCCATCAAAAAAATTGGCAGGGGATATGTATGCATGGTTCCAGGTCGCACCGGACCGATATGGCGTCATCATCTTTGATGTCATGGGACATGGGGTCTCTTCTGCACTCATCACGATGGGAATTCGTTCGATCTTACCGGGACTTGTCGGAAATGTGCAATATCCGGTGGACGTCATGACGGAGTTAAATCGTCAGATGACGTTCTTGTTCTCAGGTGATGATATGCATAGTTATTTTACAGCGGTGTATTGCTATATCGATACAACGAAGCGTCGAATCGAATATGTGAATGCGGGCCATCCGCCAGTCATTGTGTCGTCAAAAGAAGGAAACTGTCGTCTTGAGACGACCGGCGTACCAGTCGGCATGTTCGAAGAACCGAACTATGAGTCGAAAGAGATTGATATTACGACGGATATGACACTTCACATGTACACGGACGGGCTGATGGAATGTTACAGCAAAGATATCGATGATGGGATTCGTTGGCTTGAGAAAGATGTTGGCACGTACGGTCTCGACTATAGCCGTCACGTCGCAGAGCAACTCGTACCGAAAATTGAAATTGAGGATGACCTTTGTCTCGTCACGGTCAAAATCACATAAGAAAGAGCCTGACGTATGATGCGTCAGGCTCTTGTTCGTTAGAAATATCGCTTTCGCCATAGGATGTAAAAGGCGAGACCAGAAAATCCGATCATCATAGCAATCGCCATGATGAAACCGAACGGCTGTCCTTCCCATGGGACTTGCACGTTCATCCCGAAGATTCCAGAAATCATCGTCGGAATACTTAGGACGATGGTGATTGACGCCAAGAACTTCATGACGAAGTTGACGTTGTTCGAGATAATTGACCCGAATGCTTCCATCTTAATGCTAATGATGTCGTTATAGATCGACGCCATTTCCATAGCCTGGCGGTGTTCGACGAAGACGTCTTCTAACAGTTCTTCATCTTCTTCATGTTTCTCCAAACTTGGTGTCTTGACGATTCGGTCTAAGACGCTATCGTTTGCTTTCAAAGATGTCATGAAGTAGACGAGGGATTTCTGAAGATTCATCAATTGAAAGATTTCTTGGTTTCGCATTGAACGTTGTAGTTCCTGTTCAAGTTCGTCCATTCTTCGGTCGATTTGTCGCAAAAAGCGTAAGTACGTCATACTTACCCGATGTAAAATCTGAAAGACGAAACGACTTCGATAGTTCGTCCGGAACAGTCGTGCTTTGCCGTTTGCGAACAAGTTCAGGACGTCTAATTCGCGAGAGCAGACGGTGATGAAATGTCGTCCGGTCACGATGATACCGAGCGGGATCGTATTGTAGGCTCGACCTGTATCATCTTCCTCCACATATGGGACGTCAATGATCATTAGAAGTCCTTCATCATCTTTTTCAAAACGCGGTTTTTCTTCAATATCAAGTGGGTCATATACAAAGTCTTCTGGAATGCCGGACGCCTCGATGACTTGATCGGCCTCATCTTTTGTCGGATTCACGAGTTGAATCCAGCTTCCTTTATCAAAGTCTTCGATTTCATCCACATGGCCTGATGCGTCAGTACGGTAAATCGTCAGCATGCATCTTCCTCCTACCTTAACTCAATCTTATTATAGGTAGCCAAAAAGAAGAGTGCAATCCAAAGCAGGAGTTTTTTTGTTTTCTCCCGAAAACGTGTTACAGTGAAAGGGAACGATTGGATATCGTTTATTGAGGAGGGGTTACATTGACAAGAATGCCCGAAGATGCTCTGTTCAATGAAGATAAATTAGCGGAGCTCCACCAAATCGCAAATGGAAACATGGAATTTTTAAATAAAATTGCAACCACATATATTAAGCAGTTCGAGGCGAAATATCCTGAACTACAAGCAGCTGTCGAGTCGAATGATTATTCACAAGTCGAACAACTCGCTCATTTACTAAAAGGAGCGTCTTATTCCGTCGGCTTGGAACAGACAGCGCTTCTTTTTCATGACCTTGAAGTTGCGGGCGAGAATGCACATCTTGATGGAGCAAATGAAACCCTTGCGACAATCGAGTCACACAGTAAGCGGTTTTTAATTGAATGGAACAATCATTTTGAACAGTTGACGTAAAAAAGTTTGCGACCGAGGAGTCGCAAACTTTTTTTGTTACCCTACAAATTCGTCGAGCGTCGCAATCAAGATCCCGATTTCGGGTTTCGTGATTTGGGCGTTGGCACCGACGGCCTCCCCCTTATGCTTCAAGTCATCTGAGATGAGAGAAGAGAAGATGATAATCGGAAGGGAAGCATAACGATCCATCTCCCGAAGGCGTTTTGTTAAATGGAGTCCGTCCATCTGTGGCATCTCGATGTCCGTGATGAGAAGGTCGCATTCCGCCCCATCTTGTTCGAACGCATCAAGCGCTTCCTTCCCGTTGTTGAAGACGGTCGTATTGAAGTAGCCCGCATCATCCAACGTATCGAGGATGAGGGAGCGGAGCATTTCAGAGTCTTCAGCAAGCCAAATGTTTTTGTTCGATCGCTCACGAGCACCGAGGCGTTTGACGGATTCGCGGGCCATGATGTCTTTACGAGAAAGCTCGAGTGCGATTCGTTCATAATCGAGTAAGATGATCATTTGGTCACCTGTTTTGACGACACCGTTCGTGATTCCTTGGACGCCGCGTGCAAGATCAGAAGGCGTGTCAATTTGCTCCCACGAGATGCGTTTAATCTCAGTCACTTGGTCGACACGAAGTACTGATTTTTCGCCGTTAAATTCACAGACGATCAAGCGATCGTCACTACCGACCTCACGTGGGTGATTGATGACCATCGGAAGATCGATGACGGTCATGACCTCGCCACGTAATTCGATGAGTCCCATAATTGCCTCTGGTGTACCCGGTAGAGGTGTCAACGGAAGCATCGTGATGATTTCACGTACTTTCATGACGTTGATGCCGAATAAGAACGGTCCGGCTTGGAAGATGACGATTTCAAGTTCGTTCGTCCCAGCCTCAAGTAAAATATTATGATCAGTGCTCAATGGTTGTCCCTCCTATTTCACGTACTCTCTTCTTTACTATCGGTCTCGAAGCATCAAATCTATAGTGAAAAGTTATCGAACTCTCGTCAGAATTCACAAAAAGTTTCATAGTAACCGTTTACATCTTATAAACTGAATCGTTATAGTTGTCCAATGCAAAAAAATCTGCATACAATGGGGTTGGCAACGAGATATTACAGCTTACTCAGGAGGCAGATAGAGATGATGAGTATGAACACATATCCATATTTATTGAATGGTCAATGGCAGGAATCTTCAAGTCAGGAGACGATTGAACTCGTTTCACCATATAAAGACGAAGTCGTAGGTCGCGTTCAGGCGATGTCACGCGACGAAGTCGACGAAGCCATTCATGGCGCAAAACGTGCACAACAAGAATGGGCGGCGCTTCCGGTCAACAAGCGCGCTGAATTGTTGTATGCATGGGCAGAAAAACTCGAAGAACGCGTTGATGAGATCGGTCAAATCATCATGCAAGAAGTCGGGAAAAACTTGAACGACGCAAAAAAAGAAGTCGTTCGTACAGCTGAAATCATCCGCTACACTGCGGAAGAAGGTATTCGTTTCAACGGTGGATTCATGCAAGGAGATTCGTTCCCAGGTGGTTCGAAAAACAAGATGGCCATCATCAAGAAAGAAGCACTTGGTGTCGTTCTCGCGATTTCACCGTTCAACTACCCGGTCAACTTGGCAGCGGCGAAAATTGCGCCGGCTCTCGTCACGGGTAATGCGGTCGTCTTCAAACCGGCAACTCAAGGTGCAATCAGTGGAATCAAGATGGTGGAAGCCCTTCATGATGCAGGACTTCCAAAAGGTCTCTTAAATCTCGTGACAGGACGCGGTTCGGTCATCGGAGATTATTTGACGTCTCACCCAGGGATTGACATGATCACATTCACAGGTGGAACAGGTACAGGTCAACACTTGTCGCAACAAGCATCTATGGTACCGGTCGTGCTCGAACTCGGTGGAAAAGACCCTGCACTTGTCCTTGAAGATGCAGATTTGACACTCGCGGCAGATCAAATCGTCAGTGGTGCGTTTTCATATTCAGGTCAACGTTGTACAGCGATCAAGCGTGTATTCGTTCTTGAAGAACAAGCAGATGAACTTGTCGCTATGTTGAAAGAACGCGTCGCGAAACTTTCAGTCGGATCTCCTGAAGAGAACAGTTTCATCGTTCCTTTAGTCGATGCGAAGACGACGGATTACGTTCAAGGTTTGATTGACGATGCGGTCAATAAAAAGGCGACGGTCGTTCACGGGAACGAACGTGAAGGAAACCTTATTTATCCGACATTGCTCGATCACGTGACGACAGACATGCGTGTCGCCTGGGAAGAACCGTTCGGACCAGTCCTTCCTGTCATCCGAGTGAAATCACTCGACGAGATGATTGAATTGACGAACGAATCTGAGTTCGGTCTTCAAGCGAGTGTCTTCACACAAAACGTGAACAGCGCCTTCACTGTTGCTGACAAGTTAGAAGTCGGTACGGTCCAAGTGAACGGGCGCACAGAACGTGGCCCAGACCACTTCCCGTTCATCGGTGTGAAACAATCGGGACTCGGCGTTCAAGGGATTGGACGTAGCCTCGAGACGATGACGCGTGACAAAGTGACGGTCATCAACCTATAAGAATCAAATTTCGTGAGGGGGAGACATCCCCCTCTTTTTTGTTTGATTGAAAACGCATCTTTCAGACGGGTATAATGGAGAAAGACAGGAAGAAGGGATGGTGATGACGTGGCGGACTGGATTTCAAGCCAACTGGCAAGACTCGATATTCCGACACCGTTCGAAGTTGGAAACGTGAACGTATATATCGTTGAACATATGAACCGCTTTTTTATGGTCGACTGTGGACCAGATACGGAAGAAGCGTGGACATCATTGAATCAGCAACTTGAAGAGCTTGAACTATCGTTGTCTGACATCGACTTTTTATTTTTGACACATCATCATGCCGATCATGCAGGGCAGGCGTGGCGACTTCGCGACGCATCAATTCCCGTGTACGGGCACGAGAAGCTCGTTCGATACTTAGAACAGACCCCAAATTTTTTAAAGCGGGGCAACCACTTTTTACATGAACTGGCCCTCTCGTTCGGCGCACCAGAGCAACTCGTGGAAAAATTGCCAGATTATCGGGAAGCGTTACGTTGGATCGGACCGACGACCGTCACGATGACATTCAGTGACGGACAAGCCGTGACATCGGACGGGGCGTGGCAGACAATCCATTTGCCGGGACATGCGAGCGACCAGCTCGGGCTGATAGGTCCTGGTGGAGTCTTAATCGCGGGAGATCACTTGATTGATAAAGTCGAACCGAATCCCCTCATCGAACAGCCATATGATGATGAAGGATTTGCCTCACCGGTCATTCTCTATATCGATTCGCTCAAAAAATTGCGCGGAATCGATTTAAAACTTGTCGTCAGTGGGCACGGTGAACCGATTCATCATCCGAACGATTTGATTGAGAGTCGAATTCGTCAGCGGTATGAGCGAAGTGAACAATTGCTCGCCGATTGGGAAGATGGTCTCAGTGTGTTTGACTGGTCGATGAAATTATATGGAAGAAAGATGCGAAGCGGTTTGCCGCTTGTCTTTAGCGAAGTGTTCGCAAGACTCAGTTTACTTGAGGAACGTGGCGACATCGAAAGGCGTCGAGATAACCAAAAATGGATTTATACAAAGAAAGAAGCGATGTCATGAAACGGGTAGTCATTACAGGTGCGTCAAGCGGGCTCGGTGCCGCATTGGCGCATTCTTTTTATGAACAAGGATATAACGTATTGTTGATTGGAAGAAATGAAGATCGATTAAAAACGATTGCGACGACGTGCGAGGGAGACTGGATATGCGCAGATGTCACGAAGTCGGAAGCTCTCGTAAATGAGGTAATCGAACGATTCGGGAAGTTTGATGTATGGGTCAACAATGCAGGGATGGCCGAATTTGATTTCGTAACGGATCAATCAACCGATGTGATGGAAGAGACGATGCGTGTAAATGCGGTCGCCCCGATGCTATTGTCGAGAGATGCTGCCAATGTGTTAGAGCGTGGAGGCGTCATCGTAAATATTTGTTCGCAAGCAGGGAAAGTGCCGACACCGAAGTCCGCCGTCTACGCCGGTTCAAAGGCAGCACTCTTGCAATTCTCGAATGCATTGCGATTAGAATTGAAGCCACGTGGAATCCATGTCATGACCGTCAACCCGGGACCGATTGCCACGCCGTTCTTCGATCGAGCCGATAAGAGTGGTACATATGCCCATAGTGTTCAAGGTATTATGCTCGATCCGAAGCGCTTGGCAGACGCAATCGTCAACGGGAGTCGCAAACGTAAACGCGAAATTAATGCCCCTTGGTGGATGAACGTTGGGGCGAATGTGTACGCAATCTGCCCAAACATGTTCGAAATGCTCGCAAAACGGGGATTTGAGAAAAAGTAAAAAGGGGGAGAACGATGAAGAAATGGAGAATCTTGCTCGCAACGTGTATGCTCGCGTTTGTTGCAGCATGTGGGAATGAAGAACAGGTCGAGTTCTCGGACTCATTTGAAGCGGCGACCGAGTCCGCAAAAGGGTCGACCGTCAATCTATATATGTGGGGTGGAGACGAGGGAATTAACAGCTACATTGATGACTACGTCGCCCCTCGCCTTGAGGAATCTTATGAAGTCGAATTGAATCGTGTCGCGATGGATACGGCCGAATTCATTCGACAGCTCTCACTCGATCAAAAAGCGGATCGAGAGGTCGGGACGATCGATGTCGTCTGGATTAATGGCGATAATTTCCGAAATGCGAAAGAAGCTAAACTTTTGCGTGACGGATTGATGGAACGTATCCCAAACGCCAAATTGTTGAATGAGACGGCTCAACAATCAGATGCCGGCACGCCGACGGATGATTTGGAACTCGCATGGGGAAATGTACAGTTTATCTTGCATTATGACGCAGCGAAAGTCGATGATCCTCCGGAATCGTTTGAAGAATTACGTCGCTGGACCGAAGACAACCCAGGTCGTTTCACGTATCCTGAAGTCACCGATTTCACCGGCAATGCATTCGTTCGCCATCTTTTATATGAACGTTATGGAGATGAGTTAGACAAAAATGCAACCATTGAGGAGTCGTTCTGGGATGACTTGAAAGCTTGGTCACCGAACTTATGGAAAGAAGGACAGACGTATCCGAAGACGCTCGAGCAACTCGATCAGTTATATGCATCCGGAGATGTTTGGATGACGATGGGATTCAATGAGCGCCGAGCCGAAGCGGAAGTGAAGGAAGGCATCTTCCCGAAAGAGACACGTGCCCTCGTCTTAGATCACTCGATTGCCTCGACGCACTTTTTGGCAATCCCGTTCAATGCTCCTAATCCGGATGGGGCACTCGTCCTCATTCAAGAATTATTGTCGCCTGAAGCACAGCTCGTCAAACAAGGACCTGACTATTGGGGAGATGGGACATCGCTCGATTTGACGAAGCTTGACGAGCGAGACCAGCAAGCGTTCGAAGAACTTGGAGATGGCGTGACGTATCCGGATCCAGAACAGTTACTCGAACGTTCGATTCCAGATTACGGACCAGACGTGATCGATACCGTCCGCGAGGAATGGCCACGTGTTGCGAAGTAGTGTCGCGTTAACAATTCTCGTATCCCTTTTGCCACTCGCCGCCCTCGTCTTTTTAGGGGTCGAATCGATCGGGACGGATTGGCGCGTGCTGTTGTCGGATGAGACGTGGCGAGATAGCCTATTCACGACATTTTATGTCGTCAGTGTGTCGACAGTCCTATCACTCATCCTCGGAACGTGGTTCGCGCGAACGGTCGTTAAAAAGGGATGGCACCTCACATCGACCATACTGAAAGTCCCGATGTTCGTCCCACATATCGCAGCTGCCTATTTGTTTTGGCTATTGTTTAGCGGGTCGGGCGGTATCGGCTGGATTGAAGCGAACGAGCGAAATTATGCGACGGTCATCCTCACGTACATATGGAAGGAGACACCGTTTGTTTTCCTAATGATGCTCGGGACGTATGAACAGTTGAATCGGAGTTATGTAGAGACGGCGAAGACACTCCAACTCTCACCACTTGACCAGTTTAAACATGGGGAGCTCCCGTTTTTGATTAAACCGTTGCTCGATTCGACATGGATTCTAGTCGCCTTTATCTCGTTCGCATACGAGGTGCCGGCATTACTTGGTGTGACCTATCCGAAACTACTTGGCGTGCTCGCATATGAACGACTGTCTACGGGACTATATTTGGAGGCGACCGAGCCATACGCGGTAGCGCTCGTGTGGACATGTCTAGTCGGAATCGGCGTATTCACGACTTACTTCTTCACCGCATCCGTTCGGAGACGGATTGAACGGGGGGTGAGACGATGATTCGTCAAGTGCTCATCATCTCACTGGTCTTAATCCCATTCGTCAGTCTGTTTTTAGCGATTCCGGCAATCGAATTTGAAAACAGAGAAGCCATTTTTCATTCGATTGGACTAATCGTCCTATTATCCGCGATCAACGTGTGGCTCGCGACGGCATTTGCCTGGTGGCTCTTATGGACAGAATCGAAATGGCGGTATATTTTGGAATGGCTTGTATTTTTACCGTTGTTCATTCCGATGCTTGCTACACTATTTGGTCTGTATCTCATCTTGGCAGAAGCTGGACTGATTGGAACGTATATCGGTGTCTCGCTTGGCTTGCTCGTCGTGACGTTACCCTATTCGATTCGTCTTGCCTATAACGGAATGGCCGTCATCGGTCGTCCACTTTTAGAACAGGCACAATTATTGCCGATGAGACGACGCTTCATTTACGTGTTGTTTCCGCTCTTCTCTCGAACAATGAGAACAATCGCCTTATTCACGACCGTCATTTTGCTAAGCCAATTTGCGCTCATCCAGCTGATTGGCGCTGGGTTGATTCCGACGGTGACGACAGAACTATATCAATCTTATGCCGGAAACAATCTGAGCCTCGCGCTCTCAAACACATGGATGCTCATCTTTTTCCCCGTATTGATCTACTTCCTGCTCTCAGGATGGAGTCGGTGGATGGTGCGCATGCTGAAAGGACGTCTGCAATGAATTTGAATGTAATAGCGATACGGAAACAATTTGGAACAAGACAAATACTAGATAGTGTAGATTTTGAGGTTCAGCCTCATGATATTCATGCAATTGTCGGGGTGAGTGGCTCAGGCAAGTCGACGATTTTACGAATTATCGCAGGGTTAGAGACGACTGATGGGGGAGACGTATTGTGGAATAATCGATCTTTGCTTAATATCCCGGCACACAAGCGACGCGTGACGATGCTATCGCAGTCTGCTTTGTTGTTTCCTCATCTGACGGTAGGAGAAAATGTCACGCTCGCGACACGTAGCCGTTCACGTAAACAAGCAGAAGAGTGGTTACAAGTCGTTCGCCTTGGTGACCGTTACGATGCCGAGATACACGAACTGTCTGGTGGCGAGCAGCAACGCGTCAGTCTCGCGCGAGCGCTAGCGGCAGAACCAGAACTTCTTTTACTGGATGAACCGTTCACAAACTTAGACCCAAAATTAAAAGTCGACCTGCAGCGCTTTATTCGTGATTTAGTGAAAGAACTCAAACTCACAGCGATTCTGGTCACCCATGACCGGGAAGAGGCGATGCTCATGGCAGACCGAGTGACGTTACTCGAATCAGGCGAAGTGACGAGGACAGGAACAGTCGAGCAATTATACGACACCGCACCTGGCTTCGGAGATTTTGTGATGCTTGAGGGCGAACTGCGTCCGTTGGCTGAAGTCGAAGTATCTGAAACGGCCGGTGAACCGGTGCAACTGATGAAAAAAATTTATCGGTTCGGTCAGTGCTTCGGTGAATATCATTTTGAGGATGGACGGTCGGTCATGTTATCGACGGAAGAATCGTTCCAAATCGGAATGATGTATCGAATCAAACGAAAGGAGGGATAATATGCTCGATACGTACGGAAGTCGTTACGTACAACCTGTCATAGAACGAGGGGCGGATCGACTGCTCAAGTGGAACTTTACACCGAATGAAGTGACAATCCTTGGTGGAATGATAGGAGTCTCAACAGGAATCTTTATTTATAATGACATGCACTGGACTGCCGTCATCTTATTGTGGCTCTCTGGTTTGTTTGATGTATTAGACGGGACGATGGCCCGAAAATCTAAAACGAGTGGTTTTGGAACGGTACTCGACCTCGTGTTAGACCGGTTTGTCGAACTATCGGTCGTGATTGCCCTCGCACTTCGTTACCCGGAATATATGCCAATCTTTCTAATATTGATTGCCTCGTTCGTCATTGCGATGACACTATTTTTAGCTGTCGGGGCAAGTAGTTCAAGGAAATCGGAAAAGACGTTTTATTATCAACCAGGAATCATCGAACGAACAGAATGTTTCATCTTATTCACATTGATGATTCTCTTCCCGAACTGGGTTGGTGGAATCGCACTCATCTTTTTGTTGCTTGAAGTGATGACGATTACACAACGTTTCATTGAGGCGCGGAGGATTTTGCGATGAAACCAACATTAGTGTTGGCAGGACTTGGTCACGGTCAACTTGAGATTCTTGATCGTTTAGAGGAGATTCAAGAGCACTACGAAGTTCGATTCATCGGAGGAAGACAGACGGTGTATACCGGTGCGTTTCCACAAGTCATTGCGAAACTGATGCCGACCGCCACTGTGAGGCCACCTCAACTCAAACCGGTCGCAGAACGAGTCATCTCGATTGATCCTCGCGAGCAGACCGTACAAACGGAAAAGGGGGCGATTCACTACGATCAACTCGTGCTCGCGACGGGTGCAAAAAGCAGGGGAATTGGGACACCACTTAAACCGATGACACAAGCTCTACTCGAACAGATCGATTTGAGTCAGGAAGTGACAATCGTCGGTGGGGGGAAGGCCGGGGTGGAATTGGCGTTCACTTGCGCTCGGACGAAGAACGTGACGCTATATGCAAAACGGATCTTGCCAGAGGCGCCGGCTCACACTAGAAAACAAATCGAACGTCTTTTAGTGAAGTCAGGCATCATGGTCGTGAAGCAACAGCTTCATGAAGACTCATCAGAAGGACTATTACTAGATGCGACTAGTGTTGTTCCCCTAGAATGGTGGGCTGAGTCCGGACTCGCAAAACCAGACATGTTCATCGAGACGGATGCGTATTTGCGTCATGACCAGTTCAGAACGATTTATGTGACCGGAGACATGGCATCTAATTTGAATGGGGGTGTCGATGCTGTCAGGTCGGGGCGTTATGTCGCCAAGCGGTTACTCGGTGAAACGACCCGACCTTTTCGGAAGCGTCAATCGTTGAATATTTTATTGACGACATCAGGACATGCATTGTTGACATTCGGACGATTCACGTGGCATGGACGACTTCCATATTATTTGAAGCGATTCATCGACTCGCGATATGTGCGTCATTATAATTAGTGGATGGTGAGATGTTTCATTCACTCGGCAAATAACCGATCACTTCGTTTGATTCAGGATCGACGAGCACGTGTGGAATTTCAATCGTGCGCTGCGAATCAGTTGGAAATGTGATGAGCCAAGCGTGTGTTTCTTTAAATTGTGAGTCGAGTAGCTCATAACGATCATCGACCTTGATCGATTGAATCGTGGCTTGTTTTGAATCTTCATTTACCGGCAGCCAATCCATCTGCTCCAAAAATAAAACGGCACTTTTGATGGCGTCCGCTTCATCATCAGAATATGTAGATGACGAAGTCGATGGGTGCATACAACCGGTTAACATCAAAATGGTCAAACATAACCCTGTGAAAAAGCGAGTACTTGTCATATTCATTCACCACTCTCGTTTGGATATTTCTTACAGTATAATCGAGAATGACAGATGCGTGTACAAAAAATCCTGCAGCTGAATGGTCTGCAGGAATCAGGTCATGCTTGAATCGTATCGAGGAATGAACGGATTTGCATCTCCGTCTTGGCGTTCGCCGAGTGGAGGTGTTCTTGTTTTACCCCGTCTTTATAATAAAGAAGTGAAGGGATGCCGCGAACTTCTTGTGCATCAGATAATTCTGGGAGTGCGTCGCGGTCGACGACATGCCAGTTAAACTGTGGATAGTCTTTGACGAGCTCGTCAACATACATGTCCAGACGTTTGCAGTCCGGGCACCATGATGTGGTGAAGACCACCATTCCATGATCTTTAGTAGCTTCGTCAAATTGTTGTGATGAATGAATCGGTTGCATAGACAACTCTCCTTTCTTCTATCTATTTTGTCGGGTTTTAAACGAGTCGTCAACAGATTGGCATTCTCGAATCCATAGAAGAATGTGATACACTTATAAAAATAGCATGATAAGGAAAAGGTGATGGATATGGCGTTACGTCACGCATTGCTCGGGTTATTGACCCATCAGCCTGCGACCGGGTACGCCCTGAACGCGACGTTCAAGGCGCAGATGATTCATTTTTGGAACGCACATCATACACAGATTTATCGGGAACTGTTAAAGATGGAAGAAGATGCACTTGTCTCAGCGGAGCATATTTCGCAACAGGAGTTGCCAGATAAGAAAATATATTCGATCACGGATCAAGGACGTGAAGAGTTGATCAATTGGCTTCGTCAACCGACATCGTTTCAACCAAAAATGAAAGATGAGAATCTGTTGCGAGTCAGTTTGCTTCAATTGTTACCGGTCGAAGAAGCAGTTCGATATATCGAAGAGACAAAAGCCCATCACGAACAAGTCGCTCAACAAATTCGGATGTTTCAGGAAGAACATCAATCCGATGAAGATACGCTCGGCTATTTGTTAACGAGTGAATATGCGATTCGGATGATGGAAAACTATGCCGGATGGGCAGACTGGGCGATTGAACAGATTAAAGCGCGTAATGAAAAACACGTGACCTGAACAGCTCAGGTCACGTGTTTTGTATAAGGATGAATCGGTAGACGGGCGAGTAGTCGGTCTAGCACTTCTTCATCGACTTCAGTCTCGAATGCGCGAATTGTCTCCTTCAACTGCTTGACTGAAGAGGCACCGGGCAAGACGACGTCACAGAACCGTTTCGCGGCTGCGAGTGCATACGCCTGAATCGGTTTAGGCATCATCGCCAATTCACTTGGAAGTTCCTCTTTTCGCCACGCCTCGAATCCTTTATCGCCTAAACGTGTCTCCCATTCATCTGTCAAGAGTCCTTTGGCAAGGACGCCGCGACCGACGATGGGAATCGACGTCTCAAGCGTTTCTGGTCGTCGGTCAAGAAGTGAATATGGCGTCATGAGTACATCGAGAGTACCTGACTCGATCCAATAGTTGATGACATTCGGTCGAATCGATGAGAGTCCGATTTGTCGGATGAGACCATCGCGCTTTTGTTTTTGTGCCCATTCAATCGTTGCGTCGAGGTTATCCTCAAGCGTACCGCCGTGAATATAATATAAATCGAGATAATCTGTTTGCAATCGTTCGAGCGATCCGTGTAACGCTTCCTCTAAGTAGGATGGATTAGGATTCCAGCGCATGCCGTCCTCGGTCAGTTCGTTTCCGCCTTTACTCGCTAAAAAAAGGTGTTTTCGTTCCTGACCTAACGTTTCCCCGATCACGCGCTCGACAGCTTGTCGTGCATAGACATCTGCTGTATCGATATGGCGAATACCGGACTGAATCGCAGTCTCCAGAATTTTCTTCGCCTCAGTCTCTCCATGCTTCAAAATCGTCATCGTTCCGAGTCCGAGTTCACTCATATGGATTCCTCCTTGTTCGAAATGTTGGTTTGACTCATAATCAGAGTATATCGAAAAGTGAGGAGTAATCATATGGAAGAAAAAACGATTGAGCGGGAAGTCATCTATCAAGGTAAGATTTTCGATGTGGAAAAGCACGTCGTCTCCCTTCCGAATGGAAACACGTCTGTGCGTGAACTCGTCTATCACAATGGGGCCGTCGCCGTGCTCGTCATCGATGAATCGGACAACATCGTCATGGTGGAGCAGTATCGTAAGGCGTTCGAGTCGATGTCACTTGAAATCCCTGCCGGAAAACTCGAAAAGGGAGAAGATCCGGTGGCGAGTGCCGAACGTGAATTAGCAGAAGAGACCGGATATTCGGCAGAGTCGCTTGAAAAAATCTTTTCTTTCTACGGGGCACCAGGTTTTTGCAGTGAACGCGTCGATGTCTTTGTCGCAAAGGGATTATCAGCTGGCGAGATGAATTTAGATGAAGATGAATTTTTAAATGTGAAACGTTATAGCTTTGATGAGGTCGTCGATTTGCTAGACAGAGGGATCATCACTGATGCGAAGACAATCATGGCGATTCAATGGTGGCAATTGTCCAGATTAAAATAATTCTAATCTAAATTTTTATATGGTAAACTTACATAGTAATGATTTTAAATTGAAAATTGATTAAAACTTCGGTATGCTTTGTGTAGTGAACTATGTAAAGAGGGGGCGCCTTATGGAAACGCGAATTGAACGAATTAAACAGCAATTGAGCGCCAAAGGATATAAATTGACACCACAACGTGAATCGACGGTTCGCATCTTACTTGAGAATGAGAGTGACCATTTGAGTGCGGAGAACGTCTTTATGCTCGTCAAGAGCATCGCACCAGAAATCGGACTCGCCACAGTATATCGAACACTCGAGTTACTGACCGAGCTTGGTGTCGTGGATAAAGTCAATTTCGGCGACGGGGTCGCACGCTTTGACTTGCGTCCGGAAGGCGCGAATCATTCGCACCACCATCTCGTCTGTGTCGAATGCGGATCGGTCGAGGAAATCATGGAAGACTTGCTCGTCGATGTCGAGAAAAAAGTCGAGAGCAAATACGAATTTCTCATTAAAGACCATCGCTTGACGTTTCATGGCATCTGTAAAGTATGCCAAGCAAAAGGCGTCACGCTTGAAGGTCATAAAGCAGTCATCAACGGTTAATCTTACATGCAAACCATCCTTGAATGAGGATGGTTTTTTGTTGTACTCATAAGAAAAAATAGTCACGGTTATTTTGTCACAAAAAAGTGATTAAAAAATGAGGTCAGACATCTTCACAACAGTTTACATAAGTGATATGCTGTAAGCGTATTCAGGTGAAACGAGGAAGGAGGAGGGTATGATGCGTTCGCATATCGAGTCATTTCTTCAGTACATGACGGTTGAAAAGCGGATGTCCGCAAACACGAGACAGGCGTATGCGAGCGATTTGACGCAGTACGCATCGACCTTGACCCAGTTGGGGGTGGAAGATTGGAACGATGTGACGCGTTCCCATATCGTCAAACATATCGAAGAACTGTCACAGGCTGGTCGTGCCTCGTCGTCGTTAAGACGGGCCGTCAGTTCAATCCGGATGTTCCATCATCATCTAAAAATGACTGGGGTCACAACGACCGATCCATCTCTTTATCTAGAGTCGCCAAAAGCAGAGAAACACCTTCCCGATACTTGGTCGCAAGGGGAAGTAGAACGTCTCTTGGATAGTGTACCGACATCCGATCCGCTCTCGCTTCGAGACCGGGCGATGCTCGAGCTACTATATGGGACAGGAATGCGGGTCAGTGAACTTTTAGGTCTTGATTTGGATGATTTGCAGTTCGAATTGGGGTATCTACAATGTGAAGGGAAAGGCGAGCGCGCTCGAATCATTCCGGTCTCGTCCGTCGCGCAAGGGTTTGTCGAGCGATATATTCAACAAGCTCGTAACGGTCTTGGCGGCAGAGAAACCGAAGCGCTCTTTTTAAACGGCAGAGGAGGACGGCTCAGTCGTCAAGGATTTTGGAAGATGATCAAACGACGTGCCAAGCTTGCTGGAATCGACAAGGAGATCACACCTCACGTACTCCGTCATTCCTTTGCGACACACTTACTCGAGAACGGTGCGGACTTACGTGCCATTCAACAGATGCTCGGTCATGCGGATTTAGCGACGACGCAAGTGTACACACACGTCAATAAGTCGCGGTTACATGATGTGTATCGCAAGCATCACCCTCGTGCCTAGACACCGAAAAGGAGGAATTTTTTGTGAAGAAGTTTAAACGTATATTCTTAGTCGTCATGGACTCGGTTGGGATCGGTGAAGCACCGGATGCCGAACAGTTCGGTGACAAAGGGGCGGACACGCTCGGACATATCGCTCGTGAGCATAACGGGTTGAACATGCCGAACATGGGAAAACTCGGACTCGCGAACATAAAGCCGATTCAAGGGATCGACGCATCGGAGACACCGAGTGCATACGGTCGTATGGAAGAAATCTCGGCTGGTAAAGATACGATGACAGGTCACTGGGAAATCATGGGCCTTCATATCGAGACACCGTTCCGTGTCTTTGAAGAGTTTCCGGATGATTTAATTCATCGTCTTGAAGAGTTCAGTGGCCGTAAAGTGATCGGGAACAAACCGGCATCGGGGACAGCTATCTTAGACGAGCTCGGCGAAGAACATGTCGAGACAGGTGCGCTCATCGTTTATACATCTGCAGACTCGGTTCTACAAATCGCTGCACATGAAGAAATCGTGCCGATCGACGAGTTGTACCGGATTTGTGAATACGCGCGTGAAATCACACGTGAAGATCCATATATGCTCGGCCGCATTATCGCTCGTCCGTTCATCGGTACGCCAGGTGCTTGGGTACGTACGGCAAATCGTCATGACTACGCACTCAAACCTTTTGGTAAGACAGTCATGAACACGCTTGAAGAAGCAGGGAAAGATGTGATCGCCCTCGGCAAAATCAGTGATATCTACGATGGCGAAGGCGTGACGAAAGCAATCCGTACGAAATCGAACATGGACGGGATGGACAAGTTGGTCGATTCCCTCGAGGAAGACTTCGAAGGACTTTGCTTCTTGAACTTGGTAGACTTTGACGCTTTGTTCGGTCATCGTCGTGATCCTGAAGGCTATGCGATTGCCCTTGAAGAATACGATGCTCGTCTACCAGAAGTAATGGAACGTCTTCGTGAAGACGATTTACTCATCATCACTGCGGACCATGGGAACGATCCAGTACACGCTGGAACTGATCACACACGTGAATACGTCCCGCTCATCGTTCATCACAATGGAGCGAAAGCAGTTGATTTAGGCATTCGTGCTACGTTCGCAGATATCGGTGCGACAGTGGCTGACAACTTTGACGTTGAAACACCATCAAACGGAAAGAGTTTCTTAAACGAAATTTGAGGAGGCAACATTCATGGTAAATTGGAACGAAACAAAAGCGTTTTTGCAGGAGCGTATGGGTGATACACCAGAAATCGGACTTATTCTCGGGTCAGGTCTTGGGGTCCTTGCGGACGAAATTGAGAACCCGGTTGCAATCCCTTACGAGGAGATTCCGCACTTCCCGGTATCAACCGTCGAAGGACATGCAGGACAACTCGTGTTCGGGGAACTTGAAGGAAAGCACGTCGTCGCGATGCAAGGACGGTTCCACTTCTATGAAGGATACTCGATGGAACAAGTGACGTTCCCGGTTCGTGTCCTCAAATTGATTGGTGTCGAGACACTCATCGTCACGAACGCTGCGGGCGCTTGTAACGAGTCGTTCAACCCTGGAGATTTGATGATTATCACAGATCACATCAACTTCTTCGGAACGAGCCCACTCATTGGGAAAAATGCGAGCGAATTCGGAACGCGCTTCCCAGATATGTCGGAAGCGTATGATAAAGAACTCGTGAAATTGACAGAGCGCGTTGCTTCAGACCTCGGTCTCTCCGTACAAAAAGGGGTTTACTTCGGGAACACGGGTCCGACTTACGAGACGCCAGCCGAAGTAAAAATGGCACGTCTTCTCGGTGGCGATGTCGTCGGAATGTCGACGGTCCCAGAAGTCATCGTTGCACGTCACTCTGATATGCGCGTCCTTGGGATTTCGTGTGTATCGAACATGGCAGCTGGTATATTAGATCAACCACTTAACCATGAAGAAGTCATTGAAACGACAGAACGTGTTCGTCAAGACTTCCTTTCACTCGTTCGCGGCACGATTAAAAGTATGTAAGTAACTTATTTCTAGGAGGACGACAGCTATGCGTATGGTCGATTTGATTTTGAAAAAACGTAACGGTGGAGAATTGAACGAAGAGGAGATTCGCTTCGTCGTGGAAGGGTTTACGAACGAAACGATCCCTGACTATCAGATGTCGGCATTGTCGATGGCCATCTACTTCAATGGGATGACTGAAAACGAGACGGCAGCCTTGACGATGGAAATGGTGAAGTCAGGCGATACGATCGACCTTTCGAACATCGAAGGGAAGAAAGTCGATAAACACTCAACGGGCGGAGTCGGTGACAAGATCAGCTTGATTGTCGCACCACTCGTTGCGTCAATCGGAATTCCAGTTGCAAAAATGAGTGGTCGTGGTCTCGGTCATACAGGTGGTACGATCGATAAACTCGAATCATTCCCAGGCTTTAACGTCGAATTGACAGAAGAACAATTCACAAAACAAGTAAACGACATCAAGATGTCGATTATCGGTCAAACAGGGAACTTGACGCCTGCGGACAAACGTCTCTATGCACTCCGTGATGTAACGGCTACGGTTGAGTCGATTCCGCTCATCGCGAGCTCGATCATGTCGAAAAAGATTGCGGCTGGAGCTGACAGTATTGTCCTCGACGTCAAGACGGGTTCTGGTGCGTTCATGAAGTCGTTCGATGATGCGAAAGCTCTTGCAGAAGAGATGGTCGCAATCGGGAAGAATGTCGGTCGGAAGACAGTCGCTGTCATCACAGACATGGACCAACCACTCGGGTTTGAAATCGGGAATGCAAACGAAGTGAAAGAAGCAATTGAAGTCCTCTCGGGCAAAGAAGTAGAAGACTTGAAAACAATCGCACTCACAATCGCAGGACACATGGCCGTACTTGGTGAGTTTTATCCGACGTTCGAAGAAGCGTATGCAGACCTTGAAAAACGGATTGCTGACGGTCATGCCCTCGAGGTGTTCCGTAAGTTCGTCGAAGCACAAGGTGGAGATTCGTCACTCGTCGATGACGTGACAAAATTACCACAAGCATCATTTGAGACGACGTTCGTCGCAAAAGAAGCGGGTTACGTCGAATCGATCATTGCTGACGAAGTCGGTGTCGCTGCGATGCTCCTCGGAGCTGGTCGGGCGACGAAGGAAGATAAAATCGATTTCGCGGCAGGTATCACGCTCGAGAAGAAAGTCGGCGACCGTGTCGAGGCGGGCGATGTGATCGCTGTACTCCGCTCGAACATCGAAGACATGTCTTCAGCAGTCGAACGTTTAGATCACGCGTACACGATTGGTGCGACAAAACCAGAAGCACGTCCGCTCGTTCACGCTGTCATTCAATAAGGCAGAACGTCTGTTTCCACAAAAAAAGTGGAGACAGACGTGTTTTTTTGATAAGATGGGTAATGTGAGTGTAAAACAGTAGGATACATATTTTGATAAAGGGGTTGCTTGAAACATGAAAAAAGGTTCTATGAAACTTGAAAACGGCGAAATGATTGAATTTGATTTATTCCACAACGAGGCGCCGATTACAGTCGAAAACTTCGAAAAGCTTGCAAACAGCGGATTTTATAACGGATTGACGTTCCACCGTGTCATTCCTGGTTTCGTCAGCCAAGGCGGTTGCCCACAAGGAACAGGAATGGGTGGCGCAGGTTACACGATTCCGTGTGAGACGTCGACATCTTTCCCACACAAACACGAAGCGGGATCACTCTCGATGGCACACGCTGGACGTAACACAGGATCTTCACAGTTCTTCATCGTCCATGAGCCACAACCACACTTGGACGGTGTCCACACAGTGTTCGGTAAAGTGACATCTGGTCTTGAGCACGCCGTCAAACTTCGTCAAGGAACGAAGATGGCAGAAGTGAAGGTTTGGGACGAGAATTGATTTTTGCCTGAAGGTTATGGCACAATGAACCATGTCTCTCACGTCTTCACACCGTGAAACTTGAATGACTAAAGGTGGTGAACCCAGCGATGCTGGTCAAATATAAACGTTCTTATGAAAAGACGGCGATGGGTCTACTCGCATTTTCATGCAGTGACAAATCTCCGCTTAGCTTGCTTGAACTCGTCCGATTGTACGACGAGGAGGAGTCGAAGTTCCTCTATTTGTGGAAAGTCGATGAAGACTTCGTTGGCATCATTGGAATGGAGCAACAAGGAACGACGATGGTCATCGACCATATCGCCTTGTCGCCATCATTCCGTGGCGAGAAACGTTCTTACGAGCTTCTAGACGAGGTGAGAAACGTACTTCCACTTGATTTGACGTTAACCGGTACAGGCAAGACGGGCGATTTATTGGATAAATGGAATCAATTAGTCGTCTGACGATAAAAACCCCCGCAATCACGAAGCGTGACTGCGGGGGTTTTACATGTTGCAGAGTGCGATCACGACAACACGGTAAATGAGGTGAATTCATGAATCGAGTAACAATCGAAGAATTGATTAATCGATTGGAGCAAGTGCTCAGGCATGAACGGACGAGAGAAGAAATCTCTGACTGGGCATATCAGTGGATGGAACAATATGAAAATATAGATGGTTTTGATTGGACAGCTTCCGACGAAGTGGTTTGGTCCTGCTTACAAACAATCTATGGCATGGATTTACTTGAAACACCTTCCCGATATTTACATGATCAGAGCGATCTCGAGGATTGGTTGATAAAGTTCGAGAAGGTGAAAAAGATCTTTATTGATCACAAAAAGAATCCGTGTTGAAGCTTGACGTCAAGTTCTCGTGCGTTGCCGTTCTAAAAGTGCCAACTCCCGTTCTGTGATGACGTCACTACGGTCGCGATGCAAATGCTTATGAACCAATTCCTCGAACGACAGGTCCGTCGTCGGGAACGTCGGTTTCAATGATTCGACCGTCTCACGAACGTTTTGTGTTAAGGGAAGCGTCGTCTGTAGCGGCCATTCATCAAGTTGGGAGATGAACGAATCGACATCAAGTCCAAGCTCACTTAAAAAAGGGGCAGCGACGTCGATCTTTCGACGTAAGAGTCGCAAGCTTTTTTTCGCACCGATGAGATTGTCTCGCCGAAGATGATAGTGAATGACAGCGTATTGGATGAGTGCCGCATAGCCATGGTGACGACGGTCGTCCGCCTGCCACGCCTCTTCTAAAACCTCATGACATTCGAAATAATCGGCATGACATTCAAAAAGCAACGTATAATGAATAAAAGGGGTCATGAATCAATTTTCTCCTTTCGTGTCCACGGTGTTATAAAACATGTTATACTAAAGCGCAAAAATGTAAAATGGCAGGTGTCTCTATGGAAGCCTATAACGTTAAAATCGATACGTTCGAAGGTCCACTCGACCTGTTGCTCCATTTGATCGGAAAAATGGAGATTGATATCGTCGACATTTCCGTGGCAGAAGTCACTGACCAGTATGTCGGCTATATTCGCACGATGCAAAAATTTGAACTCGACGTGGCCAGTGAATACTTGGTCATGGCGGCGACGTTGCTCCAGTTAAAGAGTAAACAGTTACTACCGCCTGTTCAGGTCGAGGATGAAGATGTCCCAGACTTCAGCGAAGAACCGACGCGTGAGGGACTCATTCGTCAATTGATTGAATACAAAGCATATAAAGAAGCAGTCGTTTTCATGCGTGAGCAGGAAGAACATCGTCTTGAACTGTATACGCGACCGGGAGAAGATTTGACGAACTACATGTCAGAAGAAGTGTCAAAATATGACGGACCGCTCAACTTCTCGGATCTTCTCCACGCCTATTCCAAAATGATTGAGCGAAAGCGTTGGAAAGAGCGGCGCAAAAAGACGATCAAACGTGAAGAGCGAACTCTTGAAGAACAGATGACAAGACTTCATGAACATGTGTCCTCAACACGACAAACTTCGTTTTTCGCCTTTTTTGTAGAACGACCGAACGTCTCGGATCTCGTGGTAACGTTTATGGCGCTTCTTGAGCTGATCAAGCTACGGGTCGTCGAAACGAAGCAACTTGACCAAGACATTCAAATCTCGTTCATCGAATCATCAAAGAAAGGGGATGAAGCGGTTGCTGTCTTATGAAACGATTATTGAAGGATTATTGTTTGTCGTCGGCGACGAAGGAATGGAAGTCCGTGCGCTCGCGGAGACGCTCGATATTTCAGAGGCTGCTGCGAGAGAACAGCTCAGTAAATTAGAAGCTTCTTTCAAAACTTCGAACCGCCCGTTCCAACTGATGGAGTCGGCAGGCGTGTACAAACTCGTGACCGTTCCGGAAGTGTCCCCATACATTCAAAAATATGTTGGGACGATGGCCGAGCAGGCACTTTCACGCGCGGCAATGGAGACGCTCGTCATCATCGCCTATAAGCAACCGGTCACGCGAGCGGATATCGAGGAGATTCGTGGCGTCAAAGTAGAGCGAGTCATTCATACGCTATTGTCAAAAGGGTTGATTGAATCGGCAGGCCGTGCAAAAACGATTGGTCGTGCGAAGTTGTATCGCACGACAGAGCATTTCCTCGACCATTTCGGATTTAATTCGCTCGAGGAACTACCACCATTAACATTTGAGGATGAACTGACAGACGAAGGCGATTTGTTCTTCGGTCAGGAATCACCGAAGCAAGAAGAGAGATTGGAGAAGGATTAATCATATGGAACGTTTGCAAAAAGTAATCGCACAAGCGGGGGTCGCCTCGCGTCGAAAAGCAGAAGAAATGATTTTGGATGGTCGCGTTCGCGTCAACGGAAAAGTAGTACGTGAACTCGGGACGAAGGTCGGACCGAAGTCAGAGATCGAGGTTGACGGCGTCAAAATCGAACAAGAAGAGCATGTCTACTACTTACTCTACAAACCGAGTGGCTATGTGTCGACGGTAGATGATGATAAAGGACGTAAAGTGATCACAGACCTCGTACCACCAGGCGCGCGTGTTTTCCCGGTCGGACGTCTTGACTATAACACGACAGGACTCATCATCTTGACGAACGATGGAGAGTTCTCGAACATGATGACCCACCCGAAATATAAAATCCAAAAGCGCTATGTGGCAAAAGTGAAGAATATCCCATCTTATTTGGCAATCAAACAACTTGAGTCAGGCGTTCAGCTCGATGACGGATTTAAAACGGGTAGCGCGAAAGTGAAAATG
The DNA here is from genome assembly GCF_018617475.1 of Exiguobacterium sp. s59. NCBI lineage: Bacteria > Bacillati > Bacillota > Bacilli > Caryophanales > Exiguobacterium > Exiguobacterium sp. s59. The sequence goes on along the minus strand of NZ_JACSKG010000004.1, from coordinate 308,630 downwards.
AAGTCTGTGGACCAGAAAAAGAACACGGCAATTCTTGAAATCGTCATCTCGGAAGGACATAATCGTCAAATCCGTCGCATGGTCGAGGCAATCGGTTCGGAGGTCATCAAATTGAAGCGTGAACAATTCGGTTTCTTGACGCTCGACGGTCTCAACACAGGCGATTGGCGTGAACTCTCGCATAAGGAAATCAGTAAACTTCGTGAACTTGCGAACCCGACTGTTCCACCGAAACCACGAGGCAAAAAGAAGAAAAAATAACAACAAAAAATCGTCCTGAAATAGGATGATTTTTTTGATTGTGTAGATTGTGTGACAAAAAAATGAAAAAAGTCTGTTAATGTGCGTTTTTAATGTTTTTTCAGTACAATAGCAACTGAAGGATGGTGTGAAAACGATGACAAAAGATCAAAACAAAGACGACCGGATGGAACAAGCGGTCGCGAAAAAGAAAAAGAGGTCATTTTGGCGCTTGATGATTATGACGGTCGTTCTCTTTGCGGGAGCCATCACCGTCATGCAATTGTTCGACCAAGCCGGTAATGACGGACGGATCGAGGCAGGGGACGAGGCACCGAATTTCAAACTCGTTACACTCGACGGTTCGACCCTTTACGAACGTGAAAACTACGAAGGGAAAGGCATGCTTCTTAACTTCTGGGGTACATTCTGTGAACCGTGTAAGAAAGAGATGCCAGTCGTTCAAGAAAATTACGCAACACTTCAAGATATGGGCGTCGATTTTTGGGCGGTGAATGTCGGTGAAACGCCGCTTCGTGTCGATAACTTTATTAACGACCTAGGTGTCGGTCTTGACTATCCAATCTTGATGGACACGAAGAGCGAAGTCGAGAAAGCCTATGGCATTTATAATTTACCTGTCACATTCGTCATCGATGGTGAAGGGAATGTAATTGAAAAGTATGAAGGTGAACTCACGAAAGAGAAATTGATGGAGCTAGCCGAGAAGTCATTGTAAGCGAACGGGGGACGCACAGATGCTAGATATGAAATATGAAGGCGCTGATTTACGGTCGAAGCGTCGTCCAAAATCGGTCATTGACCGGGTGTGGAACTTCTTCGCATCGGTCAAAGTGGGATTGTGGTTGATTGCGCTGATTATTGTCGGTTCAGCAATCGGGACGATCTTCCCGCAAGAAATGTATATCCCACAACAGTTGCCTCCAGAACAATATTATTTGGAGGAGTACGGGACGCCAGGTTCGATTTATTATGCACTTGGATTCCATAACCTATACACATCTTGGTGGTATATCGGTCTCATCGTCATGTTGACACTCTCACTCATCGTCGTATCGATTGACCGTGGAGTCCCGCTCTATAAAGCGCTCAAGAACCAACCAGTTAGACGGACAGAACGCTTTATGAAAGGACAACGACTCTTCGGACAAGGCGAAGGGACGGAAGCACAAATTGATGAGATGGAAGCTTCGCTCAAGAAAAAACGCTACAATGTCAAACGGGATGGAGATGCCTTATTGGCGGAAAAACACCGTTTTGGTCGTTGGGGTCCATACGTGAACCACGTTGGTCTCGTCATCTTTTTCCTCGGGGCGATGCTCCGTGTATTCCCAGCATTCCATACGGATACGCTTGAATGGGTGCGTGAAGGAGATACAGTTTCGTTAGAGGCGACTGATGGAGAGTACTACTTACGGAATGACCAGTTTATTCTGGAGATGTATGACCCGGAAAATAACGAGGAAGATGCGAAATTCGCAGCTGCCATTGAAAAAGCAGGAGCCGTACCGAAAAATTATGAGACGGAACTGACATTATTTAAGAAAACGGGAACGAACGAGGACGGATCGCCGCAACTCGAACAAGTCGATGTCGGTTCGACGAAAGTCAACCACCCTTTTAAGTTCGAAAAATATGAAGTGTATCAAGAGCAATACTCAAGTCGTCCGGAGTTTTTGTCGATGTCGTTCATGCTCGCCGATAAACAGACAGGTGACGAGTATGGACCGTTCAAGGTCGACCTCGAGAATCCAGAAAAATCGTATGACTTGAATGGCGTCACAGTCACTTTGAAAGACTTGTATCCTGATTTCGAAGTGAAGGACGGACAACCGAACACGAAATCACCACGTGCCCTGAATCCTGCCTTCTTCTTCAATGTCGAATCACCAGAAGGTGAAACAGAGTCAAACTTGATCGGTATTCGTCTCAACGTCGCCGATGAGGAGAACCGCTATGAGGTGCAATTCGCTGGTACAGAGATGGCAAGTACGAGCGGTCTACGTGTTAAGAGTGACTCCACGTATCCGATTCTGATTGTCGGTGCGACAATCTTCATGATTGGTATTGTGATGGGGATGTATTGGCCGCATCGACGCGTCTGGATTCGTCGTCACGAAGATGAGGTGCTCGTCGCAGGATTTACGAATAAAAACCCGTCCTCGCTCCGACGAGAGGTTTCGCCGTTACTAGAACAGACCGGTTTACCGATGTGGGAAGACCAGGCGAGATTCACTTCGAAGCCGGAAAACGAGTCAACAGATGAAAGAGGGGAATCTTGATGGAATGGATTGAATGGAGCAGCCGTATGCTGTTTATCGCGTTCTTCCTATACGCAATCTCGACGGTTCTCTTTACAATTGCCGTTAGTGGTATGCGTAAGGATCGGAACGTCAACCGTGTCGCCTATGGGAAGTATGCCTTCATCTTAGCGATTATCGGATTTGTCGCCCAAATGACATATTTCTTTATGCGTTGGGCAGGTGTCGGCTATGCGCCGGTATCAAACTTATATGAATATACGACATTCTTCGGCATGATGATGGTGCTCGGGTTTCTTGTCGTATACGGGATTTATAAAAATGATGTACTCGGATTGTTCGCGATGCCGGTGGCGTTACTCGTCATCGCATTCGCCTCGATGTTCTCGAGTGAAGTCGCACCGCTCATTCCTGCACTTAACAGTGTATGGTTAAAAATTCACGTTACGACGGCAGCGCTCGGACAAGGGATTTTGGCAATCAGCTTTGCGTCAGGTCTCATTTTCTTATTGAATGAGACATCGATGAAAGAACAGTCTAAATCACGGACTTGGCTTGAAGTGACGATGTTCGTACTCATGTGTACGCTCGGGTTTATCATCGTGTCGATGCTCTTTAAAGGAATCGGTGCTGGTGGTGTCGTCGAATTTACGAATGACCGTGGCCAGGCCGAGACGTATGAATACCTCATGCCAATCCTATTCGTACCAGAAGGGGCGCAACTGTTGTCGGGCGCGAGCGGTTTGTCGCTTGAATTGCCGAACTGGATCAATACGCTTAAATTAAACACACTCATCTGGTCCGTCATCGGTGGTGTCGTCATTTATGCATTGCTCCGATTCGTCATTTTGCGCAAACGAATCGCCGAAGCGCTTCAACCGCTTGCGAAAAAAGTCGATCTTGATCTCGCAGATGAGATTAGCTACCGTTCAGTCGCAATCGGGTTACCCGTCTTTATTCTCGGAGGATTGATCTTCGCGATGATTTGGGCACAGATTGCTTGGAACCGTTTCTGGGGCTGGGACCCGAAAGAAGTATGGGCCCTCATTACGATGCTTATTTATATTTACTACTTGCATATGCGCATTCAGCGTGGCTGGACCGGAACGAAAGCGGCATGGTTATGTGTAGGTGGTTTTGCCATCATCATGTTCAACCTTGTCTTTGTTAACTTGGTCATCGCCGGTCTTCATTCATATGCATGACGCGAAAGAAGTCACAATTGTGACTTCTTTTTCATTTGGTCCATCAAATCATCGTTGTGAAGCGAAATAATAGAGTGGTATAGTTATGGCAGGGAGTGGAATGTTCACAATTGTGCAACATTCGCTACAACTCGTAATGGGTCTTAGGAGGGTTTCAAGTATGGCTGAGAAAACGAAGATTTTAGTAGTCGATGACGAAGAGAGAATTCGCCGACTTTTGAAAATGTACTTAGAACGCGAACAATATGTGATTGAAGAAGCCGTCAATGGAGAAGAGGCGCTTGCCCTTGCTCTTGAGAATGAATATGACGTCATCCTGCTCGATTTGATGATGCCGAAGATGGATGGTGTCGAAGTGTGTACAGAACTTCGGAAAACGAAAGCGACACCGGTCATCATGCTCACGGCGAAAGGTGAAGAAATTGATCGTGTCCAAGGATTTGAAGTCGGAGCAGACGATTATATCGTCAAACCATTCAGTCCTCGTGAAGTCGTCCTTCGCGTCAAGGCGCTCCTTCGTCGCTCTGGCTCGACTAAGTTCATGCAGACGAGTGAGAAATCGAAAGATTTGATCGTATTCCCACATTTGACGATCGACAATGATGCTCACCGTGTCACGGTCGATGGGGAGGAGATTGCGCTCACACCGAAAGAGTATGAACTACTGTTTTTCCTTGCGAAGCAAGTCGATAAAGTCTTTTCACGTGAACAGTTATTGAAAGAAGTATGGAACTATGAATTTTTCGGAGACCTTCGGACCGTCGATACGCATGTGAAACGTCTTCGTGAGAAATTGAATCGTGTCTCACCGGATGCGGCTCATATGATCACGACCGTATGGGGTGTCGGGTACAAGTTCGAAGCTGCGAGTGAATGATGATTCGTCGAAACAGCATCGTCACGAAACTGTGGCTGACGATTCTCGTTTTGGTCAGTGTCATCTTATTCATCGTCTCGGTATTGATGCTTGAATTTTTCAATTCTTTTCACATCGACCAAGAGCGTGGTCATCTCGCAAAACTGGGGGGACAGGTTCAGTCGGTATTGTTGAATGAAGGTGATACGTCCCAGACGATCGATCAAATCATCGAAGTATATGGTGCGAATTATATATTAGAAAACGGTACTGTACGATCGAACTTTGGGAATGAAGTGGACGGGCTGATGGTCGAATTGGAACGTCAAGATTGGGAATCCTATCAGGCGGTCGGTGAGACGGCCATTGGCAATTTCTCTTCATTTGATGATCAAGCCGCACTTGCTTACCGGACGACGTTCTCATTATCGACCGGTCAATATACGCTCTACTTATTCGAACCGCTCGATGCGATCTCGAGTGCGAATGCCGGTGCTCGAACGATTATTCTTTGGACGGTCGCTTCGGCCATCATCGTGACGACTGTATTTGCCTTCTTCTTATCGACACGAATCACGGCACCGCTTCGAGCGATGCGAGATGCGGTCAATAAGACGGGGGAAGGTCAATTTGACTTGCGTCTTGAGACGAAGACACGAGACGAAATCGGAGAACTCGCCGCTTCCTTCAACGCAATGAGTAGTCAACTGGCGAAATATGTCGATGCGTTAGACCGAGAACGGCTGCAACTTGCCTCCATCCTTCGATCGATGGCGGACGGCGTCATCACGCTCGATCGTCATGCCAACGTGATCGTCACGAATCCGCAGGCTAGTCCATTACTTCAAGACGGCCAGCCACATGAAGTTGTTCTGTCACTCTATGAAGAAGTGATGGAAGGGACGGCAGAGAAGACGATTGAAGTGAAACAAGATGACCGTTATTATACGTTGACGGTCACGCCGCTCATCGGAGAAGACGATTTTGAGGGGGCCGTCGTTGTCATTCGTGACACATCTGAAAGTCATCGTCTCGATAAGATGCGGACCGACTTCGTTGCAAATATTAGTCATGAACTTCGGACACCGCTCGTGACGCTACAAGGTTATTCAGAGGCGATTATCGATGGGATGACAGAGAGTGACGAGGCGACGAAAGAGTTTGCATCGATCATTTATGATGAATCACTTCGACTTGCACGTCTCGTCAACGACTTGCTTGATTTAGCTCGCATTGAATCGGGTAAAGAAACGATGCACTTCACTTCGTTCGATATCGGTGACTTCCTTCCACGTGTCATGCGGAAATTCAATCAAATGGCAGCTGAGAAAGAGATTCGATTACAGACGGATGTACCACATCGACTGATGGAGGCAGACGGAGACCGACTCGAGCAAGTGTTCACGAACTTGATCGGTAACGCGATTGCCCATACCGATTCCGGAGAAATTCGAATCGAGGCGACTGAAGGAACTGACGGATTACAGATTCGATTGACCGACACGGGTCACGGTATCCCGAAAGAAGACTTACCGTTCGTGTTCGAGCGATTTTATAAAGCTGACAAGGCGCGAACGAGTGGATCGAAGACGGGTACGGGGATTGGTCTCGCCATCGTGAAGAACGTGGTCGATGCCCATCATGGGACGGTCAGCGTATCGAGTACACTTGGTGTCGGAACGACGTTTGAGATTTACTTACCATTTGAACAACCACACAATACATAATGGTGACTCGTCTGAGTCACCATTTGTGGCATTTTGAGGGGGGAGCCGAATGAAACGATATACACGCACGGGTGACACGGGTGAAACGTCTTTGATTGGGAGCCGTGTCGACAAACATCATCCTCAAATCGAAGCGATGGGACTTCTCGATGAATTGAACAGTCACATCGGATTGGCGATTGCGCATCAGACCGACACGTCGCTCCGCGAACAGTTGACGAAGATTCAACACGACCTGTTCGACCTCGGGTCAGAGCTGATGTATACGGATTCGCCTCCAAAAACAGTCGACTTGTCGATTGTGACGGAACTTGAGCGATGGATGGACGAATGGGAGAAGTCTTGTCCGGAACTCGTTCGGTTCATCTTACCAGGAGGAAGCGTGGAGTCGGCGAGCTTGCATGTGGCACGTTCCGTTTGCCGTCGTGTCGAACGGGATTTGACAGCACTCGGTGTCGCTGACCGACAGCTCCCATATTTCAACCGATTGAGTGACTATTTGTTTACGGTCGCACGTTATGCGAATGTTGCCGCTGGCGTACCAGACCAAGAATATGCACGCGGCGCTGCCGTGTTTCAACCAAAACGAAAAAAGGAGTGATCGGCTGATGAAAGGAATCGAACAGTTCCAACATCAATTGCACTACTCGGTCTATCCGACCAAAAAATTTAAAACGACGACGTGCCTCGTCTCGTTTGCGGCTCCGCTGTCTGAAGACACGGTGGCAGACCGAGCACTACTTCCATTTATCATGGAAAAATCGACGGAAGCATATCCATCCATTGAATTATTTCACACACCGCTAGAAGATTTGTACGATACAAACCTTTACGCAGGTGCATCAAAAATTGGCAAAGAGCATGTCATTCAATTTCAGCTCGAAGTCGTCAATGACCATCTCGTCGGAGAAGACGTTCTTAGTCAGGCGATTCAATTGCTCGAAGAAGTACTGTTGCGTCCGAACGTCTATGACGGCGCGTTTCAACCGCTCATTGTGGAGCAAGAACGTCGATTGCAGCGCCAGCGAATCGAATCCGTCTATGATGACAAGATGCGCTTCGCCCAGCAGCGTCTACAAGAGATGCTCGGAGGCGAACTCGCCATCCCTTCACTCGGAACGCTCGAACAGCTCGACCATGTCACACCGAAATCGCTTTTCGATGCATATCAATCGATGATTCAAAACGACCGCGTCGACATTTATGTCGTTGGTGATGTCGACCGTGCACAGGTCGAACAGGCATTCAACCCGCTCGAATCGCTCGGGACGCGTCAACCGCGACGTTTACCTGAACCGAGTCGAGGAGAATTCAAGCGCTTAGAAGAACATCAAAACATCAAACAAAGTAAACTTCATCTCGCCTATGCGCTTGATGTCGACCCTCGCACAGAAGATGCGATTCGTATGCAAGTCGTGAACGGATTGTTCGGGGGCTTCCCGCATTCGAAGCTGTTCATGAACGTCCGTGAAAAGGAAAGCTTGGCATACTACGCCGCTTCGCAGTACAGTTCGCTTAGTCGAAAGCTATTCGTCTATGCAGGAATCGATGCATCGAATCAGCAGAAGACCGAACAAATCATCGAAGAACAATTGAAAGCTCTTCAGGCGGGTGAGTTTGAGGACGAGACGTTGCAACAGACGAAAGAACTGTTATTCCACCAACGTCGTCAGCTAGGAGATAGTCCACGCCAGTTGATTGGGTGGATGAGTGGCGCAGACATACGGCCGTTTTCGCTCGATGAAGAGGTTGCGATCATCGAAAATACGACACGCGACCATGTCATTGCGCTTGCGAATGAGATCACGCTCGAAGCTGTCTATTGCTTGAAAGGAGGAGAAGCATGAAACTAGATTTCCCAAACGTTGGAGAGACATTACATCACCACGTTCTTGATAACGGCCTCTCCGTATATTTATTGAAGAAGACTGGATATGAAAAAACATTCGCGACGTTCACGACGAAATACGGTTCAATTGATCGTCGCTTCAAATTAGAGGATTGGATAGAGGTACCAGACGGCATTGCTCACTTCTTAGAGCATAAAATGTTCGAGAAAGAAGATGGCGACGTCTTCCAGCAGTTCGGCCGCCAAGGAGCATCGGCGAACGCCTTCACTTCATTCACGCGGACGGCCTACTTGTTCGGCGCGACATCGAACGTCCCGGAAAATGTTCAAACACTACTCAATTTCGTTCAGGAACCATACTTCACGAAAGAGTCGGTAGAGAAAGAGAAAGGCATTATCGGTCAGGAGATTCAAATGTATCAAGACAATCCGGGATGGCGTCTTTATTTCGGATTGATTGAAGCGATGTATGTGACACATCCAGTCAAAATCGATATCGCCGGTACAATCGAATCGATTTCAAAAATCACCGCAGAAGATTTGTATACGTGTCATCGGGCGTTCTATCACCCTAGCAACATGGCGTTGTTCGTAGTCGGGAACATCGAGCCAGATGAGATGCTCGAACTGATTCAAAGCAATCAGGCCGCAAAATCATTTGACGCACCACCGTTGAGTGCTCGTGAGACGATAGATGAACCGGCCACGGTTCGTCTATCAGAGCGCGTCATTGAGATGGACGTCTCGGTCCCGAAAGTGATGATTGGCTATAAAGATGTCCCGCAAGCAGGGGAAGCCGGCCTCAAACAAGAGTTGACGGTGGAACTCCTCATGCATGCACTCTTCGACACGACAGCCCCGCTCTACACGGAACTGTATGCGGAAGGTTTGATTGATGATGCGTTCTCATTTGACTATACGTCAGAAGAATCATTCGCTTTTGCCGCCTTGTCGATGGAAACGTCTCAAGTCGATGCCTTTGTCGAGCGTGTCACGAGTGCATTAGAACGTCCACTCGAGCTCAATCAAGAAACGCTCGATCGTAAGAAGCGGATGATGCAAGGGCAATTTTTAAAAGCGTTGAATTCACCAGAGTTTATTGCGAACCAGTTCTCACGCTATGCCCTCAATGATGGAAACTTGTTTGAGATTCCGAATTTGATTGATGCGATTACATTAGATGAACTTTACGAATCATACGAGCGTTTGTTCCGCCGCGAACAACGTACGGTATGTGTCGTCAAAAAGCCATGAAGACGTTGATTGTTGGAGCGAGCGGTGCCATTGGACGTGCCGTCTCGCTCGCTTTTCGTGAAGACCATCTTCTCCTGCATGCGAATCAAGGTCATGTAACGATCAGTCGCATGATTGAGTCGGAAAGGTTACAGGCGGAAATCGTCACTTGTGACTTATCCGACCGTGAAGCAGTAGAGAAATGGATAAAGTCGATTGATACCGTTGATCGAATCATTTATGTAGCAGGCCACGCGGTACATGGTCTCGTCGTCGACCAATCGATTGATGAGCTGGACCATCTCTATGAGGTGCATGTACGCGCCATGGTTCGATTGATTCAAGCCACCGTAGCCTGTAAACCGTATGACCATCCACTCGATATCGTCATTGTCTCGAGTGTTTGGGGCGAAGTCGGAGCAGCGGCTGAAGTATTTTACTCTACGGTCAAGGCGGCTCAAATCGGGTTCGTTAAAGCGTTCGCGCGTGAAGCGGGACCGTTCCATGTTCGGATCAATGCCGTGACGCCAGGGTGGATTGATACGCCAATGAATGATACGGTAGAAGAGTCGAAACAAACCGTGATGGACGACATTCCTCTTGGACGTCTAGGTTCCACTGAGGACGTGGCGAAGACGATTCGTTTTTTATGTTCACCGGATGCTTCATATATGACTGGCACCGTGTTGCGCATTGATGGCGGTTGGCAATGATCTCGGCATGATGCAGAAACCAGTTCTTTTCAATTCTTCTAAAATAATTTAAAATAGGCTAGGTAGCAAACTCGCTCGAAAGGATGGTTGAGGATGGAACATAAATTCGAAGAGTGGTATCTCGAGTATGAATTGTGTCAAAATCGACCGGGTATCCTTGGAGACATCGCGTCTCTCATGGGGATGCTTCAAATCTCCATCGTCACCATTAACGGCGTCGACCTCCAGCGTCGAGGCATGTTGCTCAAAGCTCCTGCAGCTGATCACGTCCATCGACTCGAGCATATTTTAAAACGAATGGAAGCCATCGCCGTGATCAAGTTGCGTCGCCCGAAGTTACGGGACCGAATTGCGATTCGACACGGGAGATACATCGACCATGACAGTGATGATAAGAAAACGTTCCGTTTCGTCCGAGAAGACTTAGGGATTCTCGTAGATTTTGTCGCAGAGCTGATGAAAGAAGAGCGTCATCTGTTGATTGGCGTACGGGGAAACCCGCGTGTCGGCAAGACAGAGTCAATTGTCGCAGCAAGTGTGTGTGCGAACAAACGGTGGCTATTCTTGTCATCGACACTGATGAAACAGACCGTCCGGACCTCTTTATTTGAAGAAGAGCGTGAAGGTGATCATGTATACATAATCGATGGAGCTGTCTCTACGCGTACGATGGATGAGCGACATCGTCAACTGATCCGTGAGGTTATGCGGTTGCCTGCCGTAAAAGTCATTGAACACCCAGACCTTTACGTCCGAAACACCGATTGCGTGTACGAAGACTTTGATTATATTATTGAATTGAGAAACAATCCGGATGAGACAATCATCATCCCACAAGAAACACATCGTGAGTCAGAATGGTTTGAATAATTATGTGAATGGAAGGTGTGGACCCCTGTGACAGAACTAGGGACTTTTTTGAAACAAAAGCGTGAGGAGAGCGGATTAACGCTCGACCAAATCCAGCAGACGACGAAGATTCAAAAGCGCTATATCATCGCGATCGAGGAAGGTGATTACAAAAATCTCCCTGGCTCTTTCTATGCACGGGCGTTCATTAAAACGTATGCGGAGTCACTCGGTCTCGATGTGGATGAATTATATGAGACATACGCTAAAGACCTACCAAAAATCGAAGCACAACCCTCCGTTCAACTTTCTCGGAAAAAGACGTATTCAAAAGCGTCAGAGTCGACAAGTCGGGTGTCGAGATGGGTTCCGAAAGTACTGCTTGCCCTCACGGTATTCTTGCTCATTACAGCAGTTTATTTTGCGGTGAGAAGTATCGACTTCGGCGGACAAGAAGCGAGTCCGGCCGAGCCGCCGAGTTCTGGTGTCACAGTCGACCAGAATGAAGACGTCCCGGCGGATGAACCAGCCGAGGAGAAACCGGCTTCTGAGGAGCCGGCTGAAGAAGAACCGCCAGTAGAGTCTGGTCCGATTGCGGTAACAGAATCGAACGGTGCGGACATCACTTATGAGATAGCGACGAGTGATAAGCTGTCGACCGAGATTTATGTGAAAGAATCACCAGCCTCATATGTCGGTGTTCGTGATACTTCACTAGAAGGTCCGTTCCTTGCTCCTGAGTATCCGAACCAATCGAAACAGAACCCGATTGTCATTGAAGACGCTGAAACGGATACGCTACGTATCCGAATCGGACTAATCGCAGGTGTTGAGAAAATCGTCGTCAACGGTCGCGAGCTCGAGCTTCAAGAGTCTCCGGTCACACAAAATATTTTTGTAAAGAGAGTCGACGCAGAATAAGTCGACTCTCCTTCTAAGAGGAGGCGTTCTACATGAACCTACCTAACCGATTGACGATGCTACGCGTGGTCTTGATCCCCGTATTCGTCGTCTTACTCGCTGTTGATTTTGATTGGGGAAACATCGCCTTTTTAGGTGCTGATATCCCACTTCACCAATTTATCGCTGGTGTCATCTTTACCATCGCGGCCATTACAGACTGGTTGGACGGTCACTTGGCGCGAAAACACAATTTGGTCACGAACTTCGGGAAATTTATGGACCCGCTTGCGGACAAGTTACTCGTTACAGCGGCACTCGTGTTGCTCGTCGAGATGGACCTCGTTGCCGCATGGGTGGTTGTCGTGATTCTTTCTCGTGAGTTTGCGGTCACAGGTCTACGACTAGTCGCTGCCGACGAAGGGATTGTCGTTGCGGCAGGTAAGTCGGGCAAAGCAAAAACATGGGTGCAATTGTTCGCCATCATTTTCTTACTATTCGGTAATCCGATTTTCAGCTATGTCGGTATCCCGTTCGGGGAATGGGCGATGTGGTTGGCACTCGCACTAACGATTTACTCCGGAGCCGAGTATTTCGCACAAAACTACAAGATTATTGTGAAGTCGATGTAAGTCGACAGAGACGAGTTGGTTGATCTAGCTCGTCTTTTTTTTGAAGTCGAGGAGGAAATAAGATGAAACGAGCCGAAATCATTGCGGTAGGAAGCGAGTTGCTCTTAGGGGAAATCGTCAATACAAATGCGAGTTACATATCGGAACAACTATCGAAATACGGTGTCTCCGTCCTGTATCATCAAGTTGTCGGCGATAACGCGGAACGGATGCGTGAGACGTTTGAGATGGCGCGTCGTCGTTCAGACCTCGTAATCGTCACAGGTGGGCTCGGGCCGACGGCAGATGATGTCACGAAGACGGTCCTTTCAGATTTGCTTGAGCGCCCGATTGTACGAGATGAAGCAGCATTTCATACGATTCAACAATTCCTTCGTTCACGTAACCGTGAGATGAATGAAGGGGACGCTCGTCAGGCGGATGTCTTGGCTGGTGCTGATGTTTTACAAAATCCGGTCGGTCTCGCTCCTGGGATGTGGATTGAAGGGGAGACGACGTGGATGCTCCTACCAGGTGTGCCTCGTGAAATGCGAGCGCTCGTCGATGTGACGTTTCCAAAAAAGTTTTCAGGCGCGACGCTCGTCTCGGAATCGCTACGATTTTATGAGATTGGAGAATCTGCACTCGATGATGCCGTTAAAGACTTATTGAACGGATCGAATCCGACCGTTGCACCATATGCCGAAACGGGAGAGGCGAGACTGCGAATCAGTGCTCGTGCGATTAATGAGACGGCTGCAAGAGCGATGATCCAGGAAATGAAAGCTGAAATTTTAAGTCGCGTCGGTTCTTATTATTTCGGATCGGATGATGAGACGATTGCCTCATACCTCGTGCAATCATTGACACGTCATCATCAAACACTCGCAATCGCCGAATCGTTGACCGGTGGAGAAGTTCAGTCGATGATTACATCGACCCCGGGAGCATCGGCTGTCTTTTTAGGTGGTGTCGTTACCTATTCAGATGAGCTAAAAAATAGGTATTTGGGGGTTGCTCTTGATACAATTGAACAACACTCAGTCGTCTCAAAAGAAGTTGCTTATGAGATGGTAGATGGATTAGCCGATCAAACGAATGCGGACTACGCACTCTCCTATACAGGTGAAGCCGGACCGACCTCGAGCTCGGGACGTCCTGTCGGTACGGTATATATCGGCGTGAAGACGCCGAGAGGAATCGAGGTCATCGAACGGATGTATCCGCACCAAGAACGTAACGTCATCCGGATGCGAGCTGCGAAAGATGGGTTATGGGCATTGATTCAACGAATGAAAAAAGGCGAATAAATGTTCGTAAAAAACTTGTGTATCGCTATATGTTCACGTATAATGAAAGTATCAATTAAAGGAGGCTCATTTATCTATGAGTGATCGTAAACAAGCGTTAGAAATGGCATTACGCCAAATTGAGAAACAATTCGGTAAAGGCTCGATTATGCGCCTTGGTGAAAATACAGACCAGCAAGTATCGGTCATCCCTTCTGGGTCTATTGCCCTCGACGTCGCACTTGGAGCGGGTGGATATCCACGCGGTCGTGTCATTGAAGTGTACGGACCAGAATCTTCAGGTAAGACGACTGTTGCCCTTCATGCGATTGCAGAAGTTCAAAAGCGTGGTGGTCAAGCTGCATTCGTCGATGCTGAGCACGCACTCGATCCAAAGTATGCGAAAAATCTTGGCGTCAACATTGATGAGTTGTTACTCTCTCAACCAGATACAGGGGAACAAGCGCTAGAGATCGCTGAAGCGCTCGTTCGTTCGGGAGCAGTTGATATCCTCGTTGTCGACTCGGTTGCGGCACTCGTACCGAAAGCCGAAATCGAAGGGGAAATGGGAGACTCGCACGTCGGTCTTCAAGCTCGTTTGATGTCACAGGCTCTTCGTAAATTGTCTGGTGCAACGAACAAGTCGAAAACGATTGTCATCTTCATCAACCAAATCCGTGAGAAAATTGGGATTATGTTCGGTAACCCAGAAACGACACCTGGTGGTCGTGCCTTGAAGTTCTACTCTTCAGTACGTCTCGAAGTACGTCGTGCGGAGACACTCAAGCAAGGTCAAGACATGGTCGGGAACCGTACGAAGATCAAGATTGTAAAAAACAAGATCGCACCACCTTTCAAGACGGCGGAAGTCGACATCATGTACGGTGAAGGGATCTCACGTGAAGGGGAACTCATCGACATCGGTGCAGACCTCGATATCGTGCAAAAGAGCGGTGCTTGGTACTCGTTCAATGAGGAACGTCTCGGTCAAGGTCGTGAAAACGCGAAGCAATACATGAAAGAAAATCCAGCAATCGCTGCTGAGGTGGAACGACAAATTCGTGACCACTACGGCTTGAACGGCGAAAAAACGGTCACAGTTGAAGGGGAAGATGACGAAGTTCTCTCGCTTCTTGATGACGAATAAGTATACGGTCTCACTCGAAATCATTCGAGTGAGATTTTTTTAGTATAATTTTTTAGGCAATTGGTAGTTCTATCCTGTCCGTGCATTGCATTCTCCTGCTTAAATAAGTACAATAAAGTTATGCGCGGGCTTGCCTGCGTTACTCACTTATTAAAAAAATAAAATAACCTTGCGAAAGGGAGGTGAACATGATGGAATGGCAATATATGCTTATTCTGATCCTCCTTTTGCCGATAGCTTTTGTTGCAGGTTTTTTTGTGCGTAAATCGATCGCCGAAGCGAAGATTCAAGGTGCCGAGACGGAAGCGACCAAGATTGTAGAGCAAGCAAAACAACAATCGGAAGCGATGCAAAAAGAAGCACGGCTTGAAGTAAAAGAAGAGATGATTCAACTTCGTAATGAGACGGAACAAGAATTACGTGAACGTCGCGAAGACCAGAAAGTGAAAGAGAATCGCCTCGTTCAAAAAGAAGAGCTTCTCGACCGCAAAGCAGACATGCTCGAGCGGAAAGAAGATTCGCTGGATGAACAGGAACGCGGGCTCGAAAAACGCAAGCGTGAAGCAGAAATGCTCGAAAGCAAAGTGGAGGAACTATACGAAGAGGCACGCCAAGAACTTGTACGCGTGGCATCCCTCTCGAAAGATGAAGCACGTACCATCATCATGGACGAAGCGAAGCAGGAAGCGCTTCACGATGCTGCTCTCCTTCAAAAAGAAATCGAGCAAAAAGCAAAACAAGAAGCGGATAAAAAAGCGAAACACCTCTTATCTCTCACGATGCAACGATACGCTGCTGAACATGTCGCGGAGACGACGGTATCCGTTGTCAACTTACCGAGTGATGAGATGAAAGGTCGCATCATCGGGCGTGAAGGACGTAACATCCGTACGCTTGAGACGTTGACTGGGATTGACCTCATCATTGATGACACACCAGAAGCTGTCATTTTGTCAGGTTTCGACCCGGTTCGCCGTGAAATCGCAAAAATGACGCTTGAAAAACTCGTTCAAGACGGTCGGATTCACCCGGCTCGAATTGAAGAGATGGTTGAGAAGTCTCGTCGTGAAGTGGACGAACGCATTCGGGAATACGGGGAAGAGGCTACTTTCGAAGCCGGTATTCACGGACTTCATCCAGACCTCGTCAAGACGCTCGGTCGCATGCGCTATCGTACGAGTTACGGTCAGAACGTCTTGTCTCACTCGGTCGAGGTGGCACACCTTGCCGGGATGATGGCAGCGGAACTCGGTGAGGACGTCACGCTCGCGAAGCGGGCTGGACTCTTACACGATATCGGGAAAGCGATTGACCACGAAGTCGAAGGCAGTCACGTCGAGATCGGTGTAGAGCTCGCGACGAAGTACAAAGAGCATCCGGTCGTCATCAATTCGATTGCTTCCCATCACGGGGACGTCGAAGCGACATCAACGATTGCGGTACTTGTTGCAGCGGCTGACGCATTGTCAGCGGCTCGCCCAGGGGCCCGTCAAGAGACACTTGAAAGCTACATTCGCCGTCTCGAGCGACTCGAGTCGATTTGTGAGTCGTTTGAAGGTGTCGAGAAATCGTATGCGATTCAAGCAGGACGCGAAGTCCGTATTATCGTTCGCCCAGATGTCGTCGACGATGTCGTCGCTGGTAAGATGGCACGCGATATTTGTAAACGAATCGAGGATGAGCTTGACTATCCTGGACAAATTAAAGTGACGGTCATTCGTGAAACACGTTCCGTCGATTATGCGAAGTAAACAAAGCGGAGAATTTCTCCGCTTTTTCTGTTTGAGGGAGGATTTTATATGAAAATTTTATTTATCGGTGATGTGGTCGGTAAACCAGGTCGAGATATTTTAAGCAATCAGATTGGACGATTGAAAGACAAATACAATCCGACGTTCATGCTCGTGAACGGGGAGAACGCGGCCAATGGGCGCGGCATCACGAAAAAGATTTATCAACAGTTTTTAGAGCTCGGCTTTCATGGAGTGACGATGGGGAACCATACGTGGGATAATCGCGACATCTTTGATTGGATTGACGATGCCGACCGAATCGTCCGCCCGGCCAACTATCCTGACGGAACTCCTGGAGTCGGGGTGATGAAATTGAAGCAGAATGGGAAGAAACTTGCCGTGATCAACGTCATGGGTAATGTGTTCTTACCATCTCTCGACTGCCCGTTCCGTACTGTCGATCGTCTCATCGAAGAAGTGCGAGACGAGGTCGATGCGATCTTCGTTGATGTTCACGCTGAGGCGACAAGTGAGAAGATTGCGATGGGTTATCATCTTGACGGGCGTGCCCAAGTCGTCGTCGGGACGCACACACACGTACAGACCGCAGATGAGCGTGTTCTGCCGAACGGAACGGCCTATATTACAGACGTTGGGATGACCGGCCCGCTTGACGGGGTGCTCGGAATGGATGCGTCGGTCGTTTTAAAAAAATTTATGACACAACTCCCAGTTCGGTTTGAAGTTGCCGAGGGACGGGAACAACTTAATGGAGTTTTCATTACAATCGATGATCAGACGAAACGAGCGACAAAAATCGAACGAATACACCTAGATGATCAGACCGTCTGGTTTGATTGAACAACCTACCCGAGGGGGAAACAAGAATGGACGTACTCAAAGTTTCGGCAAAATCGAACCCTAACTCCGTTGCGGGTGCTTTAGCGGGTGTGCTACGTGAAAAAGGAACGTGTGAGATACAGGCGATTGGGGCAGGTGCACTGAATCAGTCCATCAAAGCCGTCGCGATCGCCAGAGGCTTCGTCGCGCCAAGCGGTCTCGATTTGATTTGCATTCCAGCCTTTACCGATATTATGATTGACGGAGAGGAACGCACTGCCATCAAGCTCATCATCGAGCCACGGTGAGCGGTCGGGACATAGGTCCTATTCTTGTGAAGAGGAGCCATCGGCGCGGATGGCTCCTCTTTTTATGGTGAAGTCAAAGGAGTGATTAAGGTGTTGCAGTTATATATTGTCAGACATGGGCAGACAGAGTGGAATAAAGAAGGACGTCTACAAGGGCGACAGAATTCGCAGTTAACGAGTGAGGGGGTACTGAATGCGGAAAAGTTAGGTAACAGACTTCGAACGATTAAATTCGAGTCTGTTTATGTGAGCCCAAGTGGTCGAGCCGTTCAAACGTTAGAAGCGATGAACGTATCTTTAGATACACCTGTACATATCTTAGATGACTTGAATGAAATCTCATTTGGTGATTGGGAAGGGAAGGCAGAGCATGAAATCGAACGAATGGATGTATTCGAAACTTTTTGGTCAAATCCAAGTCAATATGATCCTCAATCGAATCAAGGGGAAGAACTGATAGCTTTTACGAGTCGTATTTCGAAAGTGATTCATCAAATCATTCAGTCGAACGAACACGGCAATGTTCTGATTGTGACACACGGAATGGTGATTCAGGCAATATTGAGGGAAGTGCGACAAGTCAATCTGTCCGAATTGTGGTTCGATGACGAAATCGAAGGAACGAGCTTATCGATTATTGAGTTTTCAACGCAAGGATTTAAAGAAATGCTGATTGGAGACACCTCCCATCAACTGAGTGGAACATATTAAGACTAGACATCAGAAGAATGTCATAAAAAAATCATGATGCATCTTCTCAGTTTCGTCATTTTATGACAAGATGATAAAGAACGTATCGTTCGATCATAAGAGACAAGAGGGGGACGTTTTCAATGGAACAACTCGTGTCAACCACAGAGACGGAAACAACGACACCAGTAATGAAAGCGATTCAAAAACACACGGCCGGGTTTGGGGCAAAGCTAGTCGAAGTACCCGTTCCGACACCGGGACCTGGAGAGGTACTCATTCAAGTCAAAGCGACATCGATTTGCGGGACCGATGTCCACATCTATGAGTGGGATGAGTGGTCACAGAGCCGCGTTAAACCACCGTACGTATTCGGTCATGAGTTTTCGGGAGAAGTCGTGGCACTCGGGGAAGGGACGAAGCGCATCAAAGTCGGACAGACAGTGTCCGCTGAGACGCATATCGTCTGTCATCAATGTAAACAATGCTTACGTGGACAATATCACATCTGTAAAAACACAAAAATCATTGGTGTGGATACGCAAGGCTGTTTCGCAGAATATGTCGTCATGCCTGAAGAGAACCTTTGGGTGAACCCGGAAACGATGCCGGCAAAACTCGCATCCATTCAAGAACCGCTCGGAAACGCGGTGCATACTGTGCTAGCGAGTGACGTATCCGCCAAATCGGTCGCCATCGTCGGATGTGGACCAATCGGTCTCATGGCAGTCGGCGTTGCCAAAGCAGCTGGCGCGAGTCGCGTTTATGCGATTGATGTCAACCCGTATCGTTTGAAACTTGCTGAAGAGATGGGAGCGGATGTCGTCATCAACAGCTTAGAAGAGAATCCGCTCGAATTAATCGAACGCGAAACAGATGGAGATGGAATCGACGTCGTCTGTGAGATGAGCGGACATCCAATCGCCATCGACCAAGCGTTCAAAATGGTCACGGCAGGTGGGGACGTTAACGTCTTGTCACTTCCAGCTCGTCCGGTCGCCATCGACCTCACACGGGATGTCGTCTTTAAAGGCGTCCGTGTACAAGGCATCACGGGACGTAAGATGTACGAGACGTGGGGCCAAGTCTCGACGATGCTCGCGACGGGTCAATTGAATGTCGAACCAATCATCACACACGTCTTCAAGCTTGAAGAGTTTGAAAAAGGATTCGAACTCATGCGGGCAGGGAAATGTGGAAAGGTCGTCTTACTACCATAAAGGGGGAAACAACATGGCATTTGAACATATTACAGAAGCAATCAATGAGATGAAAGAACAAGGGACGTTCCGTAAGCTCGTCCCGCTCGAATCGGCACAAGGGAACGAAGTGACAATCGACGGGAAATCACTCGTCCAGTTGTCATCAAACAACTATCTCGGACTTGCGAACCATCCGCGATTAAAACAAGCGGCAGTTGAAGCGGTCGAACAGTACGGTGCGGGAACAGGATCGGTTCGGACGATTGCCGGTACGTTCGAGATGCACGAAGCATTTGAGCGCGAACTTGCAGAGTTCAAACATACAGAAGCATCACTCGTCTTCCAATCAGGATTCGCGACGAACCTCGGGGTCTTGTCTGCACTTCTCGGACCAGAGGATGTCGTCATCAGTGACGCACTCAACCATGCGTCGATTATCGACGGGATTCGTCTTACGAAAGCAGCGCGACGCATTTATAAGCACGTCGACCTTGAAGACTTGGAGAAGGCGTTAAAAGAGACACAAGATTATCGGACACGTCTCGTCGTAACGGACGGTGTGTTCTCGATGGACGGGAACATCGCACCACTTCCAGCGATTGTCGAACTTGCAGAGAAATATGATGCTGCGGTCATGGTTGATGATGCTCACGCATCCGGCGTTCTCGGGAAGAACGGTCGCGGAACGGTCAACCACTTCGGTTTGGACGGTCGTGTCGCGTTACAAGTCGGGACGCTTTCAAAAGCGATCGGAGTTCTCGGCGGTTACGTCGCCTGTTCACAAGACGTGCGGGATTACTTGATTCATAAAGGTCGCCCGTTCCTCTTCTCGACATCACATCCACCGGCAGTCGTTGCGGCGAACCGTGAGGCAATCCGTGTCATGAAAGAGGAAGAAGAGTTGTTCGATAAGCTATGGGCGAACACGGAATTCTTCAAGAACGGACTTCGCGACCTCGGCTTCGATATCGGACATGCGACAACACCAATCACACCGGTCATGCTCGGTGAAGAGACGCTCGCGCATACGTTCTCGGACAAGTTGAAGGAGCACGGCGTATTCGCACAGAGTATCGCCTTCCCAACAGTTGAGCGCGGAAAAGCACGCATCCGGACCATCGTCACAGCGGAGCATACGCGAGATGACCTCGAACGTGCACTCGAGGCGTTTAAAACGGTAGCGGAAGAGTTGAATGTGACACTACACGCATGAATGAGGACTGCAGACGATTTGTCTGCAGTTTTTTGATGGAACCATAGTGAAATACCGAAACAAATTATTTATATTTCAATTACCGTAATTTGATTTATAGATTTTCATGCATAAAAGAAGCAAGGCGCATTGCCTTGCTTAAATCACGAGTATTCCTCTAAATCCTCGAGCCGCATAATAAGAGTCTGCACCATTGTGGTAGAGGAAGGTGTGATCATAGCGACGGTCGCAGAATAGGGCGCCACCTTTTTGGCGAATGGTGTCTGGTGTGTGAATCCAACTCGACGTCTTCAAATCGAATGCACCGAGTGTTTGTAAGTGTCGGTATGTTTCTTCGTCGAGAAGGGTTATGCCCATCTGTTCAGATAAGGCGACCGCGCTTCCGACGGGCTTATTCTTTTTACGTGCCTCAAGAGCTGGTTCGTCATAACAGAGGCTTCGTCGACCGCTCGGACTCTCGACTGAACAGTCGCAAAAAGCGAGATCTCCGTTAGCTAGACGAATTACGTCGGGTTCGCCTCCTGTCTGTTCCATTAATGAGAGTGTAGCCAACTTGTCCTGATTAATTTGAATTCGTTCCAATACGTCTGACCACACTTCGTCAGGATGACGTTCAACGTTTTCGGCAAAACGAGACTCTAAGGTATTTAGTAACTCGAGGGTTTCTTCCTGTGAAAGTTTCGACATGGAAATCACTCCGATCATTTGTTTCTTCTAGTATACGATATGAGTCGATACTGTTTGTCTATTCCATTGTGAGAAAGGGGAATCCAAATTGAATTTTGATGAAATAAACGTTGAGCATCTAAAGGTAAACTCATTTCAGACAATGGATCTGTTCACATTGAAAACAGACTATTTGAGTCGATTGCCTGTCAGTTCATATCGAGTCACAGATTACTGTGAACTTGACGTGATTATCACAAAGTCACAATTAGGACGACTTCGGTACGTTGATTTGACCTTGCCTCTGGGCGTTTATATAGAGGAACAACTCCTTTTCTTATACGATCCATATCGTCGAGAAATCTATTCATCCCATGAATTTGTCAATCATCTAAATGATCATAGTATCTCGACTGTTGATTTCTTATGTGCTAATAGTCGCAACTTTCATGATCCTGATTCGTATTCACTAAAGAGTGAAAGAATGTTTAACTTACCGTTGGATAGCAGCTGGAGGGAGTATGGGTTACCAAAAGTGACGTCGGCCCCATCGTTCATCTCCCGACTATTAACATTACTAGACGTTTCTTCTTTTCAGGTGGTGTCGAAGAAAAATCGATTTCTATCTGATCTCAAAAAATGGGCAGATGTGAAAAAGTGTGAATACAGTGTCGAGTATTACGGAAAATGGATGTGGTCGAATGAGTATATGATGACCTGTCATCTTCCAAACGTATCTGAAGTTGAACTTCTTCAATTGATTACGATGATTGAGGAGAGTGATGAGTTGGAAAGCTTTCGATTTTTGATTGAGACCGAGGCAAGCTTTCTGTCACTTTTTATTTTAGGAGATGTGAAGCGAGGCTATGGCGTAGGAGTATTTCAATACGAGAGTGACGAATAGGGGGAAATGAAACACTGGATTGTCATTGAAAAGGACGTCCAACTATTTATTTCGGTGGAAAATTCTATACTTAAGGCGCCCTCTCTTAGAGAAGGCGCCTGTTGTTTATACAGATGATACGGTTAACATGGACTGTTCAGTCAATCGCCCAATCCAAATCAACGGAAGGGTCAAAAGTGCTCCGAGAAGGTAAACCGAATCGATCGGTAGGCCGTCCGCGAGAAGACCGAACAATAAACTTCCTATACTGAATGCGAGGGCGTATCCCGTTTGTTGCACACTATATACATAAGGAAGCTGTGTAGCCGGGATCCGGTCTTGAATGACGGTATTTGTCTGAATGATCCGCATTTGTGTGGCTGCCCCTTGAATGACTAACGCCAGAATCGCAAACGCGAGATGTGCAGTCATGCCGAACAAAATGGCAGCGACAATGGATAAGATGACAGTCGACGATAGCGAGGGTGCGTATCGTGATCGATAAAGGTAGGCACTCACCGCAATCATGCTGATCAAAAAGGATGCGTTAAGCGTTCCCCACCAGCCCGTATCAACTTGTAAATGTCGCTCGAGATAGACGAGAAGCAAGGCGGAAATCCAAAGTGTACTGACGAAGGATTCATACGTGACAAACCAGGTCACGCGACGTGCGAATGGTGACGTCTTTACATAAGTGAGGCTTTCAAGTAAGGAAATCGATTCATCCGTTTCGTCATCCATCACGTCTTCCGTAAGCGATTGATTGAAGTAAAACGTCACGATTGTGGAGAGGCTGAAAAGAATGAGCGAAACGATTAACGCAAAGGCACTCGACATGAGAGAGACGAGCATCGTGCCAATTGGCCACATCGCGAGTTGGATGAACTGATTGGACCCTTGAACTAGGCTGTTCGCTTGTTGACGATTCGTCGTCAATCTTGGGATAAATGACGCTTGGATCGGACGCGCGAACCCATCGAGGAATGCAATCAACACGACAAGTCCGAGAACAAGAATCGAATCCGTGAAGAGAACGAGTACAAGGGTGACCGTCTTCATCAGTTGTGACAGGACGAGCGTTTTCCCGAGCGAGAAGCGACTGAGGATGCGGGCGAAAAAGAGGCCGCTGAGCGTCATACCGGCAGTCACGGCAATCGGGAAGCTAGCCGCCATGAGAGCGGACCCAGTTTGTTGATACAGCAAGGCAATGAGCGCGACGATGTATAGGACATCGCCAATGTTTGCGAGCCATTGGCTAACGAGCAGTGTGTAAAACGATTTCATCACAAATCTCCTCCGAATCTATTCAATTAGGTGGGTTGGACGAATCGTTTTTACACATTTTCACCTCTTCATAAAATGATATAAAAATAATTATACAAAATTTGATGAATTCTGTAAACTTGTCATATGGGTGAAATTGTCATAGTGGGAGGATGAAATGATTCAACAAGCTTTGAAACTCGTAGGTAAAAAGAAGTTGGAGTGGGTTACAACACGAATACCGACTCTTGAGGCGGATCAGGTTTTGATTGAAACCATCGCTACTGCCATTAGCATTGGTGCAGAGATTCCCCAATTTGAAGCAACGGATTTGACTGATGCAAGTCCGATCTATCCTCGTAAAGTGGGATATGAGAGTTATGGAAGGGTTGTAGATAAGGGTGAGAATGTCACAACACTCCATGTTGGCGACCGAGTAATTGCCTTTTATGGGCAACAAACGTATGGGATTGTCTCTGAACAAAAAGCGTTTTATGTTCCACCTGAAGTAGACTATGAAACAGCGTTGTTAGCGATTTTATCTTGCGATGCAGCGAAAGGAGTTAGAAAATTAGCACCATCTTCTACCGATTCGGTCATTGTTTCCGGTCTGGGAACGATAGGGTTACTCGCAATCTATTATCTACGCACCTATTATGGTGTGACGATGATTGATGCGATTGAGCCAGATTCGAATCGAAAAGAACTGGCTCATACGTTTGGAGCTTGCTGTGTATATACCCCGAATGAGGTGAAAGAGAGCTTTTATGATTACGGCATTGAATGTTCGGCTCGCAATGATGGATTCATGAACCTTCAAGAAGCTGTTAAGCCGAATGGATCGATCTGTATTTTATCAGACGGTAATCGAGAAGAATTGGTGCTACAACCTCAATTTTATGAGAAAGAACTACATATTGTTGGGTCTAGTGATGGCTGGGATTATACAGAACACTTCAGCTGGTATTTTGAAGCGAGTCGGCGAACTCCATACATAAAAGAGATTTTTGAGTTAGACATTGAACAAGATAGCTTGATTGGTACGTTTCAAGAATTAAGTGAAGGTGTCATCAATCCAATTAAAGTTTCCGTGACATATAAAAACGAAAATACATCATTTGATGAGTGAGAAGGATGGATTCATATGCTTGATTATAAAATAAATGACGATATAACACTGAGAATGTTTAATGTAGAGGACGCGGAAGCATTATTTCAACTGACGATGGAATCGAAACCTTACCTAAGAGAGTGGCTGGGGTGGCTTGATTATATCGAGTCAGTAGAGGATTCAAAGCAGAACATAGAAGGACGAATCAAAGGATTGATTGAAACGGGTGGATTCCCAAAATCGTTCGCTTTGATGTATAAAGGCGTGCTTGCCGGGACGATCGGATTCAACGAAATCGACCGTGGTATCAAATGTGGTACGATCGGTTACTGGCTCGGACAAGATTTTCAAGGCAAGGGAATCATGAGTCAGGCACTCGAGACAATCATCGAATATGGATTCCGTGATCTTAATCTAAATAAAATTGAGATTCGAGTCGCGACAGAGAACTTGAAGAGTCGGGCTCTCCCTGAACGCTTTGGCTTTAAAGAAGAAGGGGTCATTCGAGATGCGGAATGGCTATATGATCGTTATGTCGACCATGTCGTTTACGGGTTGCTACGGAATGAATGGGTAAGATAAAAATAGGAAGGACATTCTCTCTTGATGGGAGAATGTCCTTTTTGCAAGTCAATAATCGGTTTGTATGATAATTTCTAATGACTTTTTTAAAATTTCCACATCTCGATCCGATAAATGGTCGAAAACTTTTTCATTCAGTTCGATTGTCGCAGCTTCGATTCCACTTCTCAATTCTTCAGCTTTTTGAGTAGGTACAACCAATACGTTTCTACGATTATCAGGGTCAATCGAACGCTCGACGAGTCCTGCCTTTTGCATTTTATCGAGTATTCCTGAAATTGTCGGAGCCTCTAAATATAACTTTTCTGCAATCTGTTTCGGGGAAAGTTGTCCTTCCCTCCATAAACAATTCAATACCCCATATTGAGCTGGAGTCACTTCATATTCTTCTAGTAGCTTGCTGAAATATTTAAAAACCTTATTCTGGCTTGCGCTTAGTAAAAAGTTAATACAATCTTTCAATTCCATATCGTTCTCCCCTTATCTTGACACTACTTATCATATCATGTTAAATTTCGTGGTGAAACAGTTTTGGTACAAAACAATTTGATATGCGAATCTAGGTTTGACAGCTAGAAATCAACTTCATGATGAAACGTAATGCAAAATGAGGAGGACAACAAAAAATGAGTAATGAAAAACAATTTTCAAATTGCCATGTAAAAGTCGAAAATCACGTAGCCTATCTTTTCGTCAATAATCCACCAGCAAACGTAATCAGTTCAGAGACGGTTAGTGGATTATCAGCTTGCGTTGATTATGTCGCGAATGATTCAGAGATCAAGGCAGTCGTGATTACAGGGGAAGGAAAATTCTTCATTGCGGGTGCTGATATCAAAGAGTTTGTATCAGCGTTCGATAGTGAAGATAAAGGAAAATTACTATCTGTAGAAGCACAAGCTGTCTTAAACAAGATCGAACAATTAAACAAACCTGTCATTGCTGCGATTAATGGAGCTTGCTTAGGTGGAGGTTTGGAGCTTGCAATGAGTTGTCACATGCGGATTGCTGCAGACGAAGCCAAACTTGGACAACCTGAACTGAACTTAGGATTAATACCGGGCTTTGGAGGAACACAGCGGTTGGCACGGCTCACAAATAAATCGAAGGCTCTTGAAATGATTTTGACTAGTAAAGTCATTGGTGGGAAAGAAGCGGAATCGATTGGCTTAGTCAACAAATCAGTGCCCCTTGTCGAGTTGATGGATGAAGCGAAACAACTTGCCGAAGCCATTGCGCTTAAAAAGAGTCGATTATCGATTGCGGCAACGATGGAAGCGGTAAATAAAGGGTTGGAAACAACATTAGACGAAGGTCTCGCAATTGAAGCGGACCTCTGGGCGAAGTTATTTACAACGGAAGACATGAAAGAAGGAGTCAATGCTTTTATCGAAAAACGTGAGGCAGAATTCCAAGATAAATAATGATTGGATCATTTCAACCTGTTTTCAGCAAGTTTATGTTGTGTAGTAGTCATATTACCTATACTCAAGGCGGTGATCGATAGTGGATACTCGAGAAAGTGTCGTCACAGAAGTTCAAAATGGGATTGGATGGATCAAGCTGAATCGCCCCCGTGCGTTAAACTCTTTAAATGTTGACATGGTAGATACGATGAATGAACTGTTAAAGCAATGGAAGTCAGATGACCGTGTGTCATTGATATGCATCTATGGAGAAGGCGAAAAGGGTTTTTGTGCAGGTGGGGATATGCGAACCTTATACGATTTAAAAGAAAAAGGTAATGAAGCGTACGCCAATCAGTTCTTTTCGCTTGAGTACGGATTAGACAATGCAATTCATCATTATCCAAAACCAGTCGTCGTATTGATGGATGGCGTAGTTATGGGAGGTGGCGTTGGCCTCTCCATTGGTGCCTCACATCGGATTGTCACCGAGTCATCAAAGTGGGCAATGCCTGAAATGAACATCGGTTTTTTCCCTGATGTCGGGGCAAGTTATTTTTTGAATCGAATGCCTGGTTTGGTTGGTACTTACGTCGCGCTAACCGCTAGTGTCATACATGCAACCGATGTACTTTACGTTGGAGCGGCTGACTATTATATGGAGAGCAAAGATTGGCCGAGATTAAAAGAAAGCATGATGGAAAAACATTGGACGCCAAATGCAATTGAAACAGAACTCGATCAACTATTGGAGTCATTTCGAAGCCCTGTTTCTCTTCCTTCGTCAATATCATCGATACAAGACAAAATTGATCATCACTTTCGGTTTGAAACGATTGAAGAAATCATTTCATCACTCCAGGTATCTGCAAATCAAGGTGATGAATGGGCAGGAATCACGATGAGGACACTTCTATCTAAATCACCGACGTCACTAAAAGTAACCCTTCGTCAAATTCAGAAAGGGAAGGGGCTATCTCTTCAAGCTTGTTTTGATATGGAACAAAACCTCGCATTGAATTTTATGAAATGTCATGATTTCTATGAAGGGGTTCGTTCAGTTCTAGTTGATAAAGATCGTTCTCCCAAATGGAGTCCTACTACACTTGACGAAGTGACAGAACAGCAAGTTGAATCTTTTTTCAAAACGGTATAGCTCAGGGTCGTTGACGCGTAATGACAGAACTAGACCCGCCCTTCACGAGAGGGCGGGTCTTTCGTCTGATTTGAATAATTCAGTTCCAAATTCTTCATACGCCTGTTCGTATCGACGTAAGGAAGATTCTTTATGCATACACGTAAGGTTCATCCGCTCGATTGGAGTCATGTCGGTCGCATATGTCTTTAATACATGAGCGTTCCGTAGCATTGACGGGGTGACCGAACGCGCGAGTCTGCTCCGTTCGTTCAGCTGCCGCATCATCTTCGTGATCATGACGATCGTCAATTGCTTCGGTTGATTTTTCGCATACACCCAGCGGAACGTCATCCGTGCGAAATCGAATGAGACGAAGACCGGGTCTTCCGAGTACCAACGTGGTCGTACTGGTGTAGGGATATCAGCCAAATAATTCATGAGTAACGATTGGTCTTCCTGTGACAGTTTCAAGGTGAACTGATTCCCAAGACGGTCATACACGTCAAAGGTGTGGTCGGCCAGATGCAGGTCGCTCATTCGCAAACGAATGATGTGATGGACGCGCAAGCCGTATTTATAGAAGAGCGTCACGATCAGTTCATTCCGATTGACGAGATAGGGATGGGCTTGCAACTGATTCTCGCTCAATCCTCTCGTCGAACGAATCGTATGAACGAGTCGGTCAAATTCAGACTCGAGCGCGATCTGGTCGACGGACAACGTATGTGCCGGTTGCGAGTAGGCTAGCATTTTTTTTCGTAATGGATTTAAAAAGTGGGTCAGGCTATTGATGACCGTGACGATTCGGGCGACGGTCGCCTGTTGATAATGCTTTTCTTCGATTAGAAAATCATTCACGAACGTTTTCCATGATTCGATTGGAACGTCTAACCAGTCCGTCGGTTCGTTCAATTCGACATTGTGGTCGTGAAAGTACTTGTGCACATCAATCAAGTCGTAGCGATAGCGTTTAAGCGTCGAGGGTTGACGGCCGCTTGCTCCGAGATGATACAAGTATGTTTCGATAAATTCGGGGAGCGGATAGTCTTTTCTACGTTTCGTCATGGTCGAGCCTCCTTCTTCCTTTATCCTACCACAAACGGACGTTCTCTATACGCTGATTCGTGGTAAGATGAAAGGTGAGACTTTATGGAATGAGGGATTACATGATAGAACGTGAAAAAGTTGTCATCGTCGGCTGTCAGTTACCGAATGTCGATGATTGGACATATGAACAGTCGATGGGCGAGCTCGTCGAACTCGTGGATACGGCGCAAGGTGAAGTCGTCGCTCGGCTCGACCAAAAACGTCAACAAGTCGACCGTCGTACCTTTATCGGGAAAGGGAAAATTGAGGAGCTCGCGATGCTCGTCGAACAGTTCGAGCCGGATTTGTTAATCTTCAACGCCGAGTTGACACCGGCGCAGTCGAAGAACATTCGCATCGCCTTGAACGACCCGGATGAGATGAAGCTGATCGATCGCACGCAGCTCATCTTAGACATCTTTGCGAGCCGTGCGCAATCGCGCGAAGGGAAATTGCAGGTCGAACTCGCGCAGATGAACTATTTACTACCACGTCTCATCGGACAAGGGACACAGTTATCGCGACTCGGTGGTGGAATCGGGACACGTGGACCGGGTGAGACAAAACTTGAGTCGGACCGTCGCCACATCAAGCGTCGTATCGATGAGATTACGAAACAACTCGAAGGAACGGTCGCACACCGGGATCGCTACCGGGAACGTCGGAAAGAAAATCGCGTATTCCAGGTCGCGCTCGTCGGGTATACGAATGCCGGGAAATCGACAATCTTTAACCGATTGACGGATGCAGATACGTATGAACAGGATGAGTTGTTCGCAACACTTGACCCCTTGACGCGTGAACTCGAACTTCCACGCGGTGGGAAAGTGCTGATCACAGATACGGTCGGATTTATCCGTGATTTACCGACGAAACTCGTTGCCGCCTTCCGTTCTACTTTGGAAGAAGTGGTCGGTGCCGATTTGATCCTTCATGTCATCGATGCGTCGAACCCACATTATTTGAACCAAATCGATACGACGAATGGCGTATTGGAAGAACTCGGTGCGAGTGAGGTCCCACAACTCGAGGTATATAATAAGAAAGACCGTCTTACGGAAGACTTCGTCGGTGGACCCCTGTTGATCTCGGCAATTGCACCAGAAGATATCGAACAGTTGATTGGTGCACTCGAAGATAAAATCTCGGACATTTTGACAAAAGTCCACGTCGTCTTACCGGTGACGGCTTTTGAACATTATCACCCGGCGAAAGAGGCGATGTATCGTCTTGAGGAGAGTTTCTTAGATGACGGCTCGGTCGAGTTGATCGGTTATATGAGAGAAGACACGCGTCTATATGCGACGCTAAAACAATTTGAGGTGTAAGTATGTGGCAAGAAAAGATTGAACATTATGATGCACTCGCGCCGTATGTGAAAAAGGCCGAGGAGCGAGTGAAACCATTTTTTGAAAAGATTGAGGAGACGGCTGAGTTCAACCAGTATCGTGTTCTCGAATCGTTTAAAAAGCACAAAGTATCGGATTTTCATTTTAATCCGACGACGGGGTATGGATATGATGATCTCGGTCGTGACACGCTCGAGTCGATTTATGCAGACGTGTTCGGAGCAGAGCTCGCATTATGCCGACCGCAAATCATCTCGGGTACCCACGCAATTGGGATTGCCTTGTTCGGTGTCCTGTTACCGGGTGACGAATTACTGTATATCACAGGTAAACCTTACGACACGCTCGAGGAAATCGTCGGTATCCGTGGAGACGGTCGTGGTTCATTAAAAGAACTTGGTGTCCATTACGATACCGTCGAATTAAAAGAGGATCGTGAAATCGACATCGACCTCGTTCTTGAACGGATTCGTCCGGAGACGAAACTCGTCGGGATTCAGCGTTCGAAAGGATATGCGAATCGTCGCAGTATTCCTGTCGGAGAGATCAAAGTCGCGATCGAACGGATCAAAGCGGCGCATCCGCACGTATATGTGTTCGTCGACAACTGTTACGGAGAGTTCGTCGAGACGATCGAGCCGACGCATGTCGGGGCAGATTTGATGGCGGGTTCTCTCATCAAAAACCCAGGTGGCGGATTGGCGAAAACGGGTGGTTATATTGCCGGAACAAAAGAATTGATTGAACGTTGTTCTTTCCGGATGACAACACCAGGTATCGGTAGTGAGGCAGGTCCTTCACTCTATTCGCTTCAGGAGATGTATCAAGGTTTCTATATGGCCCCTCACACTGTGGCGCAGGCGCTCAAAGGAGCCCACTTGACAGCTAGTCTCCTGTCTTTGATTGGATTTGAGACAGACCCGCACTATACGACTCCTCGAACGGACTTGATTCAATCGGTGACGTTCCGCGACCGCGAGAAGATGATTGCATTTTGTCAAAGCATCCAAATGGCATCGCCGGTAAACGCACATGCGTTACCCGTCCCGGCCTATATGCCGGGATACGAAGACGATGTCATTATGGCGGCTGGAACGTTCATTCAAGGTTCGTCGATCGAGCTATCAGCGGATGGCCCGCTTCGGGCACCTTATACAGCGTACGTTCAAGGTGGTCTGACGTATGCTCACGTAAAAGTCGCTCTCATGTTGGCGTTGAGCCAATTACACGACAAAGGATTGGTCGAATTCAACGATCAAAATCAACACACGCATTTGTAACCATTCTGTCATGTTAACTTTCTTAACATCTATTGACAGGATTGTTGTCATGTATTATTCTCACATTGTGAGACAGAAAAGGAGGGGTAAGGATGGCTGATCAATTTCGTCGCTCCAACCCGTTGTTTCCGATTGGAATCGTCCAAGATCTGACGCAACTGACTGGTAGACAGATTCGGTATTATGAAGAACAGGGTCTGATTTCGCCTAGTCGGACGGAATCGAAACGACGGCTTTATTCCTTTAATGATGTCGAACGTCTACTCGCAATCAAGGATTACATTGACCAAGGCTTTAATTTGGCGGCAATTCGCCACATGTTAGAGCAAGAAGGTGAGAAGGAAGCGGAAACAACTGCTCCGACCGCACCGGTCAATGAAGCACCAAAGGTTTCGGAAAAAGAGTTACATCATTTATTGAAAACACAGCTTCAAGAAGCCGGCCGTTTCAATAAGACGTCGCTCATTCAAGGTGAGCTTTCGCGTTTTTATCGATAACGACGCACACATCAACCATTACACAATGTGAGAGGGGACATTTTACCATGGCCAGAAAAACGTTCACAAAAGAAGACATTAAACGCATCGCACAAGAGGAAGACGTACGCTTTATTCGTCTTCAATTCACGGACATCCTCGGAACAATTAAAAACGTCGAGGTACCGATTAGCCAATTGGACAAAGCACTTGATAACAAGATGATGTTTGACGGATCGTCAATCGAAGGATTCGTCCGCATCGAGGAATCAGACATGTACTTATATCCAGACCTCAACACATGGGTTGTCTTCCCGTGGACAGATGGCAGCGGAAAAGTCGCTCGCTTAATTTGTGATATTTATAACCCAGACGGTACACCGTTCAGCGGTGACCCACGCGGTACACTCAAGCGTAACCTTGAGAAAATGCAAAAACTTGGCTTCTCAGCGTTCAACGTTGGACCAGAGCCAGAGTTCTTCTTGTTCAAGAAAGACGCATCAGGCCGTCCGACACTTGAGCTCAATGACCAAGGTGGATACTTCGACTTGGCACCAGTTGACCTCGGTGAGAACTGCCGTAAAGAAATCGTCATCGAACTTGAAAACATGGGCTTTGAAATCGAAGCATCACACCACGAAGTTGCACCAGGGCAACATGAAATCGACTTCAAATACGCGGATGCTGTCACAACGGCAGATAACATCCAAACGTTCAAGCTCGTCGTTAAGACGATTGCTGCGAAGTATGGTCTTCACGCGACATTCATGCCGAAGCCACTCTTTGGTGTAAACGGTTCAGGAATGCACGCGAACATGTCACTCTTCAAAGGCGACACGAACGTCTTCTACGATCCAAATGGCGACATGGAACTTTCAGACACAGCTCGCGCATTCACAGCTGGTATTTTGGAGCACGCTCGTGCGTTCACGGCAGTATGTAACCCGACTGTGAACTCTTACAAGCGTCTCGTACCAGGCTACGAAGCACCTTGCTACGTTGCATGGAGCGCACGTAACCGTTCACCGCTCGTACGTGTTCCAGCAGCACGTGGTCTCTCGACTCGTATCGAAGTACGTTCGGTTGACCCAGCGGCTAACCCGTACCTTGCACTTGCTGCCCTCTTGGCTTCAGGTCTTGACGGAATCGAAAAAGATTTGAACGCACCAAAACCAATCGACAGCAACATCTACGTGATGGACAAGCCAGAGCGTGTAGCGAACGGAATCGACGATCTCCCAGCAACACTCTTTGATGCACTCGAAGTCCTTCGTGCGGATAAAGTCGTGATGGAATCACTCGGTGAGCACATCGGCGAACATTTCCTCGAATTGAAAGAAATCGAGTGGGATATGTTCCGTATGCAAGTAACGGAGTGGGAGCGCGATCAGTACATGACGCTCTACTAATAATAGAAGTATGCAAAAGAGCAATGGATGTCCTTCTTCAGAAGGATCGTTCATTGCTCTTTTTGTTGTGCTTCAGATGAAGCAGATATATATAAAGGACCACCTTCCGTGATCAGTCGGAAGGTGGTCCTTTCGTCGGTCAAAATGCTTTTTTTATAAATGTCGATGTATAGTCGAGTGCCGTATGCAATGTCGTCGCGAATACGAGTCCTAGAAAGAACGGCATGCCGTGAACGTCCACCCATGACCGAATCTCCGCCTCATATGCCGTAAAAGGTAATAGCAGGATGAGCGGAAAGCCGATGTACGCAATCCGAATCACATCACTCAAACCAGGTAAATGCGAGAAGAGCGAGCGGTGCGGCATGAGCTTCACATAAGGTAGCCATATCAATTTAAGTGGACCCCATCGATAATAGGCATCTGATTTTAGATCGAGATCCGGGGAGAGCCAGAGTGTGCCGATAATCGCACCGATGATCAATGCGAACGGAACATCGATTTCAAGAAAAGGCGTGGCAACCGCAAGTGCTCCGGTTGCCACGAGATTCGTTCGAGTATGTGTCTTGCCACTAGCCATTAGTGAATCGTCCGGTATACACCGATAACCTTCCCTAAAATCGAAACATTGTCAAAATACATCGCTTCTAACTCATCATTTTCCGGTTGGAGACGAACTTTTGAAGCTTCTTTATAGATTCGTTTCACCGTCGCCTCACCCTCATCGGTCATAGCGACGACAATCTCTCCATTGTCGGCCGTGCTCTGCTGGCGGACGAGCACGCGGTCTCCGTCCAAAATCCCAGCGTTAATCATCGAATCCCCAGAAACCGACAACATGTATACATTATCTGAACCAACGATATGTGCCGGGAGCGGGAAGTGTTCTTCCACGTTCTCGATGGCGGTAATCGGTGTCCCGGCGGTAACTTTCCCGATAACCGGTACGTACATGACGGACTCTTGTTCTTCCATTGCCGGCATATCTTCAGTCAAAATCTCAATCGCGCGAGGCTTCGTCTTGTCCCGACGAATCAACCCGCGTTTTTCTAGACGATCTAGGTGACCGTGTACGGTCGAACTAGAAGCAAGGCCGACGGCTTCTCCAATTTCACGAACAGAAGGTGGATATCCCTTTGCTCGAACTTCATCTTTGATGAAATCAAGAATCTGTTGTTGTCGCGCTGACATTTTTTTCATTATGTTCACCTCGATGTAATCGAATAACCTGCAAACGCATCCTATTCTTTATGTGTCTAGTGTAACACAAGAACACATGAGCGTACAAACATTCGTTCGTTATTTTCTGTTGACCGAACACGGGTTCTTGTTTTATGATGAGAACAGATAAACGAACAAACGTTCTAACGAACATATATTCTTATACAGGAGGCAATGCAATTATGAAAGATACACTCAACGGAATCATTTTAGTCGGAATGCTCTTGGTCGGGATGTTCGCTTTTTATTTGGCAGGAGAGATGCGGGGGGAACCGGCAGCGGTTGAACCAGTCGTCACATCGGAACGCACGATTGAAGAAGAGGTCGCGTATGTCCAGGCAGAATCACTCGAAGCACAGATCATGGCGGAGCGAGAAGAGCATAACGAACGTAAAACAAAATGGTATGCCGCTGAGTGATCGTTCATCATTGCGTACCGTTCTCGAACTGTGTATCGTAAGGAATGAATGCGATGAAAGGGAGTGATGCGATGCGAGTCGTCATCTATTGTCGGGTATCGACGAACAAGTCCACCCAAGAGACATCACTCAGTCGGCAAGTCGATGAATTACAGCAACTGGCTTCGCAACTAGGGGCAGAAGTCATAGATATCATCACGGAACAAGAAAGTGGGTACGAGGTGAATCGAAAGGGCTTGCTTGATTTACTTGACCACGTGTCGACGTCTGATTTGGACGCCGTGCTTGTCACGGACGACAGTCGCTTGGGGCGAGGAAATGCCAAGATTGCCATCTTGCACACATTAATGAAACACGACGTTCGGTTGTTGACGATGCAATCGACATCGGACTACGTCGTTTCCGATGCCGAGAAGATGGTGTTGGAGATTGTCAGTGTCGTTGAAGAATATCAGCGGAAAATTCACAACGCTAAAATTTCTCGTGGGATGCGTCGTGCCGTTGCCAACGGATTCAATCCGCAACGGAACATTCAGAACAACGATCAAGGTGGGCGACATCGAATCGAAGTACCAATTGAAGAGATCATTCAACTGCGCGAACGTGGGTTGACGTTTGCCGAGATTGCGGCAACGCTCCGTGGATTCGGGTATGAAGTGTCGAAAGCGACCGTGAATCGACGGTATCTCGAGCACCAGTCAGTTGCTGAAACTTGATTCTTCCTCTCTGATTTTGTAAAGTATAAGAACAAATTCACTAGAGAGGGGGCGAGTCAGATGTTAGCACCAGGACAATTGGAGCGAATCAATTTCCTCGCCAACAAAGCGAAGACAGAAGGACTGTCTCAAGATGAAATGAACGAGCAACAAAACCTACGCCAAGAATATTTGAAGGCGTTCCGTCAATCGTTCAAGTCGCAAATGATGGGCATGAAAGTCGTGGATCCAGATGGCAACGACGTCACGCCTGAGAAATTGAAAGAAGATCAAAAACGCTATCGTGGCGAGTGATGCTGAATGCACATCCTATTTCGTATAGGATGTGCATTTTTGTTATACACGAACGCTCATCAGACGAACGGATTTCGGTTCATTTCATGCAATTGAAGGAAACGATTTCAATGAATGTGTTATACTAATTAATTAGTTGTGACACACGAATGAGTGTGATAAAATATGACGGGTAGAAAACCTTCTTAACACAGAGAGGATGAAATTAGTGGAAACAACTACTAAAGAATTATTAGCGATTAACTCGATCCGGACGCTCTCAATTGATGCGGTCCAAAAAGCGAACTCTGGTCACCCAGGGATGCCGATGGGTGCTGCACCTATGGCGTTTACACTTTGGACAGACAAAATGCGTCATAACCCGAAAAACCCGAACTGGTTCAACCGTGACCGTTTCGTACTTTCGGCAGGCCACGGATCGATGCTCTTGTATTCGCTCCTTCACTTGTCTGGATATGATTTGTCGATGGACGACCTTAAATCATTCCGTCAAATGGACTCGAAGACTCCTGGTCACCCAGAGTACCGTCATACGGCTGGTGTAGATGCGACGACGGGACCGCTTGGACAAGGGATTGCGATGGCTGTCGGGATGGCCATGGCAGAGAAGCATTTAGAAGCGACTTACAACCGCGACGAGTTCAACGTCGTTGACCACTACACGTTCGGGATTTGCGGAGATGGAGATTTGATGGAAGGTGTTTCAGCGGAAGCAGCATCACTCGCTGGTCACTTGAAGCTCGGTAAACTTGTCGTGCTTTACGATTCAAATGATATCTCGCTCGATGGCGATCTTCACAAGTCGTTCTCTGAAAGCGTAGAAGACCGTTTCAACGCATACGGATGGCAAGTCATTCGTGTTGAAGACGGAACAGATATCGATTCAATCGCAAAAGCAATCGACGCAGCGAAAGCTGAGACGTCAAAACCAACATTGATTGAAGTGAAAACGGTCATCGGATTCGGTTCACCGAACAAGTCAGGGAAATCAGCCTCACACGGTGCACCACTCGGAGACGCTGAAATCGAATTGACGAAACAGTTCTATAAATGGGAAGGCGAATCGTTCTACGTGCCGAACGAAGTATACGACTTGTTCAACGAGAAAGTTGTCGAGCCTGGCGCAAAATACGAGTCAGACTGGAACGAACTCGTAGAAGCATATAAATCGGCACACCCAGAACTCGGTGCACAGTTCGAGCGTGCGATGAACAACGAACTTCCTGAAGGTTGGGACAGTGAGTTGCCGACATTCGAAATCGGTTCGAAAAAAGCAACACGTCAAACGAGCGGTGAAGTGTTGAACGCAATCGCAAAAGCAGTACCGACACTCTTCGGTGGATCGGCTGACCTTGCCGGTTCAAACAACTCGATGATTAAGGGTGCAGTGGACTTCGATGAAGATCCAGCTGGACGTAACATCTGGTTCGGTGTTCGTGAGTTCGCAATGGCGGCAGCTGTAAACGGAATGGCACTTCACGGTGGCGTACTTCCTTACGGTGCGACATTCTTCGTCTTCTCGGATTACCTTCGCCCGGCAGTCCGTCTTGCTGCACTCATGGGACTCCCATCGACGTTCATCTTGACGCACGACTCAATCGCAGTCGGTGAAGATGGTCCGACACACGAGCCGGTTGAACACTTGATGAGCTTCCGTGCGATGCCAAACCTCTCTGTTCTTCGCCCGGCAGACGGTAAAGAAACGATTGCTGCTTGGAAACAAGCTGTGACATCGAAAACGACACCGTCACTTCTTGTCTTGACTCGTCAAGCGTTGCCTGAGCTTGAAGGCACATCGATTGAAACGGCAGGAAAAGGAGCATATGTCGTTGCAGGAGAATCGAAAGATGCAGACGTCCTCTTACTCGGAACAGGTTCGGAAGTACACGTCCTCGTCGAAGCGCGTGAACAGCTCGCGTCAGAAGGTGTGAATGCGGCAGTTGTTTCAATGCCATCATGGGAACTCTTTGAAGCTCAATCTGCTGAATATAAAGAATCTGTCCTTCCATCTTCAATCACGAAGCGTGTATCACTTGAAGCGGGTGCGACACTTGGATGGTACAAATATGTAGGATTCGGTGGAAAAGTACTCGGAATCGACAAGTTCGGGGCATCTGCACCTGGAGACCTTCTTATGAAAGAATACGGGATGTCAGTCGACAACGTCGTCAATGCAGTGAAATCACTTTAATCGAATGCTAGAATGTTGTGGCGGCCGCTCATTTGGCCGTCACTTTTTTTCTGCACGACTAGCGAAGTTGTTCAATTTAGTGTATAGTAAAAAACGATGTTTCATATGGTAGAGGAGGTAAAGCCTTGAGTACATTATTCTGGATTCTTCTTGTCGTGGCAGCACTCATCGGGGGTATCGCGATCGGATTCTTCATTGCGCGTAAATACATGATGAACTACCTTGAACAGAACCCGCCAATCAATGAAGATATGATTCGTACGTTGATGATGCAAATGGGTCAAAAGCCATCACAGAAGAAAGTCAACCAAGTGATGCGCGCCATGAACGTGCAGATGAAAAACGAAAAGAAATCATAATCAGTCATGAAAGCACTTCGGTCTCCGAAGTGCTTTTTTGCTTCCTCTTTTTGTTAGACAATCGAACAAACTTTCGCTACGATTAATGAATAATCTTCATGTAAAGACAAAGGGGGCGTTTCACATTCGTGTATTTAAACAATTATCTTGGTTTTTACGTCTCGAGTGGAGGACGTATGCACTTGGCATCGTCTTACTCGTATTCGTGGCGGGATTAGAATTAATTCCACCGCGCATCATCGGTCGGATCGTAGATGAGATCAACCGTGGTTCACTTTCGTCGAACACGCTTTGGATGTTACTAGGCGGTCTGGCTGCCGTCGGAATCGGAAATTATGTTGCCCGCTTCTTTTGGCGCTATTTTATCTTCGGCGCTTCAATTCGACTAGGGAGAATGCTTCGAAGCCAACTGTATCGGCACTTTACAGATCTTGATCAACGATTTTACAAAAAGTCACGTGTCGGCGACCTGATGGCTCACGCAACAAATGATGTACAAGCCGTATCCATGACGGCAGGGGCAGGGATTTTAACACTTGTCGATAGCGTGACACTTGGAACGTTCGTCATCATCACGATGATTACAACAATCAGTTGGAAGCTCACGCTCGTCGCTTTGCTCCCACTCCCGATCATGGTCGCTCTGACAACGCGATATGGGAAGATGTTACATAGCCGATTTGGGGTCGCCCAAGCGGCATTTTCAGAATTGAATGACAAAGTACAGGAAAGTGTGAGTGGGGTTCGTGTCTTGAAGTCGACCGGGGAAGTCGAACGAGACGTAGACTCGTTCGAGAACTTATCGAGTGAGGTCATGGCAAAAAACGTACGGGTTGCCAAAATTGATGCCCTGTATGATCCAACTATCTTTGGTATTGTCGGTTTGTCGTATATCCTCTCAGTTGGCTATGGGGCGGTCTTGATTGAACAAGGTGAATTGACAATCGGACAAATTGTAAGCTTCACTGCCTATTTGGCACTATTGACATGGCCGATGTTAGCTTTTGGATGGCTCTTCAACATTGTCGAGCGTGGACGGGCGTCGTACGACCGGATTGAACGAATGCTCGCCGTCAAACCAGAGATTCAAGATGACCGGATGGCCGCGACGACACTTGCACACTCAGAGGTGGAAGTCGATGTGCGAAACTTTACGTATGACGATACCGTTGTACTCCATGATGTCCATTTTCGGATTGAGCGTGGGAAGACAATCGGGATTGTTGGAAGGACAGGTTCAGGTAAGACGACGATTGTCCGTCTGTTGACCCGTGAGTATGACGTAAAAGATGGAAAGATTAAAATCGGAGGCATCAATATCCGCCAAGTGAAAAAATCACTGTTAATGGACAAAATTGCGGTCGTGCCACAAGACCATTTCTTATTCTCGGATTCGATTGCGAACAACATCGCTTTCGGAAGACCTGAGGCGAGCATGGAGGAAATCATCGAGGCGGCCAAAGTCGCTGAGGTGCATGAAGATATCGTCCGTCTCCCGGAAGGGTATGCGACACTCGTTGGGGAACGTGGAGTGACCTTGTCAGGTGGACAGAAACAACGTATATCCATTGCGCGTGCGCTCATGACTGAAGCGGATGTCTTAATCTTAGATGATGCGCTATCTGCCGTAGATGCGAAGACGGAAGAGTCCATCATCGAACACTTCCGTGTCGGAAATCCTGATCAAGCTCGTGTCATCGTTGCGCATCGCCTCTCTGCCGTGGAACACTCGGATGAGGTCCTTGTGATCGAAGATGGGAAAATCGTACAGAGGGGGCGTCACGACGAATTGCTTCGAGAAGCAGGTTGGTATCGTGAAACGTATGATCGCCAACAACTTGAAGCGATTGTAGAAGGGGGTGGACATGATGAAGCATGATGTTCAAGAATGGGAAGTCATCAAACGGTTACTCAGCTATGCGAAGCGTTACGGAAAGTCACTCAGTGTCGCCTTCGTTTTTCTATTAATTGCGACAGGTGCTAAGTTGGCTGGTCCTTTTTTAATCAAAGTATTCATCGATGAATTTGTCACTCCCGGTGTCTACCCGACGAACTGGGTCATTGCACTCTTCACGGTCTATATGGTTCTTCACTTATCGGCGATCCTATTTGACTATCTGCAATCCATCTCATTCCAGAAGATTGCATTGAAGATTGTTCAAAACATACGAATGGATATTTTCCGCCACGTCATGGGGATGCGGCTCGCTTATTTTGATCGAACACCAGCGGGCGTCCTCGTATCAAGAATCACCAATGATACGGAGGCAGTAAAAGAACTGTATGTCGGAGTGATGAGTACGTTCGTGCAGTCGGCTGTTCAATTGATTGGGACGTATATTTTCCTATACATATTAGAACCGCCGCTTGCGACGATGGGACTCGTCTTATTGCCGCTCTTCTGGCTCATCATTTGGGCATATCGTCGTTTCTCAACGAAATATTTCGCGCAAGTGAGAGACCTGTTGTCACAGCTAAACGCCCAGTTGAACGAATCAATCAACGGCATGGGGATTATCCAACAGTTTCGTCAAGAAGAGCGGCTCATTCGTCAGTTTGAAGAGACGAATGAGGCGCACCAAGAGGCACGATATCGTAACTTAAAGCTCGACAGCATGTTGCTACGACCAATCATCGAACTCCTTCTTGCTTTCTCAATCATTGGGTTGCTTGGATATTACGGGGTGCTCTCGATGAGTGAACAAGTTCAGGTCGGGGTCGTCTACGCGTTCATCAGTTACATTGAACGGATCTTCCGACCTGTCCTCGATATTATGCAGCGATTGAGTGAGTTCCAACAAGCCGTCGTCTCGGCGGACCGGGTCTTTAAAATCTTAGATACGGATGAACCCGCTCCAGGGAAACAGATGCCGGGCGAGGCAAAGGTTACAGAAGGAGAAGTGCGATTCGAGGATGTGACATTTAGCTACGACGGAGAAGTCGACGTATTGAAACAGATTTCATTCGTTGCAAAACCTGGTGAGACGGTCGCGCTCGTTGGACACACCGGAAGTGGGAAAAGTTCAATCATCAACCTTTTGACCCGCTTTTATCCGTATGGAACTGGTCGAATCACGATTGATGGACAGCCGCTCGAGCAATTTGAAGAGCAAGAACTTCGTCAACAGGTCGGACTCGTATTGCAGGATCCCTTTTTATTCACCGGGACGATTGAAGAAAATCTGAAACTATTCAATCCAAACATCGATTCAGAACGTGCTCGTGAAGCTGCCGAGTTCGTCCAGGCACACACGTTCATTGAGAAGTTAGATGCGGGGTATGGACACGTCGTCGGAGAGCGTGGCGCGACATTTTCGAGCGGCGAACGGCAATTGCTCGCATTTGCCCGGACTGTTGCCCGTAATCCAAAAGTACTCATCCTTGATGAGGCAACGAGTTCAATCGATACAGAAACGGAAGAACGTGTACAGATCGCGCTCGACCGGATGCGCCGTGGCCGTACTACGATTGCAATCGCTCACCGGCTATCAACGATTCAAGATTCTGACTTGATTCTGGTGTTGCACCGTGGAGAAATCGTGGAGCGTGGCAATCATCAACAATTATTAAAACAAAATGGTCTATACAAAAAAATGTACGAATTGCAGTCGGGGCAACGTCTGATGTCTTGAATTGGAAAGGATACCTATTGGGGTGTCCTTTTTCCATGGAAAAAAAGCTCGTCACCATAAGTGACGAGCCATCAAGGTTAATTCGAATGCTGATCTTTTTTATGCTTTGATAGGACGTGACGTGTAATGAGAGAGTCAAGTTCTTGACTGACCAAAATGACTTCTGGTGAGGTCCAAGTGTGTGTTGACGCGATTTTATACAGTTCATCACGTTTCTGTTCAATGGCCTGGTGTAGTGTATCTGCTGCGGTGACTGCCACGTTCGTTCCCCCATCATGTAAATTAGAATTTTGCGAACTAGAATATCCAAATCTTAGCACCTACGTTTACAGATGACAAGTTTCATTTCCATTTCAAAAATTACAAAATGATGTTTCATTTCGAAAGAAAAGATTCGAGCAATTTAAATAGGTTTTCGCTATAATGGTCGTGAAAGGTGGAAATCGTCATGGAAGTCACATTATGGCTCGCATTTGGGGCGGGCGTCTTATCGTTTTTGTCACCATGTACGCTCCCGTTATATCCGGTGTTTCTCTCGTATATTACAGGGGTTTCCGTATCTGAATTAAAAAATGAAGGATTGAAACAGCGTACAGCTTGGTTCCACACGTTTTCGTTCTTGTTCGGCTTTTCAATCGTTTTCCTC
This sequence comes from Exiguobacterium sp. s59, assembly GCF_018617475.1. Classification (NCBI taxonomy): domain Bacteria; kingdom Bacillati; phylum Bacillota; class Bacilli; order Caryophanales; genus Exiguobacterium; species Exiguobacterium sp. s59. The sequence goes on along the minus strand of NZ_JACSKG010000004.1, from coordinate 265,616 downwards.
GTGCTCGGATTATCGACCTCGTTAATTGCTGATGTATTCATCCAATATAAAGATAGTTTGCGGATGTTTGGCGCCATTTTAATTTTCGTGTTCGGCGTCTTTTTGGCAGGTCTATGGCAACCGCAGTTTATGATGCGCGAGAAGAAAATGGATATCGGCGAACGGAAGAGTGGATATTTTGGGACCGTATTAATCGGAATTGGCTTTGCTGCGGGGTGGACACCGTGTACGGGTCCAATTTTAGCTGGTGTGATTGCACTTGCCGCGACTAACCCGAGTCAAGGTCTCGGCTACATGTTGGCGTATGTCATCGGTTTCGCGATTCCGTTTTTAGTGATGGTCGCGTTTGTTGGCAAAATCAAGTACTTAGCACGAAACAGTGCGAAAGTTGCAAAAGTCGGAGGCTATTTGATGATGGCATTCGGCGTATTATTATATTTTGACGGAATGAACCGGTTCGCTGCTTGGATGAGCGAGCTTGTCGGATTCACCGGATTTTAAGGGGTTGACCGAGATGTCAATGTTATGGGGGTCGACTCTCATTGCATTATTGATGGGGATCGTGGCGAGTTTCGTTCGTGTGAAAGCATCAGCGAAACCGACAAATGCAAAAAAAATCTTAATTCCACCACTTGCCATGACGACCGGGATGATTCAATTTTTGATTCCTGCATTTCGTTTGTCATGGTTCGAAGTGCTTGAGGCGTTAGCGGTAGGACTAATCTTTAGTCTGTTCCTCATCAAAACGTCAAACTTTGAAAAGCGGGATGGAGAAGTGTATCTGTCACGCTCGAAAGCATTTTTTATCGTCGTATTCGCGCTACTCGCGATTCGTACAGCGATGAAAGTTTGGGTCGGGCATGAAGTCGATATCTTCTCTACAGGTGGGTTGTTCTACTTGATTGCCTGGGGGATGATCGTTCCTTGGCGGATTGCGATGTATCAAAAATATAAACGGATTGCAATCACGTAAAAATGGAGTGGCTCATGGCCACTCCATTTTTGTTTACGATTCTTTTGTGACGGCCACTTCCGTCTCCGCATCGATTCCAGTGTTTGCTTTGACGAGAATACGTTCGTAGTTTCCTGCAACTTCATCGGACTTCGTGACGAGCGTACCGATGATGGCTGCAATGAACCCGAGTGGAATCGAGACGATTCCTGGGTTCGAGAGTGGGAAGAGCGCTTCTCCAATGAAAATGGCTGAGCCGTCTGGTGCCCACAGGTTCGGACTAAGTGCGACCAAGATTAAAGAAGAGAACAACCCGACGACCATTCCCCAGATTGCTCCACCAGTATTGAACCGTCTCCAGAAGATCGTGAAGAGAATGACCGGTAAGTTCGCACTTGCCGCAACAGCAAATGCGAGTGATACGAGAAACGCCACGTTCATCGATTGAGCAAAGAATGCAAGTCCCATCGAGACGAGGGCGACTGCAACAGAGGCGATACGAGCGGCTTTCACTTGCTCCTTCTCTGTTGCTTCCCCTTTACGAATGATATGACCATAGAAGTCATGAGCAAAAGCAGAAGCGGCCGATAAAACGAGCCCGGCGACGACAGCAAGAATAGTCGCAAATGCGATTGCTGCTACGAAAGCGAACAAGAGATCGCCACCGAGTACTTGCGCGAGGAGAGGAGCGGCCATGTTACCTGCAGGGTTCGCAGCGAGAATGGCATCACGTCCAACGAAAGCTGCTGCCCCGAAACCTAAAAAGATTGTCAAAATATAGAAGGCACCGATGATCCATGTCGCATACACTACCGACTGTCTCGCGGTCGGTGCATCTTTGACGGTGAAGAAGCGAATCAAAATGTGTGGGAGACCAGCTGTACCAAGAACAAGCGCCATATTTAACGAAATCGTATCAAGCGGGAGCTTGAACTTGTTTCCTGGGTTCAGAAAGTCACTACCAAGCGGTGTCGCTTTGCTCACTTCTTTGAACATTGTTGTGATCGAGAAATCAAACCGTGCGAATACGAGGAACGAGATGATGGCCGTACCAATCATCAATAAGACGGCTTTTGTGATCTGTACCCATGATGTCGCTGTCATACCGCCGAACACGACATAGACCGTCATCAATATACCGACAACGACGACACTCGTCGTATATGGGATACCGAGCAACAGCTCGATCAAAGCACCAGCACCTACGAGCTGGGCAATCATATAAAAGATGGAGATGACAATCGCATTCATCGCCGCGACGCCACGCACGCGTGGTTTGTTGAAGCGTGCTGCGATCATATCGGCCATCGTATACTTTCCAAGGTTGCGGAGCGGCTCCGCGACGAGATAGAGGACGACGAGATAAGCCACGAGGAATCCGATGGAATAGAAAAAGCCATCAAATCCAGCTAGCGCAATCATACCTGCAATCCCTAAGAAAGAAGCGGCAGACATATAGTCGCCTGCAATCGCGAGACCGTTTTGGAAACCAGTCAACCCACCATCAGCCGTGTAGAAATCACTGGCGGTTTTCGTTTTTCTTGCTGCGAAGTATGTAATGACAAGGGTGAGACCGACAATGGCAGTAAAAAGGGCAATCGCTGTCCAGTTCATGATTTCACCTCTTCTTTCAATTGTCTCACGAGTGCATCAAACCGGCGGGCACGTCGACTATAGAGTACGCATAATGTCCACGTCATAATAAATTGGGAGAAGGCGAACGCCCATGCCCAAGTGATGTCTCCGACGAGTGGCGTATTCAAAATGGTCGTATAACTTGTTAAAACGGGGAGTGTGAAATAAAAAATGAGTGAGAAGATGATAGCTGGAACGATGAATCGATTTTTTTCACGCATCAATCGATGGAACGTTTCGTGCTCTGTGATCGACTGAGCGGAATGACTACTGGTTGTTTGTGCAACTTGCGTCACGTCATGCATACAATCCCTCCTAAGCTGTAAGATAAATCCATTATGCGATGTAAAAATGAGAGGAGTCATGCCTTTTTTTTCATGTCGAATCCTTCAACATTATTGTAATATTGGTCATACCAATTTATTGTAAGCGTTTTCAATATTGTCTAAAAATTGAACGTTATGTTTGAAAAGTAAATAGTTTGAGAAAAGGTACTTTTGACCCAATAGGCAAAAAGCACAATTCGACAAATAAAAAACTCTACCCAGGTCGGATAGAGTCTATTGCTGAAAATAGTGCTCGTAAGGCGTCCAGTCGATTTGTTCCTCGGCTAGTGCTTTCTTTAAAAACTTATGGTCTCGTTTCGGCGTTGCGGCAATATACCCTTTCACCACGAGTTCGGTCGTCATTTTTTTCGCGCGCGATTCGAGCGCAAACTGGCCGATCTTACCAGCGATTTTTCGGATGGCGACGTCACGAAACAGTTCTGGAACCGGTGAGACGAGTCGGTCTAATAACGTCCGTGTCTCTGGCGTCCATAGGTGTCGTGTTCTCTCTATATAGTCGTCTTCAATGTCTAGAAGGGAACGTCCGTCTTCTTTCGGCATTCGTTTTAAAAACTTACGAAACATGAAGTATCCGCCAATCGTCATGAGTCCAATCATGACGAATCCCCAGAATACAATGAAATACATCATCAAGTTTTCTGGCATCATCTTTCCCCCGTTCTATACATTCACTTGCTATCATCGTTAGTATACAAAAAAGAATCCATTTGCAAAAGGAGCACGTCTCGTTAGGATAGACGAACTCAACCGATTTCGTTAGAATAGATAGCGTTGCTACGAGAATAAGCATGAAGTGAGTCGAGAAAGGAAAGGTCTATCACATATGAGCCAATTGAAACAAGAAGTCGAGAGACGCCGAATATTCGGGATCATCTCTCACCCGGATGCGGGTAAGACGACATTAACAGAGAAATTACTTTTGCACGGTGGCGCGATTCGTGAAGCCGGTACCGTCAAAGCGCGTAAAAATTCAAAACATGCGAAGTCAGACTGGATGGAAATTGAGAAGCAGCGTGGAATCTCGGTTACATCGTCTGTCATGCAATTCATCTATCAAGATAAAGTCGTATCAATCATGGATACACCAGGTCACAATGACTTTGGTGAAGACACATACCGCGTATTGACATCGGTCGACAGCGCGGTCATGGTCATCGATGCAGCTAAAGGGATCGAGACGCAGACGAAAAAACTTTTCCAAGTGTGTCGGATGCGCGGTATTCCAATCTTTACGTTCATGAACAAATTGGACCGTCAGGCAAAAGACCCGCTCGAATTGATGGAAGAACTTGAGGAAGTACTCGGCATGCCTTCCGTTGCCATCACATGGCCGATCGGGAGTGGGATGCAGTTCGAAGGGGTCTATGATCGGATGAAAAATGAAGTTCATTTGTTCCGCGGAGACAAGTCAACCCTTCAATTAAGTGAGGACGGGGTAAACGACCCGGTGCTCGCTGATCATCTCTCTGAAGAAAACTTGACGAATCTTCGCGATGAGATTGACCTTCTCGACGGAGCGGGGAACGAGATTGATGTAGAGGCGATTCAGAGCGGTAAGTTGACGCCTGTATTCTTCGGGACGGCACTCGTTGACTTCGGTGTGACTGCGTTCTTGAACCATTATTTGGAGATGTCTCCAGCTCCAGAAGCCCGTAAATCGAACGTAGGCCCAATCAATCCGACATCAGAAGACTTCAGTGGGTTCGTCTTTAAGATTCAAGCCAACATGAACCCGGCTCACCGTGACCGGATTGCATTCGTCCGCATCTGTTCAGGTGTGTTCGAGCGTGGAATGGACGTCACGCTTACCCGGACTGGTAAGAAAATCAAATTGAGCCAGTCTACACAACTGATGGCCAACGATCGTGAAACGGTCGACCAAGCGTTCGCAGGAGATGTCATCGGGATCTATGACTCAGGTACGTATCAAATCGGGGATACGATCACGACATCGAAGCAAAAGATCGCCTTTGAAGCATTGCCGACTTTCCCACCTGAGTTGTTTATGCGTGTGTCGCCTGTCAACTCGCTCAAGTCGAAACACTTCCACAAAGGTGTAGAGCAACTCGCGCAAGAAGGGGCAATCCAAGTTTATCGCAACGAATACAATGAGATTTATCTCGGTGCGGTCGGCCAACTCCAGTTCGAAGTGTTTGAATATCGTTTGAACAATGAATATGGCGTAGACATCCGGATGGAACCTGTATCGTACAGCGTTGCACGTTGGGTAAAGGACAAGGAATTGAAAGCGTTGAAACCTTTCCAGGACTCACGGAACATGCTCGTTACAGACCGTTGGGAACGTCCAGTTTTCCTTTTCGCGAACGAGTTCACGTATGAGCGGTTCGCTGAACGTCATGCAGACGATTTGACGCTCGTCGAGGCACTTGATGTCAACGAAGAGATTGGAACAGAAGAATAATTTGTAAACACCTCAGTTTTGAGGTGTTTTTTTGTCGTTTATCCCTTTCTGAATGAATTGATAAGTTTTACTTATGACTAATTTGTGACGGAATGTATTTTACGTCACGCTATACTTGTATTATGATAAATATGTGAAAAGTAAGCGATTACGCATTGTCGTGTGGTCGGCGCTTTCAAAAAGGGGGAAATTGCAATGGAACAGACGAATGTTTTAGACGCCTTCGCATCTCGGACAACGTTCGAGGCGAACGGGCAATCGTATGATTTTTATCGATTGAAAAAGTTAGAAGAAGAAGGGTTAACGAACATCAGTCGTTTACCTTACTCGATTCGCGTTCTTCTCGAATCGGTACTCCGTCAACAAGACGGTCGCGCGATTACAAAAGAACATGTCGAGAACTTGGCAAAATGGGGTACTGCCGACGTCTCGAAAGACATTGACGTACCGTTCAAGCCGGCACGAGTCGTACTTCAAGATTTCACAGGTGTACCGACAGTCGTAGATCTCGCGTCACTTCGTAAAGCGATGGCGGACCTAGGTGGAGACCCGAACAAAATCAACCCAGAAATCCCTGTCGATCTCGTCGTCGACCACTCTGTTCAAGTAGATGCGTACGGATTTGCAGGCGCATTGATGAAAAACATGGACATCGAATTCGAACGTAACGAAGAGCGTTATAAGTTCTTACGTTGGGCTCAGACGGCATTCGACAACTACCGTGCCGTGCCACCAGCAACGGGTATCGTTCACCAAGTAAACTTGGAGTACTTGGCATCTGTCGTCCTTGAGAAAGACGATGCAGCAGGTACGGTTGCGTATCCGGATTCACTCGTCGGGACAGATTCGCATACAACGATGATCAACGGACTTGGTGTCCTTGGTTGGGGAGTAGGAGGAATCGAGGCGGAAGCGAGTATGCTCGGCCAACCGTCATACTTCCCAGTACCAGAAGTCGTCGGTGTTAAAATCATCGGTGAAGTCAATCCAGGCGTGACAGCGACAGACGTTGCCCTCGTCGTGACAGAGATGCTCCGTCATGAAAAAGTTGTCGGCAAATTCGTTGAATTCTTCGGCCCATCGCTTCACACGATGCCACTCTCAGACCGTGCGACAATCGCAAACATGGCTCCAGAATACGGTGCGACATGTGGATTCTTCCCAGTCGATACGGAAACATTGAACTATATGCGTACAACCGGCCGTTCTGAAGAATTGATTTCACTCGTTGAAGAATACTCAAAAGCAAATGACCTCTTCTACACGCCAGATCAAGCTGATCCGACGTTCACGAAAGTGTTGACGCTCGACTTGTCGAAAGTTCAACCTTCACTTGCAGGTCCGAAACGTCCGCAAGACCGAATCAACCTCTCAGACGTTCAAACGTCGTTCATCGATAGTTTAAGCGCTCCTGCTGGGAACAGTGGTTTCGGACTTGACCGCTCGGAACTCGAGAAGAAGGCAACTGTCAACTATGAAGATGGAGCAGTCGACATGAGCACGGGAGATGTCGCGATTGCTGCGATCACGAGCTGTACGAACACGTCAAACCCTTACGTTATGGTCGGTGCTGGACTCGTTGCGAAGAAAGCGGTAGAGCGCGGCTTGACTGTTCCGAAATACGTGAAGACATCACTCGCACCAGGTTCGAAAGTCGTAACGGACTATCTCGACAAAGCAGGCTTGACTTCTTACTTGGACGAACTCGGCTTCAACACAGTCGGTTACGGCTGTACGACATGTATCGGAAACTCGGGTCCACTTGACCGTGAAGTCGAAGAAACAATCACGGAGAACGACTTGCTCGTATCTTCTGTCCTTTCTGGGAACCGTAACTTTGAAGGACGCGTTCACCCGCTCGTGAAAGCGAACTTCTTGGCGTCACCACCACTCGTCGTCGCTTACGCACTCGCGGGATCGGTTAACTTCGACATCATGAACGATTCGTTCGGTACGGACAAAGATGGAAATGAAGTGTACTTCAAAGACATCTGGCCATCAAACGATGAAATCAAAATGGTCGTACAAGACGTCGTTTCACCAGAAGCGTTCCGTAAAGAATATGAGACAGTCTTCACTGGTAACGAACGCTGGAACGCGCTTGACGTACCAGAAGGTAACTTGTATGACTTCTCAGACGAGTCGACATACATTCAAAACCCACCGTTCTTCGAACAACTTGAACCAGAAGCGGGGGAAGTGCATGCATTAAATGGATTACGCGTCATCGGGAAGTTCGCGGATTCGGTCACGACTGACCATATCTCGCCAGCTGGATCGTTCTCGAAAACGACACCAGCCGGTCAATATCTACTTTCAAAAGGAGTAGAACCGATCGACTTCAACTCATATGGATCACGCCGTGGTAACCATGAAGTCATGATGCGTGGTACGTTTGCAAACATCCGTATCCGTAACCAAGTCGCACCAGGTACAGAAGGTGGATTCACGACTTACTGGCCAACAGGTGAGATCATGCCGATGTACGATGCAGCGATGAAGTATAAAGAACAAGGTACTGGTCTTGTCGTCCTTGCTGGAAACGACTACGGAATGGGATCATCTCGTGACTGGGCAGCGAAAGGAACAAACCTCCTTGGCATTCGTGCGGTCATCGCACAAAGTTTCGAGCGGATTCACCGTTCAAACCTTGTCATGATGGGTGTGCTTCCACTTCAATTCTTAGAGGGTGAATCAGCAGAGTCACTCGGATTGACTGGTGAGGAGGCAATCGATATCCAAGTCGATGAGTCTGTTCGTCCACGCGATATCTTAAACGCAAAAGCGACACACGAAAACGGAACGGTGACAGAGTTCAAAGTCATCGCTCGTTTCGACTCGGAAGTGGAAATTGATTACTACCGTCACGGTGGAATCTTACAGATGGTTCTCCGTAACAAACTCAAATAAACAATCGCTGATCAAACCTTCCTTTGAAAAAAGGAAGGTTTTTTCATGAATATGCGATTTTATGGTGAAAGTTTTAAAAGAATCGGGAACAGGAAGACAGGGAGGGGTGTGCTTATGGTGCGGGAAGAAAATAAGGGCAAGAGTTGGTGGAAACGATTGACACAGCAAAAAGAGGTAGAACCTGATCGGGAAATCGACATCACTTTACCTGAATTGCGTCATGCGATTCACGAATATGAACAGACGTTGCCAAAAGGCGTCAATCGTACGGTCTTACTCGATGACACGCAAGAAATTGACACCAAGCGATTGAAACATCATTTGTCCGGGGTACCGAAACAACGCTTCTATATGTCTAAGGAGACGTTTCATATCGTTCCGGAAGAAGAACGTGATGTCATTTATGAGATGGACCAAGTGCAACGTGCTCTAGACCTTTACATGGACCAAGAAAAGAAACTACCACTTCGTAAATTTCAAGACGCATTGCAATTAGATTTGACCCGGCTCCGTGATGGCGGCTACCTTAAGACATTGCCAAAAAGACCGTACTATGTGGTGGATGAAACGTTGATTGTCTCACTTGAACCAAAAGAGACGACTTCTTGACAAGACACCTATCTATTTTGCGGTAAATGACACATTTATGGACAGTTAGGGTTGAGACTTGTTTAAAAAGTATGTTAGGGTGGAAAACGTATATGAAAATAGAAAATTAAATAGGAGTGATTTTTATGGAACGGAAAAGCCGTGTGACGCCTGTATTCGTCATATCTGCAATCATAACGGGATTATTCACAATCTGGGGATTATTTCCCGAAAGTCTTCTCGGAAATGCTAGTTTATTGAACGTGACGAGCACGTTACAAGGTTGGCTATCGAACGGGATGGGCTGGTTTTACTTATTAAGTGCGACCGGATTCTTACTCGTTGCCATCTTTTTAATCTTCTCTCGATACGGTTCGATTCGTCTTGGTAAAGATACGGACCGACCTGAGTTTAGTTACATGTCATGGTTCGCCATGTTATTCAGTGCGGGAATGGGGATTGGGCTCATCTTCTGGGGAGCAGCAGAGCCATTGCTCCACTTCCATTCGCCACCTTTCTCTTCATTGACACCTGAAGGAGACGCACGGACAGCGATGCGCTATGCCTTCTTCCACTGGGGCTTCCACCCGTGGGCAATCTATGCCATGATCGCACTTGCCATCGCTTACTCAACATTCAGAAAAGGACGCCCTGCGACGATTGGGGAAACAATCGGTTCGCTCGTCCACAACCGCTACGAAAAACCTGTGAAACAAACGGTCGATATTCTTGCAGTCATTGCGACGGCATTTGGGGTGGCGACTTCACTCGGTTTTGGTGCTCAACAGATTGCCGGTGGTCTTCATTATCTCATCCCTGGGGTGCCGAACGCCTTCGTGACACAGTTGATCATCATCGCCGTCGTAACGGTGCTTTATATGATCAGTGCTTCTACCGGCCTTGATAAAGGGATTCGTATCTTGAGTAATACGAACATTTTCTTGGCAATCGTTTTACTCGTCGCGACGATGTTCGCCGGACCGACAGCATTTATTTTCGACTTATTCACACAAACCGTCGGAACATACTTGCAACAACTTCCTGGTATGAGTTTCCGTACAGCTGCGTTCGAACCGGTTGAACGTGAATGGATCAACGGCTGGACAATTTTCTATTGGGCTTGGTGGATTTCTTGGTCACCATTCGTCGGAACATTTATCGCACGCGTATCGAAAGGTCGGACAATTCGTGAGTTTATCATCGGAATCCTGCTCGTCCCAACATCATTCGGGCTCTTATGGTTCTCCGTTTTCGGCGGTTCAGCAATCTGGGCTGACTTGTTCGGTGGATACGACTTGATTGGTCAAGTGAACGAAATCGGGACAGAGGTCGGACTCTTCGCATTGTTTGATACGTTCGGTGGTTTTGGGACAGTACTCAGTATTGTTGCCATCTTCTTGATCTCGACATTCTTTATTACGTCTGCCGACTCTGCGACATACGTACTCGGGATGCTTACATCGAATGGGAAGCTCGTTCCTCCGATGGGCATTAAAATGACGTGGGGTGTCATTCAATCATCAATCGCAGCTGTGCTTCTATACGCAGGTGGACTAGATGCCCTGCAAGCCGTAGCAATTCTCGCAGCCTTCCCATTCATCTTCGTTCTCGTCTTTATGATTGTCGCCTTGTTCAAAGACTTGGCCGATGAACCAGATGAGCGAGATAAATGGTTAGAGGCACAAAAGAAAGATGAAGATAAATTAGGATAATCCGGAAGGGTCTCATACGAGACCCTTTTTTCAGTCAAAAATATTTTGCTTGTCCTCTTAGCTAGTGTAGGATAGTAAGTGAAGAAACGAGGAGGATAGGCGATGAAACAACAGATAAAAAAACGGTTGAGCTGGGTCATTTTGGCCGGCATCCTCATTATCGGAGCATTGCTCGCTTATAATTTTTACGTACTCATGAATTTGAATGGTGAAGAGACAGAACAGGTTGAGCCTTTCTACTCGAATGTCGTAATTGGGTACCAAGAGCGTAAACTTCCGAAAGAAGGAGAAACACTCGAAGAACGAGAATATCTCGTCACGTATGATGAAAACGGACATTTCGTCTCTGAAGTCGTGACGGGCCCAAACGTGGGCGCAAAAGCGGAATGGGACGGAGAGACGTATTTGGAGTTTAATCCAGATGGAGAAGAAGTCCTGCGACAAGAGACCAATTCGGGAGCAGTCGCACCACATCCTTTCTTGTCACGTGCCACGAACGAACAGATTCGTAAATGGTTAGATGATGGCACGCTCGGATCGAGTGAAGGTGAGACGAACTTGGTCGGTCGAACCGCACAAGCGTATGTAAAATCTGAATCGGCTGAAACGGTTCCGGAAGAATGGATTGAAAATTATCCATCTATTTTCAGTGAAGAAGAGAATAAAGAGACAGTCACATATTATGTTGATGCGAACGAACGGATTTTGCTAGCGGCAGAATCGCGGAATAACGGGAAGTTGTTCCATTCGATTCGGATGACATCTTTTGAATCAAGATAATCCGATGGGGAGCAGACGTCATGTCGGCTCCCTTGTCGTCTGAAAGGGAGAACAGGATGAAACAAATTCAAGTTGAACAAGTTCAAACGGATTTGACGAACTGGGAAGCTGGAGAAAAGATCAATGAGGCGGCGCTCTTATCCTACGCGCACTGGTCACGTGCGACTGGACATGAGGAGGAGTTGATTCGTTCATTGACCTTGCTCGCTACGCATCGACTCGAGCAGAAGGAATCGATGGACCCGTTATTGAACCGCTGGATAAAAGAGTTGGAGTCGATGAATGCGTTGCCCCCTGAATTACGTCTATTTCAATTGAATGAGCAATTGCGGCGTTCGAAGCAAGCACTTCAAATCGATTGGCCGACACTTCGCGAAGCGGATTATGCCTCGATGAAAGTACAAATTTTGACAGAGTACGAGTCCAAAACATCTGCGTTACTCGACCAACTTGACCAACTGCATGATGAGGTGGAAGCGGCGAAGTCTGATTTACGCGACTCTGAATGGCGGGGACAACTCGAGAAAATCTTTGAAGCCATCATCGAGGCGATGCAGGAGGTCGCGTCTTTAGAAGATGATACGGCATCTCTGCTCGCATCGATGCAAGGAAATTACTTCAGTCGAGAAGCGTTTCGTCGCTTCGGTGAACGTGTTGTGCTCGTCAAGGAGCGACTCGATACAATCTGTCAGTTGTTGCCGGAGCGTAAGAGCGAGACGCGTTCGAGCGCAATCGAATCACTCGAGGAAATGATCGGTCTTGACGATATAAAAGATCGTGTAAAGGCGTGGTATCGTTTCCTTCTCTTCCAAAAGGAACGTGAAAAAGCAGGGTTCTCATCAAAGCACCAACCCTCCCTCCATCTCGTGTTTACGGGTAATCCTGGGACCGGGAAGACGACGCTTGCTCGACTTATGGCAGAAATCTATTTCGAGCTTGGTTTGCTTAGTCGTCCGGATCTCGTCGAGGCAGATCGCTCGAGCCTCGTCGGGGCGTACGTCGGGCAAACGGAAGAACAAGTGATGAATAAGGTGAAAGAGGCAGAAGGTGGCGTTTTGTTCATCGACGAGGCATACGCGTTAAAACGCCAAGATGCGAGCGGAAGCGATTACGGACAAGCGGCAATCGATACGCTCGTCGCAGCGATGACAAGTGGCGAATATGCTGGGAAGTTTGTCGTCATCCTTGCCGGTTATCCAGAAGAAATGCGCCATTTCCTACTCGCAAACCCAGGTTTACGCTCACGATTCCCAGAATCAAATCATTATGAGCTACCAAACTATCGGGATGAGGAATTAGTTGCTATTGGAGAAAAGGTGGCACAGGAAAACAATTACGTGTTAACGGAAGAGGCGAAACGTGCACTTCTAACGCGGATTGACCGCGAACGAGTCGATTCGACGTTTGGGAACGCGCGAACGGTTCATAACATTTTACTCGATGCGATGTTTAAGAAGGGTTCTCGTTTTGGTGCGGATGCTCCTTTAGATGAAATGGCGCTCTTGCACGAAGAAGACTTTGATCAACCGATAGATGATTCACACTCAGTATCGCTAGACGATTTGGTCGGTATGGAAGAAGCTAAAGCACAGTTAGCGGAGATTGAAGCACTCGTGAATGTGCAAAAGAAACGTAAAGCGCTCGGTTTGAAGACGGCGCCGGTCCAGCTCCATATGACACTCACTGGAAATAGTGGTACAGGAAAAACAACTTTTGCATATCTGTACGCCCAAATGCTGAAGCGTACAGGTTATTTGAAGCGTGGGCATGTCAACGTCGTCAGCCGAGCGGACTTGGTCAGTGGTTATGTGGGGCAGACCGCTCAAAAAACCAAAGCGGCGATTCGTGACGCACTCGGTGGTGTACTGCTCATTGACGAGGCGTATAGCCTTAATGGGGGAGCGAACGACTACGGCCGAGAAGCAATCGATACACTTGTGGATGAGATGCCAAAACATGGAGAGAATCTTGTTGTCGTCCTTGCGGGATATGAAGGCCCAATGCGACGGTTGATTGAGTCCAATCCAGGATTAAGTAGTCGTATGAAACGCACGATTCATTTTGAGGATTATTCGCAAGAACAGTTAGTGGAAATCGCAACGAACTACGCAAATCAATTTGGCTACGTCATAGATGAGGAAGCGATGGATGCGTTATCGACACGATTAGGTGAAATCAAACACGCGAATGCACGGACTGCCTTGTCCGTCATTGATGAGTCAATTGCTCGTCAATCATATCGACTCATGTCGGAGGAAGAGAACGAGACGTCACTCCAACAATTATTAGTAGTAGATATTAAGAGTAAACTATAATACACTATTGGTAGGAAAGAAGGATGATTCAATGCACACGATTCAAATCCCAGTAAGATATCAAGAAACGGACATGATGGGAATCGTCTATCATGCCAACTATTTAGTTTATTTAGAAATAGCTCGCACCGAACTGTTGCGTCAACTCGGTGTCGAATACAAAGACATGGAAGAGGCAGGATTCGTTTCACCCGTGACGAACGTTTCTATGGACTACAAGCGAAGCGTCACATTTGGTGATACGGTTCATGTCCGTGTCTGGGTTGATCAGTACTCGAAAATCAGAACGATTTATGGGTACGAGTTAACGAACCAAGCCGGGGAACTCGTTGGCACCGCCAAGACAACTCATGTGGTCGTCAAACGGGGAGATTTTAAACCGATTCGCCTTGATCGGGAATTCCCAAAATGGCATGACATGTATATGAACGTCATGAATCCTGTCTAAGAATCTTCTGTCTTCGTACCGTCAGTATGGTATCATATCTTGACGGTACTTTTTGTTATCTAGAAAGGGGAAGATCGCATGCGTTATCCATCAATCTTGATGGTTTGCGGCGCCTTGACGTTCATGTTAGCCGGTTGTACGACAAACGAGCAAGTTGAACCGAAAGAACCAACGACACAGTCATCAACAATAGATGAACCACAAACAGAGCCAAATGAACCAACCTCGGACCAAGAAAAGGTTGAGACCGAGTCTCCGACAGACGAGGAGACGACGGAATCTGAACCGGAAGTCGAAGAAGAGCCAGCTGAGCCATCACAACCAACAACGGAAGAACCGACAACACCTGTTCAACCGATTGAAATGGATGGTGTGGCAAACTTAAATCTAGAAGAATTGATTCTCGTTAATAAACAAATTGCGTTGCCTGCCAATTATCAACCGAGCGACTTGGTTGAGGCAGAAATCGACTTTGTCGATTCGGCGGTCGGTGAGCGACGGATGATGCGAAAAGAAGCAGCACGTGCGATTGAAAGTTTAATGAGTGACGCCAAAGCGGCTGGAATTGATTTAAAAGGAACGAGTGCCTTTCGTTCATATGGTTATCAAGTGACACTATTCAATGCTTACGTCGAACGAGATGGTAAGGAGCAAGCGATGAAGTATTCTGCACCACCTGGTCATTCTGAGCACCAGACCGGTCTTGCAATCGACGTATCAAGTGCTTCTGTCAATTATCAACTCACACAAAGCCTTGGTGAAACCGTTGAAGGAAAATGGTTGGCAGACCATGCACACGAGTATGGCTTTATCGTTCGCTACCAAAAAGCGTTTGAGAAAGAGACGGGCTATATGTATGAACCTTGGCACTTACGTTATATTGGGACTGAACATGCCAAAGAAGTGCATACATTGAATCAGCCATATGATCGATATATTGAGGAATATATGAAGTAAGGGGAATTGCGATGCCATATGTGACAGAAATCATCATTATTATTTTAAGCTATTTACTCGGTGCAATTCCGTTTGCGCTCATCATTGGTAAGCTCGGTTATCGAGTAGATGTTCGAGAACATGGGAGTGGAAACCTAGGCACGACGAATACGTTCCGTGTTCTCGGTAAAAAGGCTGGTATCCTTGTTCTGCTTGGTGACATGGGGAAAGGATTGGTCGCTGCGCTACTGCCTCTCTTGTTTGGAAGTGAGATGAGTCTATTACTTGCGGGAATTCCGGCAGTGATTGGACATTCATATCCGATTTTTGCAAAATTTAAAGGTGGAAAATCGGTCGCGACAAGCGGTGGCGTTCTCTTAGCGGCGTTCCCATGGTTCTTCTTTGTCGTCGTCGGCACATTTATTGTGACACTTCTCATTTCACGGATGGTCTCTCTTTCTTCCATGGCTGCGGCTGTAGTCGGTCTTGTGACGGCCACGGCGTATAGTTTAGTGACAAAGGATTGGTTGCCGCTGATCGTCATCGTACCACTCGCCTTGTTTATCATCATCAAACATCGCACCAATTGGCAACGCATACGAGCGGGGAATGAACCGAAAGTGCCTCTTTTTCAAAACAAGCATAAATCTTAATTCATCTAGGTGCGTCTGATTCAGACGTGCCTTTTTTGTGCATTGTTGTTGATTTACATAAAGAAGAAACAAAAACATGTTGGATTTGCTCGTTCTTTACTTTCAATTTACGATAAATTTACATCCGTTCGTTACACTAGAAAAGGAAAGATTTTAGTGGAGGAGGCAGGGACGTGTCTTTAATCGGTGAAGAACGTAAACAGAAAATTGTCGAATGGATCGAACGAGAAGGAAAAGTGAAAACGAGCGAATTGATCGAACGCTTGAACGTGTCAGGAGAATCGATTCGACGCTATTTAGAAGAACTAGAGAAAGAACACCGTATCAAACGTGTTTATGGGGGTGCCGTCCTCCATCAGAGCATGTCCTTTCAGCCAATCGTGATTGCCAACATGGATGGAATCCGACGCATCGCATATACGGCATTCCAATTAATTCCGGACGATACGTTAGTCTATATCGGTCACGGTGTCGCGGCCGAACAAGTAGCGTCACGCCTACGCGGACGTAACGTAACAGTGGTCACCCCATCTCTAACGGTCGCGAAAGCGCTATTTGAGCAGCGAGCGAAAGGAGTGCTCGGTGGCGAAATACAGTTGTTAGGTGGTACAATCGACCCGAAACATCTCGTGACGACGGGAGAGCAAGTCCTTGCACAACTTCAAACATATATGTTCGATCTTGCCATCTTGTCTGTTGAGGGGGTCGATGCGACTCTTGGTCTAACGTGCGATGCTTATGGGCTCACCAGTATTACGCAGGCTGTGATGTCTCAAAGTCGCGAAACGTTCTTATTGACAGACCATACACAGTTGAACCAACAAAAACGGTATCGAGTCTGTGATTTTTCGAAGGTAACGGCCATCATCTCTGATTTTCCGGAACCTCAAGAATTTAAAGGCGTCTTAGCCGAACATGGTGTGGATTGGAAATTCGCACCGTAAAAGGAGCGATTACATGAAAATAGAAGTAATAGTCACAACGTTATCTGAAGCAATCCAAGCGGAACAACTCGGGGCGGATCGACTCGAGCTGATAGCGGATATGGAAAAGGGTGGCATCACACCAAGTTTTGGGACGATTCGGAATGTAGTTGAACACGTCTCAGTCCCGGTACACGTTATGATTCGACCGCATACACGTTCGTTCCATTTTAACGAGGATGACATCGAAACAATGCTCGCCGATATCGGTTTATGCCGTGAACTCGGAGTTGATGGAATCGTCTTTGGTGCATTGACACAGGACGGGGCAATCGATGAACGGATTTTAGGAGAGGTCATTAAGCATAAAGGGGAAATGACACTCACATTCCATCGTGCTTTCGATGCATCTCGTGATGTATTTGAATCGATTGATGTCTTAAATGACTTTCCGGAAGTCGATCTTTTATTGACGTCAGGCGGTGCGAACACAGCACTCGAAGGAATCGAGACGTTAGAGCGGCTTAAAGAACAAGCAGAGATGACAATCCTACCGGGAGCTGGCATCACAACAGAGACGTTACCTACCTTAAAAGCTCGACTTGGAGTAGACATGGTACACGTCGGCAATGGTGTACGGACAGATGGCCAGTTCGATGAGTCTAAGTTCAAACAACTTCGAGGATAAGTCAAAGCGGAAAACAGTCGTATGACTGTTTTTTTGCTATAATGAAAGAAAATGATAAGTGTAGGTGAACTCATGCAATCTTCTGTTTACAAACAATATGCGCTTCGAATGCTCTCTGGAAAGTGGGGCATATCTTTGCTCGTCGTCTTGACTGTCATGGTCATACAAGCGATGATTACGACGCGTCTCGACCTTTCCACAAATGATCCTGAAGTTCTCATGACTTCAGTGGCGTTGTTGTATGGAGCGACCGTATTGCTCGCGCCGATTGAACTCGGGAAAAATTGGGTGTTCCTTCAAGTCGCTAAAGACGAAAAGCCCAAGTTTGGATTATTGATTGAAGCGTTCGGGTCACTAAAAGACTATTCGCGTGCAGTGGTTTATTATGCGGTGTTCTATTTAGGGTTAAACGTGTTGATGTTATTCTTGATTGTGCCTGGCGTATGGTTTTATTTGACGTATCGAATCGCGCCATTCATTATGCGTGACGAACCAGATCTTTCGGCATTCCAGGCAATGCGAAAGAGTCGGTTAATGATGAAAGGGCACAAACAGACGCTGTTAAAACTGTTCGCAAGTTTTATCGGATGGTACGCGCTCGTTCTTCTCACTGGCGGACTCGCTTATATCTTTGTCACGCCTTATCTTCAAACAGCAATTTCAGGACTTTACTTAGAAATGAAGGCATCTTATCTCGCAAAACAACCGGTCGGGTAACCCGACCGGTTGAATACGTTTAATGCTGATCTGTCTTTTTCGGGTTAGGGGCGTCTTCAAAATCTTGCTTTTCTTGTTTTGACGCATCCGCATGCCACTTTTTCGCTTGTTCGGTGGCAATCGGTATCGCTTTCGTCTCAGAATAGCCTTGTGCGAGCAATGCGTTCGCAATATCGATGGCTTTCTTTTTTACAAGTGGATCGAAGTTTTTCAGTGATTCCGGATAGTCTCTCATGTTCCATGGCACGAAAATCGCCTCCTTCACTCCTACTAATTCCACAAACGGGATGATTCAAACGTCTTGGTTGAGATAATACTCGATGAGCGCTTGCGTCCCGTTCTCCCCGTATCCGTTTTCTTCGAGGATCGAGTAAAGACGATGAGCCAGTTCAAGTCCAGGTAATGTTACGTGAAGCTCGTTCGCACTTTCAATGGCGAGCGTCATGTCTTTTATAAAATGTTTGATAAAGAAACCAGGAGCATAATCTTCGACAATCATACGTGGAACTAAATTTTCCAGTGTCCAGCTACCCGCTGCCCCTCCGCGAATCGTACGGATTAGTGCTTCCGGGTCAAGACCTGCTCGTTTGCTGAACGCGAGCATTTCTGCATTTCCCATCATCGTTCCGGCAATTGCAATTTGGTTGGCGAGTTTCGCGTATTGACCGCTCCCAGCATACCCCATCCGCTCAATAGACTGTCCCATTGCTTCAAATAAAGGTTTCGCCTTGTTGAAGGCAAACTCCCCGCCTCCGACCAAAATGGATAACGTTCCATTTTTTGCGCCGATGTCACCGCCTGTGACCGGTGCATCAAGTGGGAGAAGACTCCGTTCGATCGCCGTTTCTGCGATGCGTTCGGCAAGCTTGGGAGAGGAGGTGGTCATGTCGATCAACAGTGTCCCCGGTTCCGCAGAATCGAGGATGTTTCCGTCCCCAAAATAGATAGATTCGACATCTGACGGGTAACCGACGATGGTGATGACGGCATCAGCATCGTCGCAGACGTCTCGAATCGATTCACACCATGTCACACCTTCTTCGAGTAGAGAAGTGGCCTTCTCCTTCGTGCGTGTATAAGCTTTTACGTCAAAGCCATGTTTCATCAAATTTCGTACCATAGATTGGCCCATTACCCCGAGACCGATAAATCCGATTGTTTTCATGTTGATTGTCCCCCTAATAATTGTTGTGAGACGAGTCGCTGATAAAGAGCGTTCTCGTTTAAAAGTTGCTCATGTTTTCCAATCCCGCTGATGCGTCCGTCTTCTAACACGACGATTTGGTCGGCATGTCTGACGGTCGATAAGCGATGGGCGATCACGAGCGTGGTTCTTCCGACCATAAGCCGATCGAGCGCTTCTTGGACGACGCGTTCCGATTCTGAGTCAAGACTTGATGTCGCTTCATCAAGCAATAGAATTTGTGGGTTGCGTAACAATGCTCTGGCAATTGCAAGACGTTGTCGTTGTCCTCCTGACAAGCGAATACCACGTTCTCCAATCTCCGTCTCGAGTTGCTCGGGCATCGCTTCAATGAAAGACCACGCATTGGCCATCTCACACGCTTCTTTAATTTTCTCATCACTTACTTCATGCTGAAGGCCGTAGATGATGTTTGTCCGAACAGAACCCGACAGGACAGGAGAGTCTTGGGCGACATAACCGACGATTTGACGCCACGTGTCACGACCGTATGTCTGAATGTCATGATTGCCGTACCGGATCAGTCCTCCCGTCGGGGTATAAAACTGTTCAACAAGCGAAAAGAGTGTCGTTTTACCTGCGCCGCTTCGACCAACGATAGCGGTCGTCGCACCTGGCGAAACGTGAAGGGATAGCCCTTGTAGAACAGGCTCTGTCCCGTAATGAAACGTTACATCCTCGAAGAATAGATCAGCCTGTTCGATGGATTCTTGACGTGTGCTGTATGGTTCTGGAACAACGTCGAGTAATTCGGCAATCCGTTCAGTTGCGCCACGAGCTTTTTGAAGTCTTGTTAGAAATTCACTCATCGTGATAAGTGGCGTGATAATCTGGAACACATACAACATGAAGGCGAGCAGTTCACCAGTCGATAAGGCTCCTGTCGAAACACGATAGGCACCAAACCCGAGAATAGCAATCAACATCCCCGTCAACGTGACGTTCAGGAGAGGGATGAGAATGGCTTGGATTCGCCCTTCTTTCACTCCGTAATCGAATAACGTCTCGATTTTTACTTTACCTGTACTCACTTCCATTTGTTCTGTCGCCTGTGACTTGACGAGTCGAATTTCACTGAGTAGTTCCGCAAAGAATCCAGACAAGTTTCCGAGCTCCTGTTGCGTTTCTTTCGCGATGATTCGAAGTTTTCGACCGAGTGGTATAACGATGACAAGCGTGGTCGGCACTGAAAACAAGATGACGAGCGTCATTTGCCAATCGAGCGTGAACAAGATGGCGACGGCACCGATGACCGAGACGAAGGAGGTCAACAATCGGACACTTTGTTCGGATAACAACTGTTGCAGTGTCGTCGTATCATTGTTTAAACGAGAGACGAGTTCACCCGATTTGATTCCATCGTAAAACGGGATAGGTAGTTTGATGAGATGGTCCCACAATGTCGTACGAAGATTGGCGACGACACGTTGACCGACGATATGTAGCCAGTAGATCGATAACGCACTCGTGATGACCTGGACGAGAAACGCAATGATAAAGTATGCGAGCCATTCGGGTGTCAACAGGTCGCTACTCCAACGGTCGACGACGCGTTGCAGGATGAGTGGAATCGCTAGCGATGCAACGGCTTGGAGGAGCGAAATCAGAATGGCTCCGACAAACAATCCTTTAGGAGGGTTCGCGATTTTAAAAAGCTGGAAAAACGTCTTCCACGTTGATGATTTCATTTTGAACAATCCTCCTCCCTTCTTACTTTCGCTGTTTCAAAATCGGGTGTCAAGACGTCGAATCGAACGAATGAGTCATGCTAGAATAAAAAGGAGAGGTGATACGTGATGAAATGGATTCACACGGCCGATTGGCATCTAGGTAAGATTGTCCATGGTCGTCATATGACAGAAGATCAACGAAATATTTTATTCCATTCGTTTTTACAAATCGTCGATGAGGAAAAACCTGATGCGGTCGTCATCGCGGGAGACTTGTATGACCGTGCCGTACCGCCAGTCGAGGCTGTCGATTTGCTAGATGAGATGTGGCGGGAATTGGTATTAAAACGAGAGATTCCGGTCGTCGCCATCGCCGGAAACCATGATTCTGCTGAGCGGCTCGAATATAGTTCAAAACTATTGAGACAAGTAGGGCTACATATCGTCGGTAAACTAGACCCAGATGCGGGTCCGCTTGAAGTAGCCGGAATCCCGTTTTACCCAATCCCGTTCCTTGAGCCGGCTCGGGTTCGACACGTTTTGGGAATCGATACGATTCGTACACATCATGACGCACTAAAAGCCGTCATAGAAGCATTTGGTTTGATTGAAAAGAATGCGGTCTCAGTCGGACATAGTTTTGTCGCAGGTGGACTTGAAACCGATTCGGAGCGTCAATTATCGATTGGTACTGCCGGGCAGGTCGCGAAAGGGTTGTATGACCCCTTTTCGTATACGGCTCTCGGTCATCTACATAATCGTGATGCGATTCAAGCAGAACGGATTGCGTATAGTGGTTCTCTCATGAAATATTCATTCTCTGAGGTCAACCATGAAAAATCAGTGGATATCGTAGAATGGGACGGGCAATGGAAGCGACGACGTCGAACGTTGACACCTGAACGTGATATGAGACAACTCACGGGAACGTTACACGAGCTGCTCGCGCCGTCATTTTATCAGCAACAACAGACAGATGATTATTTAAAGATTGTGCTGACCGATGATAAAGCACTTTTTGACCCGATGGCGAAGCTTCGCACTGTCTACCCGAACATTCTCCATCTCGAATTGGAACTGTTGCGACGACAAGAACAAACATCCACATTTGAACGGGAAACGCTCGAGCGACAATCGGTCGAAGAGGTGTATTTACAGTTCTTTGAAGCCGTGCATGATCGCACGGCCTCGGATGCCTTGAAACAAATGATTGAAGAAGGTGATGTCAGATGAGACCGGTTGAATTGAAGATTCAAGCATTCGGACCGTATGCAGAACGTGAAACGATTGATTTTACGCAATTAGTGGGCAGATCGATGTTTGTCGTAAGTGGTCGCACGGGAGCAGGGAAGACTACTATCTTTGATGCAATGACATTCGCCCTATATGGTCGAGCGAGTGGTGCGCTTCGAAATGCGAGTGATTTCAGAAGTCAATACGCTCAAGCTGAAATGAAGACGGAGGTCGACTTCTCGTTCACAATTCGTGGTGATCGCTATCGGATTGTGCGACAACCACAACAACCTCACCCTAAAAACAAAACACCCATCCCGCATGAGGCCGTTCTGTATGAATGGGAGGACGGTTGGAAGCCGGTAGCAACAAAAGTGAACGAGGTTCAAGAACAAATTGAGTCGATCCTACAATTATCGTATGAACAATTTAGCCAGATCTTGTTACTCCCTCAAAACCAATTTAGACAATTGCTCGACTCGAACTCAAATGAGAAGCAACAAATCTTGCAATCTATATTCAAAACAGAGGCGTATCGTGCTTTCCAAGAGCGATGGGCAGAACGTTTCAGTAGTTATCGGAAACAAGTTGAATGGGCGGTCGAACGAACACGACTCAAGTTACTCGAGCTCGAAGACGAAGCGATAGAGGATGTTTCGACAAAATCGATTGATGTGATCCATCACTGGCTGAATGAACGCGAACTACACTTGATCACAACAGCTGAGATGGCAGCAGACCAAAAACAAGTTCATTCGAAAACCTTTGAACAGGCTCGTACCGAATTAGAACAAGCGAGAGCACTTGTCAGTTTATTTCAAGAACAACAAGAAACCGTGCAAGCCCTCAATCAATTTCTAAAAGGGGAGACAGAACGAAACGAACGACACGAGCTGTTGCGGCATTTAGAAGCAGCCGCAACTATTCGTCCAGTCCATGATCGACTATTAGAAATGGAGAAACATGTTCTCCGTATGACGATAGAGGACGAAGCATCTTCTAAAAAGCTCGAACAATTACAACAAAAACAATCTTCTTTATCGGAGCAACAAGTTGCGATTGAAGAGGACAAACAAAAAATCTTATCCCTTCAAGAGCGACTCCGTCTAATTGATGAGATGTTACCTCGAATGAAAGAGCGAGCCGAACACGTAACTCGTCGTGAGCAACTGACGAAGCGTGCGAAGGATTTAAGTACTTTCCCTAAAGAAGCGCGACTTCAAGAACTACAAGAGCGTGAGCGACAATTCGTTGAAACGTTGGCAATTGAACCAGAAGAACGTGCGGTTGATGCAGAGCGATATGTCGACCGATTATTGTATTTGGATAAACTTGAAACAAAGATGAACGAGTTATCGGATCAACTCGCCGCTTGTGAGCGGGACGGAAAAGAAGTACAGCGACAGCATGCCATTCAGCAAGAATTAATGAATAAATATAAACAACAAGAACAGATGAATATGGCAAGACAACTAAGTGAAGCGTTGGAAGATGGCGAACCGTGCCCAGTATGTGGTTCGCGTCATCATGATGTTCCACAGTTCGAAGAAGCAGTCGAGTATTTGGATGAAAGAGAATCCGCTATGACGCGACTTGAAGAACTGTCAACACGTCTGATTGAAGCGAGAGCCGATTATCGTTCACTTCATCAACAGCTTGAAACGGTTCGAAGAGAATTTGACGAAGGGTTAAAGGACGTTCAAGTGGAATCGTCATTGACAGAAGAAATCAAAAAATGGCAAACGCATACGAATCGTCTACAACGTGAGGAGCGGACTCGTCTCGAGAATGAACGGACGTTGCGTCAACTAACCGGCGAAATGAGACAACTCGAAGAAGAGCGACGTAACCAGTTCGAAGAGCGTCAACGTGTCCTCGCAGAACTTGAAGCAACACAACAAAAGTTGAACGCGCTCGGTCAAACAGAGGAAGCGACGTTAGAAGGATTACAAACCGAACGGACGGAGCGACAAAATCTTCTCACGGCACTGACTAAAAAAGTCGAGTCGTTCAATCATGACTTCGAAATCGTCAAAAAAGAAACGTGGAAAGAGGAAGAACGGCTCACTTTGCTACGTCAACAACTCGTAGAGGCGAGAGGGCAATTTGATATACAAAGAACGATATGGAGTGAGCAGTTAGAAGCCGCTCGATTGACTCAGGAGCGATACGAACAACTTGCCAGTCGAATCGACCAGCGGACAAAGATGCAGGAAGACTTGCAACGTGAAGAAGAAGAAGGGGTCCGGCTTCGACATCGTATTCAAATGATTGAGGAGAAACTAGGAACCGTAGAACGACCTGACTTGCAGTCGATTGAAATGAAGGTCAATGAGGCCAAAGCGTTATACGAACGAGCGTCAGAACATTTCATTTCCTCACAAGATGCTTTATTTAGACATCGTCAAATCGTATCAGAGTGGCAAGCACTTCGTGAGGAAACAGCGCGCGAAGAACAGAAGCTAGAGACCATCAAGTTGATTGCTGAAACCGGAAAGGGAATTAATCCTCAAAAGATGACGTTTGAGACGTACGTACAAACGGCCTTTTTTGACCAAATCTTACATGCTGCAAATATTCATTTAGACCAGATGACAAGTGGTCAGTTCCGACTCGAACGTAAAGTAGAGACGGCGAAAGGAAACGCAAAATCTGGACTGGAACTCCTTGTGTTTGATGCATATACCGGTCAATCACGGCGCGTTCAAAACCTTTCCGGAGGAGAAGGGTTTAAAGCGTCTCTCTCACTCGCACTCGGACTTGCGGAAGTGGTGCAACAATTGAGCGGGGGCGTCAGTCTCGAAACGATGCTCATCGATGAAGGATTCGGGACGCTCGATGCCGAATCTTTAGACCAAGCGATTGAATTATTGATGTCTTTACAGGCGACCGGACGCCTTGTCGGGGTCATCAGTCATGTCCAGGAATTGAAAGATCGCGTCGATGCCCGAATCGAAGTGAAAAAATCTAGAAGCGGGTCAACGATCCAGCTGATTGTGGAGTGATAGATTGTGAAACAGATGGTGACGAAATCAAGTCTCATCAATCATTTGAAAGAAGCGGGAATCCGACCAGGAGAATCCTTGTTCGTGCATACCTCGCTCTCTAAACTCGGATGGGTATGTGGCGGTGCGCAGACCGTGATTGAAGCGTTGCAAGAAGTAGTGGGACCATCAGGACTAATCATGATGGCGACTCAGACAGGAGACAATTCAGATCCGGCTGAATGGGAGGCGCCACCTGTCCCGGTTGAATGGTGGCAGACGATTCGCGCCGAAATGCCACCTTATGACCAAGAAAAGACATCAACTCGCGGAATGGGACGTGTCCCAGAGCTGTTTCGGAATTATCCGGACGTTTATCGAAGTGCACATCCGATGTGGTCTGTTGCTGCATGGGGAAAAGATGCAGCAGCAATCGTTTCTGATCATACGATTGATGTCGGATTCGGTCCAGGCTCTCCAATCGAACGTATGATTGAACGGAATGCTCGAGTCCTCCATCTAGGGTCGCCACTCGATGCGACGACGCTTTGGCACTATGCCGAGTATGGGATTGATGGCCCGACAAAAACTTTCGGTTGTGCCGTTCTCGAAGATGGTAAACGCGAATGGCGGACGTTTGATCATACCGACGTGAACAGCGATCCCTTTGGAGCAATCGGAGAAAATATCGTCAAACAAAAAGACGTTCAGATGTTTTCCATCAACGAAGCGACGTGCTATCTGATTCCAGCTAATACGTGGGAGCCGGTTCAACACGCTTTAATTGCACTCCGTAGCTGGTTGAGATAATGAATGCAGAATCGAGGGGAAGAAATAAATGAATCGTTGGATGAAAATAGTGAGTGTTGCTGTAGTCGTGATTTTGATTGTGGCGGGGTTGGCAATCGGTGGAATCTCGGCTCATATCGGTGATCAGTTGACGTCACCTGAGCGAGAAACGTTAACATATACTCCGAAATCACTCGGATTGAAGTATGAGAATGTGACAATCCAATCTGAAGAAGGACATGACTTATATGGATGGTGGATTCCACATCCAACACCTCGTGCGACAATCGTCTTTGCCCACGGATATGGAAAGAATAGAGAACAGGATGACTTGCCGCTTAAAGAGTTGATTCCAGAATTTCATGAACAAGGATATCAATTTTTAACGTTCGACTTCCGAGGATCAGGGATTTCTGAAGGAGACCGTGTAACGGTCGGTGCGAAAGAACAATCAGACTTACAAGCCGCCATCCAATACGCCAAAGGTCGCTCAGACGGCCCAATCGTACTTTACGGAATTTCCATGGGGGCGGCGACGGCTCTCTCTACGGCTGACGATGTTGAAGTAGCAGCAGTCATCGCAGATAGTCCGTTTAGTGATTTGCGAAATTATCTCGAGACAAATCTTCCGGTGTGGAGTGACCTACCAAACGTTCCTTTCACGCCTGTCATCATGACAGTGACCCCTTGGTTCACAGGACTCGATGCGGATCTCGTCTCACCAATTCAAGATATTCAAGCGATTGAGGCGCCGATTTTGTTGATTCATAGTGCGGGTGACGATGCGATTCCGGTCTCAGAAAGTGAAAAACTGGCGAGCGCACGGGACGGTGTCGAGCTATGGGTGACGGAGAACGATGGACATGTCGGATCGTATCAATCATTCCAGACTGAATATCGTCAACAGATTTTCGATTTTCTAGAACGGTCATTGTAAGCAAAGGGGCGCATTTGTCGCCCCTTTTTGATATGATTGCAAACGAGACCAATGAAAGAAGGGTGCAAAATGGACTTATTACAACTATTTCAGTTTCTCTTGCTCGGTACATTGATTGGGATATTGAGTGGCTTCTTCGGAATCGGTGGTGGGATCTTGCTCACGCCACTCCTTCTCGTCTTCGGTTATGAAGCGAGTGCGGCGATCGCACTTAGTCTCATGTTGACGCTTGGTTCGACGGCGGCAGGAACAATCTCGCACATTCGTTTACGGAACGTGAACGTGTCACATGCGCTATGGATTGGTGTGTTCGGGATTGTCGGAACTTGGATTGCCACACCGCTTGTCTTTTACTTAGAAGGGGTGGACGGCGCTACACTGATCATCTCACTCGTCTACATCGCGTTACTTACGTACTTTGCGATTTCATTCTTCCGGTCGAAACAGCATGTCGAAGGTAGTGTCGGGACAGCTTCTGTACCACGACTTGGGATTATCGGTGTCTTTGCAGGATTTATCTCTTCTTTGATGGGGGTAAGTGGGGGCTTTGTATTGACGCCGCTCCAAGTCAAGCTACTGAACACTGAAATGAAGCGAGCGGTCGGAACGAGTATTTCAGCAGCTCTCCTCATCGTAATATCAGGCGTGATCAGTTATGCCGTGGCAGGTGCTGAAACGAATTACTGGCATGGACTCGCATTAATAGCAGGTGCGATGATTGGATCTCCGTTTGGAGCTAAACAGTTGCAACGTTTCAGTTCGCAACATGTCAAAAAAGCATTAGGTGGCTTTTATGTCACGGTCGCATTTAGTGTGGCCCTTAATTTAGTCGGATGGAATACAGCCTCACTTATATTACTTGTCACACTAGCGCTTCTCTTTATCATCACGCTCATCATTCGACCACGCAAAAAATAAACCCCGTCTTTGGACGGGGTTTTAACGTCTAGCGATATGGTCAATGTTTTCTTGAATCTCTCCAACTTTCGCTTTTGCTTCGCGAAGTCTGCGCTCAAATGCTTCTGTGTCACGTTTCTCATGAGACGACTTGTCAACTCCTTGACGTTGCCCTTTGTCAGAGCGTTGATAAAAGTGGGTCGCTTTTTGTAAGCGTTTTTTAAACGTCGAGTCGCTCATAGGGACACCCCCTTCCATACTTCATTTATTCCACATATGGAAACGGGCGAAACGTTCGAACGTTTAAGATGCTAAGGAACGACGAACTTGAACATTCTGAGAAATTTTCACAGCTAATATTGCAGCGAGCACGGCCTTAAGTGAATCTCCAAAAATAAAAGGGATATTCACTTTTAGCGCATCAATGAAAGACATACCGAGAACGATTTCGAGCCCGATGCTTCCAAGTAGGTATACAAGCCCGAGGCCGAATAAAAGGTTATAGCCAATCAATGCTGGGATGGAGCGATGGCGCTCGCTGAACCAGCCAATGAAGAAAGCGGCGATTGGAAATCCAATTAAATATCCGACGGTTGGTCCAACGAAGGGAGCAAGACCTCCTTGACCACTCAGTACGGGAAGGCCGATCAAGCCGAGTAGGAGGTATACGATGACTGCCAAAAATCCTTTTCGTGCACCGAATACGCCGGCGATTGTCATGATGGCCAGTGTTTGAAGGGTAATCGGAACGGGTCCGATTGGTATTTCGATGAAACCGATACTTGCGATGAGTGCTGCCCCGAAGGCAATTTGAGTCATGTCTTGAATCTTCATATGTAAACCCCTTTTCAGTTAACGTTAACAATATAAAAGTTAACATTTTGAGAATGGGTTGGCAAGAATTATTTCAAGACAAACCATTTTGACTCAAAGCTGTCTGATATGCTTTCGTTTCAACATAAAGTTCATCTTTTAGTGGATGGAGATGTCGTTGACGGATACGATAAAACTGATAGGCAACAAGAGCCACGTTGAATGAGAGTGAGAGTAGACTGACAATAAAGAAGGCTCTTGGGTCATGTATCGAAGGAACGGGAGCTAACCGGTCAGCGAACGATGGAACTGTCATGACAAACATAATCCATAAAGCCAAGGTATGCGCACGATGTTGCAACCAAGCCCCTCTCTTAATAAAGAAAGAAGGGATAGTACATGAAAGCAACAGAATTAATCCCGCATAGAACGAATGGTCAGAGATACAATTATAAACATAAGCGAAATTCCATAGATCATAGGCTATGATCCATGGCCAAATCATATCGGGCCAAATCATGTCTTTCGATTGATCTTTAGAAATATTGATTCCAATCCACCCGCAGATGGCGATAATATTTAATAATCCGGCGAAACCGTTCATCAAATTCCAAGGACCCGACATGACCCAAAGGTGATCGATATAAGCACCATCAGGAACATTAAAGAAATATACTTGAAAGTCTCGGATACAGGCTTCTAAAATGTTTAGTGCTAAAATCCCAGGTGGAAAAATCAAAATCCATTTCTTTCGTAATAGCGAGGGACGATAACGAATGGCCATAAAACCGAGACAGCCGGCGAGAGCAGAATAAGTTTTCACCCAGTTGAACCATGTACCTGTGCCATATTCATTCCCTGGTGAGGCAGTTGTCGGCCAAACATAGAGGGTTAGTATAGTCGGCACGATCAGGAATAATGTTATTCCTCCCCACTTAGTCGAGCGGCTGAATTCATTGAAGGCCATCAAGGAAAACAAGACAAATAACCCAATTCCCCATCCGACGAGATCGATTCGTTCATACAGGATCCCCATTCACATCTTCTCCTTACATTGGTTATTTGTTCACTACTGAGCAATCAGGCTCATACGTTCACATGTACGATTCCTTCATGATACTTTGACTCTCTTGAAGCTGATGATGGCCTTATTGTGATGAAGTTGCCACATATGCCAAAAGACATAAGGGACGATGATCACAAAATTAATTACCCCCCATGATTTTAATACTTCAGGGTTAAACCACGTCGAAGAGTTCATAACTTGTGGGAAAATGTCATAGCAGGCACGAATCAATAAATGGGCTGCCAAAGTGTAAATGCGAGCGGTAATGTATAGCTCAGGGCGTCCTTTGATGACCGGATATAGTTCTGCCGCAAGTAAGATACAGAGTGAGCTTGCAAAATAAGTAGGAGACTCCGCATAGACGAAACATGCGTTCCATGACGTATAGATAAAATTCCAAGAGCCTGTCGTATAAGCTACGAGATCGGCATAGCCTTCTTTCGCAAACGTCCAAAATGTCGGTGCGAAAGGAATCGTCACACAGAGTAAAAATCCACAGGCGGCATTAAAGTAGTTGCCGAGTGTCACGTCTTTAATTGTGGCTTCAGCGATATTTAAAAACAAGATGGCATAGAAGAACCATAAAAATTCGTCACGCTTTAAGAAGTTCCAGATTCGTCCTTGCTTGTTCTCGTAAATAGCGATTCGAGAGAAACCAACGATGATCGTTGGTATGATAACGCTTACAATTTTTGCCCAACGAAACCAGCCATCGACATTCCCCATCATCCATAATGGGATGGTCAATAACGAAGCGAGCCAAAAGTAGGCGGATAGTTTATAGTGCTTTCTGAAAAAAACGATGATTCCTAATAACAATCCTAAATAGAGTGGCATCGAGATCATATGCGGCCAGACGTTCATTCCATTCACCTTCTCATTTAAATTTAACAAACATAACGTTTGTTATGTTTTTAGTGTACGCCGTCTATTTAGATTAGTCAATGTGAAAAATTTCACATTATGTGGTTTTGAGCGCTATCGATTATGTGGCTATGGTATTCTAAAATGGATTTGAAAGGGGATGGTATACGTGGATGGGAAAAATAAAATTTTGGATGCGGCAAGAAATGTCATTATACGCAATGGGGTTAACGGGGCAACAGTTAGAGCAATTGCAACAGAGGCTGATATGACGACAGGTGCTATCTACCATCATTACAAAAATAAAGAAGATTTATTATACGATTTATTGAATGAAAGCTTATCGGTCTCCTCTCAAATAGCCAAAGACGTGACAGACAAATCCTTTTCAAAAGATAACATTAAATTGGAAATTGTTCGAAACACGGCTGAACGGTTTCATAAAGATGCAGAGAATAGGTTGCAATATCATTTTGCTCATGAAGTATTATTGGGGAACGTTGATGCGCAAGTAAAATTAAAAAATAAGTACTCAGAATGGATAAAAAAGATTGAACAAATCCTGATTCATTTGTACGGACTAGAAAATACTCGTTTAAACAAAGCATTCAGTTCATGGTTGATTGCAGCGGTCGATGGAGTCGTCCTGCAATATTTGCTAGACGTCAATGAAAACTCTATTGATGAGATGATGGAGGTGTTCGATATCCTTCTGGATGAAGGACTTTCTTCTTTCGTTGAACGTTTGAATGAGCAGGAGAAATAAAATGACCCGTCACAGAAAATAGTGACGGGTTCGATTCTATTATGAATGGGTCATCTTATTTATGCATTCCGAAGCTTCTTTTAACTGTTCACGAACGGCATCAAATCCTGTGCCGCCGTAACTATTACGACGTGCAACTGCCTGTTCAGGGGTCAAGGCGTGATACACATCTTCTTCAATCAAAGTAGAATGTGTTTGGAACACAGACATCGGTAGTTCGCGTAAATATAGACGTTCATCGACGCAGTATTTGACGAGTTTCCCAGTTACTTCATGCGCTTCACGGAACGGCATGCCTTTTGCCGTCAAATAATCAGCAAGCTCGGTAGCATTTGAAAAATCGTGTTCGGTTGCTTGCTTCATCGTGTCCGGGTGGAATGTCAATTCATTCATCATCCCGGCCATAATACTTAGCGATCCTTGAACGGTTTTGACCGTGTCAAACATACCTTCTTTGTCCTCTTGCAAATCTTTATTATACGCGAGAGGAAGTCCTTTCATAAGGGTCAACAATCCCATCAAGTTTCCGATAACGCGACCTGATTTCCCACGTACGAGCTCGGCCATGTCTGGATTTTTCTTCTGTGGCATCATGCTTGAACCGGTCGAGAACGTATCAGACACGGTAATGAAGCGATATTCTTCACTTGCCCAAAGAATTAACTCCTCACAAAAGCGCGAGAGATGCATCATGAGCATCGATGCGTTCGACAAGAACTCGAGAATGAAATCGCGATCACTGACGGCGTCTAAACTGTTCGGATAGACACGATTAAATCCGAGTAATTCAGCCGAACGAGCACGGTCAATCGGGAACGTTGTCCCAGCGAGTGCACCTGCACCGAGCGGTGACCAATCGATTCGCTTCAAACTGTCATTAAAGCGTTCTTTGTCTCGTTCGAGCATCCAAAAGTAGGCGAGTAAATGATGTGCCAAAGAAATCGGCTGAGCTCGTTGGAGGTGCGTATAGCCAGGCATAATCGTCTCTACATTTTCTGAGGCGTGTGCATATAATTCATGTTGAAGCGATTCAATCAATTGAACGACTTCTTTTACTCGTTCTTTCAAGTAAAGGTGCATATCCGTCGCGACTTGATCATTACGACTACGTGCCGTATGCATTTTCCCAGCAATCGGACCAATCTCTTCATGGAGCAACGCCTCTAAATTCATATGGATGTCTTCATGATACACCTCAAACGTCAACTCGCCAGCGATTGCTTTTTGTTTAAGTTGTTGTAATCCTTGAATGAGTTGTTTCACTTCGTCATGGGAGAGGATGTGTTGCTCCCCGAGCATCGTCACATGCGCCATACTGCCTTCTAAATCTTCAAGGACGAGTTGAGCATCAAATTCAATCGAGGCACCAAATGCATCGACCCAATCGCTAGCTGTCTTCTCGAAACGCCCTCCCCATAATTTACTCATTAATGAACGCCCCTTTTTCCATCAATACCTCTGACTGTACTTTTGTAGGGAGACCCCATAGTTTGATAAATCCAACGGCTGCTTGTTGATCGAACGTGTCTGCAGATGTATACGTCGCAAGTTCCTCGTCATAAAGCGAGATTGGTGACTTACGTCCGTCTACAATTGCTTGTCCTTTGAACAGTTTCATCCGCACCGTACCTGTGACGGTCTGTTGCGTCTCGTCGATGAAAGCGAGTAGTGCTTTCGTGAGAGGAGAGTACCAAAGTCCGTTATAAATCGTCTCCGTCAACTTTTGCTCGACAATCGGTTTGAAATGCGCAACTTCACGCACAAGCGTCAATGCCTCAAGCGCCTTATGAGCTGTGATCAACGTCATTGCGCCAGGAGCCTCATACACTTCACGTGATTTGATTCCAACGACACGGTTCTCAATGTGGTCGATTTTACCGACGCCATGTGCACCTGCGACAATATTCAACTCTTTTAGAATATCTGTGAACGATTGGCTTTGACCATTGATGGCCACCGGAACCCCGTTCTTGAACTCGAGCTCAAGATAAGTAGGCTCATGCGGTGTATCTTCAAGAGCCGCCGTCAACTCATAAGCGCTCTCTGGTGGTGCGGCCCATGGGTCCTCTAAAATGCCGCATTCAATCGCACGTCCCCAAATGTTTTGGTCGATTGAGAAAGGTTCTTCTTGAACGATTGGGATTGGGATATTGTGTTTCGCTGCGTATGCGATCTCTTCTTCACGTGACCATTTCCACTCACGAACAGGTGCAACGATTTCAAGTGACGGATCGAGTGCATGGATGGACACTTCAAAACGAACTTGGTCGTTTCCTTTTCCCGTACATCCGTGTGCCACGGCAACTGCACCTTCTGCTTGAGCAACTTCAACCAATTTTTTCGAAATGAGAGGGCGTGATAGAGCGGATACGAGTGGGTATACGCCTTCGTATAACGTATGTGCCTGCATCGAGTAGCGTGCGAAGTCGCTCACGAATTCATCGACCGCGTCGATGACGATTGACTTTTTAGCCCCGACTTTCATCGCCTTTTGTTGAATTTTTTCTAAGTCCTTTCCTTCTCCAACATTTAAACATACGGCGATGACATCATATCCTTGTTCATCCAACCATTTGATTGCAACCGATGTATCAAGTCCACCTGAGTAAGCCAATACGAGTTTTTGTTTCAAAATGTAAGCACCCCTTATGAATAATTATTAATCTTTGTTTATAAATATACGACTTAGTGTAAGGGATAATAAACACTGTGGCAACCCTTTTTTGAAAAGAAAAAAATGACCACGAAACATTCGTGGTCATCATTGTTCGATTGTAAGCTCTGGTAACCATTGCGACATATGTTCGCTGA
The DNA here is from genome assembly GCF_018617475.1 of Exiguobacterium sp. s59. Lineage (NCBI taxonomy): Bacteria > Bacillati > Bacillota > Bacilli > Caryophanales > Exiguobacterium > Exiguobacterium sp. s59. Next base: position 231,556 of record NZ_JACSKG010000004.1, on the reverse strand, counting down.
CAGGAGAGAAGAGCTCGGATTTTGCTGATTTTAAAGGGACGACTTCATAATGTCCTTCTGATGATTTCTGTGTAAATGTTGGATAAAACATCGGATTTTTCAATTCGAATGTTGAAACATCGTCTTCGGTCGTTTTGACAACGTCTATCCCGATGATTCCACCTGTATTGCGATCATCGCCTTGTTGTCCAGATAGGAAGTTACCGAGTGAATACACGACGAATGTTTGATTGCCATCAGCTCCCTCAAGCATCTTCGGTGGTTGTAGGACGTGAGGATGGTGACCGATGATGATGTCGACGCCGAGATCTGAAAGAGTTTGAGCAAGCTCAGTTTGACTTTCGTTCGGTATCGTTTCGTATTCTGTTCCAAAATGTAAGGATACGACGGTCAAATCGGTAGTTTGTTCTGCTTTCTCGATTTCAGGGCGCATTTGCTCGAGATCGATATAGTTGACGTGGTATGGCTGTTTCGGAATCACGCCGTTCGTTCCATACGTATAGGCTAAAAAGGAGAAGGAAATCTCGTTTGCCGTCAATGTTCGGATGTTTGCCTTGTCTTCAGCAGATAAGAACGAACCGGTATAAGGCATTCCGATTTCATTCCAGTGACCAATCGAATTCTCAATCGCACGAACGCCGCGATCTAGCGTATGATTGTTCGCCGTCGTGACTAAATCAATCCCGGCACGTTGCAAAGCATCGCCAATCTCAAATGGGCTGTTAAAAGCCGGATAGCTCGACAACCCAATTTCGCTCCCGCCAATCATACTCTCTTGGTTAGCGATTGCGATATCCGCTCGTTCTAAAATCGGCGCGACTTGTTCAAAAGAAGTGTCAAAATCATAGCCGTCATTGACACGGGCTGCGTTGTAAACCGAATCGTGTAGCAATACATCACCAATAGCATAGATGGATGCCGTCGTGACGGTTGGCTCAGGTTCGGAAGGGGGCTCTTCTACAGGTGTTTCGACGATTGGCTCTTCGGTTTCAATTGGGGATTCTTGATTTGTCGATGAAGATTGACCACAACCGAATAATAGAATCAGGCTTGAAGCGAATGTGAGATGAGAGATGGTTTTAAAGGGTTTCATCAAAAATCTCCTTTTCAAAATGGAATTAATCTTAATATATATATAGTATTCGTTAAAAATCTATAAAACTCCTTGTACATAAAAATGGCAGGTCAAGAAGACCTGCCGAGAAGATTATTTAATATGTTCTTTCACCATGTCACGCATTTGGTCGAATTCACGTTGAATGACCTCACTTGGTGGAGGCGTCATTAAACTAACGACATAAATGGCGAGTGCAGACAGGAAGAATGCTGGAATCATCTCATAGAGCGTTCCGAACGTGCCAAAAAGTGAAGATGCGTAATTCTTCCAAAGGATGACGACAAATGCACCAGTCAACATACCGGCAAGGGCGCCTTGACGAGTTGTTCGTTTCCAAAAGAGACTGAACAGTATGAGAGGTCCAAATGATGAACCAAATCCTGCCCAAGCATAACCGACAAGATTTAAGATGGTGTCATCTGCATCGAGCGCGAGTACAATCGATACGACAGAGACGAGAATGACAGTGATACGACCGACCATGACGAGTTCACGGTCACCTGCGTCCTTACGGAAGAATTTTTGATAAAAGTCTGTCGTCGCTGCACTTGATGAGACGAGCAATTGTGATGAAATGGTCGACATGATGGCAGCAAGAAGAGCCGCCAATAACACACCGGTGACCAAATCAGGGAACAATAAGTCTGATAGATTAATAAAAATGTTTTCAGGATTATCGATTGTCAGTCCTTGTTGCGTGTAATAGGCAAGACCAAACAATCCGGTCGCCATCGCCCCGACGACAGTGAAGACCATCCAAGAGATTCCAATGCGACGTGCTGTTTTAATGTCTTCTAGTTTTCCAATTGCCATAAAGCGTACGATGATGTGAGGTTGACCGAAATATCCAAGGCCCCACGCGAATAAAGAAATGATACCAATCAGCGATTGTCCCGTCCAAGGGTCAAGTAACGCTTCATCGATATCCCGAACCGTGTCTAATGCGTTCGAGACACCATCCGTTGCCATAATGGCGATCGCCGGTACAAAAATGAGCGCAAAAAGCATAATCAATCCTTGAACGAAGTCCGTCCAGCTTACGGCTAAAAAACCACCGATGAACGTATACAGAATGATAATCGATGCAAGAATGATAACGCCTGTCACAAACTTGATGTCAAAGACGGCATTGAACAGTCGTCCACCTGCAACGAACCCACTCGTCGCATACAACGTGAAAAAGATGAGGGTGACAGCAGCAGAAAAGGAACGTAACAATCCTTTTGAGTCTTTGAATCGCTTCTCAAAAAAATCTGGAATTGTGATCGCATCATCCGATATGTAGGAATAAATGCGCAATCTCGGAGCGACCAATAACCAGTTCAAGTAGGCGCCGATTGTCAACCCGATGACAATCCAGCCGCTTGAGATTCCCGTGGCATACATCGCACCAGGTAATCCCATCAAGAGCCATCCACTCATGTCAGACGCGCCAGCAGATAAAGCGGCGACGCCGGGTCCGAGTGCCCGTCCGCCTAACATATAATCTCCGATACTGCTTGTTCTTCGATATGCGATGATCCCAAGTAAGACCATCAGTGCCATGTATAAGACAATGGACACTAAAATTCCGTTCATCAACATCCCCCCGAAAGATATAAAATATGAAAACGTTTTCAGTGATAGAATATCACTTTGTCAAAATATTGTCACAAGAACGGGGGAGATGTAAAGATGTTTTTGATATCTGGTCTTAAGTTATCGAAATGTGCAAGAGACGAGATGGTCATTGACAAGACCTGTCGCTTGTAGGTGGGCATAAACCGTGGTTGGTCCTAAAAATTTAAATCCACGCCGCTTCAGGTCTTTACTCAATCGCTCAGACAATTCTGTCGTTGCGGGGACTTCATCAAGTCGCTCCCACGAATTGATGATCGGTTTATGATCAACGAACGACCAAATATATGAATCGAACGAGCCAAACTCTTCCTGTAGTTTGATGAACTGTTTCGCGTTATTGATGGATGCTTCAATTTTTCGTCGGTTCCGGACAATTCCGCTATCTGCCATGAGTCTCTCAATATCTGCTTCTGTAAAACGTGCTACTTCGTTCACCTCGAAATTTGCATAGGCGGAGCGATAGTTTTCACGCTTTCTTAAAATCGTGATCCAACTGAGCCCAGCCTGTGCACTCTCAAGTGTCAGACACTCAAAATGTTTTTGGTCATCGTGAACTGGATTGCCCCATTCCTCGTCATGATAGCGAACGTAGAGCGGGTCATTCCCACACCACGGGCAGCGAAGTGTTTCTTGCATCTCCATCAACTCCTTTTTATATAAGTGTAGCATGCCTCAACGATTACTCGTTTGGAAGGTTGGGTATAAAGTTGGGGAATGGAGGCATCAAAATGAGTGACTGGATGATTTCGATAATCGAACAATACGGATACATAGGAATCGCGTTCATGATTTTTATTGAGAACGTCTTTCCGCCCATCCCTTCTGAAGTCGTATTACTCTTTGGTGGTTTTTTTGCAGTCAAGACTGATTTATCAATCATACTCGTGATTGTCGCTTCGACGGTTGGAGCTATTTTAGGGGCAGTATTACTGTACGGACTTGGTCTCTTATTTGATGTCGAACAGATTGAAAAGTGGACGAAGAAATATGGGAAGTGGCTTCGTCTTAATATCGATGACGTTAAAAAAGCGGATGCCTGGTTTGATCGCTATGGAGGATGGATGGTCTTCTTCGGTCGATTGATGCCAGTCGTTCGAAGTCTCATCTCTGTCCCGGCTGGTATGTCAAATATGCCATTTCTGAAGTTTTTACTTCTCAGTACTGCCGGAACGGCAATTTGGAATACGATCCTCATCATGGTCGGGATGAAGGTTGGTGAGAACTGGCAAGATATTCTCGCCTACCTGGATGCGTATTCTTACACGATTTACGGCCTGCTCCTCGTTGGGGTGATCGCTTATGTTGTTTGGCGTAAAAAACGGCACAAAAACTAGCAAAAGACTAAATGAAAAAGCGGGTGGACCTATGAATGGGTTCGCCCGCTTACTCTTCTTTTTTCTTCTCGGGTAATACTTTTGTAAGTGTTCGTTCTGTCTTCTCAGCCAAGTATTCAGAGAAGCGGAATAAGATAATACCGACAATGGCTGATACGAAAATGTAGAGACCAACAAATAAGTTGATTGCACCGTTCGAGAGGGCGGTAAACAAGATGGAGAACTCTCCACGAGGAGCGAGAGAGAAGCCGGCTTCATTTGCCTGAACACGAGATAGCCCGTAGATCCTGCCTCCGACACGACCGACAATCCATTTCGACAAAACACCCCAAACAATCAAGACAAAAAATAGTGCGTTAACGATGACACCTTTCTCTAAATTGATTGATATCCCAAATGAAATAAAGAAAATGGGGAGAAACAAATCACGAACTGGTACAGTCAAACGTTTAAGCGGACGAACGTCATGGATATCAGCTAGCATGATTCCGGCAATGAAGGCTCCTAAAATCTCAGAAAGCCCAAATACCATACCGATCCCAGCGAAGAAGAGGATAAGTCCAATAAGACCGATACTCGCATCATCCTGACGCAACAAATGTTTCGAGAACTTTTGTTGTTTTGATACAAAATTTGAACCAATAAACAACAGCACACCAAAAATGAGGAATCCGGCAAACACTTTGCCAACGTCAGTCATGGCTATCGGTTCCTCTTGAATAATGAATGGGGCAATTGTAAGCAGGAGTGGTGCAAAAATATCTTCGAAAATAAGTAGAGCGAGTACGAATTCTTTAATATCTTCATGTTTTTCGGAGTGGCGCTCAAGCAGTTTCGCCGAGATGGAAGAGCTCGTCGCATACAATACGGCACCAATCAGGAAGGCACGTGGAAAGTCCAACCCAAACAGCAAGGCGATTCCGAATGAGACACCAAATGAAAGGACGATGTCCAGAACGCCCGCCTTCCATACTCTTCGCATCCGTTTCCAAAGTTCACGTAACGGAAACTTTAAACCGAGCAGGAAAAATAACAGAATAATCCCGATTTCACCCGCAATTTTAAATACCTCGTTTCCGTCCCAGAAAAAGCCGACTCCAACACCAATGGCGATAAACGCTAAAATACTAGGAAAGTACAGGCGTTCAATAAGGAGGCTGAAGACGGAGATGAGCGTGAGCGCCAGTCCGAGCAACACGATGATGTTCAATCCATCCATAAGTCATCTCCTTCGTTGAGGGGTATTAACTTTCTGATTGATTCCACTGGTACTCCATGCCAACTGATTCAGGACGTGAATAGTCAAAGCCGAATTGTCGATATAATCCATCCGCCGGAATATCTGCGATCAGACTGATGATAGCCGTCTCATCCGCTTCCTTTAAAATCCACTCCATTAAATTCTCCATAATTAGCTTTCCAAGACCGAGGCCTTGACACTCTGGATCAACAACGATGTCGACTAGATGAAAGACCATCCCGCCGTCCCCGACGACTCGTCCCATTCCGACGATCTCATCATCTAAATATAAACAGACACCAAATAATGTGTTTTTAAGACCTTTTATTGTACTTTCATCCGATCGCCGAGGCATTCCCGCCTTCACACGTAACGACTGATGTTGTTCCGGTGTCGGTGTCTCAACTTTAACAGTAACTTCATTGACCATACTAAAATCCCCCTCTACACAAGTTAATTTTACTTTCCCACTATATTGAATGAGTAAACCTTGATTTCTGAAAATGGCTATCGGCATAATGAGAGAAGAGACAGGGGGAATTGCGGATGTTACATGGACAATCGATCTTGCCCGCGATAAGGGATATGCGCGATCTAGAACGATTTTTGTCAAGTGAACTTGAGTTAGGCGTATTGCTTGAGGTTCATATGAGTCGTTTAGAGTCAATTTTCAAACTGCTGGAGAAGCATCAAAAAAAGGTATTCGTTCATATGGATTTAATCCAAGGCATGAAAGCGGATGAATTTGCGACCGAATACGTCTGCCAAACGTTTAAACCGTTGGGAATCATCTCGACGAAAGGAAACGTCATCGTTAAGGCGAAACAAAATAATGTGATGACGGTACAACGTTTATTTTTAATTGACTCGACATCTTTAGAAAAGAGTATCAGACATATTGAACGGTCAAAACCAGACTATATTGAGGTGCTTCCAGGAATTGTGCCGAAGTATATTCGACGAGTGCAGGAGCGGACCGGTATACCGGTATTTGCAGGTGGCCTCATTGAGACGACAGAAGAAGTGAACGAAGCCCTTGCTGCTGGTGCAAGCGTCATTACGACATCGAATCGTAAACTGTGGACTGAGTAAGCTACATTCGGGTATACATTCTTCTAGGAGGGATGAATAGATGAAAGACGTGATGATTATTACAGGAGTGACTCAAGGAATTGGATATGCGCTCGCAAATGAGTTTGTAGACCAATATGAAGTGATTGGTTTAGATATCGAGGATGACCCGCATATTGAAGGGATGCTCTTTTATCAAGTTGATCTTGGAAATACAGAGGAATTACAACGTGTATTTGAAAATATCAAGACACGTGTCGGACGTGCGCACGTTTTGATTAACAATGGTGGAATCGCCTCACTCGTCAAGCCAATCGACGAACTGAATGTCGATACGTTTAAACGAGTCATCGACGTCAATTTAGTCGGCACTTTTACTTGTGCAAAATACTTTTTAGAACTTAATCATGATGAATCGTACGGTCGGATCGTCAACATGGCCTCTACAAGGGCTTCTCAAAATGAACCTCACTGGGATGCATACGGCGCCTCAAAAGGTGGAATTGTCGGTTTGACTCACTCACTTGCCATTTCATTGAGTGAACGACCCGTAACGGTAAATGCAATCAGCCCAGGGTGGATTCATACGTCAGAAGAAAGCTTACGTGAAGTCGATCATCGTCAACACCCGTCAGGACGAGTCGGGGAACCGGATGATATCGCCCGAGCAGTAAGCTATTTGATTGACCGAAACAATGACTTTGTCAATGGTCATAATCTCGTCGTAGATGGTGGAATGACGAAAAAAATGATTTATGAAGAATGATAAGACTATATACCTAATTTTAGAAAGAAAATAGGTTATTTCTGCCTAAATCCGGGTAATTAATAGAAGAGTTTATACCCGAGATTAGGAGGAAGGTGCTATGAATCCCCTTGTAGAAGAAGCACTCCGCTTTTCATCGATTCGTCATGGAGGACAACATCGCAAAGGTTCATCGATTCCATATTTGTCACATCCATATTCAGTTGCATTGCTTCTCGAAACGGATCAGCAACCGCCAACGGTCGTGGCAGCAGGGCTCCTTCATGACTTGATTGAAGATACGAATACGGAACCGGAAGAAATTTTAGCGAGATTTGGTCCAGACGTGTTACGGCTCGTACTTGCCGTCTCTGAGAGAAATCGGGAGGAAACGTGGGAACAACGAAAACGAAAGACTTTGCAACACATCTCCTTTCTACAATTTGATGAGGTCGCACTCCTCGTGGCGGACAAGCTACATAATCTCCGTTCCATCCGCTATGATTTAGAGATGGAAGGGATGACGGTGTGGCAACGCTTTAAACGTCCGATGCGCGATCAATCTTGGTATTATCATCAGCTGCTACTTGCTTTCGAACCATTTCGTAGTTCGACAGACTTGATTGGTCTGTACGAACAAGAACTCAATATCTTATTTTATGGCGGAAATAATGAAAAAGATCGGAAAGTGGCAAGACTCTTTGAATCAATTCTTACCTATTTTATCGAGGATGAATGGGTTCAAGAAGCGGCACCACTTTGTAAAACTGCATATGAACTAAAAGAGATTGTTGCTCGTGCATCGGTGGATGAGGCTGAGGTACATGAATTTCGTGAACAACTCGAGCGAGCTGGTTGGAACACACCTTTGTCGGCCCCATTACTAGCTGCAATTCAAGAACTGGGCTATCGAACTGCTTTGGATGCACCGGATTTTGTCACACTCATGCGCCGTTCGATTGTCAACTAGGACGGTTCATGCTATAGTCAAGTGGAAGATAAAAAGGGGAGTAGCGACCACAATCGTGGTCGATGGGTCGTCATTACAGTGCGCATGCACTCGGTCCATCGAGCTTTTACAAGTCCGCAAGACCTTTTTATGGGCGTTTTTGTCGTCCATAAAAAGGTCTTTTTTGTTTACCCAAGGAGGAGAAAAAATGATATTTGTTTATTTCTTATTGGCTGCGGCCATCACGGTTTTCGCCGCAATCAAGTTGTCCACATACGCCGATGTCATGACGGAAAAGTCAAAAATGGGCGGGATGCTTATTGGTACCGTTCTTTTGGCGGGGGCGACGTCACTACCTGAAGTGACGACAAGTATATCGGCGGTCATGATTGACAATCCAGACATCGCTATCGGAAACATGCTAGGCTCTAACTTGTTCAACATTTTTATTTTGGCAATGTTCGATCTTTATTTCCGTCAAAAACAACTCTTCAATTATGCGAGCCGTGATCATTTATATACGGCGGGACTTGGTTTGTTGTTGACCGTTACGACTTTGGTCGCCTTGATTGTCCGTGTCGATATGACGTTTATCGGAATCGGTGTGGACGCACTTTTGATCGCTATTCTTTATGGGGTCGGAATTTACTATATTGGGAAGCAGCCGAAAGAGCCAGTCGCTGAACATGAAGTAGAAAAAGAGGTTGTTGTCAGCAAGTATGAAGATATCACCTTGAAACGAGCTGGATTTGGATTTTTGATTGCTGCCGTCGTCATCATGGCGGCCGGAACAGCACTCTCCATCACGGGTGACCAGATTGCCGTCGTCACAGGACTCGGTTCAAGTTTTGTCGGTAGCTTTTTGATTGCGGCATCAACGTCTTTACCTGAAGCGGTCGCCGTGTTTATGGCACTTAAACTTCGAAACGTCAACTTGGCGTTCGGATCGATTCTCGGAAGTAACATCTTTAACATGCTCATTATCGCTATGTCAGACGTCTTCTATCGCAATGGTTCGATTTTGGCAGACGTATCTACGTCACATCTCGTATCAGCGGTCGGTATCACGATTCTATCAATCCTTGTCATGTACAGCGTGCTTCGACAAAACGTCACCTCGAAGGTACGCTACGTCATTCCTTCACTACTTGTGGTCGTCGTTTACTTTGTTTCGTCTTATTTGATTTTCATCGGATGATTCGATGCATCAGCTTCTTGCTGATGCATTTTTTTGTGGGAATGTGAAGCAGTCGCTTCGGGTATAGAGGAAGGGAGAGGAGGGGTGGCGATGCAAATGCATGAAGTAGGAGTACGTGATGCGTATTCAATTCTAATCCCGGCCTATAACCCTGATGGTGCACTCGTCACACTTGTAGAGAAATTGAGAGCAGACGGATTCTCGACAATTATCGTCGTGAATGATGGAAGTGATGCATCGTCCGATTCAATTTTTCGGGAGCTAGGTTCAATCGTCGATGTGGTGTTAGCACATGAACAGAATCGAGGAAAAGGAGCAGCACTAAAGACTGGTTTACGCTATATTGTGGAGAATTATACTGATAAGTTAGGTGTCATCACGGTAGATGCCGATGGACAACATCTTCCTAAGGATGTCGTCAATGTATATGAGGAGGGTGTAAGTAAGCCGCATCATCTAATCATGGGATGTCGTGATTTCAGTGGTGACAAGATCCCCCTTAGAAGTCGCTTCGGTAACCAGGCGACGCGACTCGTCATGTTAATCGGGAGCGGATTGAAATTGAAAGACACACAGACTGGTCTACGTGCCATACCGATGCGATACGTGAGACAGTTGCTCGACATTCCTGGGAACCGATACGAGTTCGAGATGAATATGCTGACGTTCACCAAACGCTTGCAGGTCCCCATTCAACAGACGACCATCCAGACGGTATATGAGAACGAAAATGACTCGTCCCATTTCAGACCGATTTTAGATTCGATATTAATCTATCGCATGTTTTTGATGTATTCGGCATCATCCGTCGCATCGTTCCTTGTCGACGTGGGTATGTATGCAGTCTTTATCTATTTATTGTCACCGTACTTCGATACAACCCATGTCATCGTGGCAACGGTACTCGCACGAATCATTTCCTCTTTATTCAACTATTTCGTCAATCGGAAAGTCGTCTTTCATTCAAAAGCGCGACGATCACTTTCCAAATATTTTTCTCTCGTCGTTCTCCAGATGGCGATCTCGGCACTACTGGTATATATCCTGTTTCTATTATTTAGACAAGGAGAAGTTATCTTAAAAATTATTGTCGACAGTTTTCTCTTTTTCGTCAGCTATTATGTTCAAAAGCGATGGATTTTCAAAAAATAACCGGCTACGAAATCGTGGCCGGTTTAGTATGCGAGTGTACCTGTTTTCACTGAGGTGTAGCGATGTAACTCACGGGGACTCATAATACCTGTCTTTTGCATCATGTCGCGCATTAAGAGCGCACAGACCCGCGCATCTTCTGCAGCGTCGTGGTGAATGAACGGGACATTCAAGTAGTCTGCCATCGTGTTTAACTTATGGTTCGCTAATCCTGGATAGAGTTTTCGTGACAGTTTGACAGTGCACCCGTACTCAATCGTTGGAAAATCGTACAAGTCATATTTCACGATCGCCTTTCTCAAGGCGCCCATATCAAATGAGGCGTTATGTGCGATGACGAGGTCGACTTCTCGTAAAATCGGGTAAAGAGAGGCAAGTACTTCCGGTAACGCTGGGGCATCCCACACGTCGCTCGGACGAATGCCGTGGACACGGATGTTACCCATATCAAAGTCCTCCTCTGGATTGACAAGTCGTTGATCAGTGTCGATGACTTCTCCGTTTTTGAGGATACTCCATCCGACAGAACAGATACTGCGACTGTCTCGGTTTGCGGTCTCCACATCGAGCGCGAGAATGGTATGTTGCATGGTGCTTCACCTTCTTTCTTTGCAATAAAAAAAGTCTAACAGAAAGTTAGACGAATGTCGTGGTTAAGCAGCGACGAGTGTACGACACGCTTCTGCACAGCGCTCACATGCTTTCGCGCAAGCTTGGCAGTGGTCATGCAAGTGGCGACCACACTCGACGGCACATGTATCACACACCTGAGCGCACAATGCGACAATTGGTTTAGAGAAAGCTGAATCTGTTTCTAAGGCGTTTAACGCCAACGTGCAAATGTCAGAGCATTCCCTTGTCAGTCGAATGCATTCGGTGAACATGTGCAAATCTTCTTCTTGTAAACTTTTTGAAAAACAATGATTACAGGCGCGCATGCATTCAATCACGCTCGTCAATGTCTCTTCTACAGATGTGCGTTCCATCATAAAGTCCCCCTTGTATGAAAAAGTCTACATTACCTTACCCGTTCAACAAGGGATTGAATCGCATAACATCAATAAAAAAGTCACATCTCATTTGAGATGTGACAGATTAATGGAGCATAGGGGGCTCGAACCCCTGACCTCTACGCTGCCAGCGTAGCGCTCTCCCAGCTGAGCTAATGCCCCGTTCGAAATCATTATATCATCCTAGTATTCGACATGGCAATTCCCTTTTTCATTTTAGGTTTATAAAAATGGAAGCATGGGAATTTCATGTTAGACGTTATATTAAGAAAGTAGGTGTGTTTCATGGAAATGATTTTATTGGCGCTCTTACCAGCACTCATGTGGGGGAGTATCCCGCTCATCGTGTCGAAAGTGGGCGGGAAACCGATTCAGCAATTGATTGGTACGACCATCGGAGCCATGATCATGGCAGGAATCATCGCCCTCGTTTTCAGACCAGAGTTCACGACACTTGCGATTGTGACCGGGTTTATTTCTGGGGCGTTTTGGGCGCTCGGTCAATATTTACAGTTCCAATCGTTCCAAATCTTAAGTGTCTCAAAGGCGATGCCAATTAGTACCGGTATGCAACTCGTCGGGACGTCTCTCTTCGGGGTCATCGTACTCGGTGACTGGAAGACGACGACAGAGCTGTGGTTAGGGTTTTCGGCGCTCGTCTTGATTATCATCGGGGCGACAATGACCTCATATCAACAGAAGAAAGACCAAGACAGCGCCGGTGCATTGAAGAAGGGGTTACTGGTCCTATTCGTCTCAAGTATCGGTTACGTCACATATGCTGTCTTGACGAACTATTTTGAGGTGGACGGAATCACTGCAATCCTTCCACAATCAGTCGGGATGTTCATCGCGGCGCTTCTCTTCAGTCTTCGGGAGAAGGACGTGAAGAAAATCGATCCACGTACGTTCAAAAATATCTTGGCAGGTCTTGCCTGGGGAATCGGGAACTTCGGACTTTTCGTTTCAAGCGGAGAAGTCGGGATCGCGACTTCGTTCGCCTTATCCCAATTGAACGTCGTCGTGGCGACACTCGGTGGAATCTATCTATTGAAAGAAGAGAAGACGACAAAAGAACGTGTCTTTGTCTTTATGGGAATCGGTCTCATTGTCGTCGCTGGATTTATGCTTGGGATTGCCAAGAGTTAAATTTCGATGATGAAATGAAAAGAACCTTGAATGTTCACTCGGTCTAGAGTGCCATTCAGGGTCTTTCTTTTGAGTAAATTTTAATCGTTAAAAGGAGAGCAGGAGATGACGTAATCGATAGGGAAGTAATCCCATGTTGCGTTCGTCATATAGGACGTGCAACGCATTCGTGATGAATCAAAAAAATGTAGAGTAAAGGAGAAAACAATCATGGAATCAAATGTAGTGACGATCTCGACGCTTGTGGATACACCAATCGAAAAAGTCTGGGAACTCTGGACAGATCCAGTTCATATCAAACAATGGAATCATGCATCTGAAGATTGGCATACGACCGAAGCGGAGAATGACTTACGCGTCGGTGGGAAGTTTCGCAGTCGGATGGAAGCAAAAGACAACAGTATGGGGTTTGATTTTGAAGGCGTGTATGAGGAAATTCAAGTGAACGAGCTTATTCAATATCGCCTCGATGATGAACGGAGAGTGAGAATTTCATTCGCACCAGAAGGTGATCAGACAAAGATTGTTGAAACGTTTGATGCGGAATCGATGAATCCGGTTGAGTTGCAACGTCAAGGATGGCAGGCAATCCTCGACAATTTCACTCGATATGCGAATGGTAAGAGTGTATAAAAGATAAACAGATGCTTTGAACAGCAGGTCCCTTTTCAATGATATGAACAAGGTTTTCGATAATACTGAGCGATGCGATGATTTTGAGCGGTGTTTAAGCGTCTTTCATCGAGTTGGAGTAAATAAATCCGTGCACATGGTCCGTTGTGGTGGGCGCTCATATATGTGAGCGGAATAAACCATCTTTAAGGATATGCTGCCATGTCAACATTAGTATTGTCAGACTTTTTTATGGTTTTTGACGTTAATGTACTCGTCATCTGAGTTCTTTCACTTAGGGAGCACATATGTGCAAAAGGTGCTTGTCCGAATTCGTTAGTAGAGTTTCGTCAACTAAATTATTTCGTTCATTCTTTTCTCGATGCGTAAGAAGTCGCTCAGCTCGAACATTTTCCTGTTGAATGTGCGCTCAAGTTGACTCGCTGTACCTTTTTCAAACCGATAGGGAAATTCGAAGGGACTCATATACTATTGGGGAGATTTAAAAAAATGGATATAGCACAAAAATTAATTAATACTCTACTAGACACAACTATTGATGATGCTGTTAGAGATGACGCAGCCATAGATTTAGGTTTCATATCCAACAATGAGATGGTAGAAGCCGCATTATTAAGTATCGTGAATGATCAAATGACAGAAGAAATGATAAGAGCTAGCTGTGGAGAATCTTTAGCTCAAATTTGGTTAACAAATCAAAAATTTGAATGTAATAAAATTAATTTGTTAGATGGAGTTGCATTTGAAGAAGCAATTGCTTTGATGAAAGTTAAAAATCCTCTTTTATAGAAAAAGAGAAAAGATAGTTGCTTATAATGATTACTCTATATGTAAGATAAATGATAATCCTTTTAACCACAATTAAAGCAAAATAAATCCTTTTGCAGATTAAATGAGTAAAACAAAGAGAAGATGGGATTATAACTAGCCCATTATAGAACTTTTCAATAAAAAGAAGGTTCTGGCCACCAATTTTTAGCGGCCAGAACCCTTTTTGCAATTTCCCGGATGATTTTGACGATAAACTTCCATAGGTGGACTGAATGGACTTTCTGTGAGAAAAAATTCTGTAGAGAATGTGGTGAAGTTTAGACGCGATGAACGAACGACTACTTGATGACTTTACGTTCGAAGGATTGTATCTGTTCGTCCGGACGGTGTTCTCGTTCTCGGAAGTGATGGAACACTCCGAGTGGATGTGTGTCGTCGACAAGAAACATTACTTCCCTATGTTCCTTGTCCTTTGTGACGGGAGGCACGGAGCGCAAGAGAAAAGTCAAATACAAGGATTTGGGCCGTCTCCTTACGCCCAAATTGAAATTAAGAGAGAAAAATGGAAATTGATCATAGTGATTTATATTAGATATAGTCAATATATGATCCGGTATCAGCATATCCATAAACTCGAATAGCATCCTCAAGAACCTCTCCAGGAACGTGAATTTTTTCAAGGATATCTAAAAGGTCTTTTCGGAGTTCCTCGGTATCTGCCTTAATTTCTAACCATTCAATGTATTTGTAGTCCCCAAGTCTGAAATGATAATACCACTCAGCATCCCACATCGAAATATAGCCGGTTTCAATATCTTTTGTCCGCCATTGGAAGTGTGTGGGATTATTGCACATTGCTTCTCTAATTTCTTCCCATTTTGTATTATTCATCACTGGATGGGAGTAATAAGAGTTCATTTTAATCATTCTCCTCTTTTTTCAACTTGCGTTGTCTAATACGCCACATCATCGACGTTATAAACGCCGCCCATCCTCCGAGTACAAGGATATAAATTGCCAAGAAAAACACAAATTCTCCATAGTCTTCGAGCTTTTCAAATGGATTTTGAATAATCATCGGTTCGGATAATATACCGACCATCATCAATGGAATGAAGAAAAGAAAGAAACGTTTCCAAAAGTAGTGTTTGTATGGTTGTGAGAATGTCTGCTCCATAATCGTGTACCTCCTCAATTGAATTACACTTATTTACATATATGATAGCATGTTCTCAATTAATGTTGGATGATTGGTCTTTATTTTTTTGGCAATTTCAATTGAAAAGAGGGTGGCCAATTTGTTCAGCGACCCTTCAGTCAATTCATTCACTTGTTACAGCCAGTTCTCCAGTCCCAAACGTCGCACTAAAAGCACGGCACCAGATCACTACGGTGCTATATTCTGACAGATCGACATCTGCCGGAACTAAATAGTTTTGGTTTCCTGTATTCCCTTTAAGTGCTCCAAGTCGAATCCCTTCGGACGTCTCTTGTCCTGGCTTTGTCAAATAGACAAACAAATCAGGTCCGTTCGTCGTTTCAAACTCTTCAAATCGAAGATACGTCCCGTCTTCTGCCTCGATGGAGCGAATCGTGCCCGTCGTCTCATAATTTTTCTCCCCGTCCATGAACACACCCGCTACTTCGGTTGGACTCGGTTGTGCTTCCGGTGTCTCGGTTGTCTCTTCCTCTGTCTCTTCTTCTGGAGCAGGCGTCTCAACTGCTGTCGGCGGCAATCCTTCATCGACTGTCTCAGTCAAAAATAGTGGTGAGATGAGCCACCAGGCGATGGCGATCACGGCTACGCCGATTACACCGATGATGATTTTTGAACGAGTTTTCATGTGTGAATCCTCCTATTCATGTGTTTGAATCGTTACATTTCTTTTCCCGAATCATGGGCTTATAAAAAGACGCGAATTAATACATTCGCGTCAATTGAACATCATACCGTCTCGGTCCAGTTCTCCTCGATAAACGCGTCGCGTCCCGAGATGGCCCGGTCTTCCTTGTAATGTTTTGGATTCTTTTTATGATAGTCCTGATGGTAGTCTTCTGCAGCAAAGAACGTTATCGCCGGAATGATTTTTGTGACGATTGGGGCCGTGAAACGTCCACTTGCCGCTAACACATCGCGACTCGCTTCCGCAGCGATTCGCTGCTCCTCCGTGTGATAGAAGATGGCTGGGGCATACTGAGGCCCACGGTCTTGGAACTGCCCACCGTCATCGGTCGGGTCTGTCTGAATCCAATAGAGTTCTAGGAGACGCTCGTATGAGAAAAGAGCTGGATCGTATGTGATCTGAACGACTTCTAGATGTCCGGTCGTCCCAGTCTTTACTTGTTCATATGTCGGATTGTCGATATGTCCTCCCATATAGCCGGACACGATTCCTTCAATCCCTGGTAGTTCTTCAAAAGGTGTCACCATGCACCAAAAACAGCCGCCTGCAAATGTTGCTTTTTCCATCTTGTCGTTCCCTCCAAATCGTATTTCAACAAAAAAGCGCTCACGTCGGATGACATGAGCGCTCTCGTCATATCGTCCAAGGTTTCCCTTGCTGGTCGTAGCACCTTGCCTGAGGCAGGTTGCTGTGAAGTCATGGAGCCAGATCTCTCGTTCACTCTTGATATCGATATGTAGTTGGTGAAAGCATCATACCACCCTCAAAATACTTTCGTCAATGATTCGGTTTTCGTTTTAACTGAAAAATCGTCAAGACGATGATGAATCCAATCAATGCGATGGAGATGAACGTACCATACGGCACATTCTCACCATATAATTGCAAGAAGAATAGACCGAATACGGCGAGCAACACGAATACGTAGGAGCGCGTCATAGGAACCTCCTGTTTTTTCTTAAGTGTAACAAGAACACATCGACTTGGCGATGAGAAAAGGAAATCAAGCATATAACACGAATAAAGGGTGGGAGGTAAAGGAGGAATGAACAATGAAACAATCACAATTGTTAGAGCTGACAATCGAAGACGCGCATCGTGGCTATAAAGAAGGGAAATTCACAGCAAGAGACGTGACCGCGTATTATCTAAAAAGGATTGCGACATATAATGATCGACTCCATGCAGTGATCCAGGTGAATCCGGACGCACTTTTCGAGGCAGAGGCGGCAGACCGGGGCTATAAAAAAGGGGTACGCAAACCACTACTTGGGATTCCCGTATTGATCAAAGATAATATCGAAACGGGCGGACTGATGCGGACAACGGCAGGTGCTGCCGCGATGCGACATCATTTCGCAGGTCGGGATGCCGAGCTCGTCAAACGGTTACGGGCTGACGGGGCCATCATTCTCGGTAAAGCAAACCTGTCCGAATGGGCCAACTTCTTGACAGAAGACATGCCGAACGGTTGGAGTGCCGTCGGTGGCCAGACGATGAATCCGTATGGGGACCAACTAGATGTCGGAGGATCAAGTTCAGGGTCGGCATCTGCGGTTGCGGCAAATTTAACGCTTCTTGCAGTTGGATCTGAGACGAGTGGTTCAATCGTACACCCGAGCGTGCATAATGGCATCGTCGGAATCAAGCCGACCGTTGGACTGATCAGCCGCTCGGGAATCATCCCGATTTCACGTTCTCAAGATACGGCTGGACCGATGGCGCGGACACTCCGTGATGCGGTCATCGCTTTACAGACGATATGTAGTGAGGATGAATCGGATCCGGCGACTCTAGAGACTCCTGTCGGACCGCCTTATGTGACATGTCTCGATGTGAGGCAGGCGGTCGGGATGCGTGTCGGGTTCATCAGACCGGACATTTCGGAAGAAGAAGTCGGGTTGTATGAACAGGCGCTTCGCTTGTTGCGTCAAGCCGAAGTAGAACTCGTCGAGGTCACGCTACCAAAGCATACGGGGCTTGAACAAGCAGACATTCTGTTCGACGAATTCAAGCTCGGGATCGAGGCGTATCTTGCGAACACAACCGTGCCTTTTAAGACGCTTTCTGACTTGATCGAGTGGAACGCAGAACACCCTGAATCGATTCCGCACGGTCAAACCATTTTTGAAGAAGCGAACGCCCGATCTGGGAAACTGATTGAAGCGAGCTATCTCGACCGTCGCATCGAGGACGTTCGTTTAGCGAAAACAGAAGGGATTGACGCGTTGCTTGCGTCGCATAAACTTGATGCGATCGTCTTACCACATGATGCGAACTATGACATGGCAGCGAAAGCAGGGCATCCGACGATCACAATACCCTATAAACGAAAAGAGAGCGGTGCCCCGTTCGGTCTATCATTCACGGGGACGAGCTATTCGGAACGTGATTTGATTCGTGTCGCCTATGCGTTCGAACAGTTCATCACTCGTCCGACGCCTCCTGATTATTCGTAAGTTGCACCCGTCTCTGACGTCCGCTACAATGGTACGTATGCGGATTAGAGAAAGGACAGGTTAGAATGAAATCATCTATATACGGGTTGACGTTCAATCAACTCACAAACGAGTGCATGGAAGCAGGATATGGTGCCTTCCACGCACGACAAGTCTGGGACTCGCTCTACATCGATCGAGTCAAATCGATGGACGCGCTAAACGTCCGTGACGAGGTACGCGATTACTTAACAGAGAAATATGTCATCTCGACACAAGAACTGTTCGTCAAACAAGAAGCGGGCGATGGAACGGTCAAATTCTTACTTAAACTTCATGACGGGCACTACATCGAGACGGTGCTTATGCGTCATAAATATGGGCGTTCGGTCTGTGTAACGACACAGGTCGGTTGTAACATCGGCTGTAGCTTCTGTGCGAGCGGCTTGTTGAAGAAGACGCGTGACTTGACGGCTGGTGAGGTCGTCGAACAAATCATGACCGTCCAACATTTCCTCGATGAAGAAGGAGAAGGGGATCGCGTCAGTCATATCGTCGTCATGGGAATCGGTGAACCGTTCGATAACTTTGACAACTTGGTCGACTTCTTGCGCGTCGTCAAAGATGAGCGTGGTCTTGCGATCGCCCCGCGTAAAATCAACGTGTCGACGAGTGGTCTCGCGGACAAGATTTACAAGTTCGCAGACCTCGACTTGCGGATCAACTTGGCACTTTCACTTCATGCACCGAACGATGAGCTTCGGACTCGCATCATGAAAATCAACCGTGCGTTCCCGCTTGATAAACTCATGCCATCGATTCGTTATTACGTCGAGAAGACGAATAAACGCATCACGTTCGAGTACATCTTGCTATCGAAAGTGAACGATCTACCGGAACATGCGGAAGAATTGGCGGATCTGATTGAAGACATCAAAGACAAGTCTTACATCAACTTGATTCCGTATAACCCGGTCAACGAGCATATTCAATATGAACGAAGCACACCGGAAGATATCATGGCATTCTATGATATCTTGAAGAAACGTGGCGTCAACACGGGTGTCCGTCTCGAGCACGGGACAGACATCGATGCAGCTTGCGGTCAGCTCCGCAGTAAGCATATGAACGTCGAGGGTGCGAAGTGACGAGAGGCCTCTCCGATAGCGGAGAGGCCTTTTGTTTACCTTTTTTGACCGACATACTCGATGACGGAAGAGTCACCGTGATGGAGTGACCCTTCTTCGCGCCATACAACCACCTCATGTAAGATGAGCGGTACGAAATCGTCCTCTAGTTTGTGGAACATTTCTTCAGAATAGAGAAGTGAGACGTCTTGTGGTCCGCCTGTGCCGTAAGCGAGTTGATTTGTAGAGTACACTTCGGTCAGGAATACACCACCAGGTCGAAGCGTTCTTTGAATTCCGGCGAACACCTTTTCTCTGACATGTTGAGGAAAGTGACCGAAGATACAGATGACCACATCATACGCATCTTGCGACCAATCCGCTTCATTCAAGTCAATCTGTTTCGTCTGAAGGGAGACGTTTCGCGAAATCGCCAAGCGCTCCGCTTTTTCGAGCCCTACTTTCGAAGCGTCCCACATCTCGACTTCGAAGCCAAGCGAAGCGAGCCATACCGCATTTCGACCTTCACCCTCCGCAATCGCCAGCACACGCTTTCCTTCAGGTGGATAAGACGTGATCCATTCGCGTAAAAACTTGTTTGGCGCTGTACCGTACACATAATCTTCCGAGCTAAAGCGTTCATCCCATTTCGACAAACCATCCACTCCTCTCACTTTTCCTTAAATATAGCAAAACAATGAGACTCAGATGGAAATCCTTCACGATTTTCTGAATTCATGCTTAGTCCAGTTGGGAGAGGGGAATAGATTTCTGAACTAATGGATAGAGTGGAGGCTAAGTAATGGAGAGAGTAGATGCGTCGTTGTGGATTCGGGTACGAAATACGCTTGGTGAAGGTCCTTGTTGGGATGCTGAGTTGAAGCGTTTTTATTGGGTGGATATCGAAGGTCATACGTTGTGGTGGTATGACGAACAAGAAGATGAAATTTCTTCTTTTGAGGTCGGGAAACAAGTCGGTTTCGTCATTCCAAAAGTGACGGACGGTGTCGTCCTTGGTCTAAAAGACGGGATTTATGAATGGGATGAAATCAATCGGGAGCTAAATAAAATTGTCGAATTGGATGATCCCGACGGTCGATTACGTTTTAATGATGGGAAAGCCGATCCATATGGTCGTATTTTTGCGGGCACACTCCACCTCGAAGATGAAGAAAATCAAGCGACATTGTATCGGGTCGATCGTGATGGAACGACTACATCATTGATGGATGAGTTGACGCTTTCGAACGGATTGACGTGGTCTCCTGACCATTCCGTTTTTTATCATATCGATACACCGACTGAAAAAATCCGGAAGTATGATTTTGATTTGAAGACAGGAACAATTTCGAACGGAGAGGTCGTCATCGATTTTTCGGAGGAAGAAGGTTTTCCTGACGGGATGACGTCCGATTCTGAAGGTTGTCTATGGATTGCGCATTACGCGGGTGGAAGAGTATCGCGGTGGGACCCGTCAACAGGCAAAAAGTTACTTGAAGTCCATGTTCCCGCACCAAATGTCACTTCATGTGCCTTTATCGGAGATGGACTCAATCGATTAGCTATCACGACGGCTCGTGAAGGAATGGATGAGGAGGCGCTTTCTGAATATCCGGAAGCGGGATCGGTATTTATCATCGACACAGAAGTGAAAGGGATGCCATTGTATCGTTTCGGTCGCTGAGGAGGAAGTACGATGGTGAAACGACTGTTAGTTCGAGCTGGAATTGGGTTGGCAGTTGCTGCAGCGGTCAAGATTGGGATTCAAAAGTTACAAGAAAATCGAACGCGTGAAGAAGATCATTCGTATCTCGATCCGAAGTGGGATGAAGTGCCAAGTATTGATTCGGATAAAGATGAGGATGAGGTCGGATTGACTCAACTCGATTCGATTTATCGGGCTGAATGGCAGGCGAATGCTTATCCACGCTCGGAGGCAGAACGAAAAGCATTGGAAGAATAATTGTATGTTCTTCAAAAACACGTCCATGTGGCGTGTTTTTTATTGACAAAAGTAAGGAACGACTCCATTATACAAAGAGTAATGATTACGATTTAATGGAGGTCCATCATGAAACGAATTCCAATTACAGTACTTTCGGGTTATCTCGGTAGCGGGAAGACGACACTGCTCAACCACATCTTACATAACCGAGAACATAAAAAATATGCGGTCATCGTGAATGATATGAGCGAGTTGAATATCGACGAGAAGCTGATTGATCAGGGCGGGTTCTCGCGGACCGATGAAAAGCTAGTCGAACTCTCGAACGGGTGTATCTGCTGCACGCTGCGGGAAGATTTGTTGACGGCTGTCTATGACTTAACAAAAGACCGTGAGCTCGACGGGATCATCATCGAGTCATCAGGAATCTCTGAACCAATTCCTGTCGCGCAGACATTCACGTATGCCGATGACGCTCTTGGGATTGATTTGACGAGCCGTGTGTACATCGATGCGATGGTCACGGTCGTCGATGCGTACCGTTTCTTCAAAGATTTCAATTCTGGTGAATCGCTCATGGAGCGTCAACAAGCCGTCGACACCGGTGACGTCCGTGAAGTAGTCGATTTGCTCGTCGACCAAGTCGAATTTGCGGATATCATCGTATTGAATAAGGCGGACCGTGTGTCCGAAGGGGAACTACAGGAGATGAAGGGGTTACTCCAAACACTGAACCCGAGTGCGAGATTGTTGACGTCGACATACTCGAACGTCGCGTTAGAAGACCTTCTAGACGTCCAGTTATTCGATTTTGATCAGGCGATGCGCGCTGCAGGGTGGATCCAAGAACTCGAGTCGGAAGAACATACGCCGGAAACGGAAGAGTATGGCATCAGCTCATTTGTCTACCGGCGCCGTCGACCGTTCCACCCTGAACGTTTGATGCACTGGATGGAACATTATCCAGAAGAAATCGTCCGTGCAAAAGGATTTTTATGGATTGCGACAAGAAACGACCTCGCTTGTCTGTTTTCACAGGCAGGGTATGCATCAACGCTCGAACATGCAGGTCGTTGGCTTGCGACGTTACCTGCAAGTGAACGTGAGGAGATGTTTGCAGCTGAACCTGAGCTTCGTGAGGATTACATCGAGCCATACGGGGATCGGCAAAACGAGTTGGTGCTCATCGGTCAACGAATGGAACGGGAAGTGGTCGAGCAATCGCTTGACGCCTGTTTATTGACGGACGAAGAGATGCCGTCATCGTGGAATACGTTCCATGACCCACTTCCGGGTTCAGGTCATCTCGTCACATATTCAGATTGACCGTTTACAAAAGATTAAAACATCGCTATACTGTGACTGCATAAGTAACCGCATATTAATGACTGCACTAGGGGTGCTTCGGCTGAGATGAGAGCATGGCTCCGATCCCTTATAACTCGATCCAGATAATACTGGCGTGAGGAAGTGCGGCACTTTCTCTATGCAAGTTTGTATAGATTTTGTTGCTGCATTCTCATGAATGCGGCTTTTTTTATGCAAACACATTTAGAGGGGGAAACAAAATGAATGAATCATGTGGTACGAGCCCAATCGTCGGGTTTCGATTCACACTGAGCCCGATGACAGACGATTTTGTCGGGACAATCAAAGGTGCTCTAAAACGAACGGATCTGTCAGGTGTGTGGAGACATACGGATGACGTGTCGACGGTCATCCGTGGACGAGTCGAGCATGTGTTTGACGTCGCTCGAACGGTGTTGAGTCTTGCTTCGGAGGAAGGGAAGCACGTCTCGCTGAGCGGAACGTTCTCTGTCGGTTGTCCAGGAGATTCAACGGGAGATGAGGCACTCGAGGCTCCGAGCGAACCATCAAACGGTGCATCAAGAGACCAGTATGTGTCTTCGCAGTTCGCACTCTATCCGATGGGTGCTGACAATTACATGGAACTCATCTATGAAGAAATCGAGCAAGCAAAACAGGCTGGTGTCTATAACGAGTCGATGCATTATGCATCAGGCATCCATGGGAACTTAGATGACGTGTTCTCGTACTATGAGGCGGCTTTTAAGCGGACGCGCGAAAAGAACCGACATGTTGTCATGACGGTGACGTTCAGTGTAAATAGTCCGTCACATGGAGGGCGACATGCTTAAATCGTGGAAATTAAAAGAGGTCGTCCTTGTCTCCGTATTGTCTGTCGTCTTTGCCGTCGTCTACTTATTGTTCGTCCATATTGGGAACTTATGGGCAGGATTGATCGGACCGATCGCCTACGAGTGGATCTTCGGTATCTGGTTCATCGTGTCAATCATCTCGGCGTACATCATCCGGAAGCCTGGTGCCGCCTTCATCTCAGAAGTGATGGCCGCGACGATTGAGATGTTGATTGGGAATGCCATTGGGCCACGCATCATCTTGGTCGGCATCGTTCAAGGTTTAGGGGCAGAAGCCGTCTTTGCGATGACGGGCTACCGACGTTATGAGCTATGGGTACTCATGCTTGCCGGATTTGGGTCGGCTGTCACGAGTTTCGTCTATACATATTTCATGAGTGGGTTCGCGATGTTAGAGCCAGGTTATGTGGCGACGATGTTCGGGCTGAGAGCCGTCAGTGGGATGGTCATCGCTGGGATCGGTGGGAAGTTGCTCAGTGACCTATTGCTGAAGACAGGATCACTTCGCGGTTATGCGATTTCACGAAGTGGGAACGTCCATGGTTGAGACAGAGTCACTTCATTTTAGATTCCCAGAGAGTTCTGAGGCGATTCTTGAAGACGTGACCGTTTCAATCCGTCAAGGTCGTACGATTCTTAGTGGGGCGAGCGGAAGCGGGAAATCGACGCTTCTCGCGCTATTCAACCGTCTCTATCCGGAGAATTGTGACGGAATCCTTGATGGTAGACTCGAACTACTTGGACGATCATACGACGACTATGCACCTGGCGAGATCAATCAGCGGGTCGGGACGGTGTTTCAAGACCCGGATACGCAATTTGTCATGGAGCGGGTGGATGAAGAACTGATCTTCACACTTGAGAACTTGTCGACACCTGTCTCAGACATCGAACAACGCGTGACGGAAATCCTCGAATCGTTACAGTTGAGTGATTATCGAAACCGAAAAATCGATTCGTTGTCAGGCGGACAGAAACAGCGGATTGCTGTTGCGTGCGCTCTAGTCGGAAGACCGGAATGGCTACTGCTCGATGAACCGTTGACTCATCTTGACCCGGTGACCGCGTACGAATTTGTGGAATGGCTCGATCGAGTGACAGGACTGAACGTCATCGTCGTTGAACATCGTCCTCACCTATGGGGTGATTACTTTGACTGGCATATTGAATTAGAGCGAGGGCGTATCGTTCGGAATGAATCCTTTTGCCCGGTCGATGACTTTGCATTTATAAAGTCAAACGCTTCGCTAAAAAATCCTTATCACTACACAATCGAAGAGGTCAGACGTGATTCATTTCAGCTGAAAAGATCGGAGCTTCATGTCCGAGCAGGAGAAGTGATTGCCATACTTGGTCCGAATGGGAGCGGGAAGTCCACGTTTTTAAGAAGCTTAACGGAACATGACCGACGGGTTGGGCTCGTACCGCAATCGCCGGAACATTTATTTTTCATGAATTCTGTCGAAAGTGAATTACAGTTTGGTCATGAAGATTCGATTGAGAGCGTTTTATCTGACATGTCGCTTCTTGATCAGCGACATCTCCATCCGTTATCTCTCAGTCACGGACAAAAACGGAGGCTCGCAGTTGCAATCCAGTCGCTATCGAACAAACAGTTGCTCGCATTCGATGAACCGACAGCGGGTCAAGACGAACCGTCATTGCATGCGCTCGAGCTGTTGATGAAGCGACATGCTGAAATGGGTCGAACGATTCTATTCGTGACCCACGACTTGTCGTTCGCCCGCATCGCCAACACGTTTTATTTGATGAAGGACGGGGAACTTTCAGGACCATTTAAAGATGAACTCTGGAAGGACACGGAGACACTTCGTCATTATCGGTTGCAAGGGAGGAGAGCGCGATGTCACTCCATGACATGAATCCGACGGTGAAATTTCTAACATTGACGTTCGTCATGTTCGGTCTCGCATTGTTTTACAATCCATGGACCCCGCTCGTGATCGTAGTAGGGACGGTACTGATTCAATGGATGGCAACCAATGTCTCATGGAAAAGATGGCTACTTTTCTTGATCCCTTTTCTCATCACGGCGCTCGGAACGTTTTGGACAACGCTCGTTTTCGGAAAAGACCTCGGGGGAGAGACATGGGTGACCATTCTGAGTCAGGAAGTCACAATTGAGGAGAGGGATGTCGCGATTGCCCTCAGCCTTCGCGTATTGGCGTTCACGGTCCTCTCGCTTCTTTTCATGTTGACGACGGATTCAAAGCGGTTCGTCATGAGTCTGATGCAACAGGCGAAGTTGTCACCGACAATCGCATATAGCGCGCTCGTCGGGTTCCGTTTCATTCCTCTTTTAAAACGGGAACTGCAACAACTTCAATATGCACATCGCCTACGGGGTGTCCCACTCGATACGAGATGGGAACGTCTACGGCACGTGCCGAAATTACTGTTGCCACTCCTTGCCGGATCGATTCGAAGAGCGGAGCGTGTCGCCTTCTCGATGGAAGCGAGAGGGTTTACAGGCGGAAAACGGACGATTTATGACAGGGTTGAAGTCAAATCAAGTGATTTTATATGGTCAGGTGTCTTTTTCGCGTTGTTTGGATTTGCCATCTGGGCAGGAATATAAAAAACGAATGGCCGCCACAAGGGGCGGCCATTCGTGCGGCTCGTCCCACGGCGCCCCGACGCCTGCAGGAAAGCAATCCGATGGAGACCCAGCAGCGACTTGAGTCGCGATGCGGCTCCGGGATTGCCTGCGGAAAGCGTGGGCGCCGAAAGGACGAGTACGAACATGTTATTTGTCAACAAGCTGTGACGACTCACTCGGAGTCGTCTTTTTTTGTTTCTTTTACGATTCGAAACTTTGGTTTGATTGATTCATTGTTGAACGCCTCGAGCACTGTGTTCTCGTTGGCCATACGGATCTGTTGTGGTTCACCTTTGGCCGTCGTACCAATGCAGTACATGTTTGACTCGTAATCGGCAAAGAGCGACTTATAGGATGTCGCATGGTGCATCAATCGACCAGGTGAACCCCAACCGACGATGATCATGCCATTGCTTGCTGCTACCTCTTGCAACGTCTCTTCGACATAGTGATAGTTTGTCTCGTCGAGTTGTGATTCCACATACGGAAGATTATCATTGATGGCAAGTGTCGGCACAAGGCTGATGACACGCATCTCCCGAATCGGCTGTGACAAATGATTTTGCATCAACATATAGGCACGTTGCGTTGTCGTACCTGATAAGAAAGCATCGCTCATTCTCGGTGAATAAATGATGACGGCACAAATGACCCCGTCTTCCACATCCGTGAACTCATACGTTCGCATATAGCGTTTTGTTTTATCTTCATTGAAGATTGATTTTACGCGGATGGTTACTTCTTCTACATGCGTATTCATTTCCATTCCTCACTTTTTCATGTAAGCATCAGCCGAGTGTTTTGAACCACTCGATGTATCGAATCGTATAATAGGCGACATGTTGACTGATTGTGTCCCGTTCTTCAGGGATGTACGTCACGTTTGTTTCGTAATTTTCATAGTATGTCATAACATCGTTAACATACTGCTCACTCCGGTTGTACTCGAAGATAGCATTTCGAATAGATGTGGTAGAATCCGTTTTCTTCCCACCGTGTTCACTTAAATAATACGCCGCGGTATGTGCGGAATCAATAAGACTATGTGGGTCTGCTTTCCCGTCTCCATTCCCGTCACGACCGAGACCACCGTACTGGTCGATCAATGCAAGGTCTGTCAAATCGACTTCGTCTTCTGGGACGTCACCTTTTTGGTCATCCGTATCATATTCCCAACCGAGCCAAGTACGAGGCATGAATTGGAATGGTCCGATCGCACCAACGGATGAGCGCATGGAAGAACTGTGAGAGAAAATCGTCTCGACGCGATGTACGGCGGCAAGCAAATGCCAGTCCACATCGTATGCGTCAGCAGCGTCCTGATAGACAGCGATGTGAGCGTTCGGTACGCCATGCTCACCATAATAGGTTCGATACAATCCATTGTTTACTTTATCGTGTTGACCGAGCCAGCCGATTGCCCCGAGCAAAAGCACGAGCACAATGATAAAACCGGTCAATCGCAGCATCATACGTTTCAAGATACCGCCTCCTAGCTTTTAGACAATACCCGAATAGTGTAGCATATAGCTAAGAGTAAGGACAGGAGTGGATATGGATGCTCGAACGATTGATTTTTACGGCAATTATTGGATACATGTTGATTGTCCAAATCTTCAACGCAAAATTGATCCGTCCATTGATTGAGACGAAGGGACGGGCGTGGGTGTACGATCAAACCGTAAAATCAGCATGGGGACTGACCTTGTTGATTGTCGCCCTCATATTTTTATTTCAAGTACCGCCATCCGAAGTCGGTTTGACATTTGCGCCAGAAACGGGCAACGAACAGGCGTGGCAAGTCTTTTTCCTATCATGTATCCTCGTTGCATTTACGCTCGTCTTTTATTTATTGGTCAAGACCTCATCAAAACTTCGTCGAGCATTGCGTCCTTATTATGAGCTCGATTTAGAAAAACTGCTCCTGCCAAGAACGAAGAATGAGGAGCAGGCATGGAGCGCCGTCTCGGTCACGGCCGGCGTGACAGAAGAGTTTATTTTCAGAGGAGTGCTCTTGTACACAATCTCCCTCTATATAGAAGTACCGAATCTGACACTTGCCTTGATCGGAGGTGCCCTGTTCGGTATGGCACATGCCTATCAAGGGATCAAAGGTGTCGTTACGACAGGCATTGTCGGTTTCGGTCTCGGTCTCTTATATCTAGGGATGGGTGTCCTGTGGCCGGTCATGGTCTTGCATGCACTGCTTGACTTGATTGCTGGACCAATCCATGTCGACGTAAAAAACGATTAACCGCGTCTTCATATGCAGGCGCGTCCTTGATCATACAATCCGTATGTTCCGCCCCGTCAATCAATAGCAAGTCATTTTGCCGGTTCAGAGCGTTCATCTCGACTGACATCCACGTTGGGACGAAATCATCTTTTGATCCGTGTACGAATAAGATCGGGGTCGTCGTTTCGGTGACGGCCTTTTTCGGTTGTACTTGCTTCATCGTGAACCCGGCACGTGACCATAAGAAATAATTGATACCGGGAAGGAAAAGTTCTGCCGGTATCCGGTGTAACTCCTTCAACTGGTATCGCATCAGGTGACCCATATCGTCAAACGGACATTCTGCGATGACGAAATCGACATCTGTGAGAGGGGTCGTCTGAAGGACCGTCGCGGCACCCATCGAGACCCCGTGAAGACCAATTTGGTCGACCGATTCATTTATTTTCAACCATTCGATCCAATCAATCATATCGATTTTTTCATGATATCCGTAAGAAGCATAAATCCCTTCGGATTCCCCATGAGACCTCAAATCGACAGCGAGCAAGTTATAACCGAGGCGATGGAACATGGCAAGATGAGGAGCCATGAAACTATGAGAAGCGGTATACCCATGAACGAATACAATCCACTTCGTCGATGCCTCATTTCGATAAATCCGTCCGTAGAGTCGATAATCGTCCCTCGACTGAATCGAGACGTGCTCGAACGGAACATCATGATAGAAGGCGCGATCCTCTTCTGTGTACGGAGCGAGTAACATCTCCGGTGTTTTCCGTTTCCCTCGAGTCATCCGTTTGAAGGCATAGTAGCTGATTGCGTAATAACTTGTGAAAAGTGAAGCTAATCCGATTTGCCATTTCCGTTGCATAATACCGACTCCTTTCACCGTTATTGTACCCGAAATGAAGACAAATCGTCCTATTTTCATACATAAGAAGAACGCATACGCACAATAACTCCTTAGGTTGGATAACATATATTCACTCGTTTTAGATGTGAGCCAACGCTATGATTAGTAAACAATATACAAGGGAGTGGGAATCACGATGGAGCGAACGGATATCTTTCGAATGATTCAAAGCATATTGAGCAATCCAAACGGCACACTTGATCGGGGAGTAACTTTTAAGTGGACAAGCGATGGAAACATACGAGTCGTCGGACTCGTGTTTGATTTGTTGCTAGACCGCTATTTTTTACACAACAAAACGAGTCTATCCACCGAGGTACAGGAAATCGCAATGTCAACCGGATGTAGACCAGAAGAGGTCGTCCGGGCGTTTGCCTGTCTCTCGGGGATTCGACTCGAATCCAATCATATAATGGAGCGGTTCATGGTGATCGAAGAAGCGATGATCTCTCAAAGCGGAGAAATCGGAGTCACAGTACGTTTCGGCGGTTGGCTCACATATCAGCTCCAACAAATCTGTCAGCATGAGAAGATACTTAGTTTCTAATCTCTGTCAGCGTGCCATCAATGACGCGTAAGACACGGTCACACACATCAAGCATGCGCTCGTCGTGCGTGATGACGACAACGCTGCGCCCTTTACGGTGTGCCTGTTGTGACAGTAATTCCATCACTCGACGTCCGTTCTCATAATCCAGGCTCGCCGTTGGCTCATCTGCCAGAATCAGTCGTGGAGAATTGACCAAAGCTCTTGCGACGGCAACTCTTTGTTTTTCTCCTCCTGACAGTGTCATCGGGAGATGATGCAGCCGATGTTCTAATCCGAGCTCTTGTAACAGTTCTTTAGCATCGACGTTTCTGTTTTCTTGAATGAGTTCGAGTTGCTCGAGCACCGTCAAATAGGGAATGAGATGAGCCTGTTGAAATACGAACCCGACCTCATGAAATCTTAGAAGACGCCGTTGTTCCTCATCTAAATCAGACACGTCTCGTTCATTCAGCAAGAATGTTCCATGTTCCGGTTTACGAAGCAGTCCGAGAATGTATAACAATGTGCTTTTCCCACTACCACTTGGGCCGACAATGGCGATACATTCTCCCGGAGACACGTTTAAATTGATATTGTTTAAAACGAGTTGACCATCGAATTGATGGGATACGTGTTGTAGTCTCATGATGCTTTTCCTCCTATGATTTCAATTGCGTCAACTTGGCGAAGTTTCCAAAGGGGGAGCAACGCGCCAAGAATCGATAAGATGATGAACATGAAGCCGAATCGTAAAACGTGACCGATGTCGACGATAAACGGCATGGACGACGGAATCACTATATCAGCGATGTACATAATCCCGATAGACGTAACAACAGCGGATGAAACGATTACGATGACCTGAAAGAGCAAAGCTTGCCCGATGATACGAGGTGACAGACCAATCGCTTTTAAAATACCGAGTTCCGGTAGTTTTTGTAAGGTGAACAAATAGAAAAAAGCAGTCAAAATAAATGTACCGATTACGAGTAGGAATGCTCGCATCATCGTAAAGGTACTCTGTTCGGCACTATAGCCAGGAACGGACTCGATGAGCTCCTGTTGACTCATCATGAGCGTATCGGATGCTGAGTGATTTGTACCAATTTCAGCAGATACATATGGGCGTTGTTCAGAATATCGTAAATAGTCGAACCATGTTTCATTCGTCGTGTAGAGAACAGGTCCATGACTGTATCTTCCGATTGACTCACCGGCGATTGTAAAGTCATATTCCGACACGAAGTCTGTCAAAACATCACCTGCTCGAAGGTTCTCAGAAAGACTAGAATCGTACAGGACTTCTCCTTTTTGTAGATGATCGACTGGGCCGATATCGCTTCCTTTTGGAAGAGCAAACAGTGTCACCTCTTCCTTTTTTCCATTCAGCGTGATTGTGAGGGGACGTACACTCATCGTCGCGATAGAAGAATCGGCAGGGACGTCTAAGAAGGACCGCGTCAACTGTCCATCCGAATCCTTGTCTAATCGATACGTCGAAGCGTTTAATTCGTGCAGGGCAGAGCCATTATCGTATGCGAGTCCGTCGGCAAGTCCAGTGATCAAAGTTGTCAACATAACAATCAAAAGTGTAATCACAAAGAGCATGGAAAACTTTCGTTTTTGTCTCCACATCTCTTTCCATCCTAATTGCATAAAAAAACCTCCTTCAAGTTCTTATGAAGGAAGTGTAATCGTTTAATATGAACAGAATATGAACAGCTTCAAAAATGAAGATGAATCGTCGTCCCTTTTCCTTTTGTGGATTCGAGCGTGATCTGCCCACCGTGTAAGGCGATGATGTCTGAAGTGATGGCAAGACCTAAACCGGTTCCTTGACTCGACCTCGCGACGTCGCCTCTGAAGAATCGGTCGAACAAATGTCGTTTCGTCTCTTCATCCATTCCGATCCCTTCATCGGTAAAGGAAACGGTGATACGTGGGTCGGTGGAGCAGGTGATACGAATCGTTCCGCCCTCGTGAGAGGCGTGAACGGCATTCACCAATAGATTGTTCCATACTTGGGCGAGAAGGACCGGGTCACTTTTTAGTATGGTGTCGGTCGGGATATCGGTCATGACGGCGAGTCCTTTTTGGTCGAGCAGAAAAGCATTCATTTGTATGACCTCTGAGATGGATTGAAGGACGTTCACATCTGAATCAAGGGAAGGCGGCTGTTCGTCTAAACGTGATAAGAGTAAGAGTTGTTTGGTCAATTGAGATAAACGTCTCGTTTCCTGTTCAATGACGCGAGCGTATTCATTCGAGACACCATCGGTACGTTCTGCCAGTTTCTCGGCATAACCGACGAGTGATGTCAAAGGCGATTGAAATTCATGAGAGACGTTCGACACGAACCGACGTTGGCGTGCCTCAGTCTGATTGATGACAGTTGTCATCTCTTGAAACTGTCTCGCTAACGTTCCGATTTCATCTTTTCGCTCGATAGGCAGATGTTTCGGCTCCTGTCGCATCGCCACGTCCGTTGTCGCTGTAGTGAGCGTTTTTAAAGGCCGGACGAGTGAACGTGTCGAAATCGCAATCAAGCCGAACGCAAGGATTGTTACGAGCGCGAAGAACATGCCGACAAAAAGGTGAAGCTCTCGGATCTGGGCACTTAAATCCGGACGAATGAAAACGACGTCCCCGTTTTCGAGGGTCATTCCGTACGTATTTGTCAACTCGTTATCGAAAAGGCCTAATAAGAACAAGTGAAACGG
The DNA here is from genome assembly GCF_018617475.1 of Exiguobacterium sp. s59. Taxonomy (NCBI): domain Bacteria; kingdom Bacillati; phylum Bacillota; class Bacilli; order Caryophanales; genus Exiguobacterium; species Exiguobacterium sp. s59. The sequence continues at coordinate 198,952 of NZ_JACSKG010000004.1, read as the reverse complement.
AAAATCACGCATTCCTTGATAAGCGCTACCTTCACGGACGGATGCAATCACTTCTTCAGGAATCGACTCATCTCGAAATTCCCCACCGTAGCGAGAGCGCATATTGGTTGAATCAATCACGACCAATTGGTAGCCTGTTGCAGCTAAAAACGTATAAAAAGCCTCTTCATCCGCATCTGTATGTTCAGCAAAATAAGTCGATGCCTCGTTTGCAACCGATTCGGTCTTCTCACTATATGAGGGTTGCCACCACGTATAATATGCGACATTACTGATGAGGAGAGAGATTGCGCCAGAGACAAGTAAAATGAAAAACATGGTGAGGATGATTCGAGTATAGAGCGTCTTCATTTCACTACCTCGAACGAATAGCCGACGCCACGAACCGTTCGAATAGAGAGTGCAGGATGATCGAATCTGTGTCGAAGTCGTTTGATGTGCACATCGACGGTTCGTTCGTCGCCTTCAAAGTCATAACCCCAGACAAGTTCAATCAATTCCTCACGGCGATATACTCTTCCTGGAAATGAAGCCAACTGAAACAATAACTCGAATTCCTTTTTTGGAAGATAGAACATTTTGCCTTCCAGTTTCACCTCATACTCTTTTAAATCCAACTGAAGCGGGCCTGCCTGAATGCGCGAAGCGGACGAACGTTCATAGCGCCGGGATACGGCTTGCAGTCGAAATAATAACTCCTCCGGGATGAACGGTTTTGTCATGTAGTCATCTGCCCCGTGTTCAAAACCTTGACGCTTATCCTCCCATTCGCCGAGCGCGGTCAGTAAGATGACTGGAATATCGAATGCGCTTTTTAGACGGCGACACAACTCTCGACCATCTATGCCAGGGAGCATGATATCAATGATTGCCGCATCGATTGGCTGGCTCATGTATAGTTCCTCTCCTGTCTTGCCGTCGGTCGCAATCAAGACATCATGCCCGGCTTCTTCAAACGTCTCTTTCACGAGTCGTAAAATGGAAGAGTCGTCTTCCACGATGAGTAAACGCATGTTGATCAATCCTTTCCTTCGGACTCCGTACGCGAAACGAGGTGACCCTTTAAGAGCCACCTCGAGTCCATTTAGTTCAATTGCTTCGTCATCTCTTGATGCAAGGCGCGAAGCGCACGGATGAAAGCGTCTTTGAAGTATTTATCCTCTTGGGTTTCTAGTGTTTGTACCGCTTTTTGATCACCTGTCGTTGCTTTTACGAGCAGATTCACGACTGTTCCCCAACGCTTGACGTGTTCTGGTCTTGGGTGATTGAGGGCGGTTGTCAGCGTGAACCAATACGGTTGGTCACGTCGTTGCAGAGTGGCAATCATTTGTTTTGCAAGAAGTGCCTCTTCTTCGGAAGGGAGTGTTGCCGTTGCGAACCAACCAAGTAGCGAGGCACTCATCGATTCGAGTTCCTGCTTCATTGATTGTTCCATCGGCAAACGTCCGAAATCTGTGACGTTCACAAACACCAGGCGGTCTTTCGGGTCGATATGGGTGACCCATCCGGTGATGACTTTCAACTTGTCCCGTTCCTTTGACTGTGCTTTACACGTATAACCCTGTTGTTTTCCGATGTAGATTCGGAACTGCCCCCGATCGACATGTTTATCCACTTTGAATTCAATGTCTTGTCCCACTTGAAACGGTTGATTTCGCTTATTCAAAGTCTGTCCTTTTTTCAACTCAGGTCGTTTTGAAATATGACGCAATGCTTCTTGCTCGGTTCGATCATCCAATGTCCAAAGATTGTGAGGGGTCACATTCTTGAAGCGATGGCGTCGTACAAAAATGTATTGATCGAGCGCATCAATCGCGTCTGCGGAAGCGAGCGTTCCATTCAAATAGTCATCAGCGATGTCGCGTAACGTGAGGGATTCGAGACGATCGATATATCCGGCGTATGGAATTGTTTCGACAACGTATAAAGCAGTCGCAATCAATTCACTTTCGCGAGGGGTCAACGGTCGTTTGGCCATGGTGCACTTCCTCTCTAGATTCATACGATTAGTATAACAAAAACAATGCAATCGGTGCGAATTCGACCGAGATTTGGAAAATCATGAGGAATGGACAGGATTCCCACAACGCATCACGAATAGTAACTTGTAGAGAATCGGATGAAGGAATGAAAAGTGAGGTGAGGCGATGAAACTCTCCATCGAACCAGGTGATTATGTTGTCTTGATTGAAATCAATAAAGAAGTCTTAAAATGTGTCTCACTCGAAGAAGCGGATCAGGCAGACCGAATCAGATACGAATTAGTCGGACGGATGAGTGAACGGCTACCAGCTGAAGTCATCGTACCGTCCATCATCGACTATATTCGCTTTGGAAGTGGGTATATTGGAGATCGTATCGTCTGGGATGCGGAAACGGAGTCTTTTTTTTGTCAACAGTTCGAGACAATCGAAGGCTCACCGCTCGGAGAAGATTTGGAAGGATTCCGACCTGACCCGAGTCGAGTCGAACTAGCACGGTACTATACGTACTTGACTATTGGACGGATTGTCGAATATGAGATGTTACATCCTGATGAACCGAGCTATTGGTAAACTTTTCGACAACTTTTTATTCAAAAAAAGGGAAATCTAATCCAAAGTTTGAGATAATGAAATCACTTTATCAGTTTGGAATGGAGCGGAAGGAATGAAAAAGATTGCCCTTTTGACAGCGATTGCGCTTTTACTCCCTGCAGGAGTGGACGCAGCGAAACCTGTCGTGCTAGAAAAGCATGGATACGTGGTCTCAGAGCCACGGATCACGAATCAATATTACGTTCATCAAATTGGAACCGATTTGGCTTGGAGTAAAACGAGAGGTGCATCAGATATTGTCGTGGCTCTCATCGATTCATCCGCGGATCGTAACCATACAGATTTAAAGAATGTGCCTCGTGTCGTCAATTCGATGAAGGGTCCCTACAGTGCGGATACACACGGGACTCATACTGCCGGAATCATGGCAGGGAAACATAACCGGTTTGGGATTGCAGGACTTGCTCCAAACGTACGTTACCATTTTTATAATGTGTTTTATGGAAGAAACTCAGAATATACAGACTCATGGACGGTTGCAAAAGCAGTTGATACGGCGGTAGCGAAAGGCGCGACAATCATTAATCTCTCTTTAGGTGGAGATGACTATGATAGTCGGTTAGCTGCTTCCATCAAACGAGCGAGAGCAAAAGGTGTCATCGTCGTCGCGTCCTCAGGGAATGATGGGGCGAACCAAACATCATTTCCGGCAAACATGAAAGAAGTGATTGCTGTTGGTGCGATTGATTCGCGTCATCGTGTCGCTGACTTTAGCAATATGGATGGAAATGTGAAAATCGTCGCCCCAGGCGTGAACATCCTCTCGCTCGGGGTCAATAATCGTTTCATCTATATGGACGGTACCTCTATGGCCGCCCCGATGGTCAGCGCAAGTCTCGCGCTTGTCAAATCGATCAACCCATATTTAACTCCGGATGAAGTGGATGCCTTAATCGCAAAAATGCCACGTTCTCAAGGAAAGGTTTATACGGAGTTGAATACGTTGAAGTTACTTGAGGCGACGCCACGTCCTCTATCACTTTCTGCAGATTCTTTATGGAAACAACGATATATTACGGATGTGAAACTAGATGTCATGCAACGTCCGACGATCAAAACGACTTACGGATTGTATATGGGCAGTAAAAAAATTAAGACGTTAAGTCCAAACTCGAATTTCACGATGTTTGCTTACGGGGATTGGTTACCGAGCGGTCAATATCGACTTGTCGCCCAAATGACGGATGGAAAATACAAACGTTCTACGAGTAAGACGATTGAATATATCAATACGGTTAAAACAGCGGTCTCTGTCAATGCCACAGATGCTCAGACGTTCTCTTTACAGACGACTCGGAAAGGGGTTGTCACTGTCCTCGATTCTGAAGGGAACACCATGTATGAAGCCCTTCATATCGCCGGAACGTTCCCGGTAAGGGGAGATACGACGAAACCGTTAACAGTGATTTTGAAGCCGACAGATGTGCGTGAAAAAGTAGTGTCGTCAACTTACGAACCTCCTGTGATTGAGGAAGAGCCACCAGTTGCCGAGTCACTGTAAATAAAAAAGCCGTCTCCTCCGAAAGGAGAGGCGGCTGATTTTATTTAACTCTTGGTGATGGCTTCTCCACACCAACGGATACTCGCTTCTAGTACATTTCCTTGGTCGTCAATATGCTCAAAACTGAGTTTACCATCGCGGATAATCTCGCATAATCCGACTCGAACCCGATCGCTCCAAGCGCGACGTGTTTCATGGGATTCATCGAACACCGGAATCGCGTCTGGGAAACGCTCTTCTAGGTGTGCTAAATTATGATGGTCAAAATGATAAGGTCGCTTTGAGAGTTCGTTCGGTGCTTTAATATCGAACGGTTCAAACCCTCGGACGAGACGATTATTTCGGTAGAAGGCGAACACGCCGTTGTTCGGGTGGAGCACTTTAATGTCATCGATTTCTATTACATAGGTTAGACGTTGAATCCAACCGTTTTTTGCATCTTGATGCATCAAAATCCCTCCTTATTCAATGAACACGCCTTATTTTAGCGCTGACTGAACGTAAAATCAAGTTTCGAATTTAAGTTGTCAATCATTGAAATTTCCGCTACAATGGTTGAAGTGACTATGAGGTCTGGACAATCGCGGGATGCAAGTCTTGAGGAAAGTCCATGCTCGCACAGCCTGTGATGGCTGTAGTGATCGTGCTACACGAAAAGATAAGTGTAGGCAACGCAAGTTGACGGCAGAAGAAATACCTAAGTCTACGGATATGGTATCCGCTTCTTGAAAGTGCCACAGTGACGGAGTCTGATCGGAAACGTTCAGAGTGGAACGAGGTAAACCCCACGAGCGAGAAACCCAAACTATGGTAGGGGAACTTCCAGACCGGAACCGAACGGGACGGAGGGCGCCTATGTGCGCAGATAGATGATTGTCACTCCATCGTGCCAGGGAAACCGCTATGAGCACCGGAGTACAGAACATGGCTTACAGGACAACATAGTCTCAACTGACAACGACAAGGAGTTCAAGCACATATACTTGAGCTCCTTTTTTCATGATTTTTTTACAACTTACAGAATCAATGAGAGAATTTAATGTAGAAAGAAGGCGATTGCAGATGGCAAAACGTAAACTGATTGCGACGGCAGCGATGGGAATCGAGGCGCTCGTTGCAAAAGAAGTGAGAGATTTAGGATATACATGTGAAGTGGAGAACGGTCGAGTGTATATCGATGCAGAGATGGAGGACATTCCACGCTTAAATATGTGGTTGCGTACGGCAGACCGGGTCAAACTCGTCGTAGCGGAATTCAAGGCGACAACGTTCACAGAACTTTTCGACGGGGTCGTGGCTTTGCCATGGACAGACCTCATGCCGTGGGATGCTGCGTTCACGGTTGACGGTCGATCGGTCAAATCGAAATTGTTCTCAATCCGAGACTGTCAAAAGATCACGGAGAAAGCGATCGTTGAAGCGATGCAACGCGGCTATCATAAGGAAGGGGAATGGTTGCCGAAATCAGGTGCGAAATTCCCAATCGAAGTCGCATTGTTGAAAGACGTAGCGACAATCACAATCGATACGTCAGGTCCGCTTCACCGTCGTGGGTACCGTGAGCTTCATTCACAGGCACCGCTGAAAGAGACGATGGCGGCAGCGATGATTCAACTGACGAACTGGCGCCCGGATATGCCGTTTTATGATGTATTTACGGGATCAGGGACACTTGCGATCGAGGCGGCGATGATCGGCCGGAACATCGCTCCGGGGATCAACCGTGAATACTTCGCACAGGACTGGACATGTATCCCGAAAAAAGCGTGGTATGCTGCGATTAATGAAGCGAATGAGAAGGCGGAATGGGATAAACCGCTTAAAATCTACGGGATCGACCTCGACCCGCGCATGGTGAAACTCGCGAAAGATAACGCCGAACTCGCTGACGTACGTGATGCGATCACGTTCGTGCATAGCGACGCGGCTGCCTTAAAGCCGAAAGAAGAGTACGGTGTCATCATCGGTAACCCGCCATACGGGGAACGACTGCAGTCAGAAGAAGAAATCATCGACTTGTATGAACGGATTGGAGCGCAATATGCGAAATATCCTGGTTACAGCGTCTACATGTTGACGAGTTACGAAGACTTTGAGAAGGCGTACGGTCGTCCGGCGACGAAACGTCGAAAGTTGTACAACGGGAATATCGAGACCCAATACTACCAATTCTTTGGGAAACGTCGTCCACGACCAGATCGTGACACGTCATCAAAACCTGAATAAGAGATCGAATGACCGTTCTAGTGAGCGGTCATTTTTTCTCGTTCCCCTAAAACCAACTCAGTTGTTTCATCATTGGGCGAACAGGTTATACATATCATATGTATAATAAGAGGGGGACATAGGATGCAAAAGTATACGGTCGAATACCAGTTACATGCGAAAGAGCAGAATACCCGAACGGTCGAGGTAGAGATGGATCGGGTGCCAGACTTGAATAACCAAAAAGAATTAAACGCTGCCTACCAAATCGTTTCGGACGCCATTCGGGAACCGATTACAAGTTTTGAGATTGTATCTATTACATGAGCCCGGGGCAATTGCTTCGGGCTTTCTACATATGACTTAAAGGAGTGGACAGATTGAATATTTTAGTAGTAGGACTTGGTGATGTGGCTAAAAAGGCGTATCTCCCTGTGTATGCCGGCTTGAAAGGTATTGGTGTGTATCTCGTGTCAAGGAGTGAAGAGAAGTTGAACGACATCGTATCGACGTATCGTTTCGAAGGAGGATATACGGACCTTCAGGACGTTTCGATGACTCAAATTGATGCTGTCATGATTCATTCGACAACAGCGGTTCATTACGAGCAAGCCAAGTATTGTCTAGAGCTAGGTAAGCATGTCTTCATCGACAAACCAATCACGTTCACACTTGAAGAGACAGAGCGACTTGTCGCATTGGCGAAAGAGAAAGGAGTCCATCTCGTCACGGGCTTCAATCGTCGATTCGCGACAGCCACTCAGGCGTTGAAACAAGTCGAGCAAAAGAATATGGTGTTCATTCAAAAAAATAGAACGTATAAACCGGCCACACTGCGAGAATTCGTCATCGAGGATTTTATACATGTCGTCGATACATTACGTTATTTAACGGACCTTCAACCTGTCGAACGGTTGCGTGTCACTCCACGTTACGACGGGGACGTATTGAAACAAGTCATGATTCACTTCACTGCAGGTGGAATCGAAGCAATCGGTTGGATGAACCGAGATAACGGCTGCACCGAAGAAGTGATGGAGATCATGTCTCCGTCAGTGAAACGAGTCACGCGTGACGTCGAACGGATTATGGAATACGGGGTCGATGGGATGAAGGAATGGTCGCTAGACCCTTGGGAGTCAAATTTGAAGCGTCGAGGTTTCATCGACTTGATTGAAGATTTTGTGAAACTGTTAAAAGGGGAACCGAACAGGTCGGTTGTTGCTGAAGATAGTCTAGAGACGCATCGACTATGTGAAGAGATTCTTGAGGCCGTGCAATGAACGGGCTGTTTCTCGCAGATTCAGAGCGGGTAAAAACCCGATAAAAGGAGGCGATTTCGTTGGATATCCGTGAACTGATTATGCAAATCAATGACTATTTATGGTCGTACCTTCTCATCTTCGTATTGATAGCAGGAGGACTTTATTTTACGATTCGGATGGGGTTCGTCCAGTTTCGGATGCTACCTGAGATGTTCAAGTTACTATTTGTGAAAGGTCTTAAACACGAGAAAGGTCAGGTCTCTTCTTTCCAGGCGTTCGCCATTGGAACGGCGGCACGTGTCGGTACGGGAAACATAGCCGGTGTATCGACCGCAATCGCACTAGGAGGTCCTGGTGCCGTGTTCTGGATGTGGCTAATTGCCCTGATTGGAGCGGCATCGGCGTTTGTTGAAAGTACGCTCGCCCAAGTATATAAAGTGCACGACGGCAAGGCGTGGCGCGGTGGACCGGCCTACTACATCGAACGAGCGCTCGGAGAACGCTGGCTTGGGATTGTATTTGCGATTTTGATTACGTTTGCGTTCGGTTTCGCGTTCAATTCGGTACAGGCAAACACGATCGCCCTTTCGGTCAATAATGTGTTTGAGATCGACACGGTATGGGTCGGGTTGATTTTGTCGGTTGTCACCGCTATCGTCATCTTTGGTGGGATTCGTTCGATTTCAACGTTATCAGGAATCATCGTCCCGGTCATGGCTGGGGGATATATTCTGCTCGCCATCTGGGTCGTGCTGACAAATCTCGATGTCGTACCTCAAGTCTTTTCGGCGATCTTCTCTGAAGGCGTACTCGGTTTCCAACAATTGTTCGGTGGAGCGGTCGGAGCGGCAGTCCTTCAAGGGATTCGACGAGGGCTGTTCTCGAACGAGGCTGGGATGGGATCTGCGCCAAACGCGGCAGCTACGGCTGAAGTGAGTCATCCGGTCAAACAAGGATTGATTCAATCGCTCAGCGTATTTGTGGACACGTTGTTCATCTGTACGGCAACGGCGATGATTGTTTTGATCTCAGGCGTAGAAGGGTCTGAGTCGTTCCAAGGGATTGAGCTTGCCCAAGAGGCACTTCTCGTTGAAATCGGTCCGATTGCGACGACGCTTATGACAATCGCGATTCTCCTCTTCGCCTTCAGTTCCATTTTGGCAAACTACTATTACGGAGAAACAAATATTGAATTCATCTCGGAAAAGAAACGCTATCTGATAATCTATCGAATTGCAGTAATTGGAATGGTCATGTTTGGTTCAGTTCGGTCGGCTGGATTAGTCTGGTCCATCGCTGATATCTTTATGGGCCTCATGGCGCTCGTCAACATGTATGCGATCTTCCGATTAAGTAAAGTCGCGAAGACGTTACTCGATGACTATATGGCTCAAAAGAAAGAAGGGCGAGACCCGGAATTCTTCAAAGAAGGGGTCGACCTTCCCGGAAAAGAGCACATCGAAGCATGGGAAGCGAAAAAAGAAGAAATCAGTTAAATCGAGATACGAGAGTGCTTCCGAAAAGGGAAGCCTCTCTGTCTTTTCAATTTATTTATTTCAAATACCGCATTTTAATTATATTTTATGAAAGAAGAGAGTAATTATGAAACAAGTTTTGATGACAATCGTCAAGCGTTTCTTTACAGAACGCTTTTTTGATCAAGCAGCTATGTTGGCCTATTATTTCATTCTATCCACGTTCCCGTTCTTATTATTCGTTCTAGGGATTGTTGGCTTATTACCATTCACGAGCGGGGATGTGATTCAAGCGTTATCGCTCATCATGCCTGAAGCTAGCTATCGACTTTTAGAAGGAAATATTGAGGCGATTTTCGATAACTCCAAACTGAAATTGGCATCATTCAGCATTTTGCCCGCTCTTTGGATCTCTTCAATCGCCGTACAGTCATTGGTCCGTGCTTTGAATGATGCTTACCGAGCAGTCCGAAATAAAGCATTTTGGAGAGGGGTCTTACAAGATATTGCGATTACATTGGCACTTATGTTCGTACTGCCGTTTTCATTACTCGTACCGGTAATCGAGACGGCACTTCGAGAAGTGTCTTCTTACATCTTGTTCATCGATGAAATTGTCACAACCTATGCTCAAATCTGGTTTTACTTCAGATGGATTGTTGGGACGGGTCTACTCTTTACGGTATTCATCTTCGTCTATAAATGGTTGCCAAGTATATCAGGTACATTTAAGAATAGCTGGGCCGGTGCTGCATTTGCGACTGTGGGAATTTTAATCGTATCAAACGTATTCAGTTACTACTCGCAATTTGCAAACTATGAACAGTTCTACGGTCAACTTGGGGCGTTCATTGTCTTATTAATTTGGTTTTACCTTGCAGCTTCCGTCATTTTGCTCGGCGGACTCTTGAATGCGACATTAATCGAAAGGAAAGAAAAAACTTCATTAGACGTGTAATTGCTAGTTATCATTTAAAAGAATAGGGAATGGTAACGTAAGGTCACATCATCTAAGCGGAGGTGGGAAACATGGATATGCAACGGCTCGTACACAATCGTCGTTTCATCGATCAATCATTGTTTTACCTCGCCTTACACCTGTGGAAATGGGTTCTTCTGTTACCTGTCTTATTCTACCTCGACGTATCGTTTCGACATTCGCCATTCTCTGAGTTTCTGATCGTTAGTATCATCCTGTATCTTATGTTTCGGGTGATACAATACGTCATCGCCAGTCGTGCTTCTTTCATGGAATTGGTCGAGTTCGGCTATTCAGTTTTATCACTCGTTCTCGTCTTTTCATTTTTGATGGAAATCGGTGCACCACCGGTCGCCATAGCCATCATTGGCGCCGCATATTTAAGCCATCCGATGCTTGCATTACATCATTATCAAAATTTCTCTGAACGAAAATGGCTGAATAAGCAATTTCAATTGTTTAGTCCGATGTTGCGCCAAGGAGAGGTACCTGTTCATGTCCTCGTATTGACGGAAGATGAAATAGTGATTACTGTAGAGAGTGGAAAAGAGTTTACGTACCGTCATATTTATTGGGGCGGTTTTTATGTAGAAAATGCTTCCTAAAAGGTGGTTACTCCGTTGTTTAGTGGATTCGACAATATCATTGTCATTTTGTTCTGGATTGCGACATTCATTGCGTTCTTCAAAGGAGCGTATGATATGTGGCGTGAATATCGAACGACGAAAGAAAAATCAGTATTATACTATCTAATCGCGATGATCATCACATGGTTCTGGTTTAACCCATATGAATTGATGGCACTCCATCCGTTCGTATTGATGGCGTATTATTGGAATCGAAATAAATGGATGCGTAACGCTATGCTCGTATTAGTGCTCGTTCCATTTGTGATTCGTGTCTGGTTAATCGCAGCAACGATGTAAAACAAAAACTCGGTCCCTTTGAAGGGAACCGAGTTTTTGTTTTGAACTTTAATTATTCTTTTTTCGCAGCTGCCAATTCGGCTTCCATTTCACCGAATTCACGGTTGATGCGTTTTTGTTCTTTCTGGCTAGTAAAGTTACTGACAAGTACGATTGCCAACATACTTAAGAAGAAGCCAGGAACCATTTCGTAAAGGACAGTTGAGAGTCCAGTGACGATCCAAAGAATAACTGTGATAGCACCTACAAGAATACCAGCAAGGGCACCTTGGCGTGTCATCTTGTTCCAATAAAGTGACAATAGGATTGCTGGTCCGAATGCAGAACCGAAACCGGCCCAAGCATAACCAACGAGTGTCAAGATTGTACTAGAAGGGTTGAGTGACATAAGTGTCGCTACAAATCCGACGAGTAAGACACCGATACGACCAGCGCGTACCATTGTTTTTTCACTTGCTTCTTTATTGAAGAACTTGCGATAGAAGTCTTCTGTCAAAGCAGACGACGTAACGAGCAATTGTGATGATACAGTCGACATAACCGCTGCAAGAATCGCGGCTAACAAGAATCCAGTGATGAACGGGTGGAACAAGACTTCAGAGAACTGAATAAAGACTGTTTCCGGGTCACCGAGCGGATTTCCTTGTCCACGGAAGTATGCGATTCCGACGAAACCAGTCATGACTGCACCGATGATTGATACTGTCATCCAGCTCATTCCGATGCGGCGAGCTGTTTTCAATGATTTCACATCACGGATTGCCATAAAGCGAACGATGATGTGCGGCTGACCGAAGTAGCCAAGTCCCCAAGCGAGGAGACCGATAATCCCGAGTGTCGTTGTCCCTTTGAAGAGATCGAACAAGTCGGCATTAATAGTTGTTGCAGAGTTGACAGCAGTGTCCACTCCACCGAGATCCGTTAAAGCAACAAATGGAACGAGCACGAGTGCCAAGAACATGATGACACCTTGTGCGAAGTCCGTCCAACTAACTGCCGTGAACCCGCCGAAGAGGGTATACAAGATGACGACACTAATTGTGACGATGACACCTGTCTGATAGTTTAATCCAAATGAGCTTTCAAACAACTTCCCACCAGAAACAAGTCCGGCTGACGTATAGAACGTGAAGAAGATGATGATGACGGATGCAGATAGGATCCGTAGCCAGTTCGAGTGATCTCGGAACCGATTCTCTAAGAAGTCTGGAATCGTAATCGAATCGTTCGCCATCTCTGTGAAGACGCGAAGTCGTGGAGCAACTAACAAGTAGTTCAAGTAAGCTCCGATGACCAATCCAACGGCTAACCAAATTGCTGATAGTCCAGTTGCATACATTGCACCCGGTAGTCCCATTAACATCCAACCACTCATATCCGAAGCTCCGGCTGACATGGCTGTAACTCCTGGCCCCATTTTACGGCCACCTAACATATAATCTGATGAATCGGTCGTTCGCTTATACGCAACGTATCCGATAAGAAGCATCATCACGAGATAAAGCGCGATTGATACCCATTCTTGCCATAGCATTGAATTACCTCCTATTAAGTTAAGAAAATCTATTTCATCAAACTCGTTCGCGATTGTGTGAAGACATCACACAGTCAAAAGCAAAAGTTGAAAAGGCGAACTTGTGTCTTACCTTACCGAACGATTTAAATGATTGCAAACTGACACCTTTTCATAAAAATGGCTCTAAAGCCCGTCGTATCAACGGATGAGAGTGAAAATGAGGTGTGGAAAAGTTTAAATATTCTGAATATTTGAAATGTTGAGGACTTCCCTGTGTAACATTTCTGTAATATTAGACCTGATTTTTTCAGAAAAATCGAAAAAGAAAGAGCATGATTCACATGCTCCTTCCCTGATTATTGAAAAGCTTTCTCTTCGACAAGACGCATCGTCGGGAAAGTTTGCCCCGATTTCGCCTGCATTGTAACCAAAATATATGTCTCATTTTTGTGTTGCATGATAAACACCATCGTATAACCCGACTCATCAGTATAGCCCGTTTTCGTAGCGGTCACATACTTCGAGTAGTTGATACTTCGTTCATTGACGGATGAACCGAGGTGATACCACCAGCGTCGTTTACCATTTCCGTCTTTATCATTGAATTCTGCCTTAAATTCATATGTACCGGCAATTTCAACGAGTTCGGGATATGTACTAAATGCGTAGGCAATCTTGGCCATATCGTTTGCCGTCGTATAATGGTTCGGATCCGAATAGCCGTGAGCATTAACAAAATGAGTACCTGTTAACTCCAACACGTTTGCACGTTCGTTCATCAATTGAACGAATGCCTCAGTCGACCCGCTCGTGTATTCTGCCAAACTGTTTGCGGCATCATTACCTGATTCGAGAAGAGTCGCATAGAGCGCTTGACGTACCGTCAACGTATCTCCAATCGCAAGGTGGGCAATATGGCTATCCCAAGGGATATCGAGTGTCGAAGACTGAATTGAAATGAGCGGCTGATCGAGTTCGTTCGCTGCCGATGCTTTTTCGTAGGCGAGTAGAGCCGTCATCAATTTTGTCGTACTGGCCGGAAAAACACGATCGTCAGCATTTTTATCGATCAAGATTTGTTGTTTGTCTACATTTACGAAAGTCATCGCGCCAACAAGGATATCCTCGTTTGCAATCAACATCGTATCACTAGGATTCCAAGTACCCATCTCGATTTCAGGAAACACTGGGCCTTGTTTCATCGGTTCGACTTTTAATGTGGCGGCTTCTGCAGGCTCTGGCGATTCTTTATCCTGTTTGAATCCGACTAACGTCGGGATCAGTGCGACAATTCCGAGCAATACTATTGCTGCAATCATTCTTCGCATGATGTACGTTCTTCTTCGGTGTCTCCTTCTACGGGTCAAAAAAGTCCCTCCTTTCATCGTTACTCTATAAACATAATAGAAATTGTAGATGTTTTGCGCTCATAAAATAAATAACTAGGTCAATGATTCAAGATGAAAGAAATGCGTTTCGGGTATAGAGATAAAGATGCTCACAAAAGGAAAGGAGAATGTATCATGCATCGATATCCGTTCACGAGCTCCATCTGGCGGCAACATGATACCGGGACATTATATCCACCATTAACCGCTTCAGAGTCATCTGAAATCGTCGTTATTGGGGCAGGTATCGCTGGTCTGGTCTGTGCGTATGAACTTCAAAAGCGAGGGAAGCAAGTCACGCTTCTTGAAGCATTAGAGATTGGTCATGGGACGACAGGACACACGACGGCCAAGTGCTCTGTCCAACATGGGACGATTTATCAGAAACTGATTAGACACTTCGATGAAACGACTGCCCGACTATACTACGAATTTAACTCAGAGGCACTCGTCTATTTAAAAAATCAAATAGACGAGGGATTTGATTGTGATTATTCGGTTGAAGACTCTTATTTATATTCTACAGAACCAAATGAGGAACTATCTAAAGAGCTCGATGCTTATCGTCGTTTAAAACTGGATGGTGGGGAGGCGACCAACGAAGTCGGTGACGCACTTCCCTTTCAAATAGAGCAAGCGCTTGTGATTCGAAATCAAGCACAGTTCCATCCGGTCAAATACTTACGTGAATTGGCAAATCGATTTGTCGGTCTCGGCGGAAAGATTTATGAACAAACGAGAGCGTTCGAGGTAAGTCAAGGTCCTCGACCAATTGTCACGACTTCAACAGGAAGAAGAGTGCAGGCAAATCAGGTCGTGATTACAACACACTATCCATTTAATGACTTACGAGGCTTATACGTATCAAAATTCTTAGTGGAACGATCTTATATCGTCGCTTGCGAGACGGACGCAATACCGCTAAAAGGAATGTATTTGAGTGTCGACCGCGACAGTCGCTCGTATCGGACATATGAAGACAACGGAAGAACTTTTCTGTTGGTCGGGGGAGAGGGTCATACAGCGGGACAGGTGACAGACACCCGAAGTCGGTACGATCGTCTAGAGAGCGATGCGCAACACCATTTTAAAACGATGCGTTCGACGTATCGTTGGTCTTCTCAAGATCTCATCACTTTGGACTCGCTACCGTATGTTGGGCAAATGTTCAAACGGGAACCAGACATCTTACTAGCGACAGGATTTCAGAAATGGGGGATGACTAATGGGATTGCAGCGGGAAATTTACTCGCTGACCAGCTCACCGGTCGTCCAAATCGTTTTTTAGAATTGGTGTCTCCGCTTCGGAAAACCGTCAAACCATCTGGTGTTGGTCCATTTGTCAAAACCAATCTTGATACGGCAACACAATTTGCGAAAGGTGCCGTGGATCGCGTCCTCGAACGTCGGGACGTCGAGGACCTTCAACTAGACGAAGGTGGTATCGTACAAGTGGACAACCAGACGAAAGGTGTATATCGAGACCTCGATAACCATTGTCACGTAGTCAATCTGACATGCACACACCTCGGTTGTACAGTGAAATGGAATAATGCGGAACGGACATGGGACTGTCCTTGTCACGGGTCACGTTTTGATGCAAAAGGGGCTGTGCTGGAGGGTCCTGCGACAAAACCACTTCCCTACAAGAAGCGAGAAGATTTGTAAACTAGTATAGGCAAAGGTTGACAGCTATAATAAAGTAGAAAGAGAATAGACAAACTTACAGGGGTGAATGACAGATGGAACTGACAAAAGAATGGCGTGAACATTTTAAGCAACTACGTGCTTTCGATGAAGCAATCTCTCTCTTATATTGGGATATGCGTACACAGATGCCGGAACAGTCGGCACCGCTTCGGGCGGAAACAATCGGTTATTTGTCGACCGAGGCATTTAAACGACAAACGAGTGAATCGTTCGCATCTTTACTAGGACGAATGACTGAGGAAGAGGGTCTATCTGATGTCGAAGCGCGTTCGCTTGAAGTCGCAAAAACTCAATATGAACGAAATGCGAAGATTCCTCACGATGAGTATCAAGCATACGTGACGCTAGTATCTGAAGCAGAAACCGCATGGGAGAAAGCAAAAGACCAAAACGATTGGGACATGTTCGCTCCTTATTTAAAGAAAATTATCGGATTCCAGCAGAAATTTGCGGAATATTTCGGCTATGAGAAACATCCATACGATGCCCTTCTTTATGATTTTGAGCCAGGGATGACAGTCGAACTTCTCGATCAACTATTCGCTTCGCTCCGGGATGAGCTTGTACCACTGATTCAGCAACTTCCAAAAGAATCACTTTCAATGGACTGGTCAATGCCGGCAGACGTACAGGAAAAGATTTGTCACGATTGGATGAATGTCGTCGCATACGATTTATCACGCGGGCGTCTCGATGCGACCGTCCACCCGTTCGAAATCACCATCAATCGTCGTGACGTACGAATCACGACAAAATATGATGAAACTGATTTTCGGAACGCCTTGTTCGGAACGATGCATGAGGCGGGACATGCTACGTACGAGCAACAAATCGATCCGATGCTTGACGAACTCGGTCTAGGCGGGGGAGCATCAATGGGAATCCATGAATCGCAGTCACTTTTCTTTGAGAACTTTATTGGTCGGAGCGAAGCCTTCTTACGTCGCGTGTATCCGAAACTCCAAGAGCTTTACCCAGCATACGGAGAAATCGACTTTGATACGTTCTATCGTGGAGTGAATGAAGCGAAACCTTCTCTCATCCGGATCGAGGCGGACGAGTTGACGTATAGTCTCCACATCATTATCCGCTATGAGCTCGAGAAAGCGCTCATTCAAGGAACGTTATCCGTCGATGAGCTCCCGGCTGCATGGAATGAGAAATATAAAGAGTATCTCGGTCTCGACGTGCCATCGAATGCTAAAGGTGTGCTCCAAGATGTACATTGGGCTGGTGGTTCGTTCGGCTACTTCCCAAGCTATGCGCTCGGGTTGATTTATGCCGCTCAATTGACGGAGTCTTTGAAAAAAGACCTTCCTCAGTTTGAAACATTGATTCAAGACGGTGAGATTGAACCAATCAAAGCGTGGCTACAGGAAAACGTCCATCAATACGGAAAACGCCTGACACCGAATGAACTCATCCAACAAGTGACGGGACAAGAAATCTCGGTTCAACCACTCGTCCGTTATCTGACTGACAAGTATCAGTCCGTAGCCAAATGAAACGATTCGCGCATCGAGGTGTGATGGCATTACAACCTGAGAACACGATGTCGGCATTCAGACTCGCGCTTTCTGCGGGGGCAGAAGGGATCGAGACCGATGTTCATTTGTCCAAAGATGGTGAGCTCGTTCTCATCCATGATGAAACGTTGGAGCGAACGACTGACGGATACGGTTTGGTATCTTCATATACACTTGACGAACTGAGAGCATTTAACGCCGGTGTACGATATTCTCAAAAAGAAGTAATCCCGACACTACAAGAACTCCTCGAACTGGTTCGGGATGAATCAATCCGATTAAATCTTGAGGTGAAAACCGATGTGCTTCGATATGCTGGAATTGAGTCCCGAATACTCGACATAATCGAGACTTCGGGCATAGCCCCATCTCGTATCCTCTTCTCATCGTTCAATCATGAGACGATTCATCGATTGAAAAAGATGCGTCCAGATATCGAGGCGGCAATCTTACTTGCTCAACCGCTGTATGACGTTCTCGGATATCTCGAATCCGTAGGTGCCGATTCAGTCCATCCGCATATCGATCGCATCACGGACGAAGAAGTGCGATGGTTGCAACAACATGATATTGTTGTCAGACCCTATACAATCAAGACGAAGGCTCAACTCGAGCGCTGCCGAGCGTTACAAGTCGACGCTATATTCGTCAATGATGTTGAATGGGCAAGTAAAACCCCTTAGTCGCAGACTAAGGGGTTTTATAATTCGATGTGAGGGAACTACAATTTATGTAAAGGTTGCGCTTTCATTCGTTAGCATATCGGAGCACATTCAGGACATAATGTCCCCTTTACGTCACTGTCGGATTGTCTTAAGTTTAAGATGTCACCGAGCTACATAGCAATCAGATGTAGCACACCATGTAGCACTGCATCACACTTGTTGTATGCAAGTCGTAGGTTACCGTAGACAAAAGGAGGAAATTTCACATGAAGAAGTTGATGTCTTTACTAGGTACACTAGCACTAGCCTTCGCTTTCATCCTACCGGTTAGCGCCGATGGACATGAAAATGCAATGGTCCGTGTGCTACATGCTTCACCTGATGCACCGGCAGTTGACGTGTATGTGGATGGGGAAGTCGCGGTCGAGGGAGCAGAGTTTAAAGACCTCACTGATTACTTGACACTTCCTGCAGGAGATTACAACGTTGAAATCAAGCCAGCAGGTGACGCAGAAACAGTCGTCGTTGCAGCTGACCTTTCAATTGAAGCAGGCAAATTCTACACAGCCGCTGCGATCGGTCAACTTGAAAACATCGAAATCGCTGCAATGGAAGATGATGCGAACTTTGAAGATGGAAAATCTAAAGTTCGTGTCGCACACTTTGCACCAGATGCACCAGCAGTGGATGTCGCACCTAAAGGTGGAGACCCACTCTTCTCGAACCTTGAGTTCAAAGCTGTGAGTGATTATGGCACACTTGATGCTGGTACGTATGACCTTGAAGTTCGTCCGGCAGGTGCGACGGATGTTGTGAAAGCACTTGATGGTGTGGCACTCGAAGGTGGTAAAAACTATACTGCATTCGCAATCGGTCTCCTTGAAGGAGAACCAGCGTTTGAAGTACTCCTTGCTGCTGATGGCGGAGAAATGGCAATGGCGCCTGAAACAGGACAAGGTGGTCTTGCTCAAACAGCTTCAATGAACTGGTTGCTCGCAGCAGCAGTAGTTGGAGCGGCAGCGGCTGGATTCTACGTCTTTCGTCGTCAGAAGCAAGACGCTTAAACTTGTATTCTTAGGAACCATCGGATTTCTCGTATGGAGCGCGCAAGCGGAAGCCCCAGAAAAATCGTTCATCATGCCAAAGGCTGAATTCGCTGAACCACTCGTGTTGACTTCTAAACAAGTCGATCGGCAATCGTTTCATTCGAACAGTTTCGTCCCATCCCGACTCGTCATTCCTTCAATCGATGTCGATACATCGATTGAAGCGGTCGGGAAGGACGAGGCTGGAAGGATGGATACGCCTTCTAACGTGAACCAGGTCGGTTGGTATCAATATGGGGCGAAAGCAGGCGCGACAGGAAACGTCGTCTTGTCAGGTCATCTCGATGACTTGAACGGTCCAGCCATCTTTGCGAACCTAGGTCAGCTACCAATCGGAGAAATGGTGACGCTCCAACAGGATGACCAAGTCGCAACGTATGAAGTCGCTAGTGTGAAACAATATCGCCTTGATCAAGTCCCGCTCGCATCAATCTTTGCGGCGACTCAAGCAAAGCGGATTCAACTGATCACGTGTGCAGGGCCATACGATGAGAAACTAGGGTATCGTGACCGTATCGTCGTCACGGCACATTTAATTGAAACGAAATAAAAGCAGGAGATGCAAACTTACATGTTGCATCTCCTTTTTCATGTCTCATAAAAATAGACCCCAACCAATGTGGTTGAGGTCTGTTCATGGATTAAGCGTCCATGCGGTCTAATAATTTTGAGAGTAAAATGAGTTCTTCATCAGAGAAATCAGTGAATACATCCATCAAATATTCGATCTTCATGCTTTCTAACGTTTCGAACAACTCACGACCTTCATCTGTCGCTTGAAGTTCGACGACACGGCGATCCCGCTCGCTGCGTTCGCGAGAAATCAATCCTTTTTTCGTCAACTCATCAGCGAGTGCTGTGATCATCGAAGCTGAAAATTGAAACTCATTCGACAAAGCAGAGGCGATTTGAGGACTCTGTTGACAAAGAGAACGTAGAATGAAGAATTCATTACGAGTCAAATATTGTGAGAACATCGAACGGAGATTTTTTTTCACTCCACGATAGTTCATCCGGATTCCACGTTCAGCATCAGCGACGAGCTGACGGCGTGAAGCAGTTGGTACAGGTGTTGTCATCCTCGAAACTACCTCCTAGTGATAATATTATTCATATATACTTCAGAACATAGAAACATTCTACATTAAAAACATGTTGTCTGTAAAGTTATAAAGGCTCGTCTTTCGCACGGATTTGTTGAATGATGTCCTCATAATGTTTCAAGTCAGGATAAAATCGTCTAAAGAAGAATTCGATTTGCGGGTCATCACCTTCTGCCAACAGTTTAGCCAGGACAGCGTATACGACACCCATTCCTTGTCTCGGTAAGAGGGATGAGGGGAGTAGTGTCGCACATTGTACGGCTTGCGTATAGTAAGTCGAAAGCGTGTCGTTCAAATCTTTGAACGTTCGGATGTCTGCATAATGGAACATCCGAGTCAATTCAACGATTGCCGAGAGATCGGTCTCAAGCAACCATTCACTTTGGAAGATGGCATTGTCTAGTTTTTCAACGGTCTGGTCGTTGGCGATATAATAGTTCAAATTGTCTCGAGTAATTGCCACTTTCTCCGGAGAATCAAGAATTTGTTCAACCGTTTCTTGTTCGAATGTCCGCAATTGTTTCCGGATATTCACAAACTCAGAATCAGCAATCTCTAGCAGTCCGGCGACACGACTGAAACTTCGTTTGATTTCAGGTGGGACGGCATTTGGATTTTTGTATCCGAGGTCATGCTCAATTTCGGCCCAAGCATGCTGTAGAATCGAGCGGACTTGAATTTCCGCTTCTTTTTCTGCAAAGCGACGGTATTCACCGAGAGCGAGTCGTTTCTCACTCAACTCCACGACATAATGTACAGACAAATAACCGAACTCGTTGGAATCAAGCAAAGTTGATTTATCAATTGACTGTTCTCGGTCAATGGTGAACTCGTCCTCTAATATTTGTGCGACAGTTCGCACATCATCATGAAAGTATGTGACGATACGGATCCCGGCAAGGTCTTGGACATCACGTAACGATCGATATTGATAAGGTTTACGAGATAATTTGGCATAGAGACTATCCGCCTCTTTAGCACGGGCAACTATTGAATGAAACTGGATTCCGGCTTCCGTCAATAATTCACTGAGGAGTGCCTTCAGTTTAGTGGCAAATGCTTCGTAATCTTCTTTTTCATTCAAGTATTCAAGCATGATCGTGTTCAAGTCTTGTTTCGGCACGGAACTCACTCCTTTTCTCTGTCTTTAGTATATCATCTCCATTACGAAACGATATGGTAGCATATGTACAGAGGGGGAATGAAGATGAACCATACATTCCGGTCATCCGAGAGAGAAAAACTAGAAATCATCGCAGGTTTACTACAACAGGCCGATTATCGGATATCCCGCATCCGAGAAGACGGGAATCAATATGTCGTGACCGCGCGCTTGGTGGGGCGGGCTACAATCGAAGGTGAACGTGAACGTATCGAAGGAATCGTGCAACATTTCGATGTGGAAGAGTGGACACTCCACGAATAAACGGTGATGATTCATGTTTATACCCTCATTTTTCGGGAATAACAAAAACAGTGAAATATATGACTGTGAACGTTTAGGAGGATGGGGCATGTTAGAAACAAGGGTAGTAAATGATATGACGACGGTAGACCATGAAGTGAACGAGATGGTTTCGGGAGGATGTGTAAACGAACACATCTATTTATTTGCCAAAGACGAAGAATTGACGATTCGATTGGCGGCAGAAGCAGGTGTCCAACCGTACCGTATCCCGGAAAAGGGGATGTTCGAGTCGTTGCTCTCAAAATTCACGAGCAATTCGGAAGATCGGATGGAACAAATGGAAAGCTTAGGTCTCACGAAAGAGATGGTCGACTCACTCGAGCGTGAAATCAAGGATGGTAAAATTGTATTAGTCTGCGATAAATGACAATGGACCGGTAGCCCGGTCCATTTTTTTAGTGCTTCGTTTGATAATAGGCATTGACGATTCGGCGCAAAGATTGCTGGTCGAGACGAAGTTTTGAAAAGCCTGCATCTTTTAACAATTGTTTTGTGTTCTCGTCATGGAACGTGATATTCCGGTTCAAGTATGGATTGAATACCTTCACCATGTCGTTAAATGACTGTTCGACAGAGCTGAGTGTGTCTGTCGGTGTCTCCGTAATCGTCAAGTGTGGGAACGAGAGTGACTCTTTCATATAATCGAGCATCATCTCATTGCGTGGTGGCGAGTCATTCGTGACGTTATAAATCGTACCCGCTTTTGCATGCTCGATCGCGGCTAAAAGCACGTCCGCGACATAATCGACCGGAACAAGGTTCGAGGTACCTGAGGCTGACCCGATTAAACGGATTGACTCAACGCTATGACCACGCCGTTCCAGTTTACGTTTGAACAATTCAAGTGCACGCATATACCCATACATCGTGAATTTCGAATCCGCTTCTCCGGTTTTAGAGTCACCGACGATGATTGCCGGACGAAAGATCGAGACGTCGAGCTCATCTCGTGATTGCCAGACCGCCTGTTCGGCATGTGCTTTGCTCTCTTCGTATGGATTTAAAAACGATTGCGACACGTCATATAACGTCTCGCCACCGATTTCTTTTGCCCCGAGTGTATAAGCGGTGCTCACATGGAAAAATCGAGGTGCATCAATCAACTTGGCCAATCGAAGGGCCTCTCTCGTCCCGGTTAGATTCGTTTCGAACAATTCTTCTCTTAATTCTTCGTCAAATTTGACGAGTGCTGCCATGTGTAGGAATAAGTCCACTTTTCCCTTGTGTGAATCGATGAATCGTTCATCGGCACCGAGTGCGCGCGCCGTCAAATCGCCAGGCAACACATCGATTGATTTTCTTTCTTCCGCCGTGAACTGGGCGTTTACTTTCTCCGGTGTTCGGGCAAGCATACAGATTCGATGCCCTCGTTCGATCAACTCTTTAGCGAGTCGTCCCCCTAAAAATCCTGTTCCACCAGTCATAAAAATATACAATCGCGTTCTCCCTCTCTGTGACATTCTGCATCCATCATATCAAGTCTCGTCAGATGTAGCCACTTTGCGTCTTTTAAAAATTCATGTTTAAAAAAAATCGAAGTCGGTTAAGAACTATAGAGAAGCGTACGAACGGTGCGTAAAGACAGCTTGCCTGTCAAATCCATTGAAGTGAGGTTTTTTAGAATCATGGCAAATCTATTCGGAACAGACAAGGATGACGTAGCAAAGAAGCAACAAGACATTGAGAAAACGGTTCAAGAAAAAAATATTACCCAAATCCATCTTTATTTCTCAGATGTACTCGGTGATTTAAAACTCTTGACGCTTTCGGCAAAATTGTTGCCTGAGGTTTTTGAAGGAAAAACAATGTTTGATGGTTCTTCAATCAACGGATTCTCTTCCATCAAAAACTCCGACTTATTCTTGAGACCGGATTTAGATCGTCCACGTTATGAGCAAGATGGTGATGAGAGTATTTTGGCGTTCTTCTGCGATGTGTGTACACCAGAAGGTGAACGATATGAATATGATCCACGGAATGTGTTGAAAGATGCACTTGAACGAGCTGCACGAGACGGCTACTCGGTATTCGTCGGCGCAGAACCTGAATTTTTCATCTTTGATGAAAATGGAGAGTTTTATGACGAAGCAGGTTACTTCTCGACGCGTTCAGAAGACAAAGGTTATGAAGTACGTCAACATATCGCAAACCGATTGAGCAATGTCGGATTCAATATTGAAGCGGTTCACCATGAAGTTGCTCCTGCGCAACATGAGATTGGTATCAAGTACGACGATGCGCTCCATACGGCGGACAACATTCAATTCTTCAAAGAAATCGTCAAAATCGCGGCAAAAGAAAAAGGGGCATCTGTCTCATTCTTACCGAAGCCGTTACGTGACGTGAACGGTTCTGGGATGCACTTGAACATCTCGGTATGGAAAAATGACGAAGACGGGAAAGCGACGAACAATGCGTTTGATGAGGCCGACGCGGATTATGGACTTTCTCAAACAGCACGTCATTTCATCGAAGGGATTCTAAAGCATGCCCGTGCGACGGCTATCTTTACAAACCCACTGCCTGAGTCATATGAGCGTCTCGTTCCTGGATTCGAGGCACCGGTCAATATTTGCTGGAGTCCGTCGAACCGCAGTTCGATGATTCGAATCCCAGCTTCCCGTGGAAGCGCGACGCGTGTCGAGGTTCGAAACCCTGACCCGAGTGCTAACCCGTATTTGGCACTTGCCGCCCTCATCTACGCTGGTTTAGAAGGGATTGAGCAGAAGCTTGAACCATCTAAGCCGAACGAAGACGACTTGTTTGAGTATTCAGCTAAACAAATCGAGAGCCAAGGAATCGCTTCGCTCCCTGCGACGTTCCATGAATCGATTCAATCGCTGAAACAAGACAACTTCCATGATTACTTTAACCACAATATGATCGATCGCTACTTGTCACTCATTCAAGTACGCAAATAAAAAATGACGCCAGCCGATTCAATCGGCTGGCGTTTTTTAAAGATTAATGGATTCCGCGCATATATACTTTGATTTTTGGTGCGAGTGCGAACAGAATCAAGCTTAAAACGATGGCAACACCACCGATTACCCCGAAATAGAGCATCTCGTTCTCAGGTGAGTAGAACTTGACGAGCTGTGCGTTGATTCCTTGTGCGGCAGCGTTCGACAAGAACCAGAGTGACATCGTTTGAGCGGAGAATGCTGCTGGTGCAAGTTTTGTCGTAGCCGACAAACCGACCGGCGATAAACTTAGTTCTCCCAAGACAACGATGAAGTAACTCAAGACGAGCCAAAGCGGGTTGACAAGGGCATCCGGACCGCTGAAGTAAGCAGGAAGTAGGATGACCAAGAAACTGATTCCGGCAAACAAGATTCCGAAAGCGAATTTCGTCGGGATGCTTGGCTCACGGTCTCCAAGGCGTACCCAAAGCCAAGCAAAGACCGGTGCAAGTAGAATGATGAAAAGCGGGTTCAACGATTGGAACCAAGCTGGAGACAACGTGAATCCGAAGAATTCAAGGTCAGTCCGTGTATCCGCGTAACTCGCAAGGATTGTTGCCCCTTGCTCTTGAATCGCCCAGAACATGACGGAGGCGATGAAGAGCGGGATATAGGCAATGATGCGTGAACGCTCAACCTCTGTCGTTTTTGGACTGCGATACATGATGATGAAGTAAACTGTTGGAATTGCGATTCCGAACACCCCGACGAGCGAGATGAATGTGTTAATCGTGAACCAGCCGAGTGGGATCAAAATCGCAAGTAAGATGGCGATTCCGATTGTGACAAGGCTGACGATTCGAATCGTTTTCTTTTTCTCATCAGGAGATAACGGGTTTGGTACGTATGAGCCAGCAAGGCCAAGGTTCGTTTTACGCGTCAATACGAAGACGACGAGTCCAACGAACATCCCGATGGCAGCAAGGGCGAAGCCCCAATGGAAACCGTAATCTTTTTGAACTTGTCCAACGATGAGCGGTGAAATGAACGCGCCCAAGTTGATACCCATGTAGAAGATACTGAATCCAGCGTCACGACGGCGATCCGTTTCACTATACATATCTCCGACTATACTTGATACGTTTGGTTTCAATAAACCCGTACCAATAACAATCAACGCCATCGAGATAAATAAGAAGACGACGCTACCTGGAATCGAGAGGACGATGTGTCCGAGCATGATGAACACACCACCGTAGAAGACCGCCCGTGACGTCCCGAATACTCTGTCCGCAAGCCATCCCCCAATGACCCCTGACATATAAACGAGTGCACCATAGACGGACATAATCGAGAGCGCGACGTTACGGTCGAGCCCGAGTCCACCTTCAGAAACTTCATAGTACATATAGAATACGAGGATGGCCCGCATGCCATAGTACGAGAAACGTTCCCAAAATTCAGTGAAGAATAAGGTGAACAACCCTTTCGGTTGTCCGAAGAAGCCTTTTTGTGGAACACTGTCCACGATTGTCTGTTTATCGATCCTTTCCATGAAAGATCCCTCCTTAACCGTTTTATCATAAAAAGGATTATTATGATTGTAAAGTGAATTGAATGATAATTTCAAATTTTAATAAATATGCAAAGAATGAAAAGACCACACTTCCATGAGCAGAGAGTGTGGTCGATGAGTGATTACGCTGTCTTTTGTTTTGCTTCCGTTGCCTGGACATGACGTCCGAGTTGCCAGTAAATGATGCCAGATAGGCAACTTGCGCCGCCGATCAAAATCAGTGCGATATGCCCGGCACGATTGTCGAAAAAGACACTTGCGATGATTGGTGCCGTCACACCGCCAATTAGCCATTGAACACTTGCAGCCCCATTATAGGCACCGCGCATATTCTCTGGCGCAATCAAGGCGATGAACGTCTGTTGAACAGGCGACATAATCATCTCGCCAAGAGTGTAAAACGCATAGACTGCGAGTAAGATTCCAACGAGTGGAAGGTAAGGAACATCAAGTGCGTACAAAGCTCTAGGGACGACGGCGAGTAAAATCATCCCGATTCCGAAGACGGTCGCTCCGGCAAGCATGACTTTCCCAAACGGTTTATTCCCGAGCTTCGAAGCGATTGGAAACTGGAAGAGGACGACCATGATTCCGTTAAGTGCCAACAGGTATGGGAATGGGTTCTGTTGTGCGGTGTATGTCGGGAGCGACTCTTTCAAAAAGAGCGGTAACATGCTCTCGACGACCGAGAATCCCATTGATATGAATATACCCGCAAAGATGAAGATCAGAAACACGCGGTCATTATAAAATACGCGCAACACTTCCCGGTTGCTCGGGGTCTCATCTTCTGTGAACTCCGGCAATGATTCGCGAATGAAGTAGCCGAGTGCGAGGGCATAAAGACCGAAGATGAACGCCGCTGCAAAGAAAATCAGCTCGCGGTCGATGAACAGTACCGCACTCCCGAGGAGAGGTCCAAACGCAGCACCGATGTTATGCCCCATCCGTAATAGGCCGAATGCTTCGTTCATATGCTCGGGTTCTGTGACGTCAGCAACCATCGCACTAGCAGCGGGATGGAATAGTGAGTTAGTCAAACCGAGCATCGCATTTAGTAACAATAATGGCCAAAACGAATCCGCGAACGCAAAACCGATGAGGGCAAGCGCGTCACCGATGATGGCAATCATCATGATCGGTTTTCGCCCATAGAGATCGGCGAGTCGGCCGCCAATCATCGAGCCGAGGAGCGCCATGATTGGTCCAGTCGCCATAATGATTCCGACTTGAAGGTAGCTATCTAACTGGTCGCTATAATAAAGGACTAAGAATGGGGCGATCATGAACATCATGATTCCCGTAATCGTCTCCCCTAAGAAACGAATCCAAATATTGCGGTCAAGCCGTTTGAGTGATTGAAACATACAGGTCACCTGCTTTATTTAATTTTAGACACAAAAGGGACGTCATATGCATAAAGGCATACGACGTCCCACGTTGTTTATGCATGCCTCGATAGGCAGGCGTCTTAGATCTGTTTCAATCGAAGAGGTGCCTGCCAATCAGTATGAACTTGAGTGAATGGTTTCGAAGATACTACTGACATGGGAACCTCTCCTTTCTGTTAATTGTGTTCTTCTCTTCAACTGTATGACACATTTCATGAATATGTCAACAGATTCATGAAGAGATTTAAAGTAACTCATTCAAATTTTTACGATTCAAACGATAGTCAATGAGTCTAGACAAGACGACTTGAATCATCGCGGTGATAGGGACACTCACGAACATGCCGACGAGACCGAACAGGCTGCCCCCGATAATGATGGACGTGATGACCCAAAATGGCGTGATCCCGACACTGTCACCAAGAATTTTCGGACCGAGCCACAATCCATCGAATTGTTGCAACAAGAAGATGAACAAGAGCACCAATACGGCGGTGAACGGGTCATAGAAGTATGTGATGATGAACGCAGGAATCATCCCAAGTAGTGGACCGACATACGGGATGAAGTTGAGGACGCCGACGATGACACCAAGGAGTAGCGCATATGGCGCCCCGATGATCAAAAGTCCGATGACAGCCAGGACACCGATGATGAGACAGTCAAGTGACTTTCCGATGATGTATCGTTTAAAAATATAATCCATCTCCTGAAAGATATCGATGGTCGTCTTTGCAGTACCGACGGGTAATAGCGCGTAGAGAAGGCGCTTGAACATACGAGCGAAGACTTCCTTGTCTTTCAAGAGATAAATTGAGATGACAATCCCAATCAAGAAGTTGATCAATGTCATCGTAAAACTTGAGACATAACCGACAGACGAGAGGACGGCTGTTTCGACCCATCCCGAGTAGCGGTCTTCGAAGCGCGCAAAATCAATCGCCTGGGCGATGGTTGCGTTATAGTCTTTCAAGTAATTGTTTACATCACCAAGAAACGCATCGATTTGACGGATATAGACCGGTAACTCTTCGATAAGTGATGAAAGACTCGAGTAAATCCGTGGGAACAAGGTGACGACCGAGATCGCTAAAATCCCGATAAACGTGATATAGACGATGAGCAGACCTTGATACCGCTTCAAATGGAACCGTTCCTCTATATAAGAGAGTACGGTGTTGAGTAGTAAAGCGATGGCAATCCCCATGATAATCGGGGTCAGTAACTGAAACGTGTACTGCAAAACACGTGAGATGGTATCCGGTTCACTGATGACACGCCATAAGACGAGTAAAATCAGACCGATCACACTGAGTTTCCAAATAAGTTGACGATTAAGCTCCAATGCTCTATCCCCTCATACAAATATAATTTTTCTACCCTTTTACTATGAATGTTTTTTGAAAAGGATTCAATAGATGTTCACCTTGAAAAAAATGTTTGACACCGTTGGAAATGTCTGGTTAACTTAGGGACATACTAAAATTACATAGCGAATAACACTTTCTATCAAGAGAAGCGGAGGGACTGGCCCGATGAAGCTTCAGCAACAGATTGCAAAATACTGTGCTAATTCCAGCAAGGTGACCTTGAGAGATGGGAAGGTGGTTGACTAGATACTTCTGTATTGAGCACCCCTTTCCTCAGAAAGGGGTGTTTTTTCGTATCAGGAGGAAGAATCATGGCAGACAGACGTTCACAATTATTAAAATCTTTACCAACCCAACACTTCGTCGGATTAGCAGAAGAGGTCGCGGCGGTAGAAGCTAGTGGAAAGACCGTTATCCGGCTCGGGCAAGGGACGCCCGACTTACCGACTCCCGCTCCAATCTGTGAGGCGCTCGAACGTGCCATCACGGACCCGTCGACACACCAATACGGTCCGTTTCGCGGACAGGCGCGCTTAAAAGAAGCGGTCGCATCATTTTATTCTCGGGAATATGGTGTCGAACTCGACCCGGAACGGGAAGTCGCTATCTTGATTGGCAGTAAATCTGGTCTGATCACACTCCCACAATGCCTCCTCGAACCGGGTGACGGCATCCTACTGCCGAACCCAGGGTATCCGGACTATATCTCGGGTGCACGTTTTGCTGGTGCCGAGATCATCGATTTGACGTTAAAAGAAGAAAACGGCTTCCTTCCGGACTATTCGACACTCGATCCGCTTCACGCTCGACTCATGTATTTGAACTATCCGAGCAATCCGACGGGTGCTGTCGCAACACCGGCATTTTTTGAGGACACCGTCGCATTCGCCAAACAACATGATGTGATGGTCGTCCATGACTTTGCGTATGGAAGCATCGGGTTCGATGGTCACGTTCCTCCGAGTTTCCTTCAAGCCGAAGGGGCGAAAGAAATCGGAATCGAAGTCTATACAATGTCGAAAGCATTCAATATGTCAGGATGGCGTGTCGCGTTCGCGGTCGGGAATGCTGACATTATCGAGGCAATCAACACCTATCAAGACCACGTCCATGTATCTGTCTTCTCTGCCATTCAAGAGGCGGCCATCGTGGCGCTCGAGTCACCTCGCGAACTCCGTGACGACCTCGCGTCGCTTTATGAAACAAGACGAAACCGACTGATTGACGGATTACGCCGTGCCGGGTGGGACATTGAGGCGCCGAAGGGTTCCTTCTTTGTATGGGCGAAAGTGCCTGAGGGAGATGCAAAGTCTTTCTCGACAAAGTTACTCCACGAGGCGGGCGTCGCCGTCACACCAGGCTATTTCTTCGGAACAGAGGGGGAGCGCTACATCCGATTCGGTCTCGTATCGTCTGAACAGAAGATTGATGAAGCGGTAGAGCGGATCGAGAAATTGTTCGCGGCTTATGAGGAGGTTCATCTATGATTCGTCAGGCGGTACTTGAGTACGATCATTCGAAAGACGCACTTGAGAATCTTCCCGCGCGTATCGGGAAGCGGGAGGCGCTTGTCTTGAGAGGGAAGAGCGGGTATAGCAAGGCGGTGCGCGTGTCGCCTCGCCTTGCGGATCTCCCGAGCGTACGATTTACTGGAGAATGTTCAGACGAGGAAGTTGAACGGTTGAACGGTTATCGACCTGACGTATGGATTGCCGTTGGTGGCGGCAAATTGATTGATACAGCAAAACGAATCGCGGCTTCTCAGAGCGTACCGCTCATTGTCGTCCCAACACTCGTGTCAAACTGTGCCGCCTTCACACCGCTTAGCGTCATCTACACTGAGGAGGGGTCATATATCCGTTACGACACATTTCCGGTCGTCATCGAGCGCGTCATCGCGGATGAACGACTGTTACGTGATTCACCTTACGACTATTTCAAGGCTGGCGTGATCGATACGGTCGCAAAGTGGTACGAGGCCCGATATATTAGCGGAACGACATCAAGGGATGCAGGCATTCAGTCAGGGCTATCGCTCGCGGCACAGTGTGGCAAGTTGATGGACCTGTCGATCCGCGAACAGGATTTCCGTCGCTACGGCACGGACATCCGATATATCGTCGATCACGTCCTCGCAATCGGTGGTGCGGTCGGTGGGTTTGGAGATGCCGGCACACGTGTTGCTGTCGCGCATGCCGTTCATAATGCGCTCAGT
Organism: Exiguobacterium sp. s59; assembly: GCF_018617475.1. Classification (NCBI taxonomy): domain Bacteria; kingdom Bacillati; phylum Bacillota; class Bacilli; order Caryophanales; genus Exiguobacterium; species Exiguobacterium sp. s59. The sequence continues at coordinate 168,067 of NZ_JACSKG010000004.1, read as the reverse complement.
CGCTTTGACTCGACTCATCATTGGCTACACGGGGATAAGGTGGGGTTCGGATTGGTGGTTCAAGAGCGACTGGTAGCATCAGAGGACACCGTAATTCTCGAGAACTGGCTTCAATCCATCGGTGCACCAACTTCACTTGCGCAACTTGGTATTCGTTTTGATCAAATCGATGAATTGGTCACATTGATTCGTAAAGAAATCAAGATTCAAGGATTTCGTGATTTCGATGATTTAGAACGGTTAAAAGAAATTCTCATAAATCTTCAAGAAGTGGTTTACAAATAATGCTTTTATCAGTAATATAATAACAAAATAATAGAACCGATTGCTTATCAAGAGTGGTGGAGGGACTGGCCCGATGAAACCCGGCAACCAGATCAGTATGATCATGGTGCTAATTCCAACAGACGAGACGTCTGGGAGATGAGCGTGTCCGACTTTCACTTGTCGTGCCCGCCGCTCTTCGTGAGTAGCGGGCTTTCATTTGGAGGAGGAAATATTCATGAACATCAAACAAAAAACACTTTTGGCAGGTACATCATTTCTTGCAGCAATCGCACTTTCCGCGTGTGGACAATCCGAGGCGAGCGAGACGCTCAGCACGGAAGAACTGACGATCGGAGTGACCGGTGGCCCACACGAGCAGATTGCAGAGAAAGTGCAAGAACTCGCGAAAGAGGACGGGCTTGAAATCGACATTAAAGTATTCAATGATTACAACACACCGAACACTGCTCTCGACGAAGGCAGTCTCGACGTGAACAGTTATCAGACGCTCTCGTTCTTAGAACTTCAAAAATCAGATAAAGGCTACAAGATTGACGACGTATTCAAAACGGTCGCCTTCCCGATGGGGCTGTATTCTGAGAAGTTGAAGGATATCAAGGATTTAAAAGAAGGGGATAAAGTGGCTGTACCGAATGACCCGGCGAACGAACTTCGAGCGCTCCGTCTATACGAGACGGCTGGTCTCATCACATTGAAAGAAGGTCTGACGGATAAGGCGACGAAACGGGATATCGCCGAGAATCCACTCAACCTTGAATTTATCGAACTTGAAGCCTCACAGCTCCCGACACAGCTTCCGGAAGTGGCGCTTGCAGCAATCAATACGAACTTCGCTATGGGAGCTGGCCTTTCAATCAACGAAGACGCGCTTTTCCACGAAGACACGGTCGATAACCCGTACCCGAACTATGTCGTTGTCCGTTCAGCTAACAAAGAAGATGAAGTTGTCGAGACGTTGAAATCATACTACCATTCGGATGAAGTACGTACTTTCATCGAAGAAGAATTCAATGGTTCTGTCGTACCAGCGTTCTAAGGAGGGATTCGATGATTGAACTGAAACACATCACAAAGCAATTTCACGTCAATGGAGATACGATTACCGCGCTCGACGACGTCTCCCTCACAATCGAAAAGGGGGAGATTTTCGGCATCATCGGTCGAAGCGGTGCCGGTAAGAGCACACTCATCCGGATGATCAATCTATTGGAACGACCGACGACAGGTGTCGTTGAGATTGAGGGACAAGACATTACACAATTAAAGAAAAAAGAACTCTCTTCGCTACGTCAGCGAATCGGGATGATCTTTCAACATTACAACTTATTGAAGACTGCGACCGTTGAAGAAAATGTCGCCATCCCGCTCCGCCTCGAAGGGCTCGGGAAAGGAGTCATCCGTGAACGGGTCGACCGCTACCTCGACATCGTCGGTCTATCCGAACATCGGAACCATTACCCTGAACAATTATCAGGCGGACAAAAACAGCGCGTCGCCATTGCTCGTGCGCTCGCACATGAACCGGACATCCTCCTCAGTGACGAGTCGACGAGCGCGCTTGACCCTGAGACGACGGAATCTATTTTAGAGTTATTGCTCGAGATCAACCGAAAGCTCGGTTTGACGATTTTTCTCATCACGCATGAGATGGAAGTGATTGAGCGAATTTGTGACAGGGTTGCGGTGATCGATCACGGCGAAATCATCGAGCAAGGGAATGTGTTGGATGTCTTTTCAAATCCAAGACACGAAACGACGCAACGGTTCTTGAAGACGAACCTCGACGTCCCGGAAGAAGTCGTGTCGGAATTACAGACGCGTGGTACACTCGTCCATCTATCGTTCATCGGCAGTCAGACGGAACAGGCTGTGCTCGCCCAGTTGACGAAACGATTCGGCATCCTACCGAACATCATCGGAGGCGGGATCAAGAAATTGAAAGCGGGTCTTGTCGGAAATCTGCTCGTTCACCTTGATGGCGATCACGATCAAACAGAACTTGCTGTCCGTTATTTGATGACGAGCGGCGTAAACGTAAGGGAGGTGTCGAACCATGCAACAGTTCTGGACAGACTGGGGTGACCTGATTTGGACGGGGACGATTCAAACGTTGACGATGACAAGTATCGCGCTCCTTATCTCGACCTTGATCGGACTTCCGCTCGGGACGTTGCTCGTACTGACGAGACCGAACGGGCGTCTCGCGAACCGATTCGTTTATGGTGGATTGTCGAGCGTCATCAACGTCATCCGCTCGATTCCATTCATCATTCTATTGTTTTTCATCTTACCGTTCACACGGTTCATCATGGGCACGACCATCGGGGTACAAGGTGTGCTACTACCACTCATCGTCTTCACTGCGCCGTATATCGCTCGTCTCATGGAGTCTGCTCTTCTTGAAGTCGATCGCGGGGTCATCGAGGCATATGAGGCGATGGGGATCTCGACGAGAAAGATTATCTGGTACGTCCTCATTCGAGAGGCACGCTCTTCCATCGTTCTCGGATTGACGATCGCAACGATCGGTCTGATTGGCGCGACGGCCATGGCCGGTCTCGTCGGAGCCGGTGGGCTTGGAGATATCGCGTATCAATACGGGCACCTTCGTTTCGAACCAGAAGTCATGTATGTGACGATTTTTGTCCTGATCCTTCTCGTTCAATCGATCCAGTCATTCGGAAACCGATTGGCAGCCAAACTAAAACGAGCCTAAAAAAGAATCGTGTCGCTTTAGCGACACGATTTATGCGTTGTGGAGCAAGCGTTTTAATTCAGCGATTCGGTCATTTCGAGGAATAAACGTCCGAATCTCCTTTTCACTGAAACCTACTTGGATGCGATGATGGTCAAAGACGATAGGGCTTTTCAAAATTTGAGGGTTTGATGCGACAAAACTATATAGTTCACGAATCGACATCTCATCGAGTTTCTCTGCCGCTTGCTTATACACACTCTTTTGTACCGACAACAAGTCGGTCGTCCCATTCTCAGTCAGACTCAACATTTCTTTAAATTCACCAAAGGATAGGCCTTGGTCTGTCAATTTCTTTTCGATGAAGGGAATCTTTTGTTCCCGCAACCAATCAATCGTTTTTCTGGAAGAACTGCAGCTCGTATGCGTGAATACCGTGACCGTCACGACAACCACTTCTCCTTTACATCAGTTTGGTTCTAACTATTATCTCTCTTTATACGGTACGAACCGTGATTATGTTTCAAATCACATACAGTTTCTTTTTGATTGAAGACGACTTCGGACGGGTACAGGTTTCAAGAGCAACCACATAAGGAGGAATGAAGATGTTTGACTATACTGTACAGTCTGACCGTACCGTGGATGACGTCATCGACCGTCTAGGTGAAACGTTGAAAGCAGAATCGTTTGGCGTGCTATGGGATTTTGATTTGAGTGAAACGTTAGAGAAAAAGGGTCAAGCAATCGATGGGAAGTATCGCATCCTAGAAGTATGCAACCCGAAGGCGGCGAAAGAAGTGCTGTCGCAACATCTAGAAGGAGGTTACTTCCTTCCATGTAAAATCGCCGTGTTTGAAAAAGACAATCATACACATATTGGCATGCCTAAACCGACCACATTGATTCGTCTCATTGACGATGAATCGTTACAGGCCATCGCGGCAGACGTCGAATCTAGACTTCAACGTGCGATCGACCACTGTAAATAACTGAAGTACCATCCGCTCATGAAACTTGGGCGGATTTTTTTCGTATAGGACAGTTAGATAATGGTAAAATTGGAATATGATCAAAAGTGGAGGGATTGTATGTTCAAACGTGGTATGACAATCTTACTTGGCGCGTCCTTGTTAAGCGCATGTGGAGCATCTGACATAGAAGTCATTCAACTAGATTACATCGAGAAACAATGGAATGTCGAGAGTTATACGAAAGAAGGAGAAATCGTTCAAATCGACGAGACGAAAGAAGTACTCATGGCGTGTGAGGGTGAACGTACGACTGAACTAAAGGGAGATATCACTGTGTATCAGACAGTGTTTGCTGGGCGAAAGGGAGTCGTTCCATACATGGATCCGTACTCGATGAAGGTGGTTACCTATTTAGAGGGGGATGAACGATATGCGGTTTGTCGCGAAAGCTACACAAATCAGTTCGTAGCGCAAAAGATTGATTCATTCCCAACTTTCGTGAATACGAACGAAGGAATTGAAGTTCAACACTTACCAAGAGTCGAACAGGCGGCTACGATGGAACAGAATAACTTACTGAAGGCGGATTTTGCGGAGATTGATGGAAATAGAATCACGCCATTCTTACATACATTACTTGAAATTCAACCAGCTCTTTTTGGAGAACTCGAAATAGAACTTGGCGACAAGACGACCAGACATCCAATCGTTCAATTTGAACCGAGAGGAATCGAGATGCCTACTCCGCAGTTCGCCATCGGATATGATGAGAAAACGCTTCAGCCATATACCCTTTACTCATTTGATCGTCAATATTTCATGCAACGCTCTTTCAAATTTGCAGATATGGATGATTACGAGTCGATGGAAAATCAAGGATTTGAGGAGTTAAGCGTGGATACCATTGTCGAACCCGGAGAGTTAAAGGAAGGAGAAGCGGTTCCCTTATATTCATTCCACTACATAAAAGATGGCGAACCCGTGACTGAAACAATGACGATGCGCTATATTTCTGGAACTTTACTAAAGGAAGGCGAAGAACCTGCCTCTATTTATGAGGATTGGATGCATGATTCAGAAAAAAGACCGAGAGTCGTTGCGCACCGTAAACCGTTTGACGAGAATGCACTCACTTATCCTGATTTTATCGACATCTCGACGGAAGAATCTGAACAAGTCATGGAAGTATTAAAGGAGGCAGAACCGGTCGGCCGTAAAGGTGAGCCTGCAGACTATCGATACTTGACGTTGACGGAAGGATGGAAAGGGCAAGAATTTGAAATTAGCTATAAACAGCGGTCAAAAAAACTTGATATCTATCTGACAGATCCGCTTCGGGATCAGACGTTTAAACTATCGAGCAAAGGAGCGGAAGTGTTCTTGGATATTTTCCCGGAGTACAAAGAGTCATGATGAAACGAATGCTATTCACGTTATGTGCAGTTGGAATTTTATCGGGTTGTGGTGGGGAAGAAGTAAGTGTCGTCAAACTTGAGCATATGCCAGCGCAATGGGATGTACGAGACATGAACTCGAACAGCTTTGATATCGGGCCGGAGACGTGGGCGAGCGATTTACTCCATGCATGTACCGATGACCCGATTCCCCAAATCAATGAAGACGTCACGGTCTATCATTCGTATGCATTGAACCGAAAAGCCATGATTTCGGACTACGATGCACATGCCTATAAGTTAGTGACGTATGTAAAAGGAGAGCAGAACTATGCCATTTGTCAGGATGGTTTTTCTCCAAAGATGAGAGTCGGACTGATTGAGGAACTCCCTTCGTTTGTTCAAGCATCAAAAGGCGTCACCATCCCAACCGTCCCGAATATCGGGATTGCAACGATGGAGCAAGAAGAGAGTGTGAAGGGAAGCGATTATTCCGATATATTCGAAGTCCCTGTCCATCTAGTTGACGGAACGATGATTCAAGTGACCCCTTCCTTGAATGGAAGCATCACATTAACCATCGGAGAAGACGAAGGCATCTTTCCGCTCTCCATCATTGAACCTTACAACGCGCAAATGGGAGTTGTGACGATTGCACTCGGATACGACGAGAAATCCCAAAAGGCTTATTTTTTCGCAGAGTCCGAAGGTGGATTACTTTCCTACGACCCGGTTGTCACGATGACCGAAACCGATTATTTTCAACCAAAGCAATTTGAAGGGTTACAGGTTGAGCGGGTATTGCAGGCAGACTCGCTCGAACCTGGAGTCGAGACACCGCTCTACACATTCTCTTTTGTGGAGAACGGAAAACGTGTGACGAAAGACGTCCGTCTTACCTACACGGAACGCGAATTTGCGACGGCTAAATCGATCGAAGCAGACATCGAATCGAATCCTGCCGTACCAAGTGGTCCATTCGTTTTCGTCCATAAGACCCCTTTAAACGGAAAGGCAACGATTGATTATCCGAACGTGTTGCGCGCTGCAGGAATTGACATGTCTGATTTGATGGACGCAATCGATGGGGCAGAACCTGTCAATCGTGCGGGAGATGTGGAAGAGTATTCACTTCTTACCGTCATCGACGGATGGGTCGGTCAGGAGTTTCAAATAAGTTTTAAGAAGCGCTCGAAAAAAGTGGACGTGTATCTAACCGATGCCAAGCGGAATCAGACGTTTAAATTGACGAGCGCAGGTGCAGAAACGTTCTTCAGCTATTTTCCAGACTTGAAAGAGTAAAGGTGCCTATTGGCGCCTTTTCATTTGGTAAATACTTCAAAATCAAGATATTGACCTTCTATACAAAAAGTAGGCGATGACAAATAGCTCAATACGTTACACTGAGATTCACGATTTAGTACGAATATCCTACGAAGAAGAAAGGTTGCTATAGTTGATGAGTACATTGAACCAGAAAGTAATTCATTCAGATGATGTATTTCGTTCCATCGAGACGAATATGGCGATGATTCGATTTGATCGGCAACGCCGGGTCGTCGATGTGAACGATACGTTCGCAAAAGCGATGAAATATAGACGTGAAGAGATGATTGGCATGCAACACCATTTGTTCTGTCCTTCCTCTTTTGTGAATAGCCCGGAGTACACGGCGTTTTGGGAGAAATTATGGAGCGGATTCAGTTTCTCGGATAAAGTGGAGCGCGAAAACGCAAAAGGAGAGACGATTTGGCTCGAGGCAACGTATATGCCAATCTTTGAAGGGGATGACGTAATCGGTGTCGTCAAAATTGCATCGGATATTACAGAGCGTCAACAAGTCATTGAAAATTATGCATATCGTTTCAAATCGATGACCGATGTGCTCGACGAACGAGCGAAGACAGGCATGCAAGATACAAAAGTATTGAATGAAACGATTGAACGTCTTGCCAAAGATGCAGCGGAAAACCTTCACGCCCTTCAGAACTTGCGACGTCAAGCTGATGACATCGCAAAAATCGCCTTGTCCATCAAAGAGATCGCAGCACAAACGAATCTATTGTCTTTAAATGCCGCCATTGAAGCGGCCCGTGCTGGTGAACATGGGCTAGGATTCAATGTCGTGGCGACGGAAGTACGTAACTTGTCCCGTATGGTCGAACGAGCGGTCATCGACGTCAACTCGAACACGGAAGGGATGAACGTCGAGCTACGTAAGATTGTAGAAGGGGTCACCGCATCCAATCAAGAGATCCAGTTGAGCGCAAAGACGATGGAACAGACGATGGAGCGTTTCCATACGTTCGAGCAAGCGGCAGCCGAGTTACATGATACGGCTGACACGTTCACTTCCAACTTATGAACCGATTGACCCTTTGACGGGTCAGTCGGTTTTTTTGAGTTGCAACGTATGTCCGTTTTGCTTCAACCACGCCTTCGCATCATCCGTTTTAGGATAAACGGTTCGTAACGTATCCCAAAATGAGGCTGAGTGATCGAAATGGACGAGATGTGTCCATTCGTGAGCGATGACGTAATCCATCATCTCTTTCGGTGCCAGCATGAGGCGGACATTGATGGAGATAGTCCCAGTTGAACTACAGGATCCCCAGCGTGTCTTTTGGTGACCGATGCGAATCTTTTTTGCTTTAACTCCTAAAGACTGTTCGTAAATCGGTGCACGTTCAATCACATATTCACGTGCTCGTTCACGTAACCACGCTTCGTAGGATCTTATTAAGGTGGTCTCGTCCCAATCCCTCGGGACGAAAAAAGAGGAACCGTCATATCGGAGTGTCGTCCCATCATCTTTTTTGGTCGGATAGCTTTTTCCATGAAAGACGAGCCCCTCATTGAGTACAGACGTCTGTTTCGGAAGGTTATGACATGTATGGCGAATCCATGTTGCGTGTTCTTCTAAAATCCAATCGACGACTCGTTTTGACAAACGCGCTGGGATGCGTAGCTCGATGCCATTAGGTGTGACATAAAATGCAGCTTTTTTCCTTCGTTTCTGTCTAACGATGTTGACGTTCATCCATAACCTCCTCTCCATATCTCGATTGAGTATATCGAAGTCAGCAAGAAACCGCCATGCTTTTTTGGCACGCAGTCGAACTAACTTTGATACAGTAAGGGAAGGAGGGATGAACATGAAATCAATTTTACAACAACAACTTGAACGTACAGGAACGAATTCGGTGAAGTGGGATGGGTTGGATCGTTGGTTCCATCTATCTGAAGATGTATTGCCACTCTGGGTGGCCGATATTGATATCCGTACTGCACCGTCTATTTCGGAGGCACTCGCCAAAAAAGCCGCTCAAGGAGAATTTGGATACACGTTGTTCGCGCCTGAAGCGCAGGAAGCGGTCCGCTCTTGGTACGGGCGACGTCACGATTTAGTTGTCGACCCGAAACATGTCTTGTTTTCAAGTGGGGTTGTTCCTGCGTTGACGCATATCGTTGAGGCACTGACTGAAGTCGGGGATGGTGTTGTCATTCAGTCACCTGTTTACCCACCGTTCCATGAACTCGTCGTCGGCTCGAAACGTCAGGTATTCGATACACCGTTGAAAGAAAACGATGGACGGTACGAGATGGACTTTGTCGCTCTAGAAGAAGCGATGAAGCAAGCCTCACTCTTCTTACTCTGTTCCCCACATAACCCGGTCGGACGTGTCTGGACGAGAACAGAACTCGAGAGAGTCGTGGAACTCGCAAATCGATATGATGTGGTTGTCGTCGCAGATGAGATTCATGCGGATTTGACATTCCCATCCCAAAAGCATACCGCAATCGGTTCACTTGACCCTCGGGTGATCACAGTTAGCGCACCTTCAAAAGCGTTTAACATCGCTGGGCTATTTGCCTCATATATCATTTGTCCGGTCGACGATTGGCGGAAGCAGATCACGAAAGTACAGAATAAACATCACGTTCTTCCAACACCTTTTGCGAATACGGCCATCGTTGCGGCCTATACCGATAAACGTGCGGAACAATGGCTCGATCAGTTACGCGAAGAACTTGAACAACAAATGAACGAGGTCATCGATTCAATCGAATCGAATCTGCCAATGCTCCGTACGGCGCGTCCTGAGGCGAGCTATTTATTGTGGATCGACTTTTCTAAGCTCCCGATGTCTGCCGAAGAGCGGAAGTCTTGGCTTCATCAAGACGTTCGAATCTTCCTATCCCCTGGAAGCCCGTTCGGTCCTCAAGGTGAGTCGTTTGAACGGATGAATATCGGGACACGTCGAGAATTGTTGGAGGAGGCGATTCATCGTCTGAGCGCTCAAATGGAACGAAAGGCGTTTGTGTAAAACGAGAATCGGGAAAAATTCACAGTGAGACGATGAGAGAAAGTGAGTGGATGAGATGGAGACAATCAATTGGAAGAAAAAGATGGAGGAACAGTTAAGGCGAAGTGGATTCACCTTGCAAGTCGAAAATATGTCCAATATTCGCTTGACTGAGATTCATGCGAGTTCTTCTCCGTTGATTTCTTATCCGCTGCGTATCCGATTGTATGAGCGGATGGGTTGGCTCATGTGCACGGTCGATTCGCCGACGCTTGACCGAAATGAGGACCATCCTTTATTCGAGCGAATGGTAACAGCCGTGTTCGAACGGATTGTGCGTCATTTGTACAATGGTTATGGATTTCATATACTGACGTTCATCGGCGATACCGGGAACTATATCACCCCAAAAGATTCAGAGACGGGAGAAGTTGTTCGACTCGTCGCCCACTTGTGGAATGACCGATCTTACATCCATCTTGACACGTTCGAAGAATATCCAGCGCTGTATGTGACCCCACCATGGGCCCATCAGGCGTATGCTATCGAGAGCACAGACGAGGAATGGGTCATTTACGCGGGTAGGGGCGGGAGACCGTCGACTGATTATCGGGCAGATGGCGTTGAATTGAAATCCCATCGTTTGGCAGACGGAGAACTCTTCTTCCCGGTCGACCGTATCTCCAAAGACAAAGGGACACTCGCCCTTGCGGAGTGGCTTCGTCTCGAGCGGAGAGAGGTTGAAGACTTTATGATGTCGTTCATGCAGACGATTCGAAAGTTCGACCCTTCCTTCGGATTTGCTTGGGGCGGGACAGAGACATTCTTTCACGGTGTACCGGTCGAGCCATACGCTCAAGTCCTCAGGCTCGAGAGCGGCAAGCGTCGCTATCGCGTCATGAACAATACGGCGAATCGACTGTTTGCCGTATCGGATGACCCGAATGAGTGTCTGAAGGAAGTGAGCCGAACATTGGGGACGATCACGCTACCGGAACGCCGCGTGTCGGCACTCGGTCAACTGGTCATGGGGATTTGGCAACAGTTTGAGACCGATGAAGAAACCTACATCCAAGAAGTCGCATATCGGGATATCTCGAAATTCCAGATGGAAGAGAAGATTGGTCATGCTTTGGCGAATCAGCAACGTATTCGCTGGATTGACAAAAATCACCCGCACCAGAATGTGATTGAGTATGCCCATCTTCGCATCACGTTCCCGAAACGACCACCTGGCCTTGTCACTGTCGAACCTGCCGAATCCGGACATGAAAGAGGTGCCTTATGAGAATTGTTGACGCACGTGCCATGCCGATCGATCATGAAGATTTGATTGCAGTCACTTCGTCTTCGGTCTACTATCGAGAAAAGAAAGACCAGACGACTTTTTCCCTGTATCGCTTTGATGAAGAGGACGGGATGATTACCCAGTTGAACCGACGACCTTATGAAGACTACGGATATTCGAAACTCTTCGTAGATGGGGACGTCGTGTACTTCTTGAACGAGATCCCAAGTGACGATGGCGTGATCAAGACAGAGTTGATTTCTTTCTCTTATAAATCAGGGAAAGAGGAGGTCGTGACGACGTTTGAAAAACGAGGAAACAGTACACTGTTCTGGGTACTCGATCATCGTTACTTCCTCTTTTTGACGGCGTTTGAATCGTCTGACGAAGCATGGTTGTATGATCGCGTGACCGGTCAGCAGGAGCGCATTCGAGACGAGCGTCTAGTCGGGAAAACGGAGCGGTTCCGCGAGCTTTACTTGTTCACGACCACATTTGAAGGCATCTCCTACATTGTCTGTAACGCCAGACTCGATGAATTCGACTACTACGACGCCCTCGACAATGGGCGAATTTCCCCAGACGATCCGATTGATCATTCGGAGGCGCTCCTCATCTGTCCACTCGAGGAGGCGGTCGAGGCGGTCTTTAATCAACGAGAGGAATTACCGTTCGATGACATTCTTCGATTACATGGAGAAGGGGACACGGTTCAATATTTGGGTGAAAAGGAAGGCGTTCTCCGATTTTCGGCGTTTGTCGACTCGTTGAATGAAGAAGTGATCTATGATTTGACTGCGCCTGACGTGTTACACGAAGTAGCAGTGGTCGACTGGGGTGCCTATGAACCGCTCGACTTCACATATGATGATGTCAGTTCGACAATTTTCATAAAAGTCGATGAGAGCGACATGCACACCGAAGTCATTGATATGGCGACTGGAGCGCGCTATATCGATGTGGAACCGTTTGAACGTGTCATCGGTCGGCGCTATCTCGTCCACGAATTCACGGAAGGTCTTACGAGTGGTGTCGTCATTTTCGACTTAGAGACAGAGGAACGCTTCGCATATGACAACGCCTATTATATGGTCATCGATGATGCCGTTTTAATCTTGTCAATGTCTAGCACATAAATATAAACACCACCCATTAATTAGGTGGTGTTTATATTTGGATATATAGTTTACATAACATATTACTGTAAACCTGATATAGCGTGTTTTTTTCGTTCATCACCGATATGGGCATACACTTGTGTTGTTGCCACAGATTCATGACCGAGCAGCTGTTGAATCGTCAACACATCGATTCCGCTCATCGCCAGTCGAGAAGCGAACGTATGGCGAAGCTTATGTGGTGTCACTTGTTTATAAGTCAAGAAAGGGAGAAACGATTTCAACCGATCGATATGACTTTTTAACATGTGTTGAACCGTGCGGACAGCGATTCTTTTTCCTTTCTCGTTCTGAAACAATGCTCCCTCACTCGACGTTTGGCGATATTCGATGAGAAGGGGCTGTAGTGGACCTGCAATCGGGATGAGGCGCTCTTTGTTCCCTTTACCGATGACACGGATTGTCTCGGTCTCAAAGTTGATATCAGACCAGTTGAGCCCGACGAGTTCTGATACGCGCATACCGGTTAGCCCGAGCAGTTGGATGATTAGAAAGTCACGTTCGCGATTTGCCTCATACCAGCTCGCCTCACGATTTGTCATCCCGACATTGCTTCGTACAAGCGTCGAGAAATCGAGCCATTCCGACTCTGTCAAATAGACAGGGTTCCGTTTTCCCCGTTTCGGACGCTCCACGGTTTGGAACGGATTGACCGTTGCCTGATTCGTCTCAATCAAGTAGTTGAAAAGTGACTGCAGCGTCGAGAGTTTTCGATTGATAACGCTCGGCGCATTCTCGAGCTCGAGCGCAAGATAGGTCGCATACGCTTCTGCACCCGCATGGTCAATTTCTGTAAATGCGACCAACTCAATCGTTTCAGGATCGAGTTCGGTCCCACTTACATGTTCGACCCACCGGAAGAAGTCCAACACATCATAGACATATCGTTGAGCCGTCTGCTTCGAGTAGTGTTTGGCGGCTAAGTGATGGAAAAAATGTTGGATAAATTCCGGTAATCGATGCAACCCATTCAACTCGAATCGTTTTGTCGTCGCAGTTGTCGGTCGTTGACCGAGTTGGCGGAAAATACTCATCGAACCCCTCCTGTTCTGACTTGGTTCTTCCCATTTCGTTTTCCTTCGCGTAAATAATGATCCGCCTCTTTTACAATCTCTTCTAACGCGTCCTCTTGCATGCGGACCGCGAGACCGAACGTCATCGTAACACGGAGACGCTCACCCTCATATTCCAGATACGTTGCCTCGATTTGACGCCGTAATTGTTCGACCGACGCGTAAACATCTTCGGATTGTTCAGAGATAAAGAGTAAAAACTCTTCGCCGCCCCAGCGGACTACAATGCCATCGATGGAAGATAGGGTAGCCGCTACTTGTTGGATGACGCGGTCTCCGCAATCATGACCGTACGTCTCGTTGAACGATTTGAATCGGTCGATATCACAGAGCACTAAAGCGTAAGGGTCACCATCACGCCCCGCTTGTTCAATCGCTTCGGAGACGCGCTCGTGCCCGGCTTTCCGATTCAATAGCCCGGTCAATCCGTCCGTAGAAGCAAGGCGTAGTAATCGCTCATTTGACAGCTCGAGTTCATCCGTCACCTCAACGACGGCTTTCTCAAAGATAAACGAGAGACCGGCAATCATCATGACCGTCGAAAGGATGCAAAAAAGTCCAAGCGTCTGTTCAATGTGTTGCGGCAATGCCACAATCCCGTCTGACACATAGATAAAGAGAATACTGTAAATCAGCATTGCGAGAGTGGTCGTCAAAATCCGTTGTCTCTCTGTCACGCTCGGCATGAAAAAGACACCATACGCCATCATGAGAATGAAGTAATGCATGTTGACATCCCAGCCTAGAATGATCGTCGAGATGATGGCGTTATATACGACCTCGATAAAGAGTCCGGTGAAGAAAATCCCATACCATTGTTTATGTACAAAATAGAACGAAATCGTGTAATATAAGACGCTCACGCCGTTCGAGATGAACAGTGAGGTCACATCCAATTGCCAAAATAATAGACAAAACAAGAGATGAACAAACCAGGCGATGACATTTCCGAAAAAAGTGATGCGCTCATTATATAACGTCCCACGACGGGCATCATACGTTGTTCCCATCTCACACCTCCTCTCATTCAGTATAGCGAAAAAGGGATCGTTTTTATATAAAAGTCATCAAAACCATTCAAAAAAACGCTTATAAAACGTATTTATCGTTGCGTGAAATAGATATTTCACGCAATGTTTATGAGTTGCGCGATTGCTCTAGAGTCGATTGGTTTATCGGTCAATAAGTTTTATCACGAAATAAACGGTAGACAATAATTTGTTATGTAAACCATATTGATTTGTCTTGAAATTGTAATGTTGAACCATTATACCTTATGATGAAAATAGGACTTGAAACGGCAACTAAGGTAACGTTACACTGTAAACGTAAACCAAAGGGGGATTTTGGATGGATGATCAGCGTTTGAAGCAACTTTTGTCTGAAGCGAAGACCATCGCGGTCGTCGGTGTATCCGACAACCCGAACAAGACGGCCAACCAGATTGCAGAGTATTTGCTACGCGTCGGGTATACCGTCATCCCTGTCAACCCGATGCTCGAGGAGTGGAACGGTCGCAAGGCATATCCGTCCGTCGAGAGCATCCCGGGTAGAATCGATATCGTCGACGTGTTCCGTCGCAGCGAATTTTTAGCAGGTGTCGCAGAAGATGCGGTACGACATGGGGATGTCGGGCTCGTCTTCAATCAGCTCGGTCTCTCAAGTCCTGAGGCGGAGCAAATCGTACGTGACGCCGGACTCGATTACATCGAGAACCGCTGCTTGTACGTGGAGCATGCTCGTCTACTCGGATAAGACCTACCTCCTTGGTAGGTCTCCTTTTTTTCAGCAATGGCTGACAAGGGAGGCTTGCCAGAATGGATGAACAGCTATACAATAGGAAAGAAAAACGAACGTGTGTTCGAAATTGAGGTGACTGCTATGTCAACAGATCTATTTAATTACAATGAAGACGCCATCCAGGTGCTCGAAGGACTCACGGCCGTACGAAAACGACCGGGGATGTACATCGGGTCAACCGACCATCGCGGACTTCACCATCTCGTCTATGAGATTGTCGACAATGCGATCGATGAGGCGCTCGCCGGGTTCGGTGGTCAAATCGATGTGACGATTCACAAAAATGATGCGATCACGGTTCGTGACCACGGACGCGGAATGCCGACAGGGATGCACGCCTCAGGAAAACCGACACCTGAAGTCATCTTCACCGTCCTCCACGCAGGTGGGAAGTTCGGACAAGGCGGATACAAGACGTCGGGTGGTCTCCACGGCGTCGGTGCCTCGGTCGTCAACGCGCTCTCGAGCAAGGTCGTCGTGACGATCCATCGCGACGGAAAAGTGTTCGAGCAGACATTCGCGGACGGCGGTGTGCCACAGACGACACTCCTCGAGACGGGCAAGACGCGTCAGACCGGGACGAGTGTCTATTTCAAACCGGATGCAAGCATCTTCTCGACGACAACATATAACTATGACACGCTCGCCGAACGATTACGTGAATCGGCATTCCTCTTAAAAGGATTGACGATCACCCTCACGGATGAGCGCACAGATAAACAAGAGACGTTCCATTATGAAGAAGGAATCGCCGAGTTCGTTCAATATTTGAACGATGACAAGGCAACGCTCCATCCGATCGTCTATTTCGAAGGCACAGAGAACGAGATTGAGATCGAACTCGCGTTCCAGTTCACGGACGCCTATTCCGAGAACGTCCTCTCTTTCGTCAACAACGTCCGGACGCGCGACGGCGGGACGCATGAGGTCGGTGCCAAGACGGCAATGACCCGCATCATGAACGAATATGCGCGCAAGAACGGATTGCTTAAAGAGAAGGATAAGAACCTAGACGGTGGCGACGTCCGTGAGGGACTCACGCTCATCGTGTCGGTCCGGATCCCAGAGGAATTCCTTCAGTTCGAAGGACAGACGAAGTCGAAACTCGGCTCACCAGAGGCGCGTGCGAGTGCCGATAGCGTCATGGCGAAACAGTTGACGATCTTCTTAGAAGAGAACCCACAGATGGCCACGATGCTCATCAAAAAAGCGATTCGCGCGGCTCAGGCACGCGAGGCGGCACGAAAAGCACGTGAAGAGGCGCGGAACGGCAAGAAAAAGAAACGTTCAAGCATCTTGAACGGGAAATTGACGCCAGCGACATCGAAGAATGCAGCGAAGAACGAACTGTTCCTCGTCGAGGGTGACTCGGCCGGCGGTTCAGCCAAACAAGGACGTGATCGGACGTTCCAAGCAATCCTTCCATTACGCGGGAAGGTCATCAACTCGGAGAAATCAAAGCTCCAGGACATCATGAAAAACGAAGAAATCAACACGATCATCCATGCAATCGGCGCGGGGGTCGGCCACGATTTCGACTTGGACGACTGTAACTTCGACAAGGTCATCATCATGACGGATGCCGACACGGACGGTGCGCATATCCAAGTGCTCCTGCTCACATTCTTCTTCCGTTATATGCGTCCGCTCGTCGAGGCAGGCCGCGTGTTCGTCGCCTTGCCACCGCTCTACCGTATCTCAAAAGGAAAAGGGAAGTCCGAACAGTTCGACTACGCCTGGGACGAAGAGGCACTCGAGAAGTTGGTCAAGGTGTATAAGAAAGGCTATATCCTCCAGCGTTACAAAGGTCTCGGTGAGATGAACGCGGATCAGTTATGGGAGACGACGATGAACCCGGATACGCGTACGCTCATCCGTGTCACGGTTGATGATGCGGCTGTCGCGGACAAACGTGTCTCGGTCTTGATGGGCGACAACGTCACGCATCGTCGTGAGTGGATCGAAGAGAACGTCGCCTTCGGACTCCAGGAAGATGATTCGATCATCGCCAATGAACATGTGACTAAAGCGATTGAGGAAGTGATGTAACGATGTCGACGATTCAACACATTTTAAACTTATCTCTCGAACAGGTCGTTGGTGACCGGTTCGGGCGCTATTCGAAATATATCATTCAAGACCGAGCCTTGCCGGATGCGCGAGACGGGCTCAAGCCTGTACAGCGTCGGATTCTATATGCGATGCACCATGAAGGGAACACGAACGACAAGCCGTACAGGAAGTCTGCGAAGACGGTCGGGAACGTCATCGGGAACTATCACCCGCACGGTGACTCGTCCGTCTATGAGGCGATGGTACGTCTCTCACAAGACTGGAAATTACGTTATCCACTCATCGACATGCATGGGAACAACGGATCGATGGACGGTGACCCGGCAGCGGCCATGCGTTATACGGAAGCGCGTCTCTCGAAGATCGCCGGTGTCATGCTGACGTCGATCGCGAAGAATACGGTCGACTATACACCGAACTTTGACGATTCGACGGAAGAACCGCTCGTCTTACCGTCACTCCTCCCGAACCTACTCATGAATGGGACGACAGGAATCTCTGCAGGTTATGCGACGGAGATCCCGCCACATAACTTGACGGAAGTGCTCAACCTGGCTATCGCGCGTCTGAAAGGTCAGGTCGATTCGGCGACAGACGCCCTCGCATATGTCACAGGTCCTGATTTTCCGACCGGAGGAACGGTCATGGGGAAAGACGGTATCTTAAAGGCGTTTGAGACCGGTAAAGGGAAGGTCATCATCCGTGCGAAGTCAGAGATCGAGCAGTTAAAAGGTGGTCGTGAACAAATCACCATCACGGAACTGCCATATGAAGTGAACAAAGCGAACCTTGTCAAAAAGATGGAAGAGCTTCGACTTGATAAAAAGGTTGAAGGTGTCGCGGAAGTCCGTGACGAGACAGACCGGACCGGCCTTCGCGTCGTCATCGAATTGAAGAAAGAAGCGGACGCAGAAGGTGTCCTCCATTTCTTCTTGAAGCATACGGACCTGCAGCTCGCCTATAACTACAATATGGTCTCGATCGTGAACCGGACTCCGAAACAGATGGGGATTCTCCCAATCATCGATGCTTATTTGAAGCACGTCGAGGAAGTGGTCACACGCCGCACGACGTTCGAACTCGAGCAAGCGAAAAAGCGTGCCGAAATTGTCGATGCCTTAGAACAAGCCATCTCTGTCCTTGATGAGACGCTCGAATTAATTCGTTCCGCAAAAGACAAAGCGGACGCGAAGAACAAACTGATGGAGCGGTTCTCGTTCACAGAACGCCAGGCCGAAGCGGTCGTCATGCTCCAATTGTATCGACTCACCAATACGGACATCGTCGAGTTGCAAAAAGAAGCAAAGGCGCTCCAAAAAGAGATCGCCCGCCTCTCGAATATCCTCGACGTGGACGCGACGAAACGGAAATTGATCGTGAAAGAACTCACGGCATTGCGTGACGAGTTCGGGGACGACCGTCGCTCGATCATCGAGTCGGAAGTCGAGGAATTGAAACTGAAGACGGAAGTCATGATTGCTGTCGAGGAAACAATGGTCTTCGTCAGCCGAGACGGATACGTCAAACGTGCCTCAATGCGTTCATACGGTGCGTCAAGTGACGTCTTACCCGAGATGAAAGAGAAAGACCGCCCACTCCTCACGACACAGGCAATGACGACTGACCACTTGCTCGTCTGGACGAACAAGGGTAGCTATCTCCTCATCCCAATCCACCAGATCCCAGAATCGAAGTGGAAGGACGCCGGCCAGCACGTCGCCAACCTCGTCCCGATCGAAGGGGAACAAGTCATCTCGGCAGATGTCGTCTCGACGTTTGATACGGATGCCCATTGCCTCTTCGTGACGAAAGATGGAATGGTCAAACGTACACCGCTACGTGACTATGACGCACAGCGGAAGTCAAAACCGCTCATGGCCTTGAAGCTAAAAGGTGACGATGAGGTCGTCTTCGCAGGAATCAGTGATGGTCCAGGACAATTGTTCCTCGTCTCAGAGCGTGGATACGGTCTCTGGTTCAAAGAAGATGACGTTCCAGTCGTCGGACAACGCGCAGCCGGTGTCAAAGCGATGAACCTGAAGGATGGTGACGTGGTCGCCGATGCCTTCTCGTTCTTCACGCCACCGTTATTCGTCCTCGTGACGCAACGCGGAGCGGTCAAGAAGATGAAGCTCGAGGACCAGTTCGACTGTACGAACCGTAACCTTCGTGGGACAATGCTCATTCGTGAGGTCAAATCTAAACCGCACCAAATCCGTCGTGTGCTCCCGGTTCATGGCGATGAGACATTGCATATCGTCGGGAAAGAGAAAGCGAAACAAGTGAAGACAAAAACTCTTACGCTACTCGATCGCTATGCCAACGGGTCGTTCGTCTTCGACGAAGATTCGTTCGGTGAGATTGAGGACGTCTATCTCGATTAATAAACAAGACCTGTGAGCGGCAACATGCCAAATCACAGGTCTTTTTGCTGTAGCCACTTTTCTAGTTCGTGTTGTTGTCGACGGTGATGTCGTGTATGCATCTCGACAAGCTCGAACCATTCTCTCGCGTTCAACCAGCCGAAACCGTCATGAAGTGTTTTTTGGTTATCTCCAGCGTCGTCTAGACGAGATTCTAACGCTTCCATCCGTGAAATCAAGGTGAGCAACCGCTCTCGTAATCGGTCGTGTGAATCCGTATTATTCGGTGGTTGATTCATTTCAGGTGGGAGTTCGATTTTGATTGGCGGAAACCCGCCTTCTCGAAACAACCTCTCCCCAAATGGCGTCTTCTTACCACCGATTTGGCCGTCTTCTTGAAGACAACGGTCGACTTCATCTAAATACTCATTCGCAACCAAAATGATATGATCGTACATCTGACAAATTGACCAAATAGTAGGGGTGTATTTATACCGTAAGTCGGGTTCTGAATAGTATGGCAGTGTCTCCTTGTAATGCTCTAGTTCATAACGTTTCATGCTAGACGCCTCCTCCATTTTCTTTCAGTATACGTGACTCATACGAGTCAATGGGGAATATGAAAAGCGAAAAGGAAGAACGGATGGATTTGACGAAAGAAACATGTAGGACAAATGATAGGGGGATCTATATGTCTCAATGGCTAACGTGGGCGAAACGGATTCAGGCGCTGTCTCAGGCCGGTCTGACGTTCACACGTGATCAATATGACCGAGAACGATATGAAGAGCTCCAAGAAATCGCAAAGGAGATGTTTGAACGGCATTCAGACTTATCGAACGAGGCAATCTCACAATTGGTCCATGTCCAAGGCTATCCGACACCGAAGCTCGACGTAAGGGGTGTCGTCTTCAAAGGAGACCGGCTTTTACTCGTCAAGGAGCGGTCAGACGGATTGTGGACATTACCAGGCGGCTTCTGTGAAGTGAACCGTTCTCCTGCTTCGAATATCATCAAAGAAGTGGAGGAAGAGGCTAGCTTGGACGTGATCCCATTGCGTCTCCTCGCCTTATTCGATATGCATGAACATCCACACCCGCCACTTTCTGAGCATTACTACAAACTTTTCATCGAGTGTGCCTTGATCGGCGATGGGGAGGGGGCTGCCGGTATGGAGACGAGTGATGTCGGCTTCTTTGAACGCGATCATTTACCAGAACTCTCCCTTGCCCGTAATACGCTCGAACAGATTCATATGTGCTTCGACGCGCATTGGCAAGAAGATGACTGGACCACTTTATTCGATTAGGAGGTTCTACCGATGAAAGTGAGACGATACGGACATATCCATCAATTATCCTTTTATGCTCCTGTTCTTCCGATTAACGTCCAGTTGATCGAACATGAGCTTGGGCTCGTCTTGATTGATACAGCGCTAAAACGGAATGCGTCAGACATCCTGGCGTATATTGAAGAACTTGATAAACCGCTCCTTGCCATTTTGTTGACGCATGCCCATGGAGACCATGTCGGCGGGGTGGACGCAATCAAAGCCGAGCACCCACTCGCAGAACTGTTCATCTCCCGGCGTGATGCCCGTCTGTTGTCAGGGGACCGTTCATTAGATGAGGACGAGCAGAACAAGATTCGTGGTTCCTTGCCGACAATCCGTTCTACACCGGATACGCTATTAGATCCCGGGGAGCGGCTGTTTGGGTTACAGGTACTTGCAGCAAGTGGACATACGCCGGGTTCAATCGCATTTTATGATGAAGCGAATCGAGTATTACTCGCTGGGGATGCTTTTCAGTCACAAGGCGGGGCTGCAGTGGCAGGGGACGTCCGTCCACTTTTCCCGCTCCCTGGTCTTGCAACGTGGAATCGATCCGTTGCTGTCGAGAGTGCGGAGCGGCTAATCGATTTATCTCCACTCCTGACGTTTGTCGGGCATGGTCCGCCGCTCAAAGGTACGCATCGACTTTATTTGGCATTGAAGCGGGCGCAGCGAAAACAGGCGAGAAAGTTTATTCGTTAATGGAGGGGTGAGACGATGCAGCTAAACGAAATCCCGATCCATCAATTCGAACAGGCGCAGCAGATGCTTGAGATTCAACGGAACGCTTATGCCGTTGAAGCGGAGTTGCTCGGGTTTGATGAAATCCCGGCTCGATATGAGACGATTGATGTCATTCAAAACTTGCCAGGCACGAGCTACGGGTTGTATATCGAGGAGCGGTTGATCGGATTTATCACGGTTGAAGCATCCGAGAAGACGGTTGAGATCACAAAACTTTGTATTGACCCGACATATTTTCGGGCGAGACTGGCAACGACGTTACTCGAGCATGTGTTGAGTATTCATAAAGGCCAACTTGTATACGTACACACCGGCAAACACAACGGACCTGCCAAACGTCTGTATACGAAACTCGGATTCGTGCGGAGCACTGAATTTGAACCAGAACCAGGCGTCACATTAATTCGATATACACATTCATCTTAATTTTTTATCTCATCTCACTATCATAAGTATACTAAGATAATGAGATGAGTATTTATTTTTACTGATAATATATGTTATGTTAACTAATAAAAAAACAGTACAAAAATACTCTAAATCAGGATGCCCCCTTCTTAGAATATCTTGTACCAATATAAGGTCAAATCAATCTGTGGGTTCGCATGTTGTTTGATGGTGTCGACTCCGCCGAGTTGAAACCCTTCCTTTTCATAAAAGCGACATGCAATGAGATTATCGTTCTGCGCTTCAAGAGATAATCCAATCAGTTCTTTCTCTTTGGCCCAACGTTCGGCTGTCTCAAGCAACATTCGTCCGATTCCTTGCTTACGGTACGTCATTCTGACCGCGATGTTTTCGATATATGCGAATCGATTCCAATCTTTCACGATCCGAATTTGTCCGACACACTCATCTACATCCATCGCTACATATACGATTCGATCGTCCTGACTCATATAGCCATGCCAGTTGATTTGGTCGTCTGGGAATGATATTTCTTTTACGTCATGATCAAGCTCTTCAATATATGTCCATTCACCATTTATATAACTTGGTATCATTCGACCGATGATGGGAAATGGATTATTTGCGTCATTTACTTGATTGATGAGCGATGCTTCTAGTTCTTTTAATTGAATCCGACTCATCTGCTCCACCTCTTTTCGCTATAGAGTGGTATCTATTTATTCAATTCACTTATTGCTTTTCTTATGAGAAATAACAATCTGTTTCATCGATTATGATTCTCTGTATCAATGAAATGAATTTTGCTTTCAAAGGAATGTTAGCGCTTTATGAATAAACGTTTCAAATGTATCTCGAATCTGTTTAATCTATGCTTCACAGTTGCTAGACCGCTGAAGTCATGCTATTTTTAGACAGATGAAGCATCTAAGGAGGAATTTTAGTGAAACGAACAACAAAAGGTTTGGCAGCTACATTATTCTTAGCAATCCCACTTGCCGCTTGTGGTGATGATAGCACGAATCAAGCAGATACGACACGTTGGGAAGAAATTCAAGAAGAAGGAAAGTTGACAATCGGGACAGCCGGTACCCTCTACCCCGCTTCTTTCCGTGAAGAAGAGAGTGATACGTTGACAGGTTTTGACGTAGAACTCATGAAAGAGATTGCGAAGCGTCTCGAGCTCGAAGTTGAGTTCAAAGAAATGGCGTTTGACAACATGTTGACGAGTGTTCAAAACGGGCAGATTGACGTCGCAGCAAATGATATCTCGGTCACAGAAGACCGCAAAGAGAAATTTGCTTTCTCGAAACCGTATAAGTACACGTACGGAACAGCGATCGTTCGGAAGAGTGACCTTTCTGGCATCGAATCACTTGAAGATTTGAAAGGCAAAAAAGCCGCTGGTGAAGCGACGACGGTCTTCATGGACGTCGCACGTGAATACGGAGCAGAAGAAGTCATCTATGATAACGCAACGAACGACCAGTACTTGCGTGACGTCTCGACAGGACGTACGGATGTCATCTTGAACGATTACTACCTTCAAACACTTGCGCTCGCCTTCTTCCCTGAGTTTGATATCACGATTCACCCGGATATCGCCTATAATCCACAAGAAGTCGCTTTCTTGATGGATAAGGAAAATGACGAGCTTCAAGAGAACATCGACCGTGTATTAGGTGAGATGCTCGAAGACGGTACAGTCAAAGAATTATCTGAGCAATTCTATAACGGTGCAGACGTCTCGGTAGAGCCTGATGTGGACGCAACGATCGTCGAAACGAAGTAAGAGGTCGCTATGACGTTCTCAGACATCAAATGGGACGCCATTTTTGACGTAGACCTAGCTATCGAGTCGCTTCCTTATTTGCTAGGAGGATTGCCGAATACGCTTTGGATTTCTTTCACGAGCATGTTCTTCGGTCTTGTGCTCGGTTTACTGTTAGCGTTAGGGAAGTTGTCTCCAACGCGCCTCCTTCGCTATCCGTCGACGTTTTATATCTCGTTCATGCGTGGCGTGCCCATTCTGATTATCTTGTTCATCCTCTATTCGGGGTTCCCCTTCATCGGCATCGAATTTGCCGCATTGACAGCAGCGATTCTCGGATTCAGTTTGAACTCCGCCGCTTATATCGCCGAGATTATCCGTTCCTCGATTCGGGCGGTTGATAATGGTCAGGTCGAAGCGGCCCGCTCGCTCGGGATGGGGAAATGGTTGACGCTCAAAGGAGTCATCTTGCCACAGGCGACACGGATTGCCCTCCCCCCGCTCTCGAACGTCTTTCTCGATTTGATCAAAGCAAGTTCCCTTGCGGCGATGATCACCGTCCCTGAGATATTCAATAAGGCGAAAATCGTCGGAGGTCGTGAATTTGATTATATGACGGTTTACATTGTCGTAGCATTGATTTACTGGGCGATTTGTACGTTCATGTCGTTCTTCCAAGAATGGCTCGAACGTCATTTTGAACGATATTTAGATTCTCCAAAACGATGACTGACTGGCTGACGCCAGTTGGTCTTTTTTTATCGATTCATCATTATGTACTCATTCATGATTTTCCGCACATCTCAATCGTCGATTATGCTATGATTTTCTTAATTATCAGAAAAATATAGGGGGATTTTGAATGGTGCATCCATGGGTTTCACATTTAAATGATCAAGTCATCGGGCAATCAAAAGCAATCAAGCTTGCTTCGATCGCATTATTGTCAGGGGGGCACGTCTTGCTCGAAGACCGACCTGGGACAGGGAAAACGACTCTCGCGCGTAGTCTGGCGAGTTCCGTCTCGGCGGCGTTCCAACGCGTACAATGTACGCCGGACACATTGCCGAGTGATATTTTAGGGATGGAACTGTTCAACCCGACGACAGGGGCGTTCGAACGTCGGACGGGTCCAATCTTTACATCCATCCTTCTTGTCGATGAGATTAACCGCACAACACCACGAACACAATCGGCCTTGCTTGAGGCGATGCAGGAGCGGCAAGTGACGCTCGGGGAAGTGTCACTTCGGTTACCGGAGCCTTTCTTTATGATTGCCACACAAAACCCGTTCGACGGGCAAGGGACATTCCCGCTTCCGCAAGCCCAGTTGGATCGATTCCTGTTCAAATTGACACTTGCTCCCCTGTCACGAGATTCAGAACGTCGTTTGATTCGAAACGAGCATCTGTCGACGGAACCGTTCTCGCTGCAACGTGATGAGCTGTTGAAGATGCAGCAGGAAGTACGGGATGTCCGATTCCATGAGGCGATGGAGGACTATCTCCTCGATTTGATGGAATCGCTCCGACATCACCGGGATATCGAGGTCGGTCCAAGTCCAAGGGCGACACTTGCCTATACGATGGCAGCTCGGGCACATGCCTATATGGAAGGACGGGACTTCGTTTCTCCAGAAGACATCCGGGCGCTCGCTCTTCCTATCTTAGGACACCGCATCGTCTTGACGGTCGAGGCTTCCTTAAAAACGAAGCCGACGAAACTCATCAAATCTGTACTCGAGACCATCCCGGTCCCATCAGAGGTGTAAGATGCAGTTAGTCAGCCCACGCTATCTCGAGTCCGGATACATGTGGCTCTTGTTTGTCGTCGGGGTCTTCACGGCGCTATATGGGAATGTCTTAATTGCAAGCCTGTTGATCGGGTTCAGTCTTTATGCCTTGGTCATGCCCGCTTTCATGTTTCGGTTGGCGGAACAAGTGCATGTCGACCTCACCGAGGAGCTAAAACTGTTCCCGAACGATGACGCCATCTATGTGTTAAAACTCGTATCTACCGCAAAAGTACCACTTGGAGTCGTCCGCCTCTCTGGTTATCTGCATCCGACGGTAGAGTCAGAAGGTCACGCGTTTTGGCGACAAGAGAATTTTGTTGAGACGAATGCAACCGTCGACTTTACCATCCCGCTCCATGCGAAGAAACGCGGCCCGATCCGTCTTGAGGCAATCGGGATGGAGATTCGTGACCCGTTACGGATGTTCTCTTTATACAAAGAGGACGCGCTTCCTCGAATCGGATATGTATTCCCTGAGTTTTCACCGTACCCAATCCCGAAACGGCCGCCTACCCTTCCTGGGGAGGAGATGGTCCGCCATAGCGCCTATCGTGACCCGGAAACGTTCCAGTCGGTAACACCTTATCACGGACAGCCGATGCGACAACTGTATTGGTCGGCCTATGCGAAGACAGGTGAACTGCTCGCCCGTACGGAGCAACCTGTACAAGCGAATGAATATGTCATCGTCCTCGATTTGTTGACGAAAGACGGACGTGCCCTCACCTATCAGATGGAGCGACTCATCTCACAAGCTGCGGCCTTATGCCGAGATTTTGAGAAAGAGAACGCGAGTTACGGCCTGATTGTCCCGACACTTACGAAAGACGGGATCACGTACGATTTACCGCCTGGAAGTGGAGAAGTCCATTTCCGTAAAATCATGACGACGTTCGCCTGTCTGTCAGAGAGCGATTTTCCATTGGCTCGTTCGTTGTTCGAACGAAAAGTCGCCAAGTACAGCGGGAATCAATCGATTTTACGGTTAGGAGGTGACGGACAATGAGATGGTTATGGTGGGTCTTTTCAGCTTTTTATATCGGCCATGTGTTTCCTTTGCTCTTTTTATTGACGCTTCGTCTCCCTCGGAACACCCAACTCATCGTGCAGACGGTCATGAGTATCGGTGCCCTGTATTTCTCATACGAGATGAGCATCTTGCTGCTCGTTTTCACCTACGTCCATGCGTTTATCCGAACGTTGGATTGGACGGATCGTTACGCGATGGCGAGTGTCCTGTTCTTAGTGGCGGACTGGTTGTTCCCACCGGCGACACAACCGCTCGCGATGGTGCTCTTTCCGTTCATCTTTTTAATTTGGCAACGAAACTTATATTATCGTCGTGACTATAAACGTATGGTGACGATGCTTGTGCTCGGTCTGGGAATCGGGTTAGCCGTTTCTCTCATCCTGCGTACGATCAAAGAGCTGTTGTTCGGAAATGTCATCGCCTGGATCAGCCCTTTCTTCTTATGGATCGGTAGCTGGTTCGACGGGATTGTACTCGACCCGAATGATCGAGTGAACCGCATTCTCGTCCCAGACAATCCGAACATCGATGCAGAGACGGTATCGCAGGAGACGCTACTCGAGACCGCTTCGAATGAGTCACTGTTTTTCATCGGCATCTTTGTTGTCACCTTGTTGATTGGTGTCGGTTTGTTCTTCTATCTACAGAAGCGAAAAGATATCCAGGAAGGTGGAATGATTCCAAAAAGTATTCACCACCCAACGCTTTCAGATAAACGTATCGTCCGCTCGCCACGGCAAATCCAGCTCCTCGAAACAGGTCGGAAGCTCGAGCAACTTCAACCACGTCTGCGCGAAGAGACGGTGTCTGACTGGCTTCAGCGAATCGAGTTCACGGACCATACGTTGTACGCGGAATGGCTAGAGGCAGCGGAGTATGGAGATAAGGAAGCCCCGAAAGACGTGAATGAGTCTTTCGAGCGGCTTGTCACACAGTTGAAGAAACGATAAAAAAACATCCGGTCATGAGGAAACCCTCTGCCGGATGTTTTGCTTTGCGTTATAAAATTGGACTGAGGAGGCGTGACACGCTCTCCTTGAAGCGAATCCAACGGGTCCTTGACTCATATCGTTCAATCGTCAACCGCTCCGCACGGGCCTCGTCCCGTTCGAATGCATCGATGACCGATTGTGCGACATCTCGGTCAAAGACGAGTGCTGAGATTTCAAAATTGAGGCGGAAGCTTCGGGCATCGATATTCGTCGTCCCGATCGAGGCGACTTCTCCGTCGATGACGAGGGTCTTCGCATGAAGGAACCCTTCCTCGTACGTAAACACCTCTGCTCCGTAACGTACGAGTTCTGCCGCATTTGCATAGGTCGCCCAGTAGACAAACATATGGTCCGGCTTATTCGGGATCATCAGTTTGATTTTTGTGCCTGCCATGAGCGCAATTCGGCAGGCATCGAGGAAGCTCGCATCCGGAATAAAGTAAGGAGTCTGAATGTAGATACATTCCTTCGACTGCGTGATCATTTTGACGAGCATGTTCTTCAGATGCTCCGTCGAGGAGTTCGGTCCCGATGTCACGATTTGAACCGGGGAAGCGTGATGTGAGACTCCTTCCACCGGCCATATGAAATCGTCTTTTTGCGCCTTCGTTTTCGTCGGGACTGAGCGATTCCAATCCAAGATGAACCGTTCGAGCAATTCCTTGACGGCGTCGCCAGAGATGCGCAGATGGACATCGCGCCAATAGCCGAAGTGCTCATCTTTTCCGAGATATTCATCCCCGACGTTGAAACCGCCAATATAGCCGAGTCCACCGTCGATGATACAAAGTTTTCGGTGATTTCGATTGTTCACACGGAAGTTGATCCCAAGTTTTGAGGGGAAGAAGGATTTGACTTCCCCGCCGTGCGCGAGTAGGTCCTTGAAATGTTTATGTCTCAGTCCCCTCGACCCGACAGCATCATAAAGGAGACGGATACGTACCCCTTGTTTTGCCTTCTCCGTTAGCAGACGAATGAGTGACTGGCCAAGCGCATCATTTTGGATGATGTAATATTGAATATTGACTTCTTTCGTCGCTCGTTCAATGTCTTGAAACATTTGATCAAATTTTTCCGTTCCGTCGTGCAAGACACTGATATCGTTGTGGAACGACATCAATGCATTCGTCGACACGAGGTTCAGACGAGCAAGTCGACGATATTTCAATAGCAGCGGATGGTCGAACGGTGCGAGGGTACGGTCGAGTTGGTCGAGCTGTTCTTCGACATGATGATGGTACGCTTCGCGTTTCTCTTCTTCGACTTCATAAAAGTTTTGAGATTTGATCAGTCGACCAAAGAAGATGTAGACGAAGAAACCGATGAGCGGTAGGAAGAAGAGGACGAGTAACCACGCCCACGTCGTGCCGATATCCCGCCTTTCAAAGAAGATGATGGTGATGGCGAACGTGAGATTAAGTAATAAGATGAGCCATGTCAATATGACGATGATGAGTCCGATAGTCACTTCCATCGTATCCCTCCCTTTCATTCAATTCTTACCCGAAATCAAGCAATGTTAGCAAATATTTTTCATGATGTGGGTATACATATAGGAAGAAGTAATGAAACGGGGGAAGTTTATGGAAGACATGATGATCGGGTTCAGCTTACTTGTCCTTATCGGTGCACTTTCACAGCTATTGGCATGGCGGTTTGACTTCCCGGCCATCTTGATTATGACCGTTGCCGGAATTTTGGTCGGTCCGATTTTCGGTTGGTTGGAACCCGATCAAATACTAGGCGACCTTTATAGCCCCCTTATCTCGATTGCGGTGGCCCTCATCTTATTTGAAGGAAGCTTAAGTCTTGAATTTAAGGAGATTGATGATTTAAGGAGACCGATTTTTCGTCTCGTCACAGTGGGCGTATTCATCTCGTTCATCCTGACATCTCTATTATTGATATTTATCGGTGATTTTCATTGGTTACCCGCCTTCACACTCGGCGCCATCTTTGTCGTGACAGGACCGACCGTGATCATTCCGCTGTTACGGCAAGCGAACTTATCACTTCGACCCTCAAAAGTGTTGAAGTGGGAAGGAATCATCGTCGACCCGCTCGGCGCTCTGATGGGCCTATTCGTTGTTCGGATCGGATTCATCTTGTATCAGAACGACGGGCTCGCAAGCCATCTACCGTTCTTTTGGTCTTGTATCGTCGCTGTCGCCTTTGGGATTGCGGTTGGTCATTTACTCATACGCCTATTCGGAAATGAGAAAGTTCCAGAATATTTACGGACGACGTTGACCTTCTCCGGCGTCCTTCTCGTCTACTCGATCAGCGAATGGGTCATGCACGAGGTCGGATTGTTGGCCGTGACGGCGATGGGCTTGACGATGGCGAATTCCAAGCATGGTCATCTCCATATTTTGAAACAGCTTCGTGAGTTTAAAGAGAATATCTCGATTTTGCTCGTCTCGACCGTATTCATCATCTTGACCGCGAGTTTGACGCGAGATAGCTTACTCGCCGTCTTCGATTGGCCGCTCCTCTTATCGATTATTGGAATTTTATTTATCGTCCGTCCGGTCTCAGTACAAACGTCGTTACTTGGATCACCTTTGACGACGAAAGAACGGGCACTCATCAGCTGGATTGCCCCTCGTGGAATCGTCGCTATGACGGTGACGGCATTCTTCGCCCAAGAGATTGCCGAACTAGGGGTTGAAGATGCGGAGCGGATGTTGCCGATTACCCTCGGGCTCGTCGTCACGTCTGTCACCTTACATGGATTGACAATCAAACCGCTTGCCAAACGGTTAGGTTTGACGAAAGTGAAGAATCCTTGGGAGAAAGGATAAACACAAAAAAGACACCGCCCGATGGCAGTGTCTTAAATGAGCTTGAATTAGTTCAAGACTTTGATTGTGATCGACTTGCGACCGAAGTTGAGCGCTTGCTCTTGTGTCGGCATCAAGATGTCGATCTTGTTACCTTTGATGGCACCACCAGTGTCTCCAGCGATTGCTTCTCCGTATCCTTCAACCCATACTTTAGAGCCGAGCGGGATGACAGAAGGGTCGACCGCGATGACTTTTTGGTTAGGGTTCGAACGAACGTCGATACCTGTCGCTGTGATTCCAGAACATCCAGCACAGTATGGTGTATAAGCTGTTGCTTCAACAGTCATTGTCTTACCTGAAGCCGGAGCTTGGGTTTGCGTTGTAGACGATGCTGTTTTCGTAACAGGTGTTGATGTTGAAGTCTTCGGTGCTGATGTCTTCGCATCATTCGCTACCGATGCAGCTGCTGCACCTTTCACGGCGAACTCTTGTCCTGGGAAAATAAGATCTGAATCAAGACCGTTCCAAGTCATCAATTGATTAACAGAGATCCCGTGGTTCAATGCGATACGATAAAGTGTATCACCTGATTTAACTGTATACGTTTTAGATGCAGTAGAAGCTTTTGCTTCTGCCTTTCCAAGTTTCAAGACTTGGTTCGGGTAAATCATATTTGAGTTTAAGCCGTTCGCTTGTTTAATGTCGTTTACAGAGACGTTGTTGTTCACGGCGATACGATAGAGTGTATCTCCAGACTGAACTGTGTGTGTTGATGCTGCCGAAGCTGGAGCAGCGACTCCTAAACTAAGGCCAGCGAGTGCCGTTAGTGTCAATAGTGGTTTTTTCATAAGAATATTCCTCCCTTTTCTAACGCCCCCTTACTGTAACACCTCTATATTTCACAGCGATTACAGGACGATATGAGAGTGATATCAGTTCATTTACAGAACAATTCATGAGGATGAGAGGTTTCAGAAAATTGTTTTAATCCATCGAAACGGCTTTACAGAGCCATTTTAAGATATAATAAAGTATGAAATAAGGAGGTTTTGGTCTTTGGAACTATTACTGCTATATTACATTGTGACTAATTTACTAGCGTTTGTGTCATTTTTTGTCGATAAACGGCGTTCTCGCGTCGGGGCTTGGCGGATTTCGGAGCGTACGTTACTGACGATGGCATGGGTCGGTGGGGCGTTCGGGGCTTATTTGGCGATGCGGATCTTCCGACATAAGACATTGAAGCCAAAATTCCGAATTGGGGTACCAATCGCCATTCTCGTTCATGCCGCATTCACTGGATGGCTCATCTTTTAAGCATTATATAGAAGAAACACGACAATCAATCTTTTTTTAGATAGTAAGGAATTGTCGGAATCGTCTCCGTTTTTACTAGAACGAAAGTATTTGATCCGTTGAATCGGATACAAAATATCGAAATGTTACGAATTTGAGGGGAAATGCGTTTTGAAGAGTATGAGACTGACAAGACATGGTGATTCAACGTTTTCGATAACCGATCAGTTCACGATTTTATGGATTGAATCCGGAGTAGTCGATCTGGTGGTGAATGGAGAATGGATCAAACTTGATTCTAATGAAGGATTGATGCTCACAGACGGTCAAAGTTACGTGATTCAACGAATGAAAGAATCGTCTCAAATCGTAAAACTTCAATTTGACCCGTATGAGTTGTTCCATCCCAATATGGCAGAGAGATATGTAAAATCATACGATACTCTCGACAAGTCCATACATATCTTAAAGAAGGAACGGACACCACGCTCCCTAGTTCAGACGATTGAACGTTCCATCCAATATATAGAATCAGAGGGACCGCTCGCAATGATGGATGCGACATTACAATGTACGGTCATCTGGCGTTATTGGATTCAGCAAGAATGTCTGTCGACGAAGCATTCAAAAAAACTGGAGAGCCTCCGAAACATGCTTTCCTGTGTTCATTCACAACTTGAAGACAAACTTTCGTTAGCTCAAATTGCGACCGCGGGAAATGTGAGTCGTAGTGAATGTTGCCGCTTATTTAAACGATTCGGTGACACGTCTCCTCTCGCGTATGTCCAACTTAAAAGAATGGATCGGGCCGCAAACCTGTTAGAGGATTCGACGGAGTCGATTGCTGACATCGCCCAACGTCTGAGCTACTCTAGTGTCAGTCACTTCGTCCAGACGTTTAAAGTACATCATTCGATCACCCCACTCGCCTATCGAAAAAAATACCAAATGAAAAGAGCCGAATGATTTCGGCTCTTTTCATTTATCTTGCCGTCCAACCGCCATCTGCTTTCAACACATCGCCATTTACGAAGCTTGAATCGTCCGATGCTAAAAAGAGCGCGACGTTCGCAATCTGCTCCGGCTCTCCCATCGGTGCTTCCCCGGCACCTTGAATGGCACGCATCCCCATTTCGCTTGGCGCCGTGATTGTTGAACCAATGTTCGTATTGACGCCACCTGGTGCAATCGCGTTTGCCCGAATCTTGCCGAGCGTTCCATGTGTCGCCGCGATGTTTTTCGTTAAACCGATTAACGCATGCTTCGATGCCACATACGCTGCACCACCTCGTGTACCGAACAATCCTCCGACCGACGCGTTGTTGATGATGACGCCACCACGGTCCTGCTTCTCCATCACTTGGATGGCGGCACGTGAAAGTTTCATCGGGCCGGTCAAGTTGACGGCAAGGACACGGTCCCATAATTCATCTGTCACTTCACCGACGGTCATGAAGTTGTCCATAATTCCTGCATTATTGACAAGAATGTCGACCGACCCAAACGTTTCTTTCGCTGTATCGACGAGTCGGTCGATATCTGACTGATTCGCTACGTTACCAGCGATGCCGACGACATCTCCACCTCCCGTCTTGATCTCTTCGACCACTGCCTGAACAGAATCTTCATTCAAGTCGAAGGCGACGACCCGTGCACCTTCATTCGCGAACAGTTTGGCGATGGCTCGCCCCATACCAGAACCAGCACCTGTAACGATTGCCGTTTTTCCTGAAAGTTTCACCGAACACTCCTCCTTTACAAGTAAGAACGTATATAAAGCGTGATGACAGCAAGCTACCTGTCACTATGCTATACCCGTATTTGTTAACGTACACATGAAGAAACATGGCGAATTTTCTTCAATTGATTTCCAACTATCTTTATACTTGAGTGGAGACGACTATATAAAGAGGAGAGATGATGTGAGACCATTCCATTCAACGATTCACGGTCAAGGCGACCCTGTTCTTTTCCTTCCCGGTGGGGGATTCACTGGATCACAAGGCCAGTTATTTGCCGAAGCTCTACATAACGATTTCGAAGTACACCTGTTAGATTTACCTGGCTTTGGTGAAAGTGAGGGACTACATACTTATGCGACATCGAAAGTATTCGCGGACTGGGTCGAGGCGTATCGAATCTCACGACAACTTGAATCGGTTCGGCTGATCGGTCATTCGATGGGAGGTGCTATCGCCTTGGCATATGCGGTCCATTATCCAGATCAGGTCAGCCGATTGGTTCTTCTCGATCAAGGACATAAACCAAACGCCATTCTCCCTTATCGTGAATATGGCATTTTCGGATTCACCTTCCCATTACTGCGACTACTGTATCACAACGCACCAAAACGCCTGTTGAACTGGATGGAAGCACAAGTGAGCACACGTGACTCTATATTTTCTGAAGAACGGTTCCAGCTGTTCTGTAGACGAATCGGGGTCGAACCGACCGCAAACGTTCGAACAGCTTTTGAGCGACCGGCGCGTCTGTCGTCTGGTGGCTTACATTTGTTGTTCGGTTACGACGGGCTTGATTTCACCGACTTGTTACAACGTGTGCAAGTGCCGACGCAACTTCATTATGCGGACTTCACAGGTGTTGATTTGAAGGAGGCGAAACGGACGCTCCATCATGTCAAACGAGCGGAACGACAACTTCATCCCTCTGTACAATTAATTGCCGTACCAGGTGGACACTTCGTTCAGTGGAGCCGTCATTTCTCGATGGGACACGTTGAGCGATTCTTACGTACATAAAAAAGGCAGCGGAACCTTCTCCGCTGTCCTTTTTCGTCATGATGTCCGATTGTGGCGTACGAGCCATTCGTGGAGCTGGTGTTGTAGCTCGGGATGGAGCGGCTGCCTGAGTTGTGAACGATATTGCTTTTTCACGTCCAAAATACTCATCTCACCGTCGAAATGTTTCAACATATGGTCCATGTCCTTAATCTTTTGTACCTCGATCTGTTCCGCGTGGAGTGCGTCGAGCTCGTCAAGATGATGAGCGTCCGTTTGAACGTCTCGGTCTCCCGTCATTGCGAGCGTGGGAATGTGCAACTGAACTAGTCGCTCACGAAGCGACTCATCCGTGAAAGCAAGATGCTCCCGTAACCATTTGGCAGGGAATTTCATCAATTGGATACGCATCGTGTCCTGATCCGTTGCTGTGACGCGTTCGAATAGTTTTTGTTGTTTCCCGATGACCGACTTCTCGTTCAAGCTAAGTCGAAGCAGTTTGCCCTTGATTCCTTTCGTACGTTTCACTTCATCGAGTAAGGCATGCGCCTGTTCCTGCATGCTCGTCTTCAAGGCAACACCGGCCCCCGACAACAGGATGAGACCGGAAACGGATTCACGTTCGGCCGCGAGCGTCGCAACGATACATCCTTCGCTATGACCGAGCAGCAATATGTCTTGTGAGACATGGTCACGAGATTTCAGATAACGGACAATCGTTGCGACGTCATCTACGAGTCCTGTCAGACCGACACTATTTCGATTGCCTCCACTCTTGCCGATTCCCCGTTTGTCAAAGCGTAACGTGACGAAACCTTGTGTCGTCAGCCATTCTGCCAGGTCTTTATACAGGTTCGACTTGAAGCCGGTCCCGTTCCCGTCGCGGTCCAATCCACCAGTACCCCCGATGAGAATGATGGCTGGAAATGGCGACTGACCATCGTGTGGAGTCGTCATTGTAGCTGGGATGGTTGATTCTCCTTGAATGAATACCTCTTCTTGCTTATACATCATCCATTTCCTCCTTTTCTTCGACGGGCATGAACGCATACGAGAACTTTCGTAACGTGCGTTCTTTGGATGGCTCATTGTCCAACACATCTTCCAATAAGTCATAGAGACCTCTCAAAAATCGGTCACTTTCAGTATCGGACAGGTAGAGCGGGATACTCCGGAATCCGACTTTGTCTTCCGGGAGGTCGATCGAGTCGCGCTTCAAATAGTTCCCGAAATCCATGAGCAGTGACATCGTGAACGTATAGCAGACCATGTACAGTTGCTCGTGGTCCTCCTCCTCGACAATCTTATTGATACTGGTCAACGGGTTGTTTTGAATCGCATATACCTTCTCATACACCCCGCGTACTTTGTTCTCACTGACGACGGATAAGATCTCGTGTTGTACCATCTTATTGATATGGCGATAGAGGCTCGCCTGAGGCACATCTGGAAGTGCTTTTGCCAAATCAGCGGTCGTAACCCCTTCATTCATCAAAACATGTTGAAAGATTTTCATACGAATCGGATTCAACAAACTTTTTAAAACATCTTGATTCATTATCTTCACCTCAATGTTATCATATTTGATAATATTATTATTTTTGATAATATCATGTGGTCGAATCGTTGTCTATGTCCATACAAAAAAGCCGCCCTCATAAGGCGGCTGATTCGACATATCCCTTGTAATTAACGTTCACAGGCGATCCCGTCTTGATCACGGTCTTTCGATTTATTCGCATCATACAAAGCTTTGTTCACATATGGCGTATACCGAGTTTTTCCGCCTTTGTTTTTCGTCGTCTTCGACTTTGCCACGCCGCCTTTATACACCTTGTTCAGCTCCGTACAATTTTTGAAGCGTTTCGCC
This sequence comes from Exiguobacterium sp. s59, assembly GCF_018617475.1. Classification (NCBI taxonomy): domain Bacteria; kingdom Bacillati; phylum Bacillota; class Bacilli; order Caryophanales; genus Exiguobacterium; species Exiguobacterium sp. s59. The sequence goes on along the minus strand of NZ_JACSKG010000004.1, from coordinate 131,871 downwards.
GCTGCATCGACCGATTCCGTTGGTGCTACACTCAACCCGATCATGAGAACGAACGTTGACAGTATCAGTAAGATTTTTTTCATCAAATCCCTCCTCTTATCAGTTATATCGGGTGAATTTGTGTGATATTCATCATTGAAAGAGATAAAAAATTCTTTCCGACCCGAATGAAGTCCAAAACAGGTACTTGCTGTTAGTTCTTCTCCACGACACGTCGCACGATGGAGAAAAACACTCGGTTCGGTAGAAAACGCTTCAACGCGATCAGTAGTCCCGCCTGTTTACCTGATGGATAACGAAGTCGTTTCTTCCGGTCGTTCGCTGCACGCCAAATCGTCTCAGCGACAACATCGGGGCCTTCGGCATTCGCACCAGCGGCGTTCGTGTTATGAAGTGCGACCTCTGTATAGTCATCATATACATCAAGAGGTTGATCGCGAACGAGTTCTTGGGAACGGCTATAAAAGTCTGTCTTAATCGGTCCCGGTTCAATCAACTTCATGTCAATATTAAACGGTGCCAGTTCGAACTGAAGCGATTCGATGAATCCTTCAATTGCCCACTTTGAACTGTGATACAAGCTATAGATTGGGAATGTGATTTGACCACCGACTGAAGACACGGTCACAATCCGGCCGCTCCGCTGTTCACGTAAATAGGGAAGCGCTGCCCGGATCACGTTCATGACACCGAAAACGTTCGTATCAAATTGCCGCTGAATCTGTTCAGGCGAGGCTTCTTCGAAAATACCGACTGCTCCATATCCGGCATTGTTTAATAACACATCGATTGTTCCGTGATCGGAGACGATTTGCTCAAAGGCGTTACGAATACTCGATTCGTTCGTCACATTTAGCTGATAAAGCGACACACCTTTCAAATTCGACAATTCTTGATGGTCTTCAGGTTGTCGCATCGTCGCGGCGACATGCCAGCCTCGTTTGCTGAACAGTTCGACGGTAGCTCGACCGATTCCGCTTGACGCTCCTGTGATGACAATCGTTTGTTTCTGCTTCATATTCATTCTCCTTATAACGTTTATATGTTTAAACTTTTAAACTAATTAGTGGAAAAGAAGCCCTTCTCTTTGTTTCCAAAAAGAAAGGTCAAAGGATGCATTCGTCTTCGATTGCGCGCGTCAGTGCCTTCAGCAGTCCGACCGCGTCCTCGAGCGTCAAGAAGTAAAAGTTCTCTGTTCCGACTTTCTCTGATGAGACGATGCCCGCTTGTCGCAACAGTTTGAGATGATGTGAGATGGCCGGTCGAGACAGCTCGATCTTTTCATCAATCTGATTGACGTTCAAGCGTTCATGTTTGGCGATCTCGACGATGATACGTTGACGATTGACGTCGGCCAATACTTGGAACAACGGGATTGCATCTTCAAATAAAGATAACGATAACTCAGGTGTAGCATCTGGTTGCTTCATATTCATCACTCCGTTTAAAAGTTTAAACGTTTAATCCTGCATTTAGAATACTAGGTGACCCACCTTCTGTCAACGAAGTTGTTCGTACACTTCGCGCAAAATGCTTGAAATCATATGTCTCGAGTCATAATCTCGCTTTGAGATTCGGACGAGAGGTGACGGTTCGGGAAAGAGCTGGGCATTGATGTCGTCAATCGTATAGCCTGCTGCGGTTTTTGATAGTACGTTATCAGTCAAGCGTTCTAGATAATCGAGCTTTTTGGTCAGTTGCTCTCTCCCCTGTTCGAGACGCCCGGCGTGTTGGCAATATACTTCCTCAAAATCAAGACTCAAGACACGTTTGAGCGAGCGGATCTGTTCGGGGACGGACTCCTCCGGAATCATCACTTTCGGATACGGATGGACGAACAAATCACCGGAGAACAGTCGACCGTTCTCCTCATCGAATAAGACGACGTGATTCGGTTCATGACCGGGTGTATGAATCACCTCATATGAATGATGTTCCGACGTGATTTGATTGTCATGATAGGCGATTGGTTGAAACGGTTCCGGGTCACCCGAGAAGAGAGCCCGATAATCCGGGATGTCTAGCCCCGTTCGGCACATTTCCATCGCAGTTTCACGTATGTAGATCGGTACTCCGTATGTTCGCTCGAGCCAAGCGGCCGTGCCGATATGGTCTTCGTGAGGGTGTGTGATACTGACAAGATCAATCGGGACCGATTCATAAAACGCTTGGAGAGCCGGAAGCATCGTCCGTGTCCCCGTATCGATGATCATGCCGTCGATATAATACACATACATCGACATTTCGAATGGGCCGTTCTTTACTTTAGTACTTACGGCCGTCACCGGCCCATAGTTCTTTACTTGCATCATGCGCCCCTCCTCTATCTCACTTTTCTTCATTATAACGAAAAAGAGCAAAGACCTGCAGACCATTCACAGTTCTTTGCTCAATTCATTTTCTTATAGGTCTTCCCCATTCGTTGCGATGACACGCTTATACCAATCGAACGAGTCTTTCTTCATCCGCTCCATCGATCCGTTCCCTTCGTTGTCACGGTCGACATAAATCATCCCGTACCGCTTCTTCATCTCCCCTGTCGTAAAGGAGACGATATCAATGATGCCCCAAGGCGTGTAACCAATCAAGTCGACCCCGTCATAAATGACGGCTTGCTTCAATTGTTCGATATGGGCTTTCAAATAATCGATTCGGGCCGCATCATGTATCTTTCCGTCGACGATCTCATCGACCGCACCGAATCCATTCTCGACGATGAAGAGCGGAATCTGATAACGGTCATATAAACGGTTGAGCACATAGCGGAGACCGACCGGGTCAATCGCCCATCCCCAGTCACTTGACTGGATGTACGGATTCTCGACACCATTCGGTAGGCCACCGTTCACGATATCCCCGTGATTGTCCGCGACGACATCACTTTTCACGGTCGTCGACATATAGTAACTGAAGCCGAGATAATCGACCTTCCCGTTCTGTAAAATCTCTTCGTCTCCTTCAAGGATCGGGATGTTATACCCTTCCCGCTTGAACTCGTTCAAGGCGTAGCTCGGATAGAAGCCACGTACTTGTACGTCCGGGAAGAAATACCGTTGACGCATCATCTCTTCGGCGAGCATGACGTCGTCCGGGTTCGATGAATACGGATAGATCGGGACATGCGACACCATCGCCCCGATTTCGAAGTCCGGATTGATTTCTTTCCCTTTGGCGACGGCGAGGGCGCTCGCAATCAGTTCATGGTGCCCAGTCTGATACATGACTTCGCGGGCGTTCTCGCCTTCTTCTAGGAGGACGCCCGAATTCGTCCATAAGAAGAGCGGGTTGTTGACGTCCATCTTGTTGTTGATTTCGTTGAATGTCATCCAGTATTTGACCTTGTCTTTGTAGAGGTCGAAGCAGACCTCGGCGAAACGGACGAAATGCTCGACAACCTCACGATTGCGGAAGCCACCGTATTCACGAGCAAGGTGGAGCGGCATCTCAAAATGAGAGAGTGTGATGATTGGTTCGATGTCGTGTTTGAGTAGCTCATCGAACAAGTCGTCATAAAACTGAAGACCCGCCTCGTTCGGCTCTGCATCATCGCCGTTCGGGAAGATGCGACTCCACCCGATCGAGGTACGCAAGCATTTCAATCCCATCTCGGCAAAAAGGGCCACATCTTCTTTATAGCGATGATAAAAGTCAATCGCCTCATGGTTTGGGTAGAATTCGTTCGGCTCAACCTTGTCCGTGATACGACGCGAGACGCCGTGTGCACCTGCCGTCAAGACATCGACGACACTCGGTCCTTTGCCGTCAGCGTCCCAACCACCCTCGAATTGATGGGCGGCGAGTGCGCCTCCCCATAGAAAGTCTTTCGGTAACATCTTCATCCTCTATTCCTCCTTCACATGAATCATACACGTCAAGTATAATTGTACCGGTACAATTAAACAAGGTTGATACAATAAAACAATTTTGTTTTTTCATGATATAATACAATAAGTGACGAAAAAGTGAGGAATGACCATGTTAAAATACCAACAAATCGCAAATGAAATCGAACAATACATCCATGAACAAAACTTAAAACAAGGGGATAAATTACCTGTCCTCGAGCAGATGATGAATCAATATGCGGTGAGCAAGAGTACGATCACGAAAGCTTTAGAGCTGCTCGAACGAAAAGGTATCATCTTTCAACTCCGTGGTAGTGGCATTTTCGTCAGACGCCATAATCGTCCCGGTTATATGAGTCTCTTTTCCACTCAAGGATTCAAGAGTAACCTTGGAAATCGAATCTTGACCTCTGATGTACTCGACGTGTCTGTTATGAAACCAGATGTGTTGGTGGCTGAAAACCTCGGGATTGACGTGACTGACGATGTATACCGTGTCGAACGGGTAAGATATGTGGATAGCGAAGTGCTTTGTCATGAAGAATCGTATTACGTAAAAGCCATCGTACCTTACTTGAATCGAGAGATTGTGGCAGATTCCATTTTCGATTACGTCCAAAGTGCGCTCGGTGTCACAATTGGTTTTTCTGACATGTATCTACAGGTCGGTCGATTGACTGACAGTGAAGCGGAATACCTCGGTTTGCATGAGGATGATCCGACGCTTCGTATCGAAACAATCTTTCATCTGACGAATGGGAAGCCATTCGACTACTCACGCATCACTTATCATTACGCACATTCGCAGTTCGTCATTCAGGCGAACGGCCCCTATATGTAAAGAAACCCCTCATGCGCGCATGAGGGGTTGTTTGTTAGACAAGTTCTTTTCGGTTCAAATCGAATAGCTCGCGATCCGTCTCATATAGGAGTTCGTCAAACCGTTCGGTTCCGTGTTCTTCGATGAACAGCTCTTCTGAAGGGTAAATCGGTACAAACCAGACGATTAGGACGCTCTGCTCCTTGTTTTTATACGTGAGGAACGACTCATCTGAGTAAAAAGGAGCGGTCACATAGACCGAAGAAAATGAATATTGTTCGATCACTTCCTCTGGCAGTTCGTAGAGTTCGCCCAACTCGAACGCCTTGTGCGTTCTAATCGCATAAAGGGTCAGCTGCAACATCAATTCAGCAAACTCATCTTTGACATGCTGTTGATTGAAGCGGAACAGCAACTCTTGGTGAGCGATCGAACCATTTTCGAATTGAAGTGTATGCCAATGTAGTCCTAATGTCGAAATACTTGTGATTTTAGAGGACTCTTCTTCAAGTTCGATGATTTGAACATCATCTTCTAGCAAGTGAGGGATATCATACCCGCTGACGAACGTGCCACAATGTTTTTCTAGATGTTCTAAATAGTTCATGTTCCATCCCTACTTTCTCATAATTGGTGTACTGTTTGATTCGGGTTTTGAGTTTGCGTCAATCGATTGACGCAAACTCACTTCTTCTTTACTTGGGTCATTCAAAATACTTTGATGTCTCCATTCACGTGATCCAAGAGATAATATGTATCATGGGCATCGTGCGCGAAAACAAAATTTCTTGCGATGTTCGGATGAAATTCAGCAGTGAACGTTTCAATTGTTTGCTCGTGTGTCGGAAATGAAAGGGACTGCCACACCTTCTTCGTTTTCGGAATCTGAAGCTGAGGCAATAGTTCGTCAACAATCAATGTCTTCCAATCTGCGTCATTTAACATGAAACGATATACATTCTTACGGGAACCAAACGTTCCACCTAAACAAAATGATACCTCAATCGGGAATACACCCATAGTGACATAATCGAAAAATGTCTCGATATGGGCTATCTCCGTTGTCTCGACACGATTTACTTGTTTCCCTTGGAGTGTCAAACCGTCTTCATAATAACTCAGAATCCAGTCCGTCTCTCTTCGTAAGACGATGACCTCATTCGAAGAGAGAGTCAATTCCGACTCTAATAACTCACGATTTTTGATGGTTTTGGTAGTCAGATGCTCTTCTTGACGTTCAAAAGAGAAGAGATGTTTTCTCGTAGCTCTCACAGTTCGTTTCCGTTCAATGCGCAATGGAAAGTCCTCATCCTTCAGATGTCGAAAAATTAATCGATTTGCTTCTCCTTCTTTCAGTGCATGACTCGGTATGATCACCATTTCTAGTTGTTCATGTTGATTGTATAATTTTTTTGACATCATGTTGTTTTTCGTCTTTTAAGGAACCAATACCCGAATGGCAACATCGCTAACACTGCAAAACCAATCAATCGGATAGTATTCGATGTTGGCTTGTTTGATTCTGCTTCGTCTGAATAGCCATCCGCTCCATCCATCATTCCTTCTTCGGCATTCCCTTCAACACTTTCATGCTCTTCAATCAATAAGGCTTGAAACGCCTCAGTTGAAATCTCATTCCCGCTAATCATCTGTTTTGAATTAGATGTCAACGCCGTCAACATGTCCCCATCATAATCAAACCATGCCGACCTTTCTGTGTATTTCACGAGATGTCCTTGTACGTCCATCAACGTTTTTGGTGTTTCTTTATCAGAACCGAACGTTGAGAACGCATATGTATTTGCAGATTGTTCGTACGTCCCGATCACGTTGACCGGTTCATCATCTTGAAAGACGGTCGCCACAAATTCTTTTGTCGGGATGAACGAACACGTCTCATCCGTCTTGTAACAAGAAGAGGACGGGACATACGTCTCAAGTAGTGGTCCGAACGTGATATTCTCACTGTCCGTCATATGATAAGAAGTCGGGTCATCTCCCTGAATATGGTCCATCACAATGTCATAAAAATATGCATCTGCAAAACGTTCCGGCGAAGATTCAGTCATCTCGGCTGATACGGTCGTCGTGCTTGCAAGCAGTCCGACACAACATATAAGTAAGCTCGTCATTCGTTGCATGTGTTTCTCCCTTCATCAACCTGAAGATTTCAGCAGCATCGCGTGATTGATGTGAATTAATTCGGCGTGCGGCTGTTTGTGACGACTGACATATGAAGTGAAACGTGATGACGCAACAAACGCGTTCGATTCATGAATCATCGCCAGTCGGACGAGAATGAGCCGTAATTGTTTTCTTCCTTCTCCCAGTGTAACACGGTCGACTCGGTTGTTTTTGTCAAGTCGGTTGATTAACAGCTCCACTTTACAATCTTCTTTGATCAAGTAAGAGACCAAATAGGCCGTCTGTTGAATCAAGTCTTCATATTGCGCATGGAGCCCGTTCCCAAGCGGACCGCTCAAATCAAGGGAAATCGTGAACGTGTCGAGATTTTGTCGTTCGTAGACTTTCGCCTGGACATGTCCAGTCTTTGAGGTGGCGACCCAGTCAATATGCTTGGCCGGCTCTTTCTCATATCGTTTCGCGCTTTGAATCATCAAAGGGTCTTTCAGTGGAGAATGTTTGACGATGCGGTCACCCATCCGAATCATGCGCGATTCGGATATCGGCGATTTCGTGATGGCAGGTAACACGATCCATGAGGGAAGCGTCATCCCCTCATCCGTGAAGAAGAGGGTGCCCAAGTGAAACGGTAAGGTGACACGCATGACACATGTATGAATCGAAGCGGGTCCTCGCTTCACAACAGAGACGGACACGTGATGAATGTCTTCTTCAATCCGTGAGTCATATGCCCATGCCCCGTTTTCAAAAGCAATCCGTTCATTCCCCTCTAATCGGACCAAAAACGGAACACCAAGTGCAATGATTCGCTCATATCCATCGATGTGGATGATACACGTCGTCTCATCGTCGATGAATAAGAGGTCTTCTTTTTGCCGGATGGAAAACGAGACTTCATTTGAAAGCGTTCGAATGATTCGCTTCCGGATGAACATGACGATTAATAAGGTCCCACATATATAAGAGATGGGCCACACATAAGGCATCCACATCGCGATAAGACCGAGACTGACATAAGCAGGCCACAGTTGGTCCTGAAGAATGGACGGCGTACTGATTCCGACCTGTCGCATCGTTACACCCTTTCGACCGGGACGGGTACCGATTCGAGTACGTCCGCTAGCACTTGGCGCTTCGTCGATTTGATGTCGCCTTCAAGGGTGAGGGTTAAACGGTGTGACAGTACATGTGGCGCAACGCCTTGGACATCTTCAGGCGTGACAAACTGACGGTCGTTCAAGTATGCATAAGCTTGTGAGGCTTTGACGAGAGCGAGCGTCGCCCGTGGACTCGCCCCGACTTCGACTAACGGATGTTGCCTTGTCTCTTGGATCAGTGCGAGTAAGTAAGTGACGACATCTTCATGAATACGGATGTTCTCGACTTCTTCTTGTGCTTCTAAGAAAGCGGCATTTGTCATCAAGGCATCTACCACATGTCTCGTCTTTGAAATCGTCTGTAGAATCAAGTTTCGCTCTTCATCTGCCCCAGGATATCCGACTTGAAGGGACATGAGGAAGCGGTCGAGTTGTGCGTCCGGTAGCGCGAAAGTCCCGGCAGACTCGATCGGGTTTTGCGTCGCGATGACGAAGAACGGTTTAGGTAGCTGATAGGTGACGCCACCGATGGAAACTTGGCGTTCTTCCATCGCTTCAAGCAAGGCGGATTGTGTTCTCGGGACGGCACGGTTCACTTCATCGATTAACAAGATGTTTGTGAAGATGGGACCGGTACGGTTCTCGAACGTCTGCGTCTGCATATTGAAGAAGTCTGAACCGATGATGTCAGAAGGCAGTAGATCTGCCGTGAACTGGATTCGAGCGAAGTCTGCTTCAAAGCTTTTGGCGATGCTTTTCGCAAGTAATGTCTTCCCGGTCCCAGGCACGTCCTCTAACAAGATATGGCCGTTCGCCAATAGGGCTGTGCAACATAATTTTGTGATTTCCGGTTTCCCGAGGTAAATGCGGTCTAATTGGTCCAATACGTGTCGGATGGTCATGAGTTCGACTCCTTTTGTATGCGTAATAGGTATGCGTCAAGTTGACGTGTGAACGCTTCTTCACGGTGTGGTGAGATTTCCCCGTTATCATAGCGCGTCTCTAAATAAGTGATCAGTGATGCATCGAGCTCGATTCGTTTCGCCCAGGTCGACAACGTCTCGGACGGGCGGCGACGTTTTTGTGGCGGCAGTGCTGCTTCGAAATGAATCAACTGTTGCCGAATAGCTGAGGCAGGTAATGGATGAAGCGTTCGGTTTATCTGCTCCGTCGAGTTGTCAGAGGTCACTAGCGAGTGATCCTCGATATCTAACTCTTCCTCCTCGATTTGTTTCTTCGATGGGCGTCGTCTCTTCCAAAGCCACCATCCGAGCAAGGTGATTAGTGCGGTAATCATGTATGGGAGGTAGGAGACGTTGTTCGACTCTTCTGATGAGGGGTTTCCGTAAGAAGGTGACTCGTCATTAACCTTCTCTCTTGGAGTTCCACCTTTGTCTTTTGAAATTTCACCTTTAGACCCCATATCGATTCCTCTTACATTGTCGTCAATAGGTGCATTACTCATACACCATCGTTCTACATCAACGACTTCAATTATTCCAAATAGCTTTCGTTTGTCCCTACAGTCCAATAGCCAACTCGTAATCTCGCTTCCTGAGATATCTAATGATTGGTAGTAACGGTATCCAAGTTGACCGGAATAGGAGATGAGCGCGACCAGTAACAAGGAGAAAAGAATTCCTGACACAAAGATCATTTTGGCTTGTTTCATTGGTGTTTCCGCTTATGTATATTCGGTTTGATCGTTTTCATCTGATGTGACGGCTCCCTCTATAGATTCAATCCTTTATTTGGAAATTGGATTATATGGATTATACCATGCACCTTAACGGAATATTCAGTTATTTTTAGACAAAAGAAAAAGCCCGTTCATTGAACGAGCATCCACCATTCTCTATCTTCATCCTCTTCGTCGAACACCCATTCTTCAAATCCATACACGCGAATATCCTGGTCGCTACGGATGTCCCATTGGTTGATAAACGTTTTTTCATGTGGAATCGGGATCCATTTTTGATGGGATGAATCACGCCGCATAAACGTTTGTAACTCCTCTTCATCTTGAAATACGAGAAGCTCAGAGTTCCAGAGTGTAGGAAAATCTAGCAGCACGACAACTCGCATTCGCTCATCCACACGCCGCTTTGTTAGTCGCTTTGCTTCATCGAGCAGAGTATGGATGATCGCCTGTTTGATTTGGACATTGTATTGTATATCAAGTAAAAAGGTTTGCCCGATTGGAATCTTGGCATACCAATAACCATCGTGAAACTCAGTTGGAAAATCATGATGATTTTCTTGCATATTACACTGAAGACGACTCAACTTTCGTTTCAGACCACGCACTTTCCGATGTCTCATTTCAGGATGGACTCGACTTGATGCATATGGTGCCGGTCATGCTCGATGAATTCTCCGATAATCACATATAGTGAATATGGGACACCTTGATAAGGATCATGTGAGACGCCATTCGCTGTCGTTTTATAAGTCAGTGCTTCTTCACTTAAGGACTCGAGCATCGTGACGAGCGTTCGCCGACTTTGTAGTGATTCCTTCAATACAGCGTCACCTGTCAACTTCTCTGCCCTTTTCGTCGCCCGCGCGTTAAACGAGTCAAAATCAGGGAAAATCATCCCTTCCCCGTTCTTCACCGATGGGATGATGACATTCAACAGATGGTTGTCCCAATGAGCGATATGTAGAATGATTTGTTTTATGGACCACTTCTCCGAGTCTATCTGTTTATTCCAATCCAATTCACTCAGCTTTTCTAACGAATCGAGCCATTCTGTGTACGCTGCGAATTCTTGAATGACTTGCATCAAATCCCCTCCCCGTTCTCTTCAAATTACTGCGATTATAGCACGAACAACTCTTTTTTAAATCAAAAAACGGCACCGTTCGTCATGAACAGTGCCGCGCGTGTCTCTATAACCAGACTGGTAATGAGAAGAAAACTAAGAACAATACGGTCAAGACACCGACGACCGGACTGAGCGACCGATAGCCCTTCTTGAACAAGACAATCATCGTGTATGCGATGAATCCGAGTCCGATCCCATCGACGATGGAATACGTGAACGGAATCATGATGATGACAAGAATCGCCGGGAAGGCATGCTCCCAGTTATCGAGCGGCAAATGCTTCACGTTCTGGAACATCATCATTCCGATGATGATGAGAACTGGTGCAATCGCCGTCACGGGGATGATGGCAAAGAGTGGTAGCAATAAAAGTGATACTACATACAATCCCGATGTGACGAACGAAGCAATCCCGCCTCTTGCACCGACCGATATCCCGGCAGCCACTTCGACCGTCGAGACAGTCGGGCTTGATCCGAACATGGCACCGGCCATCGTCGAGAGACCTTGTGCAACGAGACCTTTCGGCGCATCCTTTTCTTTGTCGATTGCCCGTGTCTGATTCTGGATCAAGCTGATGTTTTCAATCAACAAGACGAGCGTCAGTACACCGACCGCGACCAAGAAGAGCGGAGACGCAGATTCCGCGAACGAGATGTTTCCGAATACCGTGCCGAATGACTCGAAGAACGGTGTCAACGAGAAACTACCTGTCCACTCCAGTGTTCCCATCACGGCGCTGAGTCCAACACCGAAACCGATTGTCCAAAGGAAGCTGCTTGGTCCCATCTTCAAGAACAGCAAGATGGCGACGAAGAGTGATAAAAAGGCCACCTGGACGTTACGCTCTCCGAGATCACCGATGTGGAGCAATGCCCCGCCCCCACCTGAGACAATCCCAGCTGCCTCGAGGCCGATCAAAATGAGGAAGAGGCCGAGACCGACCGTCAATCCGTCATGAATGATCGGCGGGAACGCGTTCGCCAATTTACGCGCCACTTTCGTGACCGTCAACAGGACGACGAGTACACCTGAGACGAACGAGACGGCGAGCGCACTTTGCCAACTCAATCCCATCTGTAAGACGAGCGTATACGTGAATAGAGCGTTAATCCCCATTCCCGGTAACAAGAGAAGGGGTAGATTGAAGAATCCCGCAATCAACGTCCCGATGATGCTTGTCAAAATCGCTCCGACGAGCGCTCCCTCGAACGGGAGTCCGGCTTGTGTCAAAATTGCCGCATGTACGGCCGGGATATATGCTGTCGCCAGGAAGTTCAGCACGCCCCCGTATGTTTCTGTTTTCCATTCTGTTTGTTTTGCCATAGGAATCAATCCTTTATTGGCACCCTCACCCACCCGTGTATACACACGAGATTGATTATATCCTGTCAGACATCTAACAAGCAAGAGCGATTCGACTCAATTCAGTCTTTGGACCCATTCATGAGACCGATTCCATCAAAAGATTCATTTTATAAAACAAGAACGTTCGTTCTTATTTTAAGCGACTTTTTGCGAACAAATCTGCTATAATGAAAGGGCAGGTTAACGCAGCAATAGTGGGGTCAGCCGCCAAGTCCACAATGGAGGAAGGCGGTGGTGCGGATGGAACAACTTTGGACCTGGGTTGGGGATTATGTCATGATCCCAATCCTCGCTCCGATCATCGTTCACTTGGTGATTCACCGAACATCCGATCGTGCAACGTCTGAACGCACAAAAAAATGACCCCCTCGGCGCAATGAGATGGGTCACTTTCTGATTCACTAACCATTGTGGCGGCTGGGACCACTCTTAAAGTGGGAGCCTGTAAGCCAGAGGTCGGTGTGTCCAGCACCGGTCTCTTTCTACTTGCATCATACCATACTTTATCCGCCTTTTCAGTAAGAGAAACATCATTTGGCACGAAAATCACAAATAATTCAAACGCTCAGGAAACTTTATCCTGAGCGTTTTTCTTTCATTTCGTTATAACGAGAGAACCAGACGAGCATCGCGTCCGCTTCCTCTTTCGGAATGTCATCAATCGTCTCAACTGAAAGGAACCCTCCACGTGTCGAGAACTGCACCGTACATAACCCGAAACGTCGTTGTAAGAGTGATTGCTTCACTTGTATCTGTTCAATCCTCGGTTTGTCCGTCAAGAACGATTGGACGTTGAATGCTCCAGTGCGCAATTGGATGAATTGATCGGTGCGGACATATTTGGTTGTCACGTAACTGAGTACACGTCCTCCGATGATGACAGCCCATAAGAGGAGAAGCCACCATGCGTACTCTCGGAAGAAGTAGAGGACGAGCCCTGAGATGATGATGCCGAACCAGCTGATTCGCAGCAGTTTGATGCCTAGCGCACGTCTTGGAAGCCGGTGTAATTCATCAGACCATGCGAAATGTGTGAAGTGTTCACGTAGGACACGCATCGCCCGGTCACGTCGGACGAACGGGAGAATCGTCGATGATTCATCTTTTAGTTCATCCATCGTCCCTGCAGCGACGAGTTCGACACCGACAATGTGGAACCAGCGACGGATAAACGTTTCTTTAATCCGAATCGCTTGAATCTTCTCATACGGGATCTCTTTCGCGCTTCGGTTCAATAGTCCTTTTTCGACACGAATACGTTCTCCTCTCCGCTCGAGTCGGAAGTTCCCATACTTCAAGAAGTTGATGACCATACCGATCACGACCGACAGCATCAACACCCCGAGGACGAGAAGACCGATTACGATGATGGATGCATGGACGACATAATCTTCGACCTGATTGAACGCCCCATCCAAGTTGATGAAGTCGTCAATCGACGAGATGATTGTTGAAGCGACCGGGAAGATGGCGAATACAGAGAGCGACGTGATGGAAGCCAACACGATTTCGCGCGTGGACAAGGCGTATAACAGACGGCTTGGTAACGGCTCTACCTGTTCTGTAGTCGCATCTGTCGTGTCTGAATTATCTTCGGTTTGTGCATTCTGTTTCCGATGACGGACTTGCTCGAGAATCTCTTCCAATCGTTTGGCTTCGGCTGGAAAGACACCAGCCAGTTTGAATGATGCATCGTCACTATTGGCATTCGTATCGAATGTCAACTCTACGACACCAAGCAATCGATAGAGAAACGGGCTGTTCGAGTGAACGCTTTGAATTTTGTAGAGCGGAAGCGACTTTTCTTTTTTCAACCAGTTACCTTCAATGACATAGACAGTCTTTTCATCCAGTGCATATCGGAAGTTTAACCATCCAAAGAACTTCTGGACAATGTCGAGTAATAGAAAGAGTAAGATACCGACTCGGATGATGATTCCGAATGTCGACTCCCAGTCGTTGTTCAGCACAAAGAGTAAGACGATTGGAATGGCGAATGATTTGATGACCTCAAGAATGCGAAGCACCAAAACGCGACTCGGAAGTCGATGCCACGTTAACGCGGTCTCGGTCATACGACATCCTCCTCTTCGATACGCGCATAGATGGCAATCTGCTCGCGGAGTGTTTTCGCGAAGGATTCTTCAATCGCATAGATTTCATGAGAGCCTGCTGCAGTCCCGATGGTGATGGTCTGTAACCCGTATTTACGGAGCAATGGTCCCTGCTCCGCATGTACATATTGGACTTTGGTCATCGGAATGAGCACGTCATGTGTTGTGATGATGCCGTGATGGATTCGGATTTCAAGTGGCTGGACGTCATATGTGAATCGTTCTTGCTTCCACTTCTGGAACCAGATGATGTCAATCAAGCTATAGACGACATCGATGACTAGTAGTACGATAAAGCCGATCTGTAGCCAAGTCGGCCAGTCGAACCAATATGCGGCCCCCACAAGAGCTCCTGTAACGAGAAGTCCGATGAGATAAAAGATCGCGCTCGATAATCGAAAGACCGACCTTGCCTCGATTGGAAGTGTTCCGCTGATTCGTTGTGGTGTGACACTCTCTTCTGGTGTCGGTGTTGTTTCTGACATGGTGAATCCCCCTATCGTTCATATGTATCTGTCCCTATTGTATACGCGTTTCCGCTCGAAAAGTTTCAGGATTCGGTCGGGAATGTATACAATCGCTCATATACCCCTTCAATCATCGCCCGATCTTCTATTGCGAAAACCTGTTTTAATCGTTGGATAGCCTCTAATCCTGCCATTTTCAAGTCATCTGTCAACTGTCCGGTCATTTTTACGGAAGCAAATGCGCCCGCGACGACGACTTGGTCACATGTGTAGGCATACTCATACGTGGCCCAGTCTTCTGGAGCGTATACATCTCGATTGATCCAACTTTCAATTAGGGCGTACGCATATGATAAAAAGCAAAGGTCTCTGTCTTTTCGGATCACCTCTTCGTACATAACCAATGCATCGGCTCCGGCATCATTCCCAAACGGTGCGTATTCTTCCGTACAGTCCACATAAAAATCATCATTGAAAAATGCCTCGTATTTCGGATGCGAGGTCAGGAAACTCGGTCCAACTTCCGGGTCATCCACATAAATATGGTTGTCCCAATCAAAAAGGGATTCAACATACCCTTTTCTCAATTTTTGACGAATGAGCTTTTCGACTTCGTTTGTACATTCCGCATTGGATTCAAAAGACTTCACTTGTACTTTTCCGATGGTTCCTAGTTTTCCGTAGTTTACAGCAAACTCATCATCCATAACGATGATGTTCCAATACTTTGTAGTATGTTCAAAAGACCGCTTGATCATGTAGCGTTTCCTCCCGTCTTCAGAGCATTCAATCATATGACAATTGTACCTCGGATGAATCAGAAAAAACGAACCATCCAATCGATTCGTCTCTTCGGTCATTTCATCATTTTGCTCTCGAATTTGTTTATGAGCAGATTTTTCACTTCGGCTCGTAACGGAATCGTGCAATTTATTCGTTCGCTCTCGCATAGAGTGTTTCCAATGAAAAACGACTGGCCCGAGAGAGTTCTTTGGCGTACACGGCCTCAATGGTTTTGTCGATATAGGCATTTTCTTCTTGAAGATATTCGATAAGTAACATTTTGTATTCGTCAGAAGTCGCTTCCTGATGTTTCATTCCATTCAGTTCTTCAAGATAGGCATCATTTTCTGCTTTGAATCCTTCTAGCTCTTCGACTGCTCCGGCCACGTCAACGTTATCCATCTATATACTTGATAACATCAGCATTTTTATCTGATGATTCTGGGCATCTGCAGGAATGGTTCCAGCGTCAAAAGCGATAACCGGTCGAGGATCAACTTCTTCTGTTGAGGATGTCGCGCCACAACCAATCAACGACATCATCATAGTAAAAATCAGTAAGAGTATTATTAAAACCCTTTTCATCTTTATCCACCTAAAAAGTAAGTCATGAAAGCAACATAGCGATAGACTTCTTGGCATTGTCAACGATTTCTCCAGACTAACATATTTTACGTTTATTACCAAATTCATCGTTAAGAACCCTTTGCCTTATAGTCAGTGTCCATCTCTAATACTCAATTGAAAATCAAAGAAATATCACATCAAAAAACCATGAAGGCACACTTGGTTCTGTGTACTCGATCACGGTTTTTTGACAAGTTATTTCGATTTTATTGCTGGCTTGCTCGTCCTTTAATCTTCAAAGAACCATTTCTTACGTGGTTCCACTTTTAGGTTGTCTCCATGTTTTTTCATTTCCGTCACAAGGTAGCGTTCGAGTTCGTTCATCGCCTTGACCCAGTCGGTCATTGTCGCCACGAGAGGAACGACGATTAAGATGAGTTCTTCCTCTTCTTCTCTCATGCGCTCAATCATCAGTTTCGCAAAGTCAAAGTTCTCATGGATGAGATCTTCTTCACGGTCGATAAGATGCTCATTCTCGAGCTCATAGGCAGAAAATAGTCGCTCATGTCTTCTCAATAGATGACGAATGTGCCGATACAGTTCATCTCTCAACTGTGGTGGCAATTGCTCAATTGTGTAAAAATCATGATCGAGTTTCTCAATCACATGAAGTGCTGCCCGGTTCGTCTCAATCATCTTAGATTTAATGACGGCTCGTCGGAAAATGGGCGTTTTCTGTTCAAGCCAACGATTCGCTTTAATTTCTTCTTCGAAATAGGCGTACGTCTGTTTCGAATCGTTATGCAACTTCTTCGTCTCTGGTAACGACTCGAAAGAGGAGCGTCCACCTTCCGTTTCTGAGAATAAGCGCGCGATTCGGACGACCATTTGAAAGACATCGGTTACTTGTGCTTCGAGTTTCCGTTCATATCGTGGTGGGAACAAAAGTGCATTTACAATCAACGCGACCGTGATCCCCATCATAATGAGTAAGTAACGTTCGCCTGCAAACACCCAAACCGGCATATCCGACTGACTTGCCCCTTCCATAATGAGAATCGTTGTTAAGATGACGGTCCGTGTCGTCGATTCTAAATTTAAAAACAGAAGGATGGAGATGGCAATGATGATGACGAATCCGATCGCAATCGGTGTCGGATTCGGGGTGAGCAACAAGGAACCGACGGAGAGCAATGCCCCAATCAAGTTCCCTTTCATCTCTTCAATCAAGCGAAGCCCGGTCTGATAGACCGACGGCAGGAGTGCAAGTGACGCAGCGAGTGCCGGGACGACGATTTGTTGGAATTGAAATGCCTCGGCAATCAGTAAGACGATTGCGACCGACAGTCCGGTCTTAATAGTTCTAGCCCCAAATTTCATGTAGTGGTGCCTTCCTCTCTTACACCTGTCATATGTATTTTTTGCCTTCTTCCTCAATTCTAAAACGTACCATATTCTTTTCAAGCCGAATCGAACCATTTCAGGCAGTTTTGTGAACGCTTCCGTGTTATGATGGCGTTGGATATTTCTTTCATCTTGATGGGGAGGGGTTTACTTGTCAACAATTGCTTTATTCGGCGGAAGTGGCCGTACAGGGGAACGGATACTTGAACGCTTACTTGAACGTGGACATACTGTCCGACTTTTAACGAGACATTCCATCGATGCGAACAGTGGAGTCATTGAAATGATTGGAGATGCGACGGACCGCGAGACCGTCTTCGAAACGGTTCAATCATCAGATATCGTGATCTCGGCGTTAGGGACGGATAAACAAGATGTCTTGTCTACATTCACGCCACTCGTGATCGAGGCAATGAAACAATTCAACGTATCTCGTGTCATCACAGTTGGGACCGCCGGCATCTTGCAGGCACATGAGAGTGACAACTACCGCTTTCAAACAAAAGAATCGAAGCGCTCAATGACAACTGCGGCAGAAGATCATGCCCGAGCTTATGAGTTATTACGGGATTCAGGTTTAGCCTACACTGTCATCTGTCCGACTCAACTGATCAATCAACCCTCTAACGGTGAAATCATCGTATCAAAAGAGGTATTGGGGACTAAACATTCAGGTCCAATTTCGAGAGATGATGTTGCCGATTTAGTAATGGCTTGTTTAACGGACGATGAATATGTCGGACACCGTGTCGGCATCACAACGGAATCATAATTAGGGGATGGGAAACATGCACTCACAAAGAGAACAACTAGCACGACTTGCTTTAACGTTTGAACAAGAGGAGATGACGGACGCAGCACGACTCGCTCGGACCGCCCTACAAAAAGTAACGAATGAAGAAGTGTGGATTGCCGTCTGTGGTCACTTCTCAGCCGGGAAGTCGACATTGCTCAATGACTGGCTAGAAGATGGATTCCTTCCGACAAGTCCGATTCCTACAAGTGCCAATATCGTCACGTTGCGGGGTGGAGAATCAGCGGCAGCCGTCGCCATCAATGATACGGATTGGATTTCATTAGACTCTTCTTCCCTATCAAACATCAGTGACTATTGCAAAGTCGAGGAAATCAAGGAGGTCGAGTATACGATTGACCGATTCCCGTTCGATGAGCACGTCGTGTTGATGGATACACCAGGGATTGATTCAACGGATGAACGCCATCGCCAAGCCACGGAACGTTCGCTCTTCTTAGCAGACCACTTGTTCTTCATGATGGACTACAACCATGTGCAATCGGAACAAAACATTGGGCTGATGAAACAGTTTAGCCGGGAAGGACGGCCCTACTCCATCATCATCAACCAAATCGACAAGCATGATGAGCGTGAACTCTCTTTCGTGGACTTCAAGGCGTCACTAACAAAGGCGTTCCGTCATCATGATATTGTTCCGAACGAGACATTCTATATTTCACTTCGTGATGTACAGCACCCTCATAACGAAGTCGAGCGCTTGCGGTCTTATGTACGTCAGGTCATCACCGAGGCAAAACAGCATACAGTCGAACACGCCGATGCTCTGATTGACACGTTGGTCCGTCGCAACGAAACATCGATTCAGTCGACATTGGAACAGTTGCCAACGTATGAAAAGAGTCCGAAGGAAATGCAATCTCGCCTACACCGGCTGGAGAAGAAACGGGCATGGTGGACATCGTTCCGTCGTGAATTTTTTAAACATCAAGCACCAATCGTCGAAAGTGCACCGATTATGACCTATGAATTTCGTGAGTTATTGCGCTCTTACCTCGAAAGTTGTGACCCATCTTTCAAGGTCGGTCTCTTATTCTCAAAAGAGAAAACAAGACAAGAACGTGCGCGCCGTGAAGAAGTGGCCGTCAAAGAGTTCAACCGTCTGATTGACATGAACTTGCGCCCACATCTCGTGAAGTACGCGGAAGATATCATCCGAGATTTAAAACTTCCGGAAACGCTGCTGCCAAAAGGAGATGTTCTCCCGATTGCACCGAGCTCACTTATCACTGAACAAGTGAAGTCCGGCGCATCACTCAGTGGTGACACAGTGTTACAGTTCAGTCGTGACATCGAGACGGCCCTTGCGTCATGGGTGACGAAAGTCTCGGAACCTTGGGTCCATTCGACGGATATGTATATGAAAGCTGAAGTCGATCTGCGCTTGGAACAATTCTCGGCTGAAGAAGACGACTTGTATGACGCCCTTAATACGGAAGCGTTGCGTATTCGTCTCTCCGACCGCCTGGAATCGATTCGAAAATATGAAGAATTACAACTTGATTCGAATCAATTGGATCAGTTGGCAGTTCGAAACTATGTCGATGCGACATACCTCCCTAAAAAACAGTCAAATACTGTTGAATCAGAGGTTGCATCGACGTCGATTTTAGAAGATGATCATGATTTATTTGATTTTAATTTTACTTACGAAAATGCGGTATGTGAAATATTAGAGAATCATCCTTTATTCCGCTCTCGTGTCTCGACATTGCGCAAGAAAATCGAGCGTGCGAAACATGAACAGTACACGTTCGCCATCTTCGGAGCGTTTTCGGCCGGAAAATCCTCGACTCTCAATGCGCTTTTCGGGGAGACGGTGCTACCGACCTCACCGAATCCATTGACGGCATCCATCACAAAAATCGTACCGCCAGATGGTCGGATGAATCGAACAGCGATGATCACCTTCAAATCACGAAATGAACTTGAGGATGAGCTACAAGGTTATGGGACTTCCCTCGCCTCTCTCGATGTCGACCATCCTTTCGTCAATGCCGTAAAATCGGCACCGCTCGAGTATCTCGGACGAACGGAAGTCGTCGACTATGACACGTTCTGCGCGTTCGTCGCACAAGAAGAAAAAAGCTGTATCGTAAAAGAAATCGAACTGTATCTCGACTCACCGTGGGCACGACGCGGCATCGTCTTCGTCGACACACCAGGGGCCGATTCACAGTTCAATCGACATAGCGAGGTACAGTTCGGCTATATGCGTGACGCGGACGCCGTCTTGTTCGTCACCTATTATAATCATGCGTTCACCGAAGCTGACCGAGAGCTCGTCATCCAGCTCGGTCGTGTCCAAGGGACCGGAGACCATGAGATGTTCTTCCTCGTCAATGCGTCTGATCTTGCGAAAGATGACGAAGAACGGGATGCTGTCACGGACTATGTGTCGCAACAGTTGACCGCACTTGGTGTTCGGAGACCGACCGTCCTCCCGATTTCAAGTCGAAACGCCATCCAAGGGGATGACGCTGGATTTGACCGGTTCGTCTCGACACTTGAACGCTACGTCGACAAAGACCTTCGTCTCGCGAATGCGATGCGTATCCAAGATGAGACGACGGCTCTACTCGATGCGTTCGAACGCGTCCTGCACGAAGCAAAAGAAGATGAGACGGCGAAAGAACAACGTCGAAAGCAATTGGCTGCCTTACTTGACAACCCGCCGGCACTCGATGTGTCAGTACTCATCGACTTGTTTGACCGAGAAGCGAAAGAACTTCTCGCCCACCTTGAGACGCGTTCGCTCCTCCGCCTCTCGGACTTCGTCAAGGAGACATTCCACCCGGTCGAGGTCGACGGGTCGAGAAAGAGCCTTGAGCGCGCACTAGCAAGAACATTGGACAAATACGCCTACGACATCCAGCAAGAACTACAAGTCTTCCAGTATCGGCTGGAGCGGTATGTTCAACGCGAATTTTCAGCATTGATTAAGCGCAAGACGGAGCGCCAAGCGTCTCTCCTTCCCACGCTTGAATTTGATCGTGAACTCGACGTGGCCTGGCTACGGGATGGCGTCGATCCGATTCATCTCGACACGTCACCTTATCAATCGGTATTGAAGCGCTATAAGAATGCGAGCCAATTCTTTGAAGGTGACGGACGGACACAACTTAAGGATGAATTGACGACACTCCTCCGTGACATGATTCGCAATCGTCTTGAAAGCATTCATGCGAAACAAGTCGAGCGGGCCGACGGGGAAATCAGTAAATCTGAAGTCGAGATTGAACGAGAGTGGTCGACCCAAGTGAAAGAACTTGCCGAAGCAGAACTTAACATGTTGACGGATAGCCATTCCTTTGATGAGATGCGTGAACGACTCGAATCGCTCAGAAAGGAAATGGTATGAACACATTACTGCTCATCGGACTCATCCCTGCCGTCGTCATGACGATTGTCTTGGGAGTGTTTCTGAGATATCTCTATTTGAACAAAGAATAAACGAAACGGTCCTTGATGCGCACATGACATCGAGGACCGTTTTAAGTTTGTACTTATTTGTCTGCTGGATAAACCACACCGAGTTGTTTTCGAACGTTCGTCATCACGTCAGCTAAGCGAATCATATCGGTCGCTGAGTGATCTATCGTTTCCGGATGATGCGCTTCGATTGCACGAACGAACGCTTCGATTTCATAAGACATCGGAGCATTCTGTGATTCTGAAATAATTTCTGACTTGCCATCCCGTAACTCTAGACGGACTTCATCGCACGTCGCAATATCATCGATGACGATGCGCCCCTTCTCTCCGATAATTTCAGAAGGAGTCGATGTCGCATGGATCTTTGAGTGCATGATGATCACATCCAAATCGTCATACGAGAGAACGACGGTTCCGCTCCCGTCCACTCCGGATTCCAGCTTCACGCCGCTCGCCTGAACGTCATTCGGTTGACCGAACAATTTTAAAGCGGGCCCTAGAAGATAGACACCGAGATCCATCAATGAACCGTTCGAAAAATCAGGGTTGAACGTGTTCGGGTTCTCCCCTTTCTTATATAAGTCATACCGGGAAGAATATTGTGATTTATTGAAGACAGCGCGACGCACCGGAGCGATTCGCTCCATCTCCTGTTGAATCCGTTCAAAGTTCGGCATGAATAGATTGCGAAGTGCTTCAAGCAAGACGACCTGGTTCTCCTTCGCCACTTCAACCATACGTGTGACTTCCTGGACGTTCGAAGCGAGCGGCTTTTCACATAAGACGTGCTTGCCATGCTGCATGAACAAGATGCTCTGTTCGGCGTGAAGTGAGTTCGGGCTCGCAATATAGATGGCATCGATGACATCACTTTGTGCCATCTCTTCAAGTGACGTGAACGTATGTACGATGGAATGACGTTCAGCGTATTCTTTAGCGCGTAATTCTGTGCGCGAGTAGAGCGCTGTCACTTCTACGTCATCCAACTGATTGATTGTGTCGATGAACCAGTCTGTGATGAAGTTTGTTCCGATGATACCAAAACGGATCATGTGAATTCCTCATTTCTGTTCTTTCAGTTTTTTTTGTGAGTAAAATTTCATCCAATAAAGGAATCTTATCATACCCAACTTGTGGGATTGTCGATTTCAGTTTTCTTGCCCGCGTCACCGCATCATGAATGATACGTTCTAAACGATAGCCACGACGTTGATAAAAGCCGAGCGCTCTCAAATTATCATTCGTTGTAATGACGGCCGATTGAACTGCTCCGTGATGTATAGCGATTTGTTCAACAGCACGTAGTAAACGAGACCCAATCCCACTATTCTCTATCAGACTATCAAGAGATACAATCTCTACTTCCTTATCTCGCAGGACATATGTCACAAGACCTCGGATTTTATTGGATTTCATATAGACGAATCCTCCGAGCTCCGCACAATCGTATGTTCCAGAAGAGACGACCATTTGAGATGACCCCCACTGTTTAATATAGAAGTCTCGAACTTGTTCTTGCATACTAGAATCGATTGGTAAAATCATGGTGCTCACCTCTGTTGTTTATATATAAAACTGTTATATACATACGGTATGTGAAATATAAAATCAGTCCATTTTTCAGCTTCTTCATGATCGACTCCATTGCCCTTATCATATTTCGGCACGCTTTCTATCCTTGAATGGCCAGCGATACACCTGCTCTTCTTTCACGACATAGGCAACACCGTCTTCAATTGTCAACGAAGAACAGTCAAGCAGATGACGTGGCATCGGAAAGGAGTCAATCCATCCGTTCGCATGGGCATGAACGAGACGACCGTCGATTGAAGAAATGACCCACACTCCCTTCTCTGACGCACACATCACGTCACAATCATGAAGGACCGGAGCCTTTCTAACCTCTTGATTATAGCGAAAACGTACGGCCCCCTCTTTTGAGAAACAGACGAGTGCATTGGTGGAGATTCCTTTTCCAAAGATACCTTCGTCCCCGTACCCGACCCAAATCCCGGTATCATTCATCGCAACCGCTGCAATCGCATTTCCTGCATGAAAGGAATGCTTGATATGGCCACGTGCATTCAATACCCACGCATTGATTGGTTCCCCTCCTAACGTAAACGCCCAGATGAACAAGTGATTCTTGTCGATGATCCGAATACCCGAAACGTGTTTGTGATGATTGAGAGATATAACGGACTCGTTCCATTCGATGTAGAAATGATGATCGGATTGTACCAAATTAGCGGTTCCCATTAGCTCTTGAATATCAAAATCAACTAATTCTCTTTGTTGATACATACATACTCATTCCCTTCCTTCTTCCAATCGCATGAACTGTAACGCCTCTTGAAATCGTCGTGTCTCTTCATCACTCACCACTGCATCCACATACCTCGTCCTCCAGTAAGGAGAGAGGTCCACCTCTTCTACACCAATCCGCTTGAACCAATCCAACACCGTCTCATTCGATTGGTGTTTTAATGAAACCGGTAAATCCAGATTGAACTGGATGAGCGCATTCCGAATCGCGCTATCGGTCCATTTAATCTCTTTAGATTCCACAAATGCTTTTGCTTTGGCCGTTCGCACTCTTCGTTTTACGGCGTCACTCGAAAAATCAACAGTCGAGGCGACACGCTTTCTTTTCCGGATCATGCTGAGCATCAAAATTAGGAAGACAATCAAACCTCCTATAAGGAACCATAACCAGACTGAATTTCCCGACTCTGTTACCGTTCCACCTGTTCCGAACGTATAGTCTAAAAAGACATGATTCAAGATTTGAAAGTCCTCATCTTCCTTCAGACGAAACTTCCCTCCATAAGCACCACTGCTGGTTCCGTCCTCTCCAGACAAGAGAAGCACGATCCCACCTTTTGTCGGGTCATGAAACCAGTCCCAAAACAGTCGGGCCAGATAGATGAATCCAGTCACCAACATCAAACTACCTAACATGACCATCAATAGTCGGATTGTAAATTTCATCGTAACCTCCGTCACACATTATGTACTATCGTATCATGCAAGATTATGGATTGTCAGAAAAATCCAAAAAATAAGAACCGAGAGATTTCTCGGTCCCCTGCTTTAAAGGATTGCTTCTGCAAGTAATCGGTCGAACTTGCGCACATCCACTTTTTTATTCAAATTGATTTTAATCGTTCCGGCGCGAGTGAACAGCTGGACTTCCGAGTTCAAGTCGAACATGCGTCCTGCGTTTTCGGTCGAGTACATATTGATCGAATCGTACGGAAGCGAGTAGACCTCAATCTTCTTACCCGTCAACCCTTGTGCGTCACGGACAATCAGTCGTTTGTTCGTGAAGACAGCGACGTCACGCACTGTCTTATAAGCCGCTACCGCCCGCTCCCCATCGATGAATGACTCCGTGATATCACTCGGCACCTCACACTCCGAATAAAACGTCCAAGATAAATCTCCAATCGGGTTTCCCATGTTGATTCCTCCCTGAATAAATTAAATGTACTATCTCTTATATTCCACAATTCTCGTTTGATTAGACCTTGAATGGGAAGATACTGTATAGCATGTTGATTGTGGAGGAGGACGTCGTTATGATCGCGCAGCAGGTGATCACATTACTACTGATTGGCTATTTTATTTATTTGATTGATTCCAAAAGAAATTACTTTCCTGTCCCGGTTATTTTGGTTTTGATTGGGATTGGTCTCTCGTATATTGCCTTTTTTGATTCGGTGTTCATCTCAAAAGATATGATTTTCGAGGTGTTCCTGCCAGCACTTCTCTTTACATCGGCTTACCAGTTCAAATATAAGGATTTGAAGGACAATATCGGGATCATCACTATATTGAGTACGGTCGGGCTTGTCTTGACCGCCATCTTGATGGGATATGGTACGTTTTGGATCAGCGAGTTGTTTACCCCGCTCACGTTGACCGCTTCCTTTTTATTAGCATCCATCTTGATTCCGACGGATCCCGTTTCCGTGACGGCTATCTTGAAACGAAGTAAGGGGGAGAAGCGGATTGCTGACGTCGTCGAAGGCGAATCGATGGTGAACGATGGAACGAGTGTCGTCATCTTCACCATCTTTCTCAGTATGTTCGCGACAGGAGAACGATTCTCCACACTCAGCTTTTTGACCGAATTTTTGATGGTGTCCGCCGGAGGAATCGGCATCGGCTTTATTTTTGGATTTCTACTTAAGAAATTGATGATCGTCAGTTTTAAAAAGCATGAGCTCGTCATGTTGACCATCGTGACTGCATATGGTGCCTTTTATCTCGCCGATGCGCTAGAAGTGTCTGGGGTCCTCGCAACGGTGACGGCCGGCATGATGTTGTCTCACGAACTCGGAACAAAAGAGGATTACGAATCGGTCCAGCGTCATCTAGACGGTTTCTGGGACATTGTCATTCCGATGTTGCTAGCGCTCTTGTTCTTATTGATTGGAATCGAAGCGACCAGCTATCTTTCTGTATCACTCTGGACGTTCGCCGTTCTTTTGTTCCTACTTTCAATCGTGACCCGATTCATCGTCGTCGGCGGCCTCGTCTATTCGGTCCCCGTCTGGCGTAAGGAATTTAAAGATGATTTAACGGCGACTTCTCTCCTTACTTGGTCCGGAATCAAAGGGACGATGTCGATTGCCCTCGTCCTCTGGCTAGAAGCAGAGAACATCGACGGGTCGAACGAGATGATTTCCCTCGCATTCGCCGTCATTTTACTCTCGCTTGTTTTGCAAAGCATCGGTGTCTATCCACTGACGACATATTTAACGAACAAGCATGACGATAGATAGAGTCCTTCCTTGAGAAGGGCTTTTTTACGAATTGAAAATTGACTTTGTCTACTTTTAGTGTAAAATTACACTTGTAATATATTAGGAGGTGATTATGTTGGAAAACACTTCAACACCATCCGCTGCCATTTCTACTGGAGTTGTGACGGTTGTACTTGCTCTTGTTGCATCGTACCTTACTCCATCGTTCTTAAAAGTTGGAATCATCTGGGATCTCGTCGCTTTCTTAGTCATCGGCATTGCGACGTTCAGTTTTACATACCACTTCTATCAATCAAAACGACTCACATATTGGCAATACATTTGTTGCTACATCATTGTCTGCCTACTCTTGTTCACGGTGTTTCTCGGAATCTCATGGTTACTGATTTTCATTAGCTCGGCGTCACTTTGAGTTCTACGAATAGGAAGGAAGAACCCATATGCAAAAATCCGAATTTCTCGGACAAGTTTCTCGTAAGATCAAGCTGATTCGAATCGAATCCCAGCATTCACAGGAAGAGATGGCCAATTTACTTGGCATATCTAAAAAAACGCTCATTCAAATCGAGAAGGAGCGGAATGAAGCGAGTTGGTCGACGGTTGTGACATTATGTGCACTATTCAATGAGAGTGAGGTTCTCATACATCTAATCGGTGACGACCCGGTCGAGTTCGTTAAGCTGATTGCAACCGAGAACACATACGAGCCGAAAGAAAAGACGCTCGGCGGACGCGTCTTTTGGCATGCAATCAAAGAGGGTCCCCACTTCATTCTTCAACAGAACATCATCAGCGGACATTACCGCGTCATCGATCTCGATCATGTGAGATGGTACAGCACGTTTGATGCGGAAGATGCCGAACAAGTGCGGTTGAAGTTGGAACATCGACGAGGGGGATCCAATGACTCAAAAGCATAAAGATTTGATGATGGCTTTCAGTCTAATCGTCATAACGATCGTCTATTTTTGGCTGATCCCAAACATCGCGAATGACTCCATTTGGTTCGTTGGCACAATCATTTTACTCGTCCTCTCGTCTTTATCAATCACGCGCTTGATTCAATCATACGTTTCACTTTCTTTGATGAAATTCGTCCTGATTAGCGTGATTTTTTTCCTTGTACTCTGTTGTCTGTTAATCATCCTATTTTATGTCGTAGCATTATACCAGATGAAGCATCTATAACGAATTGGAGGGTTTCAAATGCGGTTTTATGTCGGTTCAAGTTTTGCGAATATCGAAGAAGTACGGTTTATCCGTGATCAGCTGATTGCGCTCGGTCACGCCCATACATACGATTGGACACAAAACGAACGTGCCGCTTCAATCGATGCGTTACGTACGATTGGCGAAGAAGAGGTTGCTGGAATTCAAACAGCGGACTTCGTCGTCATCCTCTTACCTGGAGGAAAAGGCGCACATGTAGAGCTCGGGATCGCTCTCGGGATGAACAAATTCGTTTTCCTATACGATTTAGGCGATCAGATGATGAATATGGAGGAGACAAGTACGTTCTATCACGTCGATGCGGTACACCTTTGTGACGGAGCGTTCCGTGACCTTCCCCGCCAAATTCATCATCATCTGCAGTCCTTTACTCACGCTTAAGCAGATGCCCTTGATTCTCACGGAATCGAGCCGGGGTGCAACCTACCCATTCCGTAAAATGCTTATTCAGCTGAGCTGGACTGTTAAATCCGACTTCCTGGCTGATTGCGAGTAGAGTTAGATCCGAATAGCGTAGGAGCGACTTCGCCCGAATTAGGCGTTGTCTCGTGATGTATTGATACGGCGTCTGACCGATTCGCTCTCGAAATCTCCGAATGAACTGATATTTGCTTTGATGAACGATTCGACTCAATTCCTCGATTCGAAGCTCTGTATGATATGAATCATGAATGACACGCAACACAGGAGCGAACATGTCTTCATCCTCTAAGGAAGTGTCTATGAGGTGATGTTGAATGAATGTCATGACATCAACTGTTGAATCAATCCCTAAAAACCATCGACTTGACCACTCCCCTAACAACTTTCTTGTCGACATGACCGCCACGGGAGGAAACGTTGGATTCAACTTGTTTTCAAACCCGTTCAAGCGGCTCGCTGCGAACCGAAAGCTCACGTAAGTCGTTTCAGTCGAATCAGCGAACAGTCGAAATGACTGATTCGGTTGAATCACAATCGATTCGCTGTCTTGAAGACGATATTCGAACGCATCCACCCCAATTCCGATTTTCCCTTCTAATACGAGCACCCAGACGATGTCTTCTAAGCTCTCTTCTCTCTCAGTCGTCCAATCCTCATTAGACGACATGTAGCGAATGGTGATGTCAGGCAGTGTAAATAATTGTTCCATATATCCCTCCAAATTATTGCACCAAAATCGAGCAACATACTGCACGATGATTCACTTCAAATCACGCATACTATTCATAACAGTCAAGTGGCCACTTCACTGACCTTATGAAAAGATGGTGATTTCATATGTTTCAATCGCTTCATCCCAACCTAAAAGTAAGACTTGGCTTGAATTTTTTTCAAAAGCTGACACAAACCGCTATATTTCCTTTTTTGACGATTTATTTTGTTCGACAGTTCGGTGCAACTGAAACCGGACCGCTCATCGTCATGACGATGATTGCCTCATTCATCACGAGCCTCTATGGTGGTCTTCTGTCCGATCGATATGGAAGAAAGCGCGTTCTCTTCATCGGAGAAATGCTACGATTCGTGTGTTATATAGGAATGACAATCGCAGGTTCGCATATTGTTGGCAGTGCTATGTTGTTATTTGTCTTCTTCTTTTTAAGTAATCTTCTGAGTAGTGCCATCACGCCAGCAAACGAAGCCATCTTAATCGACGATAGCCGACCCGAGCAGCGGAAATACTTATATACACTCAGTTACTGGCTAATGAACGGGTCCATTGTAGTTGGTAGTTTGCTCGGAGGTTTTTTCTTCGAACAACATCTCTTCTCACTATTGATGGCGGCTACTGTCATCTCATTCGGTTGTATTTGGATCATTTTCTTTAGACTTGAAGACCTCTATGAACCGTTACCACTAAAAGAACAGAAGACCACTAGTGTATGGGAAAGTTACCGAACGGTCATGAAGAACCATCTCTTTTTAAAATACCTTATCGCAGGTATTTTGACGTTGTCGTTAGAGTTGCAACTGACGCATTATCTCGCGATTCACTTTGCTGAAACGTTACAAGCTGTTCCGTTCTTTCATTTCTCACTAGATGGGACGAAAATCCTCGGATTACTTCGAGCGGAAAATACGATTCTCGTATTATTGCTCGGTCTGGTCATGATGCGTTGGACCAGATCACTCTCTGAACGCGCGCTACTTTACACAGGGGTTACGCTGTTCAGTCTCGGATTCGCTATGTTGCCAATTTCCAATAGCTTTTCGATCTTAGTGCTCGGTACGGCTTGTTTCACGTTCGGAGAACTGCTGTATGTCCCCATCCATCAAGCCATGCTTGCTCGAATCGTAGAAGACCACCTCCGTAGTCAATACTTGGCCGTGAACGGTCTCCGCTACAGAGGTGCGCTTCTCATTGGTGCTATCAGCGTCTCGGCCTATGATGTCGTTTCACCCAGATGGATGGCCGTGACGTATATTGGATTTGGCATATTCGCAATCTTCTTCTATCGTTCAATTTTAAAACAACTGATTGAATTACCGATTATAGTTAAAAACCAAGCCTTCTAATAATATGAACAATCATCCTTGAATCAATCGATTTCATTCAGTTGCGTCATGAGCTGTTCGATCTCAGCTTTTAAGAACTCAGTCAACTCGACCAATTCTTCCTCAGATGGAAACAAGGATACGCCGGCCACATGATACGTTTTAGGGATCGAAGCAGTACCACCTAATGCTAATGCGTTTTTATATTTGTTCAGAGTGCCGTCTGGATGTTGCCGATACTGCATATACATGCGAAGTGCGGCAATCTGAGCAAGCGCATATTCTATGTAATAGAAAGGTGTTTCAAAAAGATGAATCACGCGCAGCCATTGTTTTCCTTTTAAATCACTCACATCGTTCCAATCAATCAAATCAGTCTCATATTGATCGACTAAGCGTTCGAAGATTTCATCAAATGTATCCACGTTCTTTTCTGCATCATATAGATTATGTTGAAACTGATCCACGATGAAAACACTTGGTAAAAATTCGATCATCAACCGAAACTGTTCTAGTTTAGCTTGAATGAAAGCTCGTTCATCTGAAAAGATTTTCGTCCAATGGTCCAACGAAAACAATTCTAGTGACATAGCTGCGAATTCGCCGACTTCAAACGAAATAGTCTGTGCTTCGAAAAATAGGTGTTGCTGTGAAAGATCATGGTGGATGGCGTGACCCATTTCATGTAATAAAACAATGTAGTCATCAAATCCACCAAAACGATTCATAAAAATGAAAGAGGATTTTGAGTCGGGTAAAGATTCACAAAATCCACCTCCCGCTTTATTCGGTCGAGGTGATAGATCGAGATGGCCCTTCGCACGCATGTCAAAAAACAGTTTTCCAAAGTAAGGATCGAGTTCATTCAAGATTCGTTCCGTTCCAACGATTAAATCATTCAGCGAAACGGATAGATTGTGGTGATCCGAAAAAGGGGAAATCAATGAATCCCATGGCGAAAGTCTCGACTTCTTCAACCTCTTTGTCTGTCGTTGCTGAAACGAACGGCGAAGTGGCTCAAAATGTTTACTGACTTGATTCGCAAATCGCATACAATCGTCGACGTCATAATCTAAACGTCCTAGCTTCATGAAAGCTAGTTCGCGATAGCTCATAACATTTAATCGTTGCGCCTGCTGTTCCCGATTTTGAATAAGACTTTTCAAGCATTCAGTGATGTCATCTTCTTTTGAAACATACGCTTTGTACATATGCGTAAAAGCCTGTTTACGGATGGATTCGTCAGCATCGTATAGGTCTCCTTGAAGTTCCGCAATCGACTTAGAATCATCTGTCGGGTCAGTCAATTGACCGATTGTTTGCAAATATCTCTGTATGAGTTGATCCTCTTCAATCAATAATTCAACATTCTCTTCATGATAAAGATTCATCCGATTTCGCATGAGGCGAGTGACGTGATGCTCATCCTCTATAGACTGTAAGGTAATTCGTGAAACATGTCTTTTCAGCTCATTGAGTGCAGGTTTTATAACGATATGAACATGATGTTGTCTTTGATTGGCTTCTTCGCAATCGCTGTGTCGCTGAACGTCAATATAGCTCTTCGTGACGTATTCATCATATTTCCCAATCAATGCTGAATGTTTCGACATGAAGCCATCTAACTCATTGGAATCAATTTTATGAACAGTCGCAAGTACTTGGTTCGTCTCTTTTATTTCTTTAAAGTTGATCAACACTGCACCTCGATTCTTAGTTAACTTTCTATATTATGGTTATAACTGAAATTTTTGTTTCCAATATTTTCACAATATGCTATTCTTACAAAAATGATCTGACAAACGCGATGAAGAGAAGAGTACATCCATGAATCTTTCGTAGAGAGCCCCGTCCGGTGAAAAGGGGTAAAGAGGATGGATCGAAACAAGACTCCGAGCAGCGCTATGGAACTCATCTCGAGGGATATGGCGACGGGCACTCCCGTTATAGAGTTGAGGTATCGTCCGACTCGTTCGGCAGTACCGAACAAGGTTCGTACGGTGACGTGCGGACGAACAGGGGTGGCACCACGATGAGAATCTCGTCCCCAAGACTTCGTTCTTGGGGGTGGGATTTTTTTGCGTTGCGAAAGTGATTAAAAACACAAGGAGTGATTGACTTGAACTCGTTTCGAAAAACCTCTACGCTGCTGCTCGTCAGTGTCGGAATCTCAAATCTCGGTGCCTGGGTATACTTTATCGCGCTCAACCTGATCGTCCTCGAGATGACGGGGTCTCCATTCGCCGTCTCGATTCTCTATGTACTAGTCCCGCTCGCTTCAATCACAGCGAACCTATGGTCAGGTAGCCTGATTGATCGGGTCGATACGAGACGATTGATGATGTTGCTAGATGTCCTGCGCGCATGTCTCGTATTCAGCTTAGGCTGGATCGATTCTTTGTGGCTCATCTATGGAGTCGTTTTCATCCTGAATTTGATGAGTTCATTGTTCGAATCATCGAGCCTGGTCTACATGACGCAACTCGTACCTGCCTCGAACCGACAAAAGTTCAATGCGATGAAAAATTTTGTGCAGTCATCCGGTTTTATTTTAGGTCCGACGATTGCGGGATTACTCTTTCTAGTCGGGAGCCCGTCATTTGCGATTTTTGTGAACGCCTTCGCACTCATCGTCTCGGTAGGCATGCTGCTTCTCCTTCCGTCTCATCTTCGAACAGATGCGTCTGTTGAACCATTCTCTGTTCGAATGATTATGGAAGATTGGAAGGTCGTCATCCGTTTCGCTTCGAATGCCAGATATGTGACGCTCATTTATGGATTATTCTGCGTCACGACGATCTTCATGTCTGGACTTGACTCGTTGGAAGCGTCATTCGCGACCCAAGTCCTACACTTGTCTGAGAGCCGATATGGGTTTCTCGTCAGTATCGCTGGAATTGGGATTATCGTTGGGTCACTCATCAATTCAAGATGGAGTCACCGTCTTTCTTTATCGTTTTGTATCGGATTCGGGGGTATCATGACACCAGTCGGCTATCTCCTATTCGCAGGTTCATCCTCGTTCACGATGGCTTCCATCGGATTTTTCATTCTGACGTTCGCGCTTGCCTTTGCCAATACCGGTTTTTTGTCATTCTATCAACACCATGTCCCGGTCGAAATCATGGGTCGGTTCTCGGGTGTCATCAGTGTGGCAGAGTCGCTACTCGTCATCGTTCTCACATTCGGGATCGGACTCCTTGCCGAATTGGTCGGGATTCGTCCGGTCTATCTCGCATTCTCAATTGTTTTCTTCTTAATCGGTTGTTTCACGTTGTACGTCATTCGTGACCGTTCGAAACGGGAGTATTTCACTCACGATTCAATTGAAGAAGCTTCTTAATTCATAGATCGGTCGTTTAAATGCGACTGGCTCGTTCGATTCGATGTATAGCCTCGATGATAATGTCTGGTCGTTGTAAGTGAATTTGGTGTCCTGCATTTTCCGCGATGATGAGTTCAGATTGATTCGATAAACTCAATTGTTGATGGATGAGTTCATGCCATGTTTCCTCTAGTAAGCGAATTTCTGACTCAGGCACCCCTCCATTTATCCCTTCCTGAATCATCGCTTCATGGTCTCTGCCGATGACAATTAACGGAATCGATGAAAATGTGCCCATTTGTTTGATGATCGCGGCGTCATCACGCCAGAACGATTCTTCTTCCAACATCGTTTTATACAATTGAGGAGATTGATAAAATCGTTTAAGACGTGCACGTGCATCTGATGATAAGCCTTGTTGCTCGAGTGAAAATTCTGGTTGATGAAGACGCTCTAATTCTTCTTTTGTTAGATTTGAATAAGAACGACACATCGTCCGCCAATCTTCATCGGAATATTGACGATCCATCACCGGAGTTTCTATGTCATCTAATATAGAAAAATCATGGGAAGTGGAATCGACGAGTACGACTCCTCCTACTCTATTCGGAAAAACTTTAGCCATGTGTTGCGCGCACAAACCACCGTAAGAATGACCGACTACTAGAATCGGTTGATGTAGCTGAAGGGCGTTCAATAATTCAGTACATTCCAAAATGTGAGATGATATTCGACTCGAATAATCGTTCATCTCACTCTCACCATAACCGGGGCGATGATAAAGTAATACTTGATACGACTCACTTAATTGCTCGGAAAGAGAAACCCACTCTTCGAATGAACCTCCCATACCTGTCATGACCACGATCAGGCGTTCCCCGGAACCGAATAAACGATATTCAACATCATACCCATTGACTTCAATCATTCTATTCATTTAAGCCACCTTCGAATCAATTCGAGATCCTCTGGAAACGCATGGTCTAATCGTTCTAACTCATGAAGCGACCACCAATTGACTTCCTCTATATCCGAATCAATCCTAGCGGTCTCGACCCGCTCTTCACACTTTGCCAAGAAATAATGTGTCTCGACTTGATAGTTCGACATGATAGCTTGTTTGATGTGTAGTCGTTGATTAACAGAAATGCGATAACCCGTTTCTTCTAACACTTCGCGCTGACAACACTGTTCCAGAGTTTCTCCGTCTTCTAGACCACCTGATGGCAAACTCCATCGTTGAACATCACGGTTCTTTACGAGGAGAATTTCCCTTTTTTTGTTGATGCACAAAGCAGCTGATCCAATCCATTGTTTCATCCATTCGTACCTCTCTTATTTACAAGTTGACCAAGTAATTGATAATCGAATGAGTGCTCAATCGCATCAATCACACCGTGCAGAATTTCGTCATGCGTCAACCAACGAAAGTTCTCACCATCCTGCTTCGCACCTAATTGAACTTGTCGGTATGTTTGATGTTCGCTTATGTTCAAAGCCTTCTTCTCATGTTCAGGATTCGCCTGACTCCCTAAAATATGTAGAACATCTGCGTGCAAAGAATGATTCAATATGAGTTGCATCGCCTTCCCGGAGTCCTTGTGCACCCACGCGATGACTTGTTTAAATGGTCCGTGTCGCTTGATTGATTCTTGAAGCCCTTTTGATAGGTCCTCTTCGTTACGATAATCGACAACTAGCGGATGACACGTTTCAGGGGTTTGTCGAACGACTTTTGCCATTCTTTCCGGGTCTCGCCCGATAACAGTGACAAGATGTTCGCTTGCCAAACAAGATGTGACTTCAGCTAACATTCCGGTACCACCGACAATTAAGATATGTTTTAGATTCATGTCATCACCTCATTTCCATTATACACCAATAAATGAATTCGCTTTCGGTAAAGAAGCGTTCTGAAACATTCGCGTTTTTTCAAAAATATCCCGTTATTCATTTGAAGAATCACTTATAATGAATCAAGTGTCCGAATCGGTTTGAACCATCACTATTTCGGAAAATGGATAATAGTGTTACTATTACAATTTATTTCTTTTAGGGAGGAGGAGACGAGATGCGGCATTGGTCTGCCATGTCACTTCAACTAATTGCGCTCATCGTTGGGTCGTTGACAATAAGTACTTTATTATCTTCTCTTCTGATGATGAACAATCTACCCATCTGGTGGATGATCTATATCCCTGTCCTCTACCTTTCAACACTTCTCATCCATCGGGCTTCTGGTGTCCTGATCTCGATAGGATTTGGTGTTTACTTTTTCATCATGATGTCTGGAACTCCGATTCCCTTTATTGTTCAACTACTGATTCTTCTGGTAGTAGCGATGTTGACGATTCTAGCTTACTTGCTTCAAGTCATCCTGTTCCGCTCACAATTTGCCTTGAACGTCGCAGAAGCGAGAGTCAGTCAACTGATTGCTGTCGATCCGGAGACCGGGTTTGATAATCGAAATCGATTTTTCATGGACCTTGAAGCAGAGCGGGATCGATTGATTCGAAGTGGTGGAACGTTCGTCGTCACATTCATTTCGTTGCCGCTTTTAAACGATTTCGAAAAACGATACGGATTATCCGAATATGAATGGTTTTTAGATTATTTCAGTGACGAGTTACATGAAGCAACACGACGGACCGATAAAAAATATCGGGTTGCCACAGACACGTTCGCCATCCTCTTTCCGCAAACCTCACTCGAAAAGGCACAAATTGTTCATGAACGCATCAAACCACTGTTACATGGATACTCTCGTCTTGATAGCGAACCGCTTGTGATTGATTGTTTAGACAAATCATTTGAAGTGACCTTAGAGAATTCCTTTATGAGTTTGGATGAGATTCGGATGTACTTGAGTGAAGACGAAAAAAAATGAGTTCAGAAATGGACTCATTTTCAAAATATCGGCTTTAAAAATTATTTTACCGAGCAGTGAAATCGGCATTACTTCATAAAATAGAAGTAGTGGGAATATATGTCCTTGCATACGGAGGTTATGTTGAAAAAAATTATATTTATACTTCTTTCTTTTACGGCTTGGTGGGTATTAGCAGATGAGTTGATTATACTAATTCCAACTGAAAATTATGCACTGTTGCTACTTTCAGCCCTTTTTTGGGCTCCGGTCTTTTCGGTTTGCGTTACAACTCTAAGTGTACATTACTTTAAAAGATTGAATCATCCTAAATTGTATTGGAGTATGGTGACAGTTTATTCATCTATCTCATTATGGGGAATAATAAGAACCATATATATTTTATATTTTGAATAATCTTCGAAGAACGAACTAGGAATTGTGTGAGACCTTCACTCTATCTGAGCGTGAAAAAAGAAGGACAAGTTCGAACATGTTATTTTATCGATAAGCTAAAATGAGTTCAGAATTGGACTCATTTTTTATTCGTATGAATTTTAAGTTTATGATTCTCATCGATTTCAATGACGTATTGTCGATTGATGGTCATTTGAATCGGGCTCTGTATCGACAGCTTAGGTGAAAACAGCCACACACGACCTTGTGGAACCAATAAAATGTATGTATCGCTATTCGGTGCGCCTAAAAAATTCAGGTGACGCTCATCGATTGGGTTACCGTCTCGGCGGTGGATCTCGATGTTCGCAAGTTCTTGTGCGACATGAAGCGGATTGATTGCAGTCAGGCTCATCTCGCCGATTCCAAGAAAGTCATCAGTAGAAAATACATCTGCATCACTTTCTACATTAATTGAATGTCGCGCAATCAATTCGACGACATTCTCGTCCGCATCGTAAAAATAAAGTGACGAGGCATCAATTCCTTCGAAATAAATCTCATCCTCCCCATCTTCACGTAAAAGTGAGACACGTGATTTGATCCATTCTTTCGCTTCTTTGAATCGGTTGGCCGGAATGTTGATGGCGAAATGATATTGTCGCTCTTGATTGGTCGTCGCTTCTTGAAACACCAACGCATCTTCACCTAGATTGATTCGAAAGCTCGTCGAGTCTTCTTCAATGACTGATAATCCAAGCTGATCTGTATAGAAACGTTTCATTTCACCAAGTCGGTTCGTGTAAAGCATCGTTTCTGTGATTCTCATGAAATCTTCCCTCACATTCCTCATCACTATTCTTCATCCCTTTACTTGGTCATTCGTTTGTATTTTTTATATGCTGCCGAACTCATATCCATGCCTAACAGCTCGTTACAAACGTTCCTCTGCCAAGTGTGTGGGTTGAAGCCCATCACTGACTTTGACGTTTCACCTGAATCGTCGAAAATCAAAGCCAGTTGAGCCACTCCGTTCTCTATATACGATTTGGCCAACTTCCAGTTATACTGTCTGAAATACTCACCTAAAGAAAAGAATGGTTGAACAGCCCATGGACATCGCTCAATGGCCCTGAGAAGATACTCTCGCTCCATATGACGCAGTGCTTTTGACATGCTTAGACAAATCAATGCAGAAACCTCAGCTGAAGCCTCTTCTATGCATCGATTCGCCACCTCAATGACTTTCTCGTCCATCTCGAAATCATTCCACCCTATATCATATAACGCCAAGGCAAAATAGAAGGGTTTATCTGGATGGTATGAAAAGGCTGTTCGGCAAAACGCATTCACTCGATCATAATCTTCAATCCGATCCATCCGTTCGTAACCAATCAGCAAATCCCAGCGATATGAATCGGTTGGATCAAGCAGCACATAGTCAATCAACAGCTGCTCGATATCCGGAGTATCGCGCATGAAATGTTCAAGTTCATTGAATCGTTTGTCGTGAATAAGTAACTCGATTCGCTCCAACATCTTCTGCTGAATCGAAGTGAGCGCTTGATTTCCTGAATATAAATCGAAAATCAAGGATGACTTCCATTGACTCACCCTGTTATCCTCCTTTATCCGTCACGTTCAACGAGTCGGAATATATCATCAATCCGCGACCTCGTGATGCCGTTGCGCTGCTCGACAGCGAGAGGATGATTCGTCGGTTCGAGTTCGATCAACGGACGTAGTCCGACTTCACGCATATGAACATTCGTTTTCAGATTGATAGTGTCCGGGTAAATCGGGAGATCTGTCGATAGCCAACCGAACATCGGTTCGAGGTCAACACGTGTTGGGTCTTCCCATAAATCGATGACTTTGAAAAAGTTATCCGGACTGAGTGATACCCAGACGTTCCAGATGAATGGATCCTCTTCCCCGATGACCGGAATCTCGAGACATCCATAAATGAAAAAGTGAGTTTCATCGAGGACACACACATCATCAGTCAAGACGACGCGCCTCTTCATCTCCCGTTTCGACAGCCCTTCTAAAATGGTTGGCATAATCGATCCAAAACCCACTTCACTTTCTGTCTTCGTGCCACATTTCGAGCAATTACATTCACTGTTGTGTTTTCGTTTGAAAAGGTATCTCATAAGTACTCGCTTTCTAGTTCAACTTTAAATTTGGTATGTGAAATAAAAAGATTCATTCTACACGTATTTCATTTTTAATTTAAGGATGTCACAGTTTGTTAGACGAATGTAGTAACTCTTGAATCAGTCTCTAACACTCGCGTCCTCGTATCATTTTTCGATAGAAACACCTCTTCCCCATTTTCATCGAAGCAATATGCGATGGGAATCGAAATTCCACAATTTCGATACGACCCATCTGCATGACTCGTTCCGATGATCATCGCTTTTCGTTCCATCGCAATTTTTCTCGCTTCTTCCGACCACTCCGTGAACTGTTCTTCACTAAACATTCCGACCCCGATTGGATTGAAGATGATGGATAGCTGCTCATGCGTTTTTAATCCCTCACTTCCCATAAAAATCTCCCTGCAAAGTAAATATCCGTATTCTTCCGATCCATCCGTGACATTTGATGGCATGAACAAGAGCTCATTCTCAGGTGTTTTCCGTCGCGTTAACAACGTCTCACCTTTCTTGTTTATAATGAGGACCCGATCTATATTCGTGTCATCTCGATACCCTAAAACAATCGATGTGTTAAATTTAATCGCTAAGTTACTTAGCACATCTAATTCTGTATGTGTACAATATCCCTCTGGATAGAGAATCAAGTCCACCGTAGGGTTCGACTCAATCTCTAGCTTCAGTTGCTCGAGATTTCGTTCCATCTTTGGTTGTCCAATTAGTACATTCATCATTAGTCCCCCGCTCCATTGACTACGTCTAGTATTCATATGTATGGGAGATGATTGTATGCACCTCACCATAAAGCACGAATTCAATACTTCTTCATAATACCATCGATCATCTGACTTATTCCTATTTGACTGTCACGATCACATTCCCAACTTTTTTCCCTCGGTCCACATATCGGTGTGCCTCGACAATCTCATCGAGTGGATAAACCGAATCAATGACGGGTTGCAATGCACCTGATTCGAACAGTTCATTCAAAAACATCAAATCCTCTTTTCGTTCACTCGCTGGCCCCTGCCCCGCAACAGAACGGAATGACCCGTTCTCCGCAACATGTTTTCGAGCCAATCGCTTTTCGATTTTTCCAGACGCATCAAACACCACATCATACGTACCCAATTCGCGGTCGTATCCTTCTTTCAAATAATCGATGACCACATCTGCCCCGAGTCGCTTCACGAGCTCCACGTTCCGCTCATGGCAAACTGCCGTGACATGTACGCCGAAATGTTTCGCAATCTGTACGGCAGTGGAGCCAACTGCACCTGCGCCACCATAAATCAAAACATTCTTCGCCCGTTCGATGTGTGCCTTCCGTAAAAAATGTAACGAGGTCGTCCCTCCGAACGGAAGTGCCGCCGCCTCAATAAAACTGGCATGCTCAGGCATCTTCACAACACATTTCGATTCGTTCACACAAGCGAATTCTGCATATCCGCCAAACCGCATTCCCGTGAGCGTATAGACGTTGTCTCCGACCTGAAAGTTTTTCACACTTTTGCCTGTTTCCACGACGATACCTGCCAACACGACACCAAGAATCGGTTGTCTTGGCGCCTTGAACCCCACAACCATTCGCATCGGTAGTTTTCCGAATGTCGGAACGTCTAGTGCGCGAAGACGTCGATCTCCTGAATGAACGGCCGATGCATATACTTGAATCAGTAGCTCATTGCTTTTCGGCTTCGGTCGGTCCACTTCTTGGATGACGAGCACTTCCGGACCTCCATATGCGGTACAAATCGCAGCTTTCACGTCGATTCACTCCTTTTCTGACTTGTCACTTCATTTTGTTATACACGTTCCCGCAATCATGACAGTTCAGTCGATTCGGTACATAAAAAACCGGATGACCTTCTTAGAGATCATCCGATCCATTCTTTAAAGAGACTTTCACATCGACGAGGGAAAACGGATTGTCAAGCGATGCGGCAGCTGCTTCTGATTGTGCGACGTTCATTTCGGTCACCGTCGGCTCTTGACGCCTTAGACGGAATGCCCGTTCGAGTCGACTCGTCAATACATTAAAAATAAAGATCAGCGCTGCGAGCGCGATTGCCGGGATCATGAATAGATGATTGGTCATCCATGTCATCGCTGTGAATTGTCTGAAATAGTATCCGAACATCGAAGACCATTCATAAATCGTTGGCATGACACCTTCTTGTAAGAGAACAGTCCCCCCAAAGAAGATTCCAAACAATGAAAGATGAATGAGCAACATGAGCGTCTGTACAAACTGTTGCATGAAGACGATGACAAGCGTCGGAATCAAGTGGGGCAAGAGATGTAGTCTCACACGATGCCAGACACTCCCACCGAGCGTCTCGGCAACAACCATGAACTCTTGTTGTAGCAATTGTCGAATCTCCGTGATGAGATATAGCGTGACGGCAGGAAGTCCGAGAACGACCAATACGATCAGCTCAATCTTCACTCGATC
Source organism: Exiguobacterium sp. s59 (assembly GCF_018617475.1). Taxonomy (NCBI): domain Bacteria; kingdom Bacillati; phylum Bacillota; class Bacilli; order Caryophanales; genus Exiguobacterium; species Exiguobacterium sp. s59. The sequence continues at coordinate 90,499 of NZ_JACSKG010000004.1, read as the reverse complement.
CCACAGTGGAGGTACTTGTGTCGAATCCCAAAAGATCATCGTCGACGCGAGCATCATCAATGCGAGTAAAGAGATTGGTAGAATCAAGAATCCATCGAGCAACGTTTTAAAGAAGTGATTCAATCGTGCTCCCCTGAAAGCAAGCGGTATCCCAACCAATAAACCGATCGTCATGCGTCCAAGCGCGACAATCGCACAAATCCCGACCGTCCACTTAAAACCTTCGACGAACATCTGAAATAAATCATATCCCGCATTGTCCGTCCCGAGCCATTGATATTTTGACGGTTCAAGTGGTGGTTTACCGATGAGTCTACCCTCATCCGAGTAGAGCATAAGAGTTTGATCAACGTTCCCATCACGAAATACGGTATTTCCAAAACTCATCAACAGTAGACCCGCTACGATTGCAAAGCAGAAGATAAAAATCGGGTCCCGCATTAATACGCGTCGCATCAAATCCCTCCTTTCCAAGCATTCGGAATAATCCACTCAATGAATAGGTCCAACAGAAAAATCGGGATATAGATAACAAATAAAATGACGAGTAAGATCTCCATCTGTGGATTGTAGACGGCGAATCGAAACAGCCCTTGGACGTTAAATAAATATTCGACAATGAGAAGCGTCGATAAGATGGTAATGATGTTTGAACGGAAAAAGAGGTAGAACCGATAGATGATGTTCGGCAACAAATGGTTCCAAAACAGCCCTCTCGGTCGAATCCCTTTCGCTTGAGCAAGTTCAAGGTAAGGGATGGCCTCTTGTTCATGAATATGGATGGTCAGCCATTTGATAAAGAAGAACAACGTCGTCAGTGTCAATGTAACAATCGGTAGAAATCGTATGTATTCTGCGAACCCACCAGCAACTTCGATTCGGTCAAATCCCGTTACTCTATGTATAGAAATGGCGAGAAATTGTGAAAAGATTAACCAAAATAAATCAGGAACCATCTCAAGCGTCTGGCTCGTTTGGAGCAGGACAGTACGAACCCGTTTACCGCTCCGATAATAGAAGTAGGCATACATGAGACCAAGTATAGTCGACACGGCAAGCGCCGTCGTAAAAATGATGACCGACTCTTTGACGAGCGGTCCAAGTGCAGGTAATAAAGGTAAATCTGTTTGAGCGGTGACGTTGTAGTATGTAATCTCATCAAGCTTTTGGAGTTGGTTCAGCTGTTGTTGGATGCCGTTCCAGTAACTCGTCAGACTAAAATCTGTTTGAACGACGAGCGTCGGTAGCGCACTGATCGCAATCAAGACAAAGAATGCGATGACAAGATGTGCAGATTTTCGTGCAATATAGGCCATAGTTCCGTCTCCTTTGGATGACATATCTCAATCATAAGTGTGGAAGGATGTACGTTATTCCTTCATTTTGTAAAGGGAATTATATCCAAAGACACTTTCCATTGATTCTAGCATAACTATTATGTGAATAGAAACAATTTTCAGAAATTAATATGGAGAATGATGTATGCTATGATATGTATATAGAAATATTTAGGAGGTTGAAAAGATGTGGATTGTTTTGGGACTGGCTGCGATTGGAGCCACGCTTTTGAACTTGACTGTCTTTATGATGGAGAAGGATTACAAACTACCGATGGCGATTGCGCTGTCCTTGACCGCTCTCACGCTATGCGCCGAATATAGCTTGCTCAACATTTGGGTAGAAGCTAAGGACTGGGGTGCCATAACAGATGTCGTACCCGGCATGTCACGCGCGCTTTGGTTCTTAACGATTGCCGCAATCTTTTTGAATATACTTCCGATATTTTTAGAGGGGAAGCGAAAAAGACTGATGCAATCAAAAAAGGAATCAGATTCAATTAAAAATAAGTAATTACATATAAAACATGTTCGAAGCTATATTTCTGGCTTCGAACATGTTTTTTTGACATTAGTTTTTTTGACATTAGTTTTTTAGGCATCATATATGCTTATAATCAAATCACAACTTCTATTACTCTACATCTAAATTTATAACATACACATGCTCACCAATAAATAATTGCCCATTCACGAGCAAAGCAACCTGTTCAACATTTTTTGGGATCTCATAAGTCAATAAAGCTCTTATATCCGCCGGTGCAGTTAATTGATTTTTACCATCCCATCCATCTTTTTTAAGTATCGTTACCTTTTCCACCTCATATTTGTCACCATTGCCGTCTAGTAAAGGATAATGTTGCGGCATAAATCTAAAGATGAAGTCTTCCTGACCCGGAACATCTTTTACTTTCAATGTAAGTTCTATTGGAATCGTGAGTAAGCGTGATTTAGAATTCGAAATGTTAATTTCCTTTGGTGAATCAACCGGTTTGAAGACCTGGATTTCCTCTTTTTCTTGTCTTAAGCCATCCACTTCAAAAACTTGATATGCGGCTTCCCCTCGCTCTTGAATAGCATCTTCCAAATCAGTTTCGTCTTTAGCAGGTTGCTCTTTCTTTTGATCCTCTTTAAGGTCCGCTAATTTCTCACCCGTCGTTCCCTGAACGGCTGGTCTGCTCGTATCAGTCGTTTCCAACTCTCCGCCTTCTGGTAATGCAAAGAAAAAGAGTAATATTACGGCTGCTCCGAGACCACCTCCGACGGTCCCCAAGACCCACTTGAAGCGTCTCTCAGTCTTCTTCGTGTTCACCTGTGTCCCACGCATTGCCTGATAAGGCATCACGTTGACAGCCATCTGTGCGGGAAGGAGTGCTCCGCCGAGCCCTGTCAAAATTGGGACGAGTAAAGTCGCCGTGAGGAAAAGTACTTCGGTGAGCGGGAGTGATCCATATACGTTCCAGACAAGGATTCCTGCAACTATCAGTCCGAGCATCCCTGCTATTAAGCCAAGCAGACCTCCCTCGAGTAGCACGAGTCCACGTATGTTCGAAAAGCGCCAGCCGGTCGCCTTCAGGATCGCAATCTCGCTTCTGCGCTCGTTGATGTTCTGCCACATGACCTCTGTCGTTGTCAGGACGGCAATCAGGAGCGAGACACCCATGGCGACATAGTGCATCGTTCCCACTTCCAGTGCAACGTATTCCCCAAGGAGTGAGGTGAACATGACACCTTGCAGTCGGACGGAGACGAATAAGAAGAACATGAACAGACTCGTCGGCACGGCAATCGCGAGGAGCGTCAAGATTGTTCGTTTCCACTGTGTGACGAGCTGGTTGAACGCCATCCCAATCACGCCTTCGGACCGAACGAGCCGTAATCCGCGTGTCGTCGCACCAGAACGTAGAGCCTCATATGGTTTAATCCACCGAATCATCAGCATTGGCACAAGCGAACCTAAAAGATAGATGGCTAAACCTGCGAATCCAATCAGGATCACACGTAATCCTGTTGTTCCTGTATCACCTGCGAGCAAAAATGAACCCAAAATCAACCATGCGATGAGTGCAACCACACTGCCAAGTAAGCATGCCTCCATCAAGAGGAGGCGTGAGAGTTGTCTTGGTCCCCAGCCGAGTGAAAGAAGGACCGCGAACTCTTTCTTCCGGGCATACAGCATAATCAAGTTCGACGTGAACACATACAAAATTGCGACGAGGATGACACTAGCAATGACGCCACCCATGCCCATCTTCGTCTCCTCGAAGATGGTGAACGAGGATCCCAGGCGGACCCACGGTTGTTGAACCCAGCCGAGCGCTTCTCCTTCTTTGAGGCCTGGCAGATACGTGAGCGCCATTTGCGGGGACGATCCGAGCGTGACGTCAGTGATGAGTCCCGTTTTCTCCTCAATCTCCTTCGCGATTGCTTGGAGTTTTGCCTCGCTCTCCTCGTTCAGCTCATCGACCCCGCTCACATTGACACGGATTGCTGAAATAGGTTTCTCACCAATAATGGCGGCGGCCGCCTCGAGTGTCGTCAGGACGAGAGGTGGGCGCGTCAAGAAACCACGGTCGTTATTGACCGGCAGCATCTGCTTCACCGGGTTGACCGGTTCGTCATTCGCATCGATCACCCAATCAGCCTTTGCTGGAAAATACGTTTCCATCGGCAAATCAGTGAGCGGGTCACGAGCCATATCTAGCTTTTCTGGATCAAAGAGTCCGATGTAATTTAGTTTGACTCTCGGCCAATTATCACTCGTTTCGCCATACAAAGATAAAGGACGATACATCTGTTTGTAAGGATAGATACTATCCTCGGGTACTTCGTAAGGTTGTACTTGATAGGCAAATGGCCATCGCTCATCGAATGGACTTTTGACAGTTTGATAATTGAGTGACGAAGGTTTAAAAGCGAGGAAATTAAAGGCTTGATCATCATTCTCAAAATCAAGGGTGCCATCTTTTAGAAATGTATCGACTAGCTCTTTGTGTACTTGTTTGGAGGAAATGCTTTCGATTTGATCAAGGAGCTTTCCATCTAACGTATCAAGGTACTTTTGTCCACCCGCATCTCGAATTTTCGAAGCAATTTCTCTCGTGTTCGTCGATTCAAATGGTAACTTAACTTCCTCTAAGTCAAATGCCATCGTTGAATCAACAAACGTTTTCGTACTCATGATGACAGGCATTTGAATGATTCCATTCTCCACTGTTGTCTGACCTGTCTGCTCGAAGTATCGACTAATGCCTTTCTTCTCAATCATTGCCCCATCTAACCCGACAAGCGCCGCCTCAGCTTCTGGATCAATGCCTGCTATCATAAAGTTCGAACCGAAGCCGGCTGTAAATTTCCCACCTGGCATGGCGGGGCTCAGACCATAATTAGGATCAGCATCCATCGGTTGCCACTGTCCTAGAAAATAGGTCGAATAGACGTCAGACTCGACTTTCGCACCCGAATCTGTTTGCTCCGTGAATTTGACACGATAGACAACTGGTTGATCTAGTTTAAATTCTCCGACATCTTTGAAATAGTCATATGACCCGATCATCGCAATCGGTGCCGCGACTTCGATGTCGCTGATTTGCTTGATCTGCTCATACTGCTCGAGCGTGATCCCACCCTGTAGTCCGCTCATATAGTTTGGCTCGAGGAGGTTCAACTCCTCGGTCACGCTCCGCGTGCCCGGTGGCCGAACGACGATATGGTAAGAAGACTTCCACCGTTTCTCGAGCTCAGAGACAACCGTCCCCTTGTTCAACTCCGTCAAACCTACGAGATACGACAGCCCCGTACTGACGATCAAGACACCGACGAGGAGCAGGATGAACCGTTCCTTGTTACGCCACCATGAATTCCAGATGAACTTAAGCATGGATTGTCACCCTCGTATCAATCACCTCGATGATTTCACCGTCCTTCATCCGAACCTGCACCTCGGCTCGCTCGGCAATACCCGGGTCGTGGGTCACACAGATGACGCCGCATCCCTTCTCCCGGTTCAACTCTCGTAACAGTTCAAAAATGACTTCACCCGTCTCGGAATCAAGGTTTCCGGTCGGTTCGTCCGCGAGTAGCCATTCCGGCTCATGGATGAGCGCGCGTGCGACTGCGACGCGCTGTTGCTGTCCACCTGATAACTGTGACGGGAGAGCATCTACCTTGTCGCTCAACCCAACCCGATTCAACAGAGCGAGTGCGCGTTCTTTCGGATCATAGTCGACTTTACGACCGAATAGCGGTGCCATCACATTCTCAACTGCGGTCAGAGTCGGGATGAGATGAAACTGTTGGAAAATGAATCCGACTTTTTCGAATCGGAAGTCAGCTAACTCTTTAGCTTTCAGTTTATTCAAGAGTTGATCATTGTAATACAGTTCACCGCTCGATGGAGCGTCTAACGTTCCAAGTAAACTCAACAACGTCGACTTACCCGAACCTGAAGGACCGATGATGGATATGAAATCTCCACTTTTAAACGTCAAAGTAACATCTGATAACGCATTTGTTTCGACCCCTTCACCGGAAAACGTTCGAGTCATTTGATTACACACGAATGTACCCATTACTTCCCTCCTCATTTCATATGCAGAACATATATATATTTCTAATATACATAATATTTGGAATTTAGATACCTTTTTTTTGTAAATTAGGTTTATTTTCCTTGAAACCGCAAACAAAAAACTTGTACTGAATTCATTCAGTACAAGTCACTTGTATCCTATTCCTATTCAGTCGAAAACAATAGTTCGCCGTCCATAGATCTCAACTCATAATCGATCCCGCTTTGAAACTGCTTCGTCATCGTCGCGCGACATGTAAACACATGTCCTGGACCATATGCAACGTCCGGAATTTCCTTGAAGCCGTATGACCGCTCACCGAACCATAGCGTCACGTTCGATGAACCCTTCGATGATCGGTCATCGACGACATAACATTCTCCCGTCTCGACGATGTAATTCGTCGTCATACGGTCGTACGTCTCCATGCCTGCCATCCCAAGTACAAGAACAGAGCAAAAAATCGCGAGAAAAGCTTGTCCTAGTTTTGCTCGATTCCGAGTCTTTCTCCACTCTCTCCAATAGATGACAAGAGATCCTAGACACAATAATCCAATCAACCAATAAAATATAATTTCCAACAACCCAATCACCTCATTCTGTAATACGACTTTCTTCAAAAAAAGGATTCGTGATCCCTCAAAAAAACTCGACATACGTCGAGTTAAGTCGTTTCATACTCCAGCTTTCGCTTTTGCCAAGCGACAAGCAGGATGCTGATGATGACGAGCAGGAACCATGAGGACAGTTTTCCTAAATCCACAATGGCCCAACCGTTCAACTGGTCCGGATACGCCCAGCCGTTGTAAAAGGTCACAATATTCTCAGCGAGCCAGATGAAGCAGGCGATCAAGAAGAACGAAAGCACGACCGGCATCTTGAATCGCCGGTCATCCAGCCTGTACGAGACAATCGAGCGGCCAAACGCCAAAAAGATAAGTGCGATCAATAGCCACCGAAGGTCTAACCACACATGGTGCCAAAAAAAGTTGAAGTAAATCGCAATGCCAAGTCCAAAGGCGATGATCGGGTTAGGCATTTGAGTGAACTGTAAATCGAGACGACGCCACGCCTGAACGACATAACTTCCGACGCTCGCATACATAAATCCGGCATAGAGTGGGACGCCCCACACTTTTGTGAACGCCTCATCCGGATAGCTCCAAGACCCCATCTGCACTTTGAATAGTTCAAGACCAAGACCGATGACATGGAACCAGCTGATGACTTTCACTTCTTCGATTGTTTCGAGTCCTGTTTTCACGAGGATCACCTGGACGAACAAACACCAGATGAGTAAGACGTCATAACGGGGAATCGGCAACTCCACAATTTTTGTGACGGCGAGCGCTCCGAAGATGGCGACCGGGAATATACAACTGAGTGCTTGTTCATAGGCGAAAATAAAGAGATAGCGGATACGTCCCATCGATTCGTCCTACCTTTCTATATATTCGTACAAGAAGGAAGATTCCCCATCATAAAAACGTGGGTCAAATACACCGAGCCGTTCTTCATTCGCCACGATGACGACGAACGGCGACCATTTCGTCAAAGTGAGTGCCTCTTGATTCGCTTCAAACAATGGTTCAAGACTCGTCATTTCGGCACTCGTCAATTCGTATCGCAAGTTCGCTTCTTGATATATCGAATCTTGAAAGAGCGATACGTTTTCGTCAGTCTTCGTGATCACCGTGAACTGAGTCGGGACAAATGAAGCCGAGAGCGTCACTTCGTCATATTCCTTTGAATAAGACTGATATAAATAGGCGCCTTGCGCACTTTGAATCGCGACATAAAGAACGAGGGCAGCCCATGCATACCGATACGTCGTATACCGCACTTCTTGTTTGCGGGCGACGAGCCAGGCGACTAAGAAGATTCCCCAATAGACAAAATCGACAATCGGGATTACACCGAATGTAACTCTCACGTCCGAAATCGGTTCAAAATACCCTGTCCCCCACGCATTGAACAAGTCGGATGTATTGTGGATGAACACAGACAATAAAGCCCACCAAAAATAGCGGATGTCCGTCACTCCAAAGAGGAGACGAACGAGTATGTAGATGAGTAGTGCAAAGAGCGGGACGAGAAAGATTGAGTGTGTGATGCCCCGATGCCACATCTGATACATCCCTTCCGTGTCCCATAGTCTTGAAATCACATCACTGTCCGGGATTTGGCTCCCGACGAGCGTCGTGACGAACAAGGCCCTTTTTTCATGTTGTTGTAAATCGCGTTTATCGGCTGCACCATATAGCGTCAAACCGAATAACGTATGTGTAATCGTATCCACTTTCTACCTCCATAGCGAAAGAGACATCTCCCAATAATGGACGATGTCTCTTCATCTTAGTTCTCTTTATCCATTTTCATGGCGCGTCTTGCGACGATCGTTACGAAAATGACAGCGACAATCGGAATGATCAATGGCATCCAATTCAACATCCGCCTGTCCCCCTTCATTAAGTGTCGCAAGCAGTATAGCACATCTGATTACTCGATGGATGAATGAATGCTTGTATTCTCATAAGTAGTTGCCATCTTCTCGATCGTCGCCTTCATATGATCGCGAAGCGTGAGCGGTTCGACCACTTCTACTTGTGCCCCTAAAGAGAGCAACCAGTAAATGAATCCGTCCGATACGGCCGCATCAAAACGGATGAGGAATCGTTCGCCATGCTCGGACACGGAGACGTCTTCCCCCAACTTATCGAAGATGACCGGGAGAACGCGTTCGTCGACCGATAAAACGATTTGCTCATCTAAGCCGTTGTACATATTGAATGATTTTTGGTAATAATCATCTGGAAGATGATGTTTCGGACGAATTGTGCCGTCTTCCACAATCTCGGAGTTGACGATTCGGTCGACCCGATAGTTCCGAACCTCTCCGATCGATTCATCGATGCCAATCAAGTAATATTGTTCGTGATTCCAATGCAAGTCGATCGGATTGATGACGTATCGTTCTCCGTCACGGCGGAGCGGGAACGTCCGCTTTGTCACGTCGAATCCGATGACATCCGTATATTGGAATGAGATGGCTTTTCGTTCATGGATCGCGCGCTGAATGCGGTCGATGTGATACGGAATCTGTCCGTGTTTTTTCTTCGGTGTCTTAATGATCGATTGTAGCGTTTTCGCCTCAGGATTGCTCGTCAACATTTGAAGCTTTTCAACGATTTCTTCGGTTACGTCTTCTGAGATGAATTTGGCTGCGACAATCGCATCGACCATCATCCGAAGTTCATGAATCTCGAATAAACGAGCAGAGTGCCAATATTTTTTGGCGAGACCATTCTTCTCCAATTCATCCTGCACTTCAAACCCCGAATTATTCAGTGCCTGGATATCGTCTTTCACCGATTTTTTTGCTAACTTAGAAGTATCTCCAATCGTTGACAAGTATTCGAGCAAATCTTCTAGCGTCTTAGGATTTGCCTCGTCCGTGTAACGTTCGAAAAAACGTCGAACTTCAAGTAACCGCTCTCGGTTATTCACGGTTCTATCCCCTTTCATTTCTATATCTATAATATGTATAAACAGACATTATCATTTTATTTCCACGAAATAAAGGTATTTTCCATTACAAAACGTTTAAGGAGGCGCCATCTGAAGTGAAATATTATGCACACGTCGACGGCTCAAAAATTGAATATATAGACCGTGGTCACGGTCCTGTTATTGTTTTGATTCATGGGACCCAATCATCTAGTTTAGAACCATACCATGTGGACCAGTTAATTTTGTCAGGTTTTCGGGTCATTGTCCCATCTAGACCCGGATATGGAGAAACACCTTACTCTTTTTCAGCATCTCCTCAACTCTTTGCATCCCGACTTGCTCATTTGATGCAAATGCTTGAAATTGATCGATATCATGTTTATGGCATCTCTGCCGGAGGACCGACCGCGATTGAACTTGCTTCCCAAAATCAGCGTGTACTCAGTTTGACACTCGCGGCCGCCGTGACGAGTGTCGTCGATTTTCCATATCGGGACACGGTCAGCCGGAATGTCGTCCAACCCGCCTTTATCGCACTGCAGTACATCATGAAACAGTTTATCGCTCGGGCGATTCAAAAACATCCATTCGAAGCGACGGCCCGTATGATTCAATCGACGAGCGTATTGGCACTCGAGACGATTCGAGAAGAGGTGTCACCTTATGACATCTTCCTCCTGAAACGCGTCGCGAATCAAATGGCTTTTGGACTTGGCGCACAGTTCGATTTGAAACAACGCGTCTCGAGTGAGGTCTTACTCGGTGTGTCATGCCCAACCTATATCATTCACTCGAAAAACGACAAAGCCGTTCCTGTTCGGCATGCACATTACGCGAAGCGCTTGATTCCACATGCTCAACTTACGATTCTGAACAGCCCTGGTCATTTGATTTGGGTCGGACGGCAAGCGAGAAAATCAGAGCGACAAATCGAACGATTTATCCGTTTCAACTCGTAAAGCATCTCAAAAAGAGGTGCTTTTTTACGTATCTAACCCGAGGACTTCGATTAATCGATTCGTACTATGTTCCGGTATCCTCCAGACAATGTCCCCTCGTTCAAATTTCGTGATGACACTTGGGCGGTTCGATTGACCGAGCCAAAGCTGATAGCGTTCCTGTTCTCCACCTTTATAATGCAATGTAAGATCGAAATCAGGAGCCACTTCAATCTCAATGCCTTCGATTTCTTCCGAACTTCGCAACATTTCCGCGAACACTCTGACTTGCGCTAAATCATAAAAGTCCAATACTGGTTCAGAGTTGAATCGTTCCCGTGTTTTTGACTCTGCTACCATCACGCGTTCCATTTCTTCTCTTTCGAGCTCTTCTGTATCGATTTTATAAGGCATCGTCACTTTACGAACTTCAGCTGCCCAACGAACCCACTTATCCATTACTTCACCCCTCTCGTCTTATATACGTCGCATCGATTAAATCGGTTTCAACATTTGGAAAATAAAAAAAAGCCGAGCAATCGCTCAGCTTTTACACTCATTCATACTTCCAGCCAACTAGACTTGCCTCCGCTCCGACATAGCGAATCCGCTTCTCGTTATCACTTGGGAAGACACGAAGCGTTGCCACAGCGTCACCATCGTTCACGAAACATTCGACGCTCGACGAATCGACGAACAGATGAAGGGACGTGACGTCGATCACTTTTGTCCTTGTCGTCCCGAACTCCGTTGCGAACGGTTCACCCGCATTTGTCCGATCGATCGTCAGTTCACGAGTTTCTTTCTCATACCGAATCACAAGAGATTCATCATCTGTCTTCAATAGTTCTAGCTCGAAGTCTTCACCAGTCGACGATAATTCAAGCTCATAGCGCTCAGGTGTATCGATTTCCAAATACGTATCTGTCTCATTGACAAATTCACCTTGTCGAAGCTTCTTCATCTCAGGAACAGGTCGTTGTTTCAACATGCCATCTTCTAGTGATAATTCACGTGGCAACGTCAACGCATGGGCCCAACCGTAGCGGTCTGTCGGATATTCAATCTCCGGTAAGCCCATCCAGCCGACTAGAATACGACGACCATCATGCTCCGTCGTTTGCGGAGCGTAAAAGTCGAAACCGAAGTCCAGTTCCTCGAACGCACCATGGCTGAATACGTTCGTATTCAAGTCGAGATGACCCGTCAAGTAGCCAGACTGATAGATGTTATGGTAGCGATGTCCTGACGCCTCGATCCCTTGAGGAGAAAAGATCAAGACATGCTGTCCATTGATCTCGAAAACGTCCGGACATTCCCACATATAACCGAACTGCTCGAGCTCGGTTTTCACTTCATCTAAAAACGTCCATTCGTTCAAGTCGGTCGAACGATATAAGACGACACAGCCCGTCTCATCTGTGCGCTGTGCTCCGACAATCGCATAAAATGTGCCAGCTACTTCCCACACTTTCGGATCGCGGAAATGTTCTGTATAGCCAGCCGGGATATCTGGGATGGCCACATTCCGGCGTTCAATCATCCCGTCACGTAGGACACCGATAATTTGCGAGGCGTGACGCGTCCAATCGTCTGTCCGATGATTCCCGGTATACATCACGTGAAGGGTGTCGTCTACGACGAATCCACTTCCAGAATAGGCACCGTGGGAATCTTCCTTCGTTTCAGGGACTAACGCCACCCCGCGGTCTGTCCAATGGACAAGATCGGTAGAACAGACATGGTACCAATGTTTGAGACCGTGAACTGGCCCGAGCGGGAACCATTGATAGAATAGATGGTACTCTCCATCATAATATGTGAAGCCGTTCGGGTCGTTGAGGAGGCCCGTCGGCGGCTGGATATGGTATCCAAACCGCCACGGGGATGCGGCCGTCTTTGTTCGGAGCACCTCCATCTCGAGGGCGCTCACGTCACGGAGTGAACGATAACGTTCGGCCTTCGTCCAATTCATAGTGTCACTTCCTTTTTCATTATGCGGCTTGTTTGACCGCTTCTTTTTTTGCTTGTCTTTTTGCAAGGATGAATGTCAATCCGAACGTCACAGCGAATGCGATCGCCATTCCGATGATATACGAGATGATTGACCCTGGTGCGATCGAGATAATTCCAGGTAATCCAGCTGCGCCGAGCGCTACTGCCAATACGTCGTTTCCGACGATGAAAGCAGATGCAATGGCCGAACCGACAATCGCTGCGATGAACGGATAACGGAGTTTTAAGTTAACCCCGAACATGGCAGGCTCTGTGATACCGAGTAGTGCCGAGATCCCTGATGCTGAAGCGACACCTTTCATCTTCTTATCGCGTGTCAAGAAGAAGACCGCAAGCGTAGCTGCCCCTTGAGCAACGTTCGACATCGCTGCGATTGGGAAGATGAACGACCCGCCTGTTTCTGCGATATCAGCGAGGAGTTGAGTCTCGATTGCAATAAAGCTGTGATGCATCCCAGTGATAACGATCGGCGCGTAGAGGAGACCCATAATCAAACCACCGACGAATCCGAGTGAGTCATACGTCCATACTAATCCATCGATGATCAAGTTCCCTGCTTCACGTGTGATTGGACCCACGAATGCGAACGTGATGAACGCTGTGAAGAGGAGCGAGAGTAACGGTGTGAGCAAAATATCAAGTGATGCCGGCATGAACTTCCGGATGTTGATTTCCAATTTCGATAAAATATATGTCGAGACGAGGACTGGTAATACTTGTCCTTGGTATCCTAACTTCTCAATCTCAAGACCGAAAATGTTCCAAACCGGAATGTCTTCAACCGTTGCCTGTGCATACGCGTTGATCAAGTCCGGGTGAACCATGATCATCCCGAGGGCCGCACCAAGATATGGGTTGCCACCGAACCTCTTGGCTGCCGAGAATCCTATGAGGACAGGTAAGAAGACGAAGGCGGCGTTTGCGAACGTATTAATCATCGCTGCAAGGTCAGCCATACCTGGATACTGATCAATCAATGATTGTCCTTCAAATAACAAATCAGGTGCTGTCAATAAGTTGTTGATCCCCATCAAGAGACCGCCGGCAACGATCGCCGGGATGATTGGTACGAAGATATCGGATAACATTTTGACGAATTGTTGAAGCGGATTCATCTTTTTCGCCCCAGCCGACTTCACATCTGACGTGGACATGTCACCAAGCCCAGTCAATAGTGAGAACTCGGTGTATACCTTGTTTACCGTACCTTGTCCGATGATGATTTGATACTGACCACCTGTCGAGAACGTTCCTTTGACAACATCAAGTTCCTCGAGTTTTTTCTCATCGACTTTTGACTCATCGTTCAAAACGAGACGAAGGCGAGTCGCACAGTGGGCAGCTGCCGCAACGTTTTCTTTCCCACCAATCGCTTCTAATATCGATGCTGCTTCTTTTTTGTAATCCATCTTCATTTCCCTCCTAACGTTTCATTCACAAGTTGTCGTGATGGAATTGCTGGAATAGCTCCATATGCCGTACAAGTCAATGCACCTGTGACGTTTGCATATTCAATGTCGGAACGTAAGCGCTCCGGGTCAAATCCGAGTGTCGCTAATCGATACAAATAAGCACCGACGAACGCATCTCCCGCTCCCGTCGAATCGACACTATCAATCGAGATTGAAGGAACGATTTCATGATGCGCGCTTGTCGCAATCAACGTGCCACGAGAGCCGAGTGTGATGGCAATCTGTTTTGCGCCTAACTCTAGAAGTGCTTGAACCGCTTCATCAAGTTGCTCTTCGTCGGTTAACAAGTGTGCTTCTTCTTCGCTCAATTTAATGAAGTCCGCTTCGGCGATGAAGTGTCTCGCATCTTGTTTAAATTGCTCGAGGTCCGTAATCAATGCTTCCCGATAGTTCGGGTCGAATGAGATGAACAAGCCATCCCGTTTTGCAAATTGCAATAATTTGAAGTACGCGTCTTTCAGTTTTCCGTCTAGTAATGCTGTCGCTGAACCGAAATGAATGAGATCTCCTTTTTGAATCAATGACAAATCGATGGATTCAAACGCATAATCTCCGTCACTTCCGCGTCGGAACGTGAAATCTCGTTCCCCGTCTTCTTGAATCGACACAAATGCGAATGTCGTATCCCCCGCTTCCACGAGATTGTCCGTGTCGACGCCATTGTCCGTCAATGTCTGTTTTAAAAAGAGACCGAACGGGTCATTCCCGACTTGACCGAGGAAACTGGATTGTCCTCCATGCTTACTGACGACTGCCGCAACATTCGCAGGTGCGCCACCTGCTTTTTTGACGAACGTCGTTCCGTTGACGAGGTCGCTCGAAGCATCCTCGCACACCCAGTCAATCAGTAGTTCGCCGATACAATGTACGGTGTTCATATCGTCCACCTCCATAAATCATATAAGTTCTTTACAAAAATGGTACCGGTTCCAATTTAGAATAAAAAATGTTGCGGAACCGGTTCCGCAACACAAATGTAAACGATTTATTTTATCTTGTCAACGCTTTCGCGCACTTTTAATTCAAAAATTGTGAACGTTTTCATCGGAACGTCGTCACCATGTAAAAGTTGTAGCATCATGTCAGCCGACTTTGCCCCGGTTCGTCGATACGGGAGATGGACGGTAGTAATGGATGGGTGTAGAACTTCCGTGAAATCATAACCGCCAAAACCACTAACTGAGACATCATTTGGAACTGAAATACCTTGATTCGCTAGGCCTTTCAACACGCCGAGTGCAATATTATCCGTTGCACAAATAATGAGTGAGGTCGAATCAATTTCTTTCGCCAATTGTTCTCCGACCGGGATGGCGTCCTCGATCTTAAATGTCGTCTGAACAAGATTGACGTGTGCACCCGCCTCATGAAGCGCCTTCAAAAAACCATCACGCCGATTTTGTCCGACTGCGATATCCGCCTCCGAAACACCGACATACACGACGTTCCGATGTCCCCATTCGGTGAATCGAGTCCCAAGGGCATATGCGGCTTCATAGTCTGGATAGACAAGACTGTGGACGTTGTCATGCTGTTGACCGATTAGCAAAACCGGAATTTGAATCGCCTCAATCGCTTCAATATGACGTTCCGTGACCGTCGTCCCGAGCCAAATGATGCCGGCGACTTTTTGTTTGGCCAAATTGTACAGTTGTTCAATCTCCCGTTCTGTCTGTTGTGCCGTATTGACGACGAGCATCTGATATCCTCGTTCTGTCAACCGTTCATCGATTCCCATCATCGTCCGTGAAGCGGCGTAAGAATCGAGTCGTGGAACGATGACACCAATCATCTTCGTCTGTTTTGACTTCAGACTCTGGGCAAATTGATTCGGTTCATAATTCGTTTCCCGGATGACCCGATCAAGTTTTTCTCTAGTCGCCTTTCCTACCGATCCGCCGTTCAAATAACGTGAGACCGTACTCTTTGCGACCCCTGCAATCTCGGCGATATCTTTTATGGTGACTTGCTTCATCATTACCCCTCCATATGAAAAAAGCTGACGTGCGAGACGCCGTCAGCTTAATGGTTAACTACATATCGTTTCTTAAAATTTAAATAATATAAACCGTTCCGCTTTTCAAATCCGTTTTGAACGAGCACTTGATGCATTTCTTGTTGATGTGGGCTCGTCGGCGGAATCCCGGCTCGGACAGTCTGTCCATCCATCAATTTAGAGTCTAGTAAGGCAAGACGTAAACCTTCTGTCGCATACCCGTTATTTTTGTATGCATCAAACACCATCAGGTCAAGTTGATATACCCGGGCAAGTTTGAGTAACAACACTTTACCGACAAGTTTGTCATCGACCATCAAGTCATAGTAGAAGTCTTCCCCATAGCTGTGCTCTTCTGCGTGATAAAGTTGTTCCGTCCCCATTTCCTCGAGGATTCCTTTTAACTCTTCGGCAGAAACACCATATGAGTTTTCTCCATATTTTTGAAAGTGTTCATATTCGATCTCATCAATCTGGCGAATAGGTTGACGCACGATGTTCATCCCGTGCCCTCCTTAACTAGTAGTTCAATATCTGTCTGCGCTTATTATAAACGAATCCAATCATGAAGCGCAAAAGATAACCGAACGTCATATCGGTTCTATATGAATATGAACCGAATCGACCGCATGCTGCTCATCTAGTTTTCGTTCGATCTCATCACATAGTTCATGAGCCGCGTCCACTGTTAAATCGCCATCAACTGCAATCGTCACATCGAGCATCACGTGATTTCCTAAATGACGCCCTTTGATTTCCCGAACTTCTTTCACACGTTCGAATTGATCAATCGTTTCCTCATAAGACTCGACGAGATGTGGAGGGAACCCGTCAGAAAGCTGATGGGTGGCATCTAAAAAGATTTGAATCGCCGTCCGGATGATCATACCGGCAATGACAATTGCTAACACCGTGTCCATCCACGGAAGTTGGAAATATGCGAACAAGACTCCCAGTGTCGCACCAATAGAAATCATCGCATCCGCCAAATTGTCTTTCGACGCAGCTTTGAGTGCCAATGACTTTGTTTTCTTCGCAAGATTCAAGTTGAATCGATACACCCCGAACATGACGAGCGCACTGACGAACGCGACGACCGCTGCTAGCGGATTCGGTTCTGCATATTCTCCCCCGATTAAATTCGACAGACTATTGAAGAAAACGAAAATACCGACTGCAATCATGATTAATGAGGCAATGAGTGCTGAAATGGTTTCCATCTTCGCGTGCCCATATTTATGCTCGGCATCCCGTGGCAACGCCGCAACACGAATTCCGATATAAACGGCTACGGACGCGATGATATCGGTCGTATTATTGAATCCATCGGCTAATACCGCCTCTGATTCATATAAATATCCAAAGAAGACCTTTAATACAGATAAAATCAAATAAGCCGTGATTGACACAATCGCTCCCTTGAGCGCTTTTGGTGGATGATTTGTCGTTTCCATCCGCCCACCTCCTTATTAGCTCAGTTAGTATAGCAGGTGAACTTCGTGTGGGGATAGAGAAACAATGTTTCTTATACTCAAAATAAATGGAATATATTCCCGGTAGTTTCGTTTAACAAATTTTATGGTAAAGTAAACAGGAAGAGACCTTAGGGTTAAACCGCAAAAAGAGGTGAAACAGATGTTTACAGAACGAGATGGAATCAAATTGAGATTGGAACAAATTGACAGATTGCTTGTTGATTTGAATCGTGAGGCCAAGCAATTGATGGCACGCCTTCGCGAATTAGATGCCTCTGGAGAAAATCCGCACGAAGTATCATTGAAACCTGAAGAACGTGATACGTTGAAATCGTCAATCGACGAGACGCTTGAAGCGCTTCAAAGCCGTTCAAAACGTCCAGTGAACGTGAACGATGAGAAGAAGAAAGAACTCGCTTCTCATAAAGCACTGATCGATGAACTATCAGACTTACTCAGTAAGAAAAAATGAGACGCCTCTGCGTCTCATTTTTTGTGAAGGAGCCCTACTATGTATATCGTAACCACTTGCTTACGTCCGACAGATGAAGTGTTATCTCGGGCACATGCTCATGCCGCAGAATACAATATGAAGTTTGTGGATCGACGCAAACATTCCATCGATGAACTGAAAAAGCGCCATCACCAGGACGTACTTGTATTTGACAAGAGACGCGTCGAGTACACACCACTTCACACTACAGAACCATTCTTTTTTCACCCTTCTAGCTCTGTCTTTCGGGTGAAACAACTCAGTCGTGGTGGAACCGATCCGCTCATTGACGCTTTACAAACCAAACCAGGTGATCAAATTTTAGATTGTACGCTCGGATTAGGTTCGGACAGCATCGTCATGAGCCACGCTGTGGGTCCCACGGGAAAAATCGTTGGCCTCGAAAGCCAATTCATTACAGCACAGCTCGTCCGGGAGGGCCTAACCGTTTGGGTCGAGAAAGATGAACACGTCAATGAGGCGATGCGCCGCATTGAGGTCGTCCATGCCAATTCTCTCAAATATTTGAAATCGTGTGCGGAAAATTCATTCGACTGTATTTACTTCGATCCGATGTTCGAAAAGACGATTTCAGAATCGGTTCATCTGAACCCACTTCGCTCAATCGCCGACACCTCCCCACTCTCCCAAGAGTTGATGGACGAAGCAAAACGAGTAGCAAAAAAACGAATTGTCCTAAAGGCGCATTTTGAGAGCGATGCCTTCGAACGCTATGGTTTTACTCACATTAAGCGAAAAACATCGAAGTTCCATTACGGATATATCGACCTGGAGTCTAAGACTATTTAGTTCATATTGACTAAATAGGTCTTTAGACTCTTTTTCTGGTTATTATTTTCTGAATATTGACATTAATCAGACACAAACGGTACATTTACAACAAGCTCACACATTTTCCCATTATTTTTTTACAGGAGGTTCATACAAATGAAAAAACGTTCCATCCGTCGAACGACGCTCGCGGCTCTCATGACATCTGCCATGACAGTCAGCATCGTTCCGGCTGCTGGTGCTGCACCGCTATCGGTTGCACCATCTGTCCCGACAACGAGCTCGCTCGCTCCGTTCGACCACAACATCATCGATGAAGAGCGTCTCGCAAAAGCACTTGAGAAACGCGGTGTCATCAAAAAAGGATTGTCAGCATCTGAACGCATGAAAGCGGTCGACGCATACATCGCGAAAAAACAAGGTGAAGCCAAAGATCCACATAAACATGTCGACGAATTGAATGAGAAAGCTTCAAAAGCAAAAGAGAAGATACATACTCAATTCGAAAAAGAAACAGAACGCATTCTCGACAAAGCGAAAAAAGGACAAGCGAACTACCGTAAAGGAAAACCGAACGGTCAAGTGAAGGTTTCTCCAGCGCAGCAATCGTCTTACAACGGCGCGGTCCGTGAAGATAAAGTCCTCGTCCTCCTCGTCGAGTATAGTGACTTCAAACATAATAACGTCGAGCAAGATCCAGGTTATATGTATAGTGACAACTTCAGCAAGGAACATTATGAAAAATATATGTTCGGTGATGAGT
The DNA here is from genome assembly GCF_018617475.1 of Exiguobacterium sp. s59. Classification (NCBI taxonomy): domain Bacteria; kingdom Bacillati; phylum Bacillota; class Bacilli; order Caryophanales; genus Exiguobacterium; species Exiguobacterium sp. s59. Next base: position 71,136 of record NZ_JACSKG010000004.1, on the reverse strand, counting down.
CGTTCGAACTGTTTAACGGTGAGAAGGTTCAAACGTTTAAACAATATTATGAAGAACAGTCGGGTGGCAGTTATACGGTCGACGGTGAAGTTTCAGAATGGCTAAGCGTTCCTGGAACTGCGAAAGACTACGGCGCTGACCGCTCAACAGGCGGTCATGACAATGCTGGCCCTGGTCCACGTCAACTCGTCAAAGATGCATTGAACGCTGCGGTCGCATCTGGCATCAACCTTGCAGAGCATGACCAATACGATCTTTACGACTTAGATGGCGACGGTGACTTCAATGAGCCGGACGGCCTCGTCGACCACTTGATGATCATCCACGCTGGTACTGGTCAAGAAGCTGGTGGCGGTGCACTTGGTGACGACGCAGTATGGTCACACCGTTGGGTTCTCAATGGCGTTTATCCGGTAGCCAACACAGAAGCTGCAGTTCCATACTGGGGCGGAAAAATGGCTGCGTATGATTACACGATTCAACCTGAAGATGGCGCAGTCGGCGTCTTCGCACACGAATTTGGTCATGACCTCGGTCTTCCAGATGAGTACGATACACAATACACAGGTCAAGGTGAGCCAGTACAATCATGGTCAATCATGAGTGGCGGTAGCTGGGCTGGTAAAGTCGCTGGTACGGAACCAACAAGCTTCTCTCCACAAAACAAAGAGTACTTCCAAAAAATCATGGGTGGAAACTGGGCTAATATTACAGAAGTCGATCTTGAAGATATCAACTCTCAAGGGTTTGTCTCACAACTCGACCAATCGGTAACGAAGTCGAACAACCCAGGAATCGTCAAAGTCAACCTTCCTGATAAGAAGATTAAAGGGATCGAACCGGCTTATGGCGAGCGCTACTATTACTCGACTAAAGGTGACGACATCCATACAGAGATGGCAACACCTAGCGTGAAACTTGGTGCGGATGGCGTCCTCACATTCGATTCATTCTACGAAGTCGAATCAGATTATGATTACTTGTACATTAAAGCTGTAAGTGGTGGTCAAGAAGTCGTACTTGATGTATTCGGTGACGACATCAACGGCGAGAACGAAGCTGGATACCCTGCTGAGACAACGAACGGTGCATGGGTCAACAAATCATATGACCTCTCACAATTCGCTGGACAAGATGTTCAAATCGTATTTGAGTACGTGACAGACGGCGGCGTCGCAATGAAAGGCTTCGCAGTCGACAACTTGTCAATCAAGTCAGAGTCAGCAACACTCTTCGCTGATGATGCGGAAGGTGCTGAAGCCGTGACACTCGATGGATTCGTCAACTCAGACGGATACGATTCGAAACCGCACTACTACTACCTCGAATGGCGTAACCATGCCGGATCGGATATGGGTCTTCTCAACGGTCGTGGCGTGAAATACAACACAGGTCTTGTTGTGTGGTATGGTGATGACTCTTACACTGACAACTGGGTCGGTGTCCACCCTGGTGAAGGTTTCCTCGGTGTCGTCGACTCTCACCCTGAAGCTCTCATCGGAAACTTGAACGGTCAAGAAACGGTAGCTGGTAGCACACGTTACCAAATCGCTGACGCTGCGTTCAGTCTCGATAAGACACTCGCTTGGTACATCGATTCACCAAGTCGTGGTGTGTATGACTACAAAGCACAAGCTGGCGTGAAGCAGTTCAATGATGCGAATTCGTACATCAACTCACTCATCCCAGATGCAGGACGTAAACTTCCGCAATACGGACTCGTCGTTGACGTTGTCGGTGAAGCGAAAGACAACTCTGCAGGTGCTGTTTGGATCCGCACAAAATAAGTATTTACCCTTTGACCTCCAGTCTTCTAAGTAAAGAAGATTGGAGGTCTTATTATTCTGAAAAAGCTTGAAAAACGCGAGTAACCTGTGTAACATAGTTGGTGTAACGCCTCTGTAGGTTAGTGGCAGACCTCAGCAATGGTAATGCTGCAGCACGAGTTCGATTCTCGTCGGAGGCATCAAACATACCGCTCAACGAAGCGGTTTAGAGCACTTCCTGTTTATGACAGGAGGTGCTTTTTTTAACTTCCCTTCCCTATATCGTTTTTGATGAACATTCTAACGACAATCAATGGTACAATTTGGATTACCATATCTTTTACAGGAGGGTTTCGATGAAACGAGCACTTGGAATAGGAACCGTCATGATTTTATTAGCAGCTTGTTCGCCTAGTCCTAATCAGGACTCAAAACCTGAACCAGTTACAGAAAACACCATTGAAACATCCGAAGAAACCGTCGGAGAATTAACTCTATTTTTTAAAGGCGAACCAACCCAAGAAGAAATTGATATCTTCTGGGGATACTTACGATCAGAAAGTAGTGATGTGCTCGCCACATTCGCTGACGGATCAGAAAGTCTTTGGGCATGTAAAGCCACATGTGAGAACCCTGACTCGACTGAATCCATCGACCTACAAAATCGTTTGGATCAAACCACTACTAACGTCGAAGAATTACGAGTTGGGCTCGAACACTTAAAACAATTCGACATCAATCATATTCAACACGTTGAAATCGATTCCGTCCTTCGATCATTAACCTATTCGCAAGACGTGATCAAGCACTTCAAAGAAACGAAGCATCAGTTGACTTGGAGAGAACAAGCAGACGTGCTCGGGAGCGCATTTAGTATTGTAAAAGGTTTGAACATCGAACTGAGCGGAGTATAACTGCTTTCGTATCGCATGGATCATATATCAGCCTGAGCGTACATCACCTTGACATCATTTCCGTTCCTCTATAAACTTGAAAAGTTGAAATCATTGAATAGTTAGAGGAAGGAGCATGATTCATGCTAAACGAATGGTTATGGATTCCTTCTGCCATCCTTACACTCGGTCTTCTCGTCCTCAGTTACAAATTGTTTGGACGGGTCGGATTATATGCTTGGATTGCGATGGCTTCGGTCGTAGCAAATATTCAAGTCACACAACAGATTGTAATTGGCGGATACATTTTTACGCTTGGTAACATCGTCTACGGTTCGCTCTATTTAGCGACTGACATTTTGAACGAAAAACACGGACGAGCTGCGGCTCGAAAAGGGGTATGGCTCGGGTTCTTCATTTTGATCGTTTCGACTGTACTTATGCAGTACGCCCTATTGTATGAACCGTTCGAAGAAGCGCTCTTCATGCACGAAAGTTTTGAGGCACTCTTTTCGATGCTTCCATTGATCACGCTCGGTAGCCTTGCCGCTTACCTCGTCTCACAATTGTTTGACGTCTTCGTCTATTCGAAGATTCGCGCCAAAACGGGTGAGAAAAAATTATGGCTCCGAACGACAGGTTCGACTGTGCTCTCACAATTAATTGATACGTTCACATTCTGTATCATCGCTTTCTGGGGAATGGATTGGGAGATTTGGTGGAATATCTTCATTACGACGTACGTGGCGAAGTTCGTGATTGCTTGGATGGCGACACCGTTCATGTATTACGCGAAACGTACGAATCCGCAAGATGAAGCCGAACAACATGCAGCATAAAACAAGCCGTAACTTCAATTTCGAAGTTACGGCTTTTATCATGGTCGTTCTATTTGGATACGAACAGCATACGGACGGGCTTCTTCAATCGATGCCGACTCACGACAGACGGTGATGGCTTTGAACGGATCAATGGCGACCGCTTCGATCGTTTGATCGTTCGTTTCGACTTCAAGAATCGTATAGACAGGCAAACGCTCGAGTTTAACCCACTCCCCGTTACGTTTTTTTTCATAGATGACTGGTGTTTGAATCGAGTAACGTCGGAGTAAATCATGTACATTCATCTGATCTCCTCCCTATTCAAATCGTACACCTATTATAGAAAGCGTTTTCATATTTGTAAAGCGAGCTTACTTTTAGATTATACATATTTCCTCTTCATTTCGAATCGTAAATGTCCGATATAAAGAATAGAGAAATGGGGTGAATTGATGCGTTATCGCAGACAGGAAACTTTTCGCTATATTCTACCAAATCCCCGTACGATCCCTTATCGACTCGTTTGGGAAGAGAAAGAACTTTATGACGGAGAGGGACTTCTATTGAATGTGAGCTCCCATGGACTGAAGTTGCGATCAGATTATCTTTTCCCGCTTTCCGATGATTTACAGGTCCACTTCGTCCTCGATCTCGTTCCGACCCTCCAACCTATTGAACTGGTCGGTCATGTCAGACATCGCAGCCAATTAGGGTCATTGTATGATTATGGTATTTTACTGGATGCCAAAATGGACGAAACTCAGCAACTCGTCACGATGATTAAAATGTATGCACGTGAAAATAAATGAGAACATGCGCCATTGCATCTTCTCATTTTTTCGTGTTTCCAAAAGAGGGTATACTACTATTACGACTATTATTGGGCGAGGTGTTCGTATGACAAGAAAATTTCTATTAATCCCATGGGGCGTGGCCATTGCATTGGCTATTTTTGGCCCGAACGTACCGTTTGATGGGCGATTCTTACTTGATTTTGTGACGTATAACACGGATGCCTATGAAGGCTATTCCCTCTCTTTATTCAGCATTTTAGGTGTGTTCCCGTTAGCGATGTTCCCACTTCTTTGGTCAGAAGTGAACCAGCTCAAGCCGAATCCACTCATTGCTGCCATCAGTAGCTTTTTCGTTGGTGGCTTCTTACTCGCTCCCTATTTGGCGTTCGCAAGACAATCACCTTATCCGACTCCCGTCAAACCGCTTCCGACCCGCATTCTTGGCGTCGTCTTGCTAATAGTGACGATTGGATTGTTCATCGCTGCCGCGAATACCGGGAATGTTGCAGAATATTGGTCGTATGTGGAGAATAATCAGTTTGTCCGAACGATGACCGTCGATTTCTTCTTGTTGGCATTTATTCAGATCACGTTAATGAACCGCGATGCGAAACGGTATAAGATGAGCCTTTGGCCTCTTCCATACATCCCGCTCTTCGGCTTGATCTTCTGGCTCATGATTCGGCATCAAAAACCGTTTAACGAAGCACCACCAAAACGTGAGCTCGCCGAGATGAAACATTGATATCCCGTTTTGTCTCATGAACCGTTATACTAGTTAGTAGTTTTGTAATTAAAGGAGATTATCGCATGCGTTATTTTCAAGTAACCTCTTATGTGACTGTTAAGAATGAAGAACTTGTCTTGAATGAATATGTAAAAGTGCCAAATCCAAAAGTAGATCAATTTTTAAAAGAAACGCTAGAGCTTGATTTGTATGATGATCAAGTGACGTTGCGTGAATGCGTTGTTGGGAAAGGAAAGTGGGAATGTCCTGTCGGTGACTTTGTCATCACGGAGCACACCGATGAAAAGAAATTTAATCGTCTGCAAAACAGCCGTTCCTCTAAAACGAATAAGTAATCTCGATATGAAAACCTCCTCGTCTATTAGACGGGGAGGTTTTTATCATAAACATGGCGTTTATTCATCCGATTCTTCATCGGGATCTGGATCAGGATGTTGGGTCGGAGCCGGTTTTTGTGCCGGGTTTGATTCATCATCCGGAATTGGATCTGGATGTACCCCTGGTTGTGATTCATCTCGTTTCATCGTATCCCTCCTTCATCTTTACTCCATCAGTTTATCCGTTTTCCTCATTCATGAAACGTATCAGTGTATGTTTTGATTCCCAATTACTCGTCTTGAGATGGCTTTTTCAATCTCTACGATGATAAATACGACGGCTCCAAATGCCACTGGATAAATCCAATCTTCCCACGTAAGTGGTGCAGTCCCGAACAGCGTATGCATGAACGGAACATACGTGATGAACAGTTGGAGGGCGATGAGCAACCCAGATACGAGAAACGCGATCTTATTATCGAAGAAACGACGATTAAATGCAGGTACCAATTCTGTTCGACAATTATACAAGTGGAACAACTGTGCCATAACGATCGCATTTAAGGTGATTGTTTGTAATTTTTCGGTCGAGTAATCGAAGTCTCCAAGCATGTAGTTGATCCATAAACTACCTCCCCCGATCAATATCGATACGAACGTGACACGGAAGATGTAATAGCGACTGAGAAGTGGTACGTTCGCCGGCCGTGGAGGACGCTTCATCGTGCTCTCCTCTAACGGTTCAAAGGCAATTGCCAATGACAAGGTAATTGCGACGACCATGTTGACCCATAAGATTTGAACCGGGCTGAGTGGAGCTGCTGCCCCGAGTAAAATACTCATCGCAACGAGTAATGCCTGTCCACCGTTCGTAGGGAGTAGGAAGAGGATGGTTTTCTTCAAGTTATCATAGACACGACGTCCTTCGCGTACGGCGTTATATATGGTTTTAAAGTTATCATCGACAAGAACCATTTGAGAGGCTTCTTTTGCGACTTCCGTCCCTTTAATCCCCATTGCGACCCCAATATCGGCACGTTTTAAGGCTGGTGCATCATTCACACCGTCTCCGGTCATCGAGGTGATCAATCCATTCTCTTGTAACCCTTTCACGAGACGAAGTTTATCGTTCGGACTCGTTCGCGCGAATACATCGTTATGAATCGATGCTTCTTTGATTTCTTCATCAGACATGTCTGTCAGCTCTCGACCTTCGAGCGCCCCTTCAACTTCCATACCAAGCTCTTTTGCGATGGCGACGGCCGTATCCTTATGGTCACCTGTGATCATTTTAATTCGGATTCCAGCATCGCGACACGCGACTACCGCATCGATTGCTTCTTGACGTGGCGGATCGACGATACCGAATAAACCGAGGAAAGTTAAACCATTTTCAACATCTTCATGGTCAATCGACTGTTTTGAACTGTCGACACGTTTTAATCCGGCACCGAGGACGCGTTGACCACGGTCGGCAATCTCTTTTCGCTTTTCATCCCAATACTCTTGTTTGAAGCCATCTGTTGCCGCCATATCAAACAAGCGATCCGGAGCCCCTTTGACGAAGATCATGCGCTCGTTTTTATATTCAACGAGCGTCGCCATGTACTTGTACTCTGAATCAAAAGGAATTTTAGAGATGACTTTGAGACGCTCGATTGGGCGCTCTGCTTTCTCAGCGACAGTTAATAAACACGCCTCGGTCGGGTCCCCATTGATGACCCAATCCCCATCTTCTTCGTTCAACTGTGCATCGTTACACGTCTTTCCGACAGTTAATAGGTCAATCATTGACTCATCGTCATCCAAGTCAAACGGTTGGCCGTTCAATTCTAAGTCTCCGTTCGGTGCATATCCACTTCCAGAGACTTCAATGTCATGTTTCGCCGTCACGATTTGTTTGACGGTCATCTCGTTTTTCGTCAACGTTCCGGTCTTATCGGTACAGATGACCGAGACTGCGCCTAACGTTTCAACAGACGGCAGACTTCGAACAATTGCTTTTTGCTCTGCCATATTTCGGACCCCGAGCGCCAAGATAATGGAGATGACAGCTGGTAATCCTTCCGGAATGGCCGCGACGGCTAGACCAATCGTCGTCAACATAAGTTCGACTGGCTCATAATCTCGTAAGAAATACCCAAACGCATAAATAATGACAGAAATAATCAAGATAGCGATTGATACGGTCTGACCAAATTTCGTCGTTTGACGAATGAGCGGCGTCTTCACGGTTTGCACTTCTGAAATGGACGCATTGATCTGACCTAGTTCAGTGCCTTCTCCGATTGCTGTGACAATTGCTTTGGCACTTCCTGTCGCCACACTCGTTCCCGAATAGACCATGTTTTTTCGATCAGCGAGTACGGCTTCTTCTTTAACAACGTCTGGCTTTTTCTCGACCGTCGTGGCTTCACCCGTCAATGCGGATTCCTCCACTTTGAATTTTTCTGCCTGAACGACCCGTGCATCAGCTGGCACTTTATCACCGGCAGCGAGCACGAGAACGTCTCCGACCACAAGATCACTTGAGTCAATCTCGGATTGTTTACCGTCACGAATGACGGTCGCTTTCGTTTCCAACAACTTTTTGATTCCTTCTAGCGCTTCCTCAGCTTTGTTCTCTTGAAGATAACCGACAACTCCGATGACCGTCACAACCAAGACGATGACAATCGTATCGATATATTCGCCAAGAAAACCGGTGACAACTGCCGCTCCTAAAAGGACGTAAACGAGAATATCATTGAACTGTCTTAAAAATTTTATGATTTCAGGCGTCTTCTCCTTTTCAGGTAGAACGTTCTTTCCGAACTCCTCCTGACGATTGGTGACCGTTTGCTTCGAGAGACCTGATTCCACATCAGTCTCCACGTGGGATTGAACCTCGTCTACTTCGAGCGCATGCCATTCCCTGTTCTCGTTCTGCATGTTCTTTCCTCCTCGACCAATACTTTATGAAACATCTATCCCCTATCTGTTCCCAATCTGATGCGGCTCGACACGTCCAAACTTGTATAATTGATGTCATTTTTCAAAGAAAACGCTCCCATGATTTTTTGTTTCTTCATGTAAACGGTATCATGAATCAATTTTGATTTTTCTGATGAAAATGGCTTTACAGAAGTCTTTCAATCATTGAATATAGAAGAAATTATGAATGAATACAGATAGATAGAAAGAAGGAAGAGTTTATGGTCATTATTCAAGGAATTGCACTTTTACTGCTCATCCTCGCCTTGTTCACACTTTTCAGTTACAAGGCGCCATTCGGAATGAAAGCGATGGGCGCATTGGCAGGTGCGGCAATCGCAAGCTTCCTCGTCGAAGCATTCAACGCATATGCCATCGGCGGATTACTGCCACTCCCTTTATATGAAGAAGTCGGGCAGGCAGCCGGTTCATTATCTGGTCCTGCTGCCGCGGCACTCGTTGCCATCGCACTCGGAATCAACCCCGTCTATAGCTTAATGATCGGATTATCCGTGTCTGGTTTCGGGATCCTTCCTGGATTTTTCGCAGGATATATCCTGGCTCTGGCTGGCACACGAATCAATCGCTATCTTCCGACAGGTGTCGATATGATTTTCTACGTCATCGTGATGGCACCGCTCGCACGTCTCGTCGCTACTGGCGTGGACCCACTGGTTTCAAATACACTTGCACAAATCGGTGCAGTCATCGAACTCGCCGCGACGCAAAACCCGGTCGTCATGGGACTCGTTCTCGGTGGAATCGTTACTGTCGTGTCGACGTCACCTCTCAGCTCAATGGCTTTGACGGCGATGCTCGGATTGACAGGTGTGCCGATGGCGATTGCCGCTCTCGCGTTGACTGCATCCATTTCGATGAACTACCTGTTGTTCCGTCAACTGAAAATCGGTACGAAAAAAGACCAGCTTTCTGTAGCCATTGAACCGTTGACACAGGCCGACCTCATCTCGGCGAATCCAATCCCAATCTATAGTGTGAACTTTGTAGGGGGTGCAATCGCAGGATTGATTGTAGCGATGACCGGTATGATCAATGATGCGCCCGGGTCGGCTGCGGGTATTCCTGGTCTACTCGTCATGTATGGCTTCAACGACTGGCAGACCGTCACACTGACAGCTGTTGTTTTATTCATCCTCGGAATCGGATTCGGATTGATTGGAAGTCGACTCTTTAAAAACTTCCCGATTGTCCGTCATACGGAAAAAGTTGAATCAACAGAAGAAGATGCCGCATAAAAAAATCGATGCACGCTCGAACGGTTTGTTCAGCGGCATCGATTTTTATTTTGCTTTCGGAAGTGGGGCCTCTATTCTGACAGGGGTGCGATAGATTGGGAAATAATCAGATAATCCATGCAATTGAATGTGCTTTGCATTTAATTGCTGATAAACCTGTTCGTTGAATACAAATTGACCAATGTAGTAAGGAAGCGGCTCATCTCCGGAAAAACTCAATTTAAAGTCATAGAGTGCATCTTGACCGGCGGCCCCTCCTCCGAGATGCAGATGAAGTTTACCCTTTTCACCCGCACGACGAATCATTTCACTGAATAGGAAATGGTTAGGACGGAGAGGTAAATAGTCTTTGAGAGACCCTCCTAAGTGGTAGTTTGCTCCCTCGTCACCATATAAGACTAATACTCCTGCAATCACGGTATTTTCAAAAACTGCAAATAGAAACTCGGTTTCGAATGATTCGCTCGTCAGTAACTGAGTGAAATAAGAATCAGGATAATAGTAGTCTTCAATTGCATCCCGACGATTCATGGTCGCCTCATAAAGATGCATAAATGTGTGAATGTCAGATGCGTCACCACGCACAACAGTCAACTGTTCACGGATGGCTCGTTTCACGTTTCGTTTCGTCATTTTATGGAACCGCTCAGTCAAGTATTCATACGGTTCATCTAGTTGGACATGGACAGTCTTTCGTACTGGAACTGCTCTCCCGAATGTTTCCATAATGACCTCATCAATTCTTAATGGATGATAACGAATCGTTTCGGTCACAGTTTTCTCGTTCTCCTTACGTTTAATGAAATGTTGCCTTGCGACTTTCACTTCATCATCTGTGAACGTTCCAACACGAAACGGACCACCATATCCGTAAGCTGTTACAAGATCATCATATTTTTCATTGATTCGGCGACGGATATATGGATATACAAGCATCCCTTTCGATGTGATGGCAAGAAACAGCTCTGGTGAGTCGTTCGATTCACAATTCACGTTGACATAATCAAAATGATCATACGCATCGCATGTTGTTAAATCCAACCATTTTTCCCATTCCATTTGGTCTTTGATGATTTTGAATTCCATCATCTCATCCCCTTTTCAGTAAGTGATTTCCATAACCACTTTTCCCATTAAAGGATGAGCACACCAGTGAAGAATTTAACTTTTTGTTGTTAACAATCAATATCCGTTTAAAGTAATTTACGAAATAAATATCGTTATTTCTTTTTACGTTTTTGTTCAAAAAAAGAACGAACTCACACTCAGGCGAATTCGTTCTTTTAGAAATCTTATGGAAATCAATCTACTGACATCACTTGACCCGTCTCGGACGATTGTCGAGCAAGTTCAATCAAGTGCGTCGTGAGTGTCGCATCTTTTAGAGATATGATAGGCTGACGCGTCTGATAACTTTCAGCCAACTGTTCATAATACTTAAAATAGCTGCCTTTCTCGACTTGAATCGTTTCGACCTCGTCCGTCGATAAAATCCCAGTCTCTAACACGTCACTTGCTAATTTCCCTTGTTTCAACGCTTCTTCCTGTGGGTCGAGACCAAATTTCATGAAACTTCCCTTCGTCCCATGCACTTCGAATCGTGGAGTCTCTCCAGCGATGAATGGGTTCGAGCGAAGGTAAACTCGCTTCTCTCCATAATAGAATGTCACATAGAATCCATCGTCAGACTGTCCACCCACACGTTGAATCATCACATCCGCTTGAATTTTGTCCGGCTTTCCAAACAAAGCGAGCGTCTGATCGATAAGATGACTTCCTAGGTCAAACAAGATCCCTGCACCCGGTCCTGCATTTTCACGCCAACGGTCCCGAACATTTGGACGGAAACGATCAAAACGCGATTCCACTACCTTCCAGTCCCCTAATTCATTCGAGTCGAGTAGTGACTTGATTGTTAAGAAATCTCCGTCATAACGACGATTCTGATAGACGTTGACGATCCCCCTCGATTTCGCTTCAAGTTCCATCAACTCATATCCTTCTTCCGTTGTCAGGAATGCAGGTTTTTCAACTAGCACATCTTTCCCAGCCTTGAGACAGTCAACGATCATCTCTTTATGTAAATGCGATGGTGTGGTAATCACATACAATGTAGCATCCGATTGTAGTGCCTCCTCTAACGACGCATATACCGTTGCACCAGGTAATTCAGCCTGTACTTCTTCCGGGCGTGATGACACGACACCGCTCACTTCAAAAGTGTCAATCGCCTTTAAAAACGGCAAATGGAACGTGTTCGCTGAAAAGCCGAAACCTACCAAGACAGTTTTAATCATCGAAACTCCTCCTTTTTCACTTTCATCATTATATCAAAAAAAGGGTCCAAAGACCCTTATGCACTCATGCTCTCATCTAATCTGTATTCGAACGTATTGTACCCGTTTCGTGAATCGACAAAGACGAAACCAAAACGTGGATAATAACTATTTAGAAATTCATTGTCAGCGACACAATCGAGACGAATTGGTTCATCTTCATCGGCTTCCTCTAGTACATGCTCCATGAGCTGCTGACCGACGCCGCGACCTTTCAGCTTTTCGCTGACGACGATTCGATGGATATATTGTCCACGCTCACTGTCGTCCCATAAGTTATCATCCCAGGCGTCTGGAGGTAACAATGCGATTGAAGCTAAAATTTGTTGGTCATCTTCAAAGACATATACACTGCCTTCTGTAATGTCAGTGCGCACACGCTCTACGAGGTCCTGTTCCAAATATTCGGTCCATTGGTCGCTTCCTTGTTCATTTAGCGCTACGGCTCGTTGTTCGATTAGGTTCGCGATGTTTTTGGCATCGCGCTTCGTCGCGAGTCGAATCATAACGTCCTCCTTTAGTTATACAGTATTTGAAATACAAATATAACGGAGAACACTTTACCTTTCAACCATCTTGCTCACTGTTGAAGTTCGAACGGAATGACCTCACCTTCGTTCAACTGATAGCTATAGGACAAGGTAGCGTACAAGCTGTGGGAGACGGAACAATATCGTTCAACGGACAGTTCAATCGCACGTCGCACCCGTTCTTCAGACAAGTCGCCTTTCAGGATATACAAGATGTGAATGGCTGTAAAGCGTTTTGGATGATCGATTGCCCTTACCCCATCAATCTTCATTTCGAACGATTCTAACGGTTGACGCATCTTATGCAAAATCGATACGATATCGATTCCGGTGCAGGACGCTGTCGCGTGAAGCAACATCTCGGTCGGACGTGGTCCTGTATCAAGTCCACCCACGTCCTCTGACGCATCGAGGGTGACTGTATGCCCCGATGGCGTATGCGTCTCAAACGCCATGCCTTGCTTCCACACTACTTCCATGTTCATGATCTTCTCCCCCTATTTCATTTGATAGCAACCTATTCCCGCATTTGATGTATGATTAAGCCATAAATCAATTTTAAGGGGTGTATGTCGTTGGATTGGTCCATTCTTTTCAGTTGGGGGCTATATATTGTCCTCGGGTTAAACTTATTGTTCGCACTCGCCGTCATTTTTGCCGAAAGACGTGACGTCGGCGCGACCTGGGCCTGGTTACTCGTTTTGTTTTTCTTGCCGGTGCTCGGATTTATCATCTACCTTTTCCTCGGGAGACAGCTTAAGAAGGATAACTTCTATAATTTGAGTGTAGAAGAACGTTCTTTTCATGCGCTTCAAGTTGAAGCACAGCTCGAACAGATTCACACGCCTCAAACGCAGATTGCTCAACCGTTATTTGAAAAGTATGATCAACTGCTACAAATGAACTTGCGATCTTCAAAATCATTGATTAGTGTACATAACCGCTCCCTCATCTTGCATGACGGTGAACAAAAGTTCAAAGCGTTAATGGATGACATCCGCTCTGCCGAAACGGAAATCAATATCCAGTACTATATCATTCAGCGCGATGCTCTCGGACAGGCGCTGTTAAAGGAATTGATTGAACGAGCGAAAGCGGGTGTCAAAGTCCGACTCCTTTACGACGCAGTCGGCTCTCGCAGTCTCCGTAATTCAGACTTTAAAGAGTTGATTGCGAATGATGGGGAGGTACGTGTCTTCTTCCCACCGACGCTCGGAATGATCAACTTTAAGTTAAACAACCGAAATCACCGAAAAGTCGTCATCATTGATGGGAAGATCGGCTATGTCGGTGGCTTTAACGTCGGGACCGAATATCTCGGACTCGTTGAGAAGTTCGGATACTGGCGCGACACCCATTTGCGTGTTGAAGGAGACGTCGTCTATAATCTTCAACACCGATTCATCCTGGACTGGAATTACTCAGGTCACCGCAAGCATGATCCGGAAAATACGTTCTGCTTTGCGAAACATGAGATTAAGGACAACTCCCCGATGCAAATCGTCACGAGCGGTCCGAACTCGGATACGGAACATTTAAAAAATATGATGATTAAAATGATCATGTCGGCGAAACGACGGGTCGTCATCCAAACCCCTTACTTCATACCTGATACGAGTTTTATGGATGCATGTAAAATGGCACTCAACTCCGGCGTTCAAATGGACATCATGATCCCAGGAAAACCGGACCACCCGTTCGTCATGTGGGCATCGCTCTCCTTCCTCGGAGAATTGCTCGACTATGGGGCAAACGTCTATCTGTATGATGAAGGTTTTCTTCACGCGAAGACGCTCGTCGTCGATGATGAGATTGCGACGGTCGGAACGACGAATTTGGATGCCCGAAGCTTTCGTCTCAACTTTGAAGTCAACGCAGTCATTTATGATGAACGCGTCGCCCTCGAACTTGTTTCCTTATTTGAGACAGACACTGCAGTCAGTCGAACGTATACGATGGAAGACTATGAAAAGCGAAAATGGACGGTTCGCTTACGCGAAGGGGTCTCACGACTCCTCAGTCCGATTCTATAAGAAAGAAGCAGAGCTGAACGCTCTGCTTCTTTGTCATTTTATAACTTGAATCGTGAGACAAGGTCCTGTAGTTCCTCTGCCATCGTCGCAAGTGCTTTCGCCGATTGTGACACCTCTTCAATCGATTTCAATTGATCATCTGTCGTTGCTGCGACTTGCTTAGAGGTACTCGAGTTCTCGTCGGCGATGTCCGCGATTTGAGATGCAGTCGCCGCCACTTCCTGAACGTTCGCTGCAATCTCCTCGACAGTTGCCGTCACGTCTTCGATTCTCGGGGTCATAGCGACTGTCCGCTCTTTAATTTTCTCAAATCGGTCTGCCGTCATTTCTGAAGAAATAAGTCCGGCTTTCGTGTGGGTAGATACTTCTTGCATCAAATGAACGGATTGCTCCGTTTCCTGTTTAATACGATCAATCAATGCCGCAATTTGTTTCGTTGACTGTTGAGACTGCTCCGCAAGTTTCCGAACCTCGCTCGCGACGACGGCGAATCCTTTCCCGTTCTCGCCAGCCCGCGCCGCTTCAATCGCTGCGTTCAATGCGAGCAGGTTCGTCTGTTCCGCAATCCCGTTGATGACCGAGACGATTTCGCCGATTTCACTCGAGCGATGTGCCAACGATTGAATGACGCCTTCAAACGTCACGACTGATGCATCAATTGCCTGCATCTGCTTGACGTTCTCTCTCACTGTCGTCGACCCATCTTCCGCTTCATTTGACGTCTCGCGTGATAGTTCAGACACGTCCATCGAGCTCTCTGAGATACGCATAATTCCGGATGTGATGGCTTGTAGCGATGTCGCATTGTCATCAAGTTGACGTTTTGAACCATCGGCACTGACCGCCATCTGATCGACCGCACGAGCAATCTGTTCTGACGAAGCGGTATTGTGCGCGGAGTTTGCCATCAATTCCTGCGAAGATGCCGCGACTTGACTGATTGAATCGTCTAGACGTAGCAACACCATCCGTAGTGAGGCACTCATCTCATTAAAACTCTCTGAAACGCGACCGATCTCATCATTCGATAAGACAGGGATTGGTTCAGTCAAATCGCCGGACTTAATCCGTTCAGCGCCTTCCGTCAATAAGCGCAATGGGCGTAAAATCGACCGGAGCACGAAGTACAAGAGCACCGCTGCCACACCGAACATACCGACGATGACGAATACGGTCGTCCAAAGAATACCGACAGTCTCGTCTTGAATCTCACCGTCATAAAGTGTACCTGTGATTTTCCATCCAGTGAGTGGGTTCGTCACGAACGCTTTCTCGACACCCTCTCCGTTCTCCTCTACTGATAGAATTCCCTCATCTGTTGCAAATAATGACTCTGTCGAAGCCTCGGTAGACTTTTCTCCGACTTCAATCGATGGATGAATGACGACTTGTTGTGCCTCATCAAAGATCGCCACATATCCTTCCTGACCGATTTGAATACTCGATGCGACGTCAGCAATATCATTGACATCGACGTCAACCGCAACGACACCACGACCGTCCGCTGTCTTTTTTGAGACCGTGATCATCATTTTCTGAGAGGCGGCGTCGACGTAGGGATTCGTGATGGCGACCTCTTGCCCACTTGCCTCTGCCGCCTCATACCAAGGACGGGTACGAGGATCATACCCTTCAGGCAATTCCTGTTCAGGATAAATCGTCATCGCCCCCGCTGCTGATGCAAAATAAATGTTCGTCACTTTTGGATGTGTTTCTAAATACTCCGTGAACTTTTCTGCTAACGCCTGATTTTCTTCACCTTCTTCATAGATAGAAGCATCGAGCCGATTGGAGAAGAATGAAATGTCCGTTTGAATCGGCGCAATTAAATTTGTCACTTCGTTGTTCATCCGGTCTACTCCCGAATTGGCAGACTGGATCATTTGTGACTCAATCTTTTGCTTTGCCTGCGCGTATGCGACGACCCCGATCAATGTCGCCGGAATGAGCAATAATAAGACTGATAAGACAATCAATTTTTGTTTGATGCTGATGGTACGTTTCTGTCTCATAAAACATCTCCTTACCCCGAATAGAATGTTGAAGAAGGATCGGTCTGATAGACCGAACACTCCTTTCGTTACCTACAATATCGGTTAGGAAAAATAGATGTTGATCATTGATTGAATTATTCGAAAATTATTTTTCGGAACCTGAAATGGAGTTTCACTCCAAGAATCAATATAGAAAGAAATCATTATATTCGCAATCTGTATTTTATTCAGTTAACATATCGGAAAAGGGGGCAAAAGCATGAATACATTATTGGAAGAAATTAAAGCGTACAAAGATCAATTCAAGCAAAAAGCACCGGCCGAAAAGCAGCGATTGATGGCACAAGCGACGCAAGAATTGAAAGATTCAGGGATTGCATCGGGACTAACCGTCGGCGATCGAGCACCGATGTTTGAATTGCCTCATGCAGACGGGACAAACGTCGGCTTGAAGGCACTTCTCGAGAAAGGACCTGTCATCGTCACGTTTTATCGTGGTGGATGGTGCCCATACTGCAACCTCGAACTTCGAGCGTATCAGCGTGAATTAGTCAAAATTGAGGAAAAGGGTGCCACACTCGTGGCGATCAGCCCAGAGACACCTGATTACTCACTATCTACGAAAGAGAAGAACGAGCTCGACTTTTACGTGTTGAGCGACGTGGATAATCAAGTCGCACGTCAATTTGACCTCGTTTTTGATATGCCGGATTATTTGATTGAGATTTATGAAGCATCTGGTCTCCACGTCGATGCACATAACGGCAATGAGGACTGGCAGCTTCCGAAGCCAGCGACGTTTATCATCCAACCGGATGGTACGATTTCATTCAGTGATGTGCCCGCTGACTATACAGAACGTGTCGACCCGAAAACGGTCGTTGAACAATTATAAATGAAAAAGGAGGTGACGTTGTCATCTCCTTTTCTTGTACCATTTTTTACTGATTGTCTTATCACTTCTTGAATTCCTCATGCAATATTCCATACACCATGCTATCGGTCCATTCATTTTTATTCCAATAGTCCTTCAAGAAATGAGCTTCTTTTCTCATTCCAATTCGCTCGCATAATGTTTGGGAAGCGACATTCCTTGCATCAAGATTGGCTTGTATTCGATGTATGTTGAACTCGTTAAACAACTCTTTGACCAATCCTCTAACTGCTTCAGTAGCGAACCCTTTCCCAGAGTGAGAATCAGCGAAGCAATAGCCAATCTCGACAGTTTCTTTTATCCCCGTATACCAAACTGTGAGATCCCCGATCACTTCATCTTGAAGGACAACCGCCAAATTCAATGGACTTGTTTCGGTAAGGGTAGAATTGGTCAATTTTTTAGCAAACGCTTCATTCATATTCTCAGATGTCCAAGGGTCATGTAAGAGATATCTACACACGTCAGGATTTTTATAAATATCAAATGTAGCATACAGATCGTCCTTCTTGAATGGTCTGATTTCTAGACGTTCAGTGGTAAATTCCATATCGATTCCCCCTTGCAAATCGTCGTGAGTATCGTAAGAATACTCACAACCTAATAACTTTATGGTATAACGACAAATTCCTCAACGCGTTTGAGAAGTGTTTCGAGTAAGCGTAGTGACCGGTATGTGTCTCCTGTGTACTCGAGACTATGGTTCATCTGTTCGACAATCTCGAGTTCAGTCAATGCCTCATGCTCAAGATTCTTGATTCGTTCAAGTATGTAGTGTTGGTCTTCCGTACCCATGAGAACGAGCTGTTTTCCCTCATGAGACAAGATCGCTTCGTATACGTCATTTCGTTTCAACAACGGTGTCAACCAGACCAGTTCGGCGTCGCGAAACACATGACGGCCACGTTCACTCGTCATCGCAATCGTACCGAGCGATTTTCCGATGATTATGTATTTATTAAAGGAATGGGATTGTAGCAGTTGATCGATGACGAGCCGAACATCGTTAACAATCGCCACTGATACATCGACTGATTCATATCGCTCATCCCGATAGTTGTAGTTGACCTCAAGGACGTTCAATCCATTCTCTAAACAAAGCGCTGTCGTATAGCGAAACATCGGGGAATCATTCGTATATCCGTATCCCGGCAACAAGATCACGAGGGTGTCGGATGACGAATTAGACTGGAGAAATGAATACGAGACAGGTATTCCGTTTGTGCCGATGACTCGACCCTCTTTTTCTTCATACATATCGTTCCCTCATTTCTGCAAAAGTTGCGTGTCATGGTGGTGAATCATCGTCCCAATCGTCTCTCCTTGAAGGATTCGTTGAATCGCATTCCGCTCCTTGAAATCGAACAAGTGAATCGGCAATCCGTGATCCCTTGCGAGTAGTAACGCTGATTGGTCCATCACTTTCAAATCATGAGAGATGACGTCGTTATAGTGAAGGGTTTCATATTGACGAGCCGCTGCATCCAATTGTGGGTCTCGATCAAATACGCCAGAAACACCGTTTTTTGCGACGAATAAGGCATCACACCCCACTTCGATTGCACGCTGAACGGCCGGATAGTCTGAAGAAACGAACGGTTGACCGTTACCGCCTGCGAAAATGACGATATATCCTTTTTTCAAATGATTGATGGCACGAAGTTGAATGTATGGCTCGGCAACGCTCGGCATCGGGATTGACGTCATGACGCGAACTTCTTGATCGACGTCTCGTTTCAAGATGCCCCGCAACATCAATGAATTCATGACGGTACCGAGAGTGCCGATATGATCTGCCTCGACGCGATTGATGCCCCACGCTTCTGCTTGATTCCCTCGGAAGAGGTTGCCCCCGCCGACCATGACGCAAACTTCAACCCCACTCTTTGCGAGTGACAATATTTCCTCTGCAATCAGGCTGAGACTCATTTCATCAAAATTATCCGTTCCATCACCAGCTAGAGCGGCTCCACTTAACTTAATACAGATTTTCCGATGTTCCATCTTTCCCCAACCCTTCATTTGGAATTTTTTGTTCAATTCAGTATAGAAGAGTTTAAATAATGGAACAACACTATTTTTAATTGATTCATGAGCACATTTCTTTATATTCCTGATAAGACTCCTCGAACATATAAAGTCCACCGATTTCTTCATCAATGAACGAATATAGAGAAATTTCAAAGTCATGGAGTGATGATTCATTAAGACACTCTTTTACTCTTAGCAAACCTTCTCTTACGTACAGTTTTCCCTTTTCAATATTATCGTTTGAGATATAGTACCGTCCAAGACAAAGATAGTAACGAGGAAATTCTGGGTACTCCGTTATCGCTTTTAACAGATACGATTCATACTGTTCTGGATGTTCGAATTCATGTAGATTGGCCATTGAATAGTAGAGGATCCCTTTTGACTTAGCATCCATTTTATTCAGCATCGACTTGATCTCTTCAATCTTTGCTTCGTCTAATACTGGATAGACGAAAGTTGATTCAAGATATACGCCGAGGGCGAAGAAAATCGAATGCTCCGGAAACTTATCAAATGCTTCGAATAAGTGTTTAGAGGCACTCTCATAGTCTTCTTCCGGCGTATCCATTTCAGCGCTAATGAGAGTCGTCCAGGCGATGAATTCGTCTGGGTACTCTCGGACTAATTCTCTGGCGGCACGGATTGCAAGGAATAGCTTCTTTGGCGATTGTGCCATAGTTTGTATCTTTTGGATTTCTTGATCAAAATTTATCATTTTCTCTTACCCTTAAAAAACAAATTTTCACTACTTCCCCCTAATTTAACTAGGTGATTTGAATACCATTTTGTCACCACACATGAAGTAGCAATATGAGTTCCCAAATTATAACTAGACGCACATTACTATGATTTATTGAACATAGAAGATGAAACGGTGAATTTATTTCATGTATGTTTATGATTGTAGCTCAAAGGCAGAATGAATCGCTATAGATAAAAAAGCTCAGATCGGCACAAAAAAAGACCGTAGAACATTCTACAGTCTCTAAGCTTAGGCACCCATAATCGAATCATGACGGGTCGTTTCCCAACCATACGCCACTTCGCGGAGTAACAATTCACCAAACTCCCGATCCTTTTGGTCGATGACTTGCCCTTGTTTCCGCTCATAAAATGTGCGGAACGGATTCATCTCAAGCGCCCAAATCAAAAGTCCCGCCTCGCACATCGACTGTACGGCGTGCTCAAGGAGAGCGGACCCGATTCCGTTCCCTTGATGATTCTCCAAAATATAAATGGCATACACTTCGTTCGTGTGGTCCGGGTACTCACCCGTACGCTCTTCTCCGTAAAGGACGAAGCCTACAATCTCATCATCCACAGTCGCCACAAAGCCGGCTACTTCCTGTTGACGAAGCGCTGTCCGCAACCGTTCTGCCCATTCGATGGAACCGGACGATACTTTTAGCAAATATTCAGTCGGCACGATCCCCCGATAGGTCGTTCGCCATCCGTTCACACGCACTCTCGCAATCCCATACACATCATCTGGTTTGGCGACCCGAATGTCCAATGTGACCCCCTCCTAACCCGAAGCTTTACAAATAGTTTACCACAAATCCCCAACTTGCAATCCGAGATTATGTGAATTTTCGTCGTTCTTCTACCACAAAAAAGAGCCGTCACCTCGACCGAGGCAACGGCTCTTCAAGCGTTATGCGACTTCTTTTGATTGGACCGGTGTAGACGACGTTAACGGCTTCTTCAAGAATGAGAGGAGCAATGCACCGACGAGGGCACCTGTCAAGATGGCAAGGGCATAGAGTCCCATGCTCATCGCGACATTTCCAGCTCCTTCAAGAAGTGGGAAGACGAAGATTCCGCCGTGTGGGGCTGGCAATTGAATCGTGAAGAATGCTGACAATCCACCTGCGATTGCAGAGCCGAGGATTGCAGATGGTAAGACGCGAATCGGATCCGCTGCTGCGAACGGGATGGCCGCTTCGGTGATGAATGAGGCTCCCATGATATAGGCAGTCTTACCTGCTTCACGCTCTTGTTTCGAGAATTTC
The DNA here is from genome assembly GCF_018617475.1 of Exiguobacterium sp. s59. Taxonomy (NCBI): domain Bacteria; kingdom Bacillati; phylum Bacillota; class Bacilli; order Caryophanales; genus Exiguobacterium; species Exiguobacterium sp. s59. The sequence goes on along the minus strand of NZ_JACSKG010000004.1, from coordinate 49,695 downwards.
TGACGAGCGAATACAGTCGATGCGAGTGCGACAAGAATTGGTGGCACCATTCCACCCGCCATGACGGCTGCCATGACTTCTTGGTTTCCAGCTGTGAGGGCTGCCGTACCGAACACGTATGCCGTCTTGTTGATCGGACCACCCATGTCGACTGCCATCATACCACCGACGATGACACCAAGAAGGATGGCGTTTGCGCCGCTCATGCTGTTCAACGTATCCATCAACCATGTCATCAGTGCTGCAATCGGTTCATTGACGACGAGCAACATGACCATACCTGAAATGAACGATCCGAGTAACGGATATAAGAGGACCGGCTTGATTCCTTCAAGTGAAGCTGGCAACTTCGCAAGCGCCTTTTTCAAGAAGAGAACAACATAACCTGCCAAGAAACCGGCGATGAGACCACCGAGGAATCCGGCGTTCCCTTGACTTGCAAGTACCCCTGCGACGAGACCTGGCGCGAGACCTGGACGATCGGCAATCGACATGGCGATGAAACCAGCGAGAATCGGAACGAGGAAACCGAAGGCAGCTCCACCGATTGTCATTAACTGGGCGGCAAATTCATTGTAAGACGGGTCATCCGGGTTCGCCGAGTTGATGCCCCAGAAGAAGCTGATCGCGATCAAGAGACCACCAGCCACAACGAGTGGGAGCATTGCAGATACACCGCTCATCAAGTGCTTGTAGATACCTGTACGTTGTTCTTTCGGTGCACCAGATGTTTTTGAAGCTTCATATACCGGCGCATCTTGATTGACGGCGCGATTGATGAGTTCTTCTGGTTTACGGATTCCTTGCGCGACCGGTACTTCAATGACACGCTTTCCAGCGAAACGATCCATTTCTACGGCTTTATCTGCTGCGACGATGATTGCTGTTGCACGATCGATATCTGCACGTGTAAGTTCGTTTTTCACTCCAGTAGAACCGTTCGTTTCGACTTTAATATCGACGCCCATCGCTTCCGCCTTTTGTTTCAAGCTGTCCGCTGCCATATACGTATGGGCGATTCCTGTCGGACAAGCCGTGACTGCTAAGATGAACGGTGCATCTTCATTCGTAGGTTTGACGACTTCTGCCTTCTCTTCAGCAGCTTCCTTCTCCTCGATGGCACGGATGACATCGCTTTCAGAAGTTGCTGCATAAAGGCGCTCTTGGAATGCTGGGTCCATCAAGTAGACCGATAATTTAGAGAGCGTTTCAAGGTGTTCGTTATTTGCGTTCTCCCCAGCTGCAATCATGAAGAAGAGACGACTTGGTTGACCGTCTAACGCTTCATAATCGAGGCCTTCTGAACGACCGAAAGCGATGGCTGGTGTTTTGACGGCGCTCGTTTTCGCGTGGGGGATGGCAATCCCTTCTCCAAGTCCTGTCGTGCTCTCGCTTTCACGTTTTAAGATGGCGTCACGATATCCGTTACGGTCAGATAGTTTGCCGGCACGGTCTAGGACATCGACGAGTTCTTCGATGACCTCACGCTTAGAGCTGGCGCGAAGATTCAATTGAATCGTATCGCGTTGGAGCAAGTCCGTGATTTTCATGTTGTTTCCTCCATTCGTTTGAGTGGTGTGAGTTGTACTTGATCGATCAATCGGTCAATATCTTGTTTTGAACAAAGACCAAACGTATATGCGGACGAACTACCTGTTGTGACAGCGTAGCGGAACGCCTCCTGTTCGCCTTTTTCTTTGACGTTTGCGACAAATCCGGCAACGAGTGAGTCTCCGGCACCGACTGAGTTGACGAGTTTCCCGACCGGTGTGTTCGCCGTAACCGCGCCGTCTTTGTTGACGAGTAGTGCTCCATCACCTGCAAATGAAATGATGACGTTTTTCGCGCCACGTTCGACGAGCTGCTCCGCATAAGGAAGAGCGTCCTCAAACGTCTCGATCTCTGTATCGAACAGTTCGCCTAACTCGTGATGGTTCGGTTTGATCATCAACGGTTCGAGCGAAAGGACTTCAAGCATGGCATCTTTCGTCGTATCGACGACGAAGTCGGCACCTTTTTCACGAATAGATTCAGCGATTGTCCGGTATAACGAGTCTGGTAAATTGCTTGGGATACTCCCTGCAAGAACGACGATGTCACCTTCATCGACTTGGTCGAACTTGGCTTTTAATTGTTCGAGTTCACCATCCGTGATGTTCGGTCCGCTCGCGTTCAATTCGGTCTCTTCTTTTGCACGAATCTTGACGTTGATTCGGGTATTTCCATTCACTTCAACGAAGTCCGTGTGTACGCCATGGTCGACGAGCGACTTTTTGATGAAGTCACCTGTCGTTCCACCGATAAAGCCAAGAGCTTTCGTTTCTTTTTCATATTCTCGAAGCACGATCGAAACGTTGATCCCTTTTCCACCTGCTCGTTCGGTTGTTTCTTCGATTCGGTTCACTTCTCCTAAATTTACTTCTGGTAATGTCACATAGTAATCAATAGAAGGGTTGAGTGTTAACGTGTAAATCATTTCGCATTCACCACCTTTGTTATTGTTTGGATGGAACTCATTGATGCATCGCTTGATGTGATCAATTGCGCAGCGTCTAACGTGGCGACTCGGCTGAACGTTCGTTTCCCGATTTTCGATGCGTCCGCGAGCACGTATGACGTCTGTGCTAATTCAATTGCCGTCTTTTTGACAAGCGCTTCTTCTGGGTCTGGTGTCGTGTAGCCTGCGTCAAGGTCGATTCCGTTCATTCCGAGGAAAGCGAGGTCAACTCGATAGTTCATCATGCTCTCACGCGCGTTGTATCCGACGAGCGCCTGAGTCGACCGTTTCAATTCTCCGCCAATCACAAACGTCTTAATATCAAGATCAAATAATTCATTCGCTATCGGTAGACTGTTTGTGACGACGACAATTTTCTTTCCTTCTAAAAACGGAACCATTGCCTGCGTCGTTGTACCGGCATCTAAGTAGATCGACATGCCGTCTTCGATGAATGTTGCGGCCTTCCGTGCAATCGCAACTTTTTCATCGACGAAACGATCTCGTTTCTCTTCAAATGTCGGTTCTTCGTCAGGAGTCGCGATGAGTGTCGCTCCACCGTGCACCCTTACCAGATATCCTTCCGCTTCGAGGTCCGTCAAATCACGGCGAATCGTCGACTCGGATGAATCCGTCAAATCAACCAACTCTTTCAATTTGACGACTTTCTGCTCAGATAAGCGTTGTAAAATCAACTGATGTCGTTGTTTCGTTAACATCTTGTTCCCTCCATACGTCTAATATAAAGCGTTTTCATTATAAAAACAACTAAAAATCATTCAAAAACATTCAGATACATTCAATCTGTCACAATTATAACACAAAAAACGGTCAATAAATGACCGTTTTTTGTGTTTATGACTGTTTTCTTAACCACTCCACCACTTCTTGCACGAGTTTTGGATGAATTGGTTCATCAATCGCCTCGCGGTATTCTTTATGAAGCGTCAGAAGAGAATGCGGCGAATCTCGCTCCACGAGAAGGTGATTCATGTCATCGATGATAGAGGACGTAACTTCCCCTTTCGTCTGAATCATATGGACGTGTTCCGGTGGGACTTGAACGTCACGTCCCCCTGTAATCGCAAGGACCGGAACTGTGACATGTTCTAACCGCTCTCGTACGTCATACGAGGCATGTTCGCGAATCCATTTCGCGTTCACGACTTGTCCCCGATATTTAAATGCGGATACGTTCGTACGTAAAGATCGCTCGAGCAAATCATCCTGTCGTTGCCTTACTTTTTTCGCCACACCTGTCACTCGGTAAAACATGCCTTTCAATCCTTTGACCCGTTCGACATCCTTTGCTAAGGCGTCTGCTTGATACAAAAACATCTGTTTCGATGACTCATGGAATCCTGATAATAAAATGAGTCCATCCGCTTTCGTTTCAAGCTGAACGGCAGGTGCGAGGACTGCTCCCTCGCTGTGGCCAAGTATATAGAGATGGTTCACGTCCGCTAGTTGCCGAATCGTTCGCACCACAAGAATCGCATCGTTAATCAAATCATGTAGACCGACCTTATTAAAGTCACCATCCGACTTCCCGATTCCTTGCTTATCGTATCGGAACACGTTGTAACCATGATCGTATAGTGCCTCAGCTAACTTGGCGTACGTATTAAAACCGACGCCACCCATATTTCCGTCACGGTCACTCGGTCCGCTCCCGCTCAACATGACAATGGTCGCCCGAGGCTCCTCATGTGAAAGAAAAGTTCCTGCAATCGTTCCATATGCTGTCGTAATCGTCATCTCTTGTTTCATCGTATCGCCTCCACTTCTATCATACCCGAAACCGGCCACCAAAAAAATATGTCGCTGTCTCATCGGACAGCGACATTATGTGTGTAATTAATTTGTCAGCCAAGCGTGAAGAAAATCGACAGCATTGGATATTCCTTCTTCTGAAAGGCGTTCAAAGGAATCTTTCTCCGTCAGCACATGCCAACTCCCTTCAAGTGAGTCACTTAACGTGAGATATGTGAGTTTCGCTTCATCATATGCATCGCCAGGGGAACTCGCTAACGAGCGAACTTCTAATTCTTCAAACGGCTCCTCCTCAAGCAGAGAATAAGATTTCATTCCTTTCGTCCGAACGAACAAGGGACCGTCCCCTGTTCCAAGAATATCGAGCATGACGACCGCATCGATTTTCTCTGTTCGATTCGTCAGACGTTCAAGATAATCGTCACTCGCTTCTTTCGAGTTACCATTCCCGTTCAAAAAGACATATCGAATCGTGTGCTCAGGCAACTCAGCATTCATCACCTGCATCAGGTGGTATAAAACAGTTGAGGGACCGACCGTAGATAAATAATGTGCGCCGTGCCATGTTGAATCAAGTCGTGACATGATGATGATTTCCTTGTCTGACTTACCCGTTTGAACAAATTCGACATATGGGATTTCTTCGTGGTAGGGCTTGACCCTTACGGTTTGATCATCCTTCAGCTGTTCTGCCGTTTCCGAGTCTATCCCTGTACCGTCTAGTGGTAAATAGGATGATGTAATCAAATAACCCATATCAGATGAGTTATTTTCATACGGTGTGATGATGTATCCAGCAGCCCCTTTTGAAGCAAGTAATGACAAATAAGCGTTCGCTTCTCGGTCATTCAAAATCTCTCCAGCGTAGTCGATCGTGTACGCATCTTCTCCGTTTTCGTAGGAAAACTCGGTCGTCGGTAATACGATCACTCTTCCTTTAACGTCGGGAATGTTTTGTCCCCATTGCATATGTAAAACTTTACCTTTAAACGGTTTTTCAAACAACATGTTCGAATACCCTTCAAACGTCTCGCCCTCAATCAGGAGTTCGGACCAATAAGTCGTTCGCTCTGTGTAGTGAACGATTCGATCCATTTCAACCTGTAAATCGGTTCCTAATGTTTCAAAAAAGTCGGCACTTTCCCAACTGTCTGCACTTCGGTCGATTGACGAAAAATATTCAGCCGTCTCAATCGGCGTCGGATGAATCGGGTTGAAAAAGAGGAATACTGTCGCTACCGAGCGTAGCAGACCGATGATTAATAACATTCTAAATTCTCCACTCTATAAGGTAATTAGCTATGTATGCCAAGTTTTATTATAAATTGCTATTTATATTGTGACTATTTAATTTTTCATCAATTTCAATATAATTTTGGGATTTATTTTTGTATTTAGGAAACAATAAAAAAGTGCCCGCTCTCTCGAACGGGCACTTTGATCGATTCTTTACTTATACACCTTCGTACGCTGCGTACATAATCTCTTTTAATTCTTCGACGAGCGGCATTTTCGGATTCGCCGTCGTACATTGATCTTCGAAAGCGTCGACTGCCATTTTGTCAATCTTCGCATCGAGTTCTGCTTTCTTGATGCCTTGCGCTTTGAACGATAGTTTGATGTTCAACCGTTGACCGAGCTCGATAATCGCTTGGACGAGTGACTCGACACCTTCAGCTGTCGTGCTTGCTGGAAGTCCGAGGTAACGTGCGATTTCTGCGTAACGCTCGTCTGCGATAAATGACTCATATTTCGGGAACGCCGCAAGTTTTGATGGGCGTGTAGCGTTGTAACGGATGACGTGTGGCATAAGAATTGCATTCGTACGACCGTGTGGTACGTGGAACTCTCCACCGATTTTGTGAGCGATCGAGTGGTTGATACCGAGGAAAGCGTTCGCGAATGCCATTCCAGCCATCGTTGAAGCGTTATGCACTTTCTGACGTGCTTCCGCGTCGCTACCGTTTTCATACGCTTTTGGTAGGTAGTCGAAAATCATCTTGATGGCGCGGAGGCAAAGGCCGTCCGTGTAATCGTTCGCCATGACTGAAACGTATGCTTCGATTGCGTGTGTCATGACGTCCATTCCTGTGTCAGCCGTAATCGATGCTGGTACGGTCATGACGAACTCAGGGTCGACGATTGCAACGTCTGGTGTGATCGCGTAGTCAGCAATCGGATATTTCACGTTACGTTTTTTGTCTGTGATGACGGTGAATGGTGTCACTTCAGATCCTGTACCAGAAGTTGTCGGGATTGCAATGAACATTGATTTGTTACCGAGTGTCGGGAACTTGTAAGTCCGTTTACGAATATCCATGAATTTCTGACGAAGGTTTGAGAATTTCTCTTCTGGACGTTCGTAGAAGAGCCACATCCCTTTCGCAGCATCCATCGGTGAACCTCCACCAAGTGCGATAATCATGTCTGGCTGGAAGTGACGCATCGCTTCGGCACCGTTCATGACCGTCTCAACAGATGGGTCTGGTTCGACTTGGTCAAAGATGCGATACTCGACGCCTGCAGGCAAGTTTTTGATAACTTTGTCAGCGAATCCGAGTTTGACCATCATTTCATCAGTGACGATCATCGCCCGTTTTTTCGATGTGAGTGATTGAAGGTACTGTACTGAGTTTTTCTCGAAATAGATTTTTTCAGGTACTTTGAACCATTGCATATTCACGCGACGTCTCGCCACCTTTTTCACGTTGAGTAGATGTTTCGCCGTCACGTTTTCTGAGACGGAGTTCTTACCGTAAGACCCACAACCGAGCGTGAGTGATGGGGTCATTTCGTTATAAAGGTCACCGATTCCACCATGTGCTGAAGGTGAGTTGACGATGATGCGGCAAGCTTTCATGCGAAGACCGAATTCGAGGATCGCATCGTCATCTGTTGAGTGGATGACCGCTGTATGACCAAGACCACCGATTTCGAGCATTTTTTCAGCGATGGCGAATCCTTCTTCACGCGATTGTACTTTATAAGCACCGAGAACCGGGCTCAATTTCTCATGAGAAAGAAGTTCAGTTGCGCCGACCGTTTCAAGTTCAGCAATCAAGATTTTCGTATCAGCTGGTACTTTGAGTCCTGCTTTTTCAGCGATCCACGCTGCTGGCTTCCCTACGATTTCCGGGTTAACCGCGCATGTGTCCGTGCGGATTACGAGTGTTTCAAGTTTTGCTTTTTCTTCAGGTGAGCAGAAGTAGCAACCAAGTGCCGTCATTTCGGCCTTCACTTCTTCGTATACTTCCTGGTCGACGATGATCGCTTGTTCCGACGCACAAATCATACCGTTGTCGAACGTTTTTGAAAGGATGACGTCAGAGATGGCACGTTTCACTTTCGCAGTCTTGTCGATATAGGCCGGTACGTTACCAGGTCCGACACCGAGTGCTGGTTTACCAGTCGAGTAAGCGGATTTGACCATCGCTGCCCCACCAGTCGCAAGAACCATTGCCACACCAGGGTGGTTCATGAGTGCTTTTGTAGCGTCGAGCGATGGAACTTCAACCCATTGGATCAAGTTTTCAGGAGCACCTGCCGCTACCGCTGCGTCACGAAGGACACGTGCAGCTTCACTTGAGCATTGTTGAGCCGATGGGTGGAAGGCGAAGATAATTGGGTTACGTGTCTTGATGGCGATGATTGCTTTGAACATCGTGGTCGATGTAGGGTTTGTGACCGGTGTGACCCCAGCGACGACACCGACTGGTTCCGCGATGTACGTGATTCCGTTTTGAACATCGTCTTCAAGGACGCCAACCGTTTTTTCTCCACGGAGTGAGTTGTAAATATATTCTGTCGCAAAGATGTTTTTGATCATTTTGTCTTCAAAGACACCGCGACCTGTTTCTGTATGTGCTAATTTCGCAAGTGCGACGTGTTGCTCAAGTCCAGCGAGCGCCATCGCTTGTACGATATGATCGATTTTCTCTTGGTCGAACGTCATCAACGTATCGAGTGCGACGTGTGCACCCGCTACGAGCGTATCCACCATTTGTTCTGCCGTAGTTTCTACTTTTGCTTTCTCTTTGACTGCCATGTTAGGTTCCTCCTCATAATTGAGAGCTTTTAATGAACATATTGACTTGATGGAAGACACAATGTGATGACTGCTTTCAAGAGATTGTGCTTTCCTTCACATTCATAGAATACAATGTTTTTCAGATTTTGTGGGTGACAACATTGTGAACTCTTTCACAATATTTTTTCGCCTTTTGTTGATAGCTCTTGATTTTTATATGCGTCCTCAGTAAAATCGAATGCGTTTTCATGAAAATGTAAGTCACTATCCATGTAAACGCTTACATTAATTGTGTCTGTTGTATCTCTTCTATGCTGTATCAATCGTCACATCAACCCGTTTTTAGGTTCAACTGCACCTAACTCGTGTATAATGAAAGTAGAACCTAACTAGGAAGTGAATCTACTATGCCGAAACAAGATGCAGCGGACCAGTTCGTCAAACTGATCCCTTTAATTCGTCGTAAACTGCTACGTCGATCTGATTTTCCACAAATCCCGAACTTGAACTTCTCTCATTTCCATCTATTGATGTTGATTGAGGACGAGGGGGCTGTCACGAACGGTCGAATTAGCGAGACACTCTCCATCGCACCGCCGAACGTCACCCCGCTCATCACGAAACTATTGAATGAGGGCTATATCACACGCGTACCGGACGAACGGGATCGTCGGGTCATTTGGAATCAGTTGACAGAGAAAGGTGAACGTATTTTACTCGAACGGAGAGACTCGTTCCGCAGACTCTTCGAGGAACGTCTCGCCTTTCTAAATGAAGATGAAACCGATCGACTCATTGACAGTCTGAAGACGCTCACCGAGATTGTTGAGAAGATGGATAAAGGTGACGAGTAAAACTTCTCTCGTCAATTCACGCAACTTCTTATATAATCTGTAATGAATCTACGTACAAATGGAAAGAGAGATGACATGTAATGGGTCGTAAATGGAACAACATTAAAGAGAAGAAGGCGTCGAAGGACGCTAACACGAGTCGCGTCTATGCGAAGTTCGGTCGCGAGATTTATGTGGCCGCCCGTCAAGGGGAACCTGATCCTGAGTTGAACCAGTCATTAAAGTTCGTTGTGGAGCGTGCGAAAACGTATAACGTGCCTCGTGCAATCATCGATCGCGCCATCGATAAGGCAAAAGGTGGCGACGAGGAAAACTTCGATGAACTTCGTTATGAAGGATTCGGACCGAACGGTGCGATGGTCATCGTCGATACGTTGACTAATAACGTGAACCGTACAGCATCTGAAGTCCGTGCCGCATTCGGTAAAAACGGAGGAAACATGGGCGTCAGCGGTTCGGTCGCGTACATGTTTGATGCGACAGCAGTCATCGGTGTGAACCAAATGTCGGCAGATGACGTCCTTGAACTGATGATGGAACACGACCTTGACGTCCGTGACGTCATCGAGGAAGACGAGACGGTCATCGTCTATGCCGAGCCAGAAGCGTTCCATGCTGTTCAGACTGCGTTCAAGGCTGCTGGGGTTGAAGAGTTTGCCGTAGCGGAGTTGACGATGCTTCCACAAAATGAGGTATCGCTCGATGACGAATCGAAAGAACAGTTTGAAAAATTAATCGATGTTCTCGAAGACTTGGAAGATGTGCGCCAAGTCTATCACAACGTCGACATGTAACATGCCAGCGATAACTTTCACGAGTTATCGCTTTTTTCATATTCGATTTGACAAGGGTCACGTCATATGTTAAATTTCAAAAAGTCTTTATCATATTAAAGTGATACCAAGAGAAAGAAAATGTGAAAGGTGTTGGATCAATATGAACGCAGTACTACTTGCTGTTATCGTCTTGTTTGCACTCGCCATCAGTCGTGTGCACATTGTATTGTCCTTAATATTAGCTGCGCTAGTCGGAGGGCTTGTTGGAGGGCTTGGGTTTAACGATACGTTGACCGCTTTCAGCGACGGTCTTGGCGGCGGAGCGAGCATCGCCCTTAGTTACGCACTTCTCGGTGCATTTGCCGTCGGATTATCGAAGACGGGTCTACCGGACGTCTTAGCTGAGAAGTTGATCGCGATGTCAGGTCGTGACGTATCAGGCAAACGCGTGAGTTATGTCAAAGCGTTCTTATTGTCGCTTCTCTTATTGTTGTCAATCAGCTCACAGAACGTGCTTCCGATTCACATCGCCTTTATTCCGATCGTGATTCCGCCGTTACTCGTCTTATTCAATGAATTGAAATTAGATCGCCGTCTCGTCGCAACCATCTTGACGTTCGGTCTCGTGACACCTTATATGTTGCTACCTGTCGGGTTCGGCGGGATTTACTTGAACGAAATTTTGATTGCAAACGTCGAAGCGAACGGTTTGGCTGTCGGAGACGTCAACATCGTCTCGATTATGGGAATCCCAGCGTTAGGGATGGTCGTCGGTTTGATTGCCGCGTTCATTCACTACCGGAAACCGCGTTCGTACGAAACAATCGCACTAGGACCAACTGATTATGAAGTTCGTCAAATGAGTGGTTTCAAGATGATTATGACGCTCGTCGTTGTTCTAATCGTCCTCATCGTCCAATTGCAGACGGAGTCGATGATTGCATCGGCGGTGACAGGATTGATCTTGCTTTCCATCTTTCGCCTCATCCCATGGTCAGAAGCCGATGACATTTTCACGAGCGGGATGCGCATGATGGCATTTATCGGTTTCGTCATGATTGCCGCTAGTGGATTTGCAGCCGTCATTCGTGAAACAGGCGCAATCGATCCGCTTGTCAATGGCGCGAGCAATTTGATGGGTGATTCTAAAATGATTGCAGCTCTCGTCATGTTACTCGTCGGACTCGTCATCACACTTGGAATCGGGTCGAGTTTCTCAACCGTTCCAATCATTGCGGCGATCTTCGTACCGCTTTGTGTACAGTACGGCTTCTCTGTCGAGGCGACGATTGCTATCATCGGGACTGCAGGTGCTCTTGGTGACGCCGGAAGTCCTGCGAGTGACTCGACACTCGGTCCTACGAGTGGATTGAACGCTGACGGTCAACACGATCACCTTCGCGAAACTGTTTGGCCAACGTTCTTACACTACAACATTCCACTCATCATCTTCGGTGTGATTGCCGCGATGGTACTTTGATCATTTTTTCCGTCGTGAATAAATGGTCCCTAATAAAATCAGGATGAGAATAAACCAGATTCCCGTATACATGAGGATTTCGGTGAACATAAAACTCCTCCTAAACAAAAGATAAGGAGCGACGGCTGTCGCTCCTTTTTATGATGAGGTTTTTAAGACGGTCTTGCAAGTTTCGAGATACGCATCGACCACTTCCGCCACTTCTCGTCCTTCTCGAATTGCCCATACGATTAAGCTTTGACCTCGTTTCGCATCCCCAGCGACAAAGGCGTTGTCCACTGCTGTATGAAAATCTTTCGTCTTCTCGACACCAATCTTTCTCAACTCGTGCTCCGGACGCTCAAATCCGATTGCGACGAGGACAAGGTCCGCAGGGTACATCTCCATCGAGTCTTCTTCTACGAAGAATGTCGCTTGACCATCTGGGTTGATCACTTTCGTCATTCGTTCCGTTTCGATTCCGGTGACTCGCCCTTCTTTCGTAACGATTTGGTTGGAGCGAATCAAGTACGTCCTCGGGTCTTTCTCATAGACCGCAAGTGATTCAGCGTACGCATAATCGGTCGTAAGCGTGTCAGGTTGAAGCGGCCAAGGTTTCTCAGGGGCACGAAGCAACCCTTTTGATGGGTGCTTCCCAAACTGAACGACTGATTTTGCGCCTTGACGAATCGCCGTCGCCACGCAATCGGCTCCTGTATCTCCACCTCCGATGACGATGACGTTTTTATCTTTGGCATCGTAAACGGAGGCGAGAGAAGCTCCTTTACGTTCATGCATGGATGCCGTCAAATAATCCATCGCCATTTCAACGCCAACAGCATCATCGCCGTCGATCCCGAGCGTGCGTTGTTTCTGAGCCCCTGTCGCAAAGATGACCGCATCGTAATCGCTCCGAAGCGATTCGACCGTCACGTCGGTACCGACTTCCACGTTCGTCCGGATAACGATGCCCTCTTGTTCGAGTAAACGAACACGACGTCTTACGACATCTTTATCGAGTTTCATGTTCGGGATTCCATACATGAGAAGCCCTCCAGCTTCATCCGCCTTTTCGATAATCGTGACCGAGTGCCCAAGTTGATTCAATTGATCGGCTGCAGCCAACCCGGCTGGACCACTTCCAATGATGGCGACCGTCATCCCGGTTTTTCGATGGACCGGTCTCGGTTTTACCCAGCCTTCTTCAAATGCCCGGTCAATGATCGTTCGCTCAATCGATTTGATGGCAACCGGATCTTCACTGATCCCGAGTGTACATGATCCTTCACACGGTGCAGGACAAACTCTTCCCGTGAACTCGGGAAAGTTGTTCGTCTCCATCAATCGATGGTAAGCACCCATCCAGTCCGCTTTCGTGACGAGCTTGTTCCATTCTGGGATATAGTTGTGGATCGGACAACCGATCGTCTCCTGACCAATCAAATCGCCGACGTGACAGAACGGTGTGCCGCAGTCCATACAGCGTGCGGCTTGTTGTTGGACGGATTGATCATCCATACGAGACGCATATTCATCATAATCCCTCACTCGCTCCTCGACATGACGTTCTGGCAGCGTCGTTCGCGCGATGTTCAAAAAGTTATGTTTCATACGGTACCTCCTTCAGTCACGACACGGAACAATTCAAGTGCTCGGTCGGCCTCACTCAATTCCGGACGATTCGCCTCAATTTGACGCATCACGTCTAAGACGTTCGCATAGTCTCTCGGAACGACTTTCACAAAGTGTGAACGTACTTGTTCAAATGTCTCTAAAATCGTCCGAGCTTTGACACTGTCCGTGTGGAATTGATGTGCTTCGAGAAGCGCATAAATTTGTTCCATGTCCTCATCATCCAGTTCTCGTACGACGGAGACGAGTTCTTTATTCACGAGTTGTTCATAGGCTTGCGTGCCGTAAATATAAGCTGTACCACCAGACATACCGGCTGCAAAATTTCGTCCGATCTGTCCAAGTACAAGGACCGTTCCTCCGGTCATATATTCACACCCGTGATCCCCAACGCCTTCTACGACTGCCGTCGCACCAGAGTTACGAACGGCGAACCGCTCACCGACGTGCCCGTTAAAGAACGCCTGACCGCTCGTCGCTCCGTATAAGCAGACGTTACCGGCAATCATTTGTTCACTTTCATCGAACGGGGCATGCTTTTCAGCGATCAAAGCAAGTTTCCCACCACTCAAGCCTTTGCCGATATAGTCATTCGCATCCCCGATGACAGAGATGGTGATCCCGCTTGGTAAAAATGCTCCTAGACTCTGTCCGGCAGATCCGCTAAGCCGAAGCGAGATCGTATCGTCCGGTAGGCCAACCTGACCATGAACTTTCGTCACTTCAAACCCTAACTGCGTTCCGACCGCCCGATCCGTATTTCGGACCCGCCCTACGAAGAACGTCGGTTGGGTAGAAGTGATGGAGCGTGATACAGCAGGGATGAGCTTGCGATGGTCATAAGAGCGGTATGCCGGATGCGGTAGTTCTTCTCGTTCTGGTAACGGAGTCGGCATCGAGAGCATCGGGGACAAATCTAAACGCCCCGCTTTCGGATGATTCGTCTTCCATTCACTTTCTTCGAGTAAATCCGTCCGACCGATCACGTCGTCAAGCGATGTCACACCGAGTGATGCTAAAATTTCTCGGACTTCCTCAGCCAAGAACGTCATCAAATTGACGACATGTTCCGGTTTCCCCATAAATTTCTGACGAAGTACGGGGTCTTGTGTCGCGACACCGACCGGGCAAGTATCTAAGTGACAAGCGCGCATCATGATACATCCGAGGACGACGAGTGGTGCTGTCGCGAATGCAAACTCTTCCGCCCCGAAGATTGCCGCCATGACGATATCGCGGCCTGTCATGAGCTTCCCGTCTGTCTCGAGCGTGACTCTACCTCGTAGCCCATTCAACGCGAGCGTTTGATGTGTCTCGAGGAGACCGAGTTCCCACGGGAGTCCTGTATGCTTGATGGACGTCTTCGGAGATGCACCGGTTCCGCCATCGTATCCACTAATGACAATCGTATCCGCGTTCGCTTTCGCCACGCCCGCTGCAATCGTTCCAACTCCTGATTTCGAGACGAGTTTGACACTGATTTTTGCATTCGGGTTCACATGCTTCAAGTCAAAGATCAGTTGCGCTAAATCCTCAATTGAATAAATATCGTGATGCGGAGGCGGCGAAATGAGACCGACGCCTGGAACCGACCCCCGGACTTCAGCGACCCATGGATACACCTTGTTCCCTGGAAGTTGTCCGCCTTCCCCAGGTTTTGCACCTTGGGCCATCTTGATTTGAATCTCATCGGCATGGTACAAATATTCGGCCGTCACACCGAAACGTCCACTCGCCACTTGTTTGATACGACTGATTCGTTCATTTCCAAACTCGTCCGGCACGAAGCGGGCACGGTCTTCCCCGCCCTCACCCGAGTTACTTTTCGCACCGATTTGGTTCATCGCGATGGCGAGCGTCTCGTGTGCTTCTTTCGACAATGACCCGAACGACATCGCTCCCGTTTTAAAGCGACTTACAATTGAGGTGATCGGTTCAACATCATCAAGCGCCACAGGACGTTGTGCTTTAAAGGCGAACAATTGACGGATGAACTGTCCCGAAGACTCGTGCAATTTCACGTAGGCATCATAATATTTTCGTTCGTTTTCACGGCAAGCGCGTTGCAACAAATGAATCGTCTTCGGATTGAACGCATGTTCTTCCCCGTCTGAACGCCACTGAAAATCACTGCCCGCTTCAAGGGGACGATTCGTCGTATAGGCAGATTTATGGAGCGTTTTCGCCTCATCTTCTAATTCAATGAATCCAATCCCTGATAGTTGAGACGTCGTTCCCCGGAAATGTGTTTCAATCATATCTCGGTCGAGGCCGACAGCTTCGAAAATTTGAGCCCCGCGATAACTTTGAATCGTCGAGATTCCCATTTTTGACATGATTTTGACGATCCCCTCAACGACCGCCTTTTGGTACGAGCGAACAGCCTCTTCAAATGAATGAACAATCTGCTCATTCTCCACCAAGTGTTGAATCGTCGCATAGGCAACGTAAGGATATACCGCATCGGCCCCATATCCGATCAAAGTCGCTGCCTGATGCACTTCTCGAACTTCTCCACTCTCACAAACGAGACTACAGTTCGACCGCAAGTTCTCCCGAATCAAGTGTTGGTGCACCGCACTGAGTACGAGAAGCGCAGGCATGGCAATCCGGTCATGTGACATGAGGCGATCAGATAGAACGATTACGTTCGCGCCATTTCGTACGACCTGGCTGACGTTTTGTAAAAGGGCTTCAAGCGACGCCTCTAAATCATCCTCGAACGTTGTATCGACGCGTGTGAGCTTGAGTCGCTCATCGATTTGATTGAGTGTCGCACCGTCAATGATTGGATGATCCAACCATACTCGTTTGGCATGGCCACGTCCGGTATGGACCGGATCTCCTTGCGGACCGATCCAAGTAAATGTCGCCGTGACGATTTTCTCCCGTAAGGCATCGATTGGCGGATTCGTCACTTGAGCGAAGTGTTGTTTGAAGTAATGGAAGAGCGATCGAGGGCGTGTGGAAAGAACAGCAATCGGTTGATCGTGTCCCATCGATCCAATTGGATCTTTCTCGTCTTGGATCAACGGAATCATATACTGTTCAATGTCCTCTTTTGTATACCCGAATGCACGTTGCACACGTTCGAGTTCTAAGACACTCTGCTCCTGAACACCTCTGTCCTCTATTTTCATCATTTGTTTGAGCCATTTATGATACGGCTCGGACTTCGCAATCGTCTCTTTAATCTCCTCGTCCGGAATCAAACGCTTCTCGATCAAGTCAATCAAAAGCAATTGTCCAGGTCGTAGTCGCTGTTTTGATTTCACGTTCTCGGCGTCGACTGGGATGACCCCTGTCTCTGATGACAGAATCAACTCTCCATCCAACGTCTCGACGTAACGCATCGGCCGTAACCCGTTTCGGTCTAAGATTGCTCCGATTTGTCGCCCGTCCGTGAAGACGACCCCTGTCGGACCATCCCACGGCTCCATGATGGAAGAGTGATATTGATAGAAGTCACGTTTGAACGGCTCCATCTTTCCTTCAACAAACGGTTCAGGAATCAACATCATCGCTGTGTGCGCAATCGAACGACCGGTACGTGTGAAGAACTCGAAGGCATTATCAAGCATCGATGAGTCACTCCCGTCCTCCTGAAGGACAGGGAACAGATGGTTCACGTCTTCAAACAAGTCTGTCGATGTGACCCCTTCGCGCGCTCGCATCGCATCAATATTGCCTCGTAACGTATTGATTTCTCCGTTATGGACGATCATGCGGTTCGGATGGGCTCGTTCCCAGGAAGGAAACGTATTTGTTGAGAATCGTGAATGGACGATTCCGAACGTGCTCTTGTAGTGTGGAGATTGCAAGTCCAAATAAAAAGCGTCGATTTGAACAGGCGTCAACATCCCTTTATAAACAATCGTTTTTGTCGATAGACTTGCAATATATAAGTGTAACGATTCGACTTTTTCAATCTTTCGACGGAGTTCATAGAACACACGTTCATTCGCATCTTCATCGAGGAACGGACATGAGATAAACCACTGATAGATGACTGGTTGTGTCACACGTGCATGTTCTCCGATTTGTGTCGAATCCACGGGAACTTCTCGCCACTCGATGGTCGAGCAGTCTAATTCATCCGCCATACGCTCCATCAATTTGATTTTTTCTTGTAGTCGATCTTCAGATGGCTGAAAAAAAACCATTCCGACAGCGTAGCGACCGAGTGACGGAAGGTTCATCGTTTGCGTAAACAATTCATGTGGGATTTCGGTCATGATACCTGCACCATCGCCGGCATCGATGACACCTTGTCCTCCTCGGTGCTCCAAGTTGCATAACATCGAGAGGGATTTACGGACAATCTCATGTTTTTTTAGTCCGTGTAGATTGACGTATAATCCAATCCCGCATGCGTCTTTTTCAAATCTTGAGTCATACAGTCCAACTCGACTCATATCATCGACCCCTTTCACTCACAGTTTCGTAATTAACATTCTGTTCTAAATATTCTGAAAAATCAAGTGGACTGTATGTATTTTTGCATAATAGAAATGTCTGCAAACGTCTATGAAAGCGTATACACAACTGATATCAACAGGTTCTATCGTTTTAGTTATGTTAGATAAAGAATAAATATCCACGAATATTATTTATTTATAGGTTCTTACGAACACAAAAAAGGATATCTATGAAGATATCCTTTTCTTTATTCATTGTTGTACTGTTTTTCGCGGATGATGGAGAAACGATTTAGGACGCTTCCACAAGATCAAACCGATATACCCGATTGCGAGCAACGCGAGCGCACTGACGATGACGACATATAATGTCCCCTCTTCAATTCTCGCAAAAATACCGATATACGCCCAAACGAATACGAGTGGGTATATGAAATCATGATGCCACCACATGAAAAGAAGCGCCAAAACGACACCGACCATGAGCATAAGCGAGGTCCAAGCAAGTTCATCAAGGCCTAAGAACGACGTGATTCGTTCCGTCTTCATCACGACGAACGTATTGACGATTGTCGCGACCGATACCCAACCGATATAGATCGAGAACGGGAAGCGGTCGAGCCAGCTCGTGGATGTCCGGAAGGCGATGTAGTACAGCCAGCAAAGAGACGCTAGGAACGAAACCATAATCACAAGGGAGAGCACGAACCACTCATTCGTAAATGCAAGGAGCCATAATCCGTTCAACACACAAGAAATGAGGAATCCTGCTTTCATGCGCTCAGCCTGCCGATTCGCCGTCGTTCCTTTCTTAAGTTGTAAGACTAACCATACAAGTAACGCCACATAGATGACACCCCAAATCGAGAAGGCGTAACCCGCCGGTTTAAAGTAGATATCGATTCGGTCTGAAACTGCGGCATTGTCACCGCTCGCAAAGTAATTGATGACGACGGTCGCCAAAAAAGCGACCCAGTTCACAATTGGCCATTTTGATAAGTCCATATGCACGATCTTCGAAATGAAGACCAAACACCTCCTTTTAGCAACATAACAATCTTTACCCGCATCCATGTGACTCTACACGTAGAAAGGGGCTCGCATATGCGAGCCCCCCTCTATTAAAAGTCGATTTCATCCGGGTCTGGCCCAAGGCGTTCACCTGTCGCCACTTGGTCGATTTTCGCTAAATCGTCCGCATCGAGTGAAAAGTCGAATACATCGAAGTTTTCACGGATTCGGTGTGGTGTCACCGATTTTGGCAATGCCACATGACCCGATTCGAGATGCCAACGAAGTACTACTTGCGCTGGTGTCTTCCCGTGCTTCTCTGCAATCTCAGAGAAAGTTGGGATGTCTAGGAACTTACCTTGCATAAGAGGACTCCATGCCTCGATTTGGATGCCTTCATCTTGGCAATAGTCCAATAAATCCGGTTGTGGAAGCTGAGGATGAAGTTCTACCTGATTGATGAGTGGTGTCATCAACCCTTCCTCTTTTAACGCTTCTAGATGATGTTCCTTAAAGTTGGACACACCAATTGCCTTGATTTTTCCTGCTTCATATAAGTCGATGAGGTCTTTCCATGCATCGACGAAACCATCTACCGGCCAGTGAAGAAGACAAAGATCCAAATAGTCTGTCTCAAGGCGCTTCAATGAGTCTTCAAACGCTTCTTTCGTCTTCCCTTCACGGATATCATCATTCCAAATTTTCGATGTGATGAATAGGTCAGAACGGTCGACTCCCGAGATTTTAATTCCTTTTGCGACACCTTCTTCGTTTTTATAGATGGCAGCCGTATCGATATGACGGTATCCAGTCTTCAGCGCCTCGACGACAGCGGCTGGTGCTTCCGTCTCATTGTCGACTTGCCACACACCAAACCCAATCATCGGAATCTCTACTTTGTTTCGTAACGTAGCATATAGCATTTCATTCATCCCCTTTTCTTTCTAACGAGCTGATTGTATCATACCCGACAATTTATTTCGGAAAACTAAATCGTTAAATCTTTTCGGGTAAATCGGATGAATGAAAGAGATGAAAAAACAATCAATAAGCCGATTAACCAAATAAAGTGAACGCCACCGAACTCTTCACGCATGATGGACGGAGCATCGAAGAGAGAGAAGAAGGAGATGTTTCCTAACCATTCAAACTGCTCACTTACTCCGTTGATAATATTCACCATCAAGAAGAACGTGAAGATTCCGCCGGTCACCATATAAGATTTACTACTATCATCAAACAAACTGGCCAGCATATAGGCGACGACACCTAATACGAGTAGCATGAGAGCCCCATTTAATTGAAGCATCCATAGAATCGTATAGTCGATTTGTAAATCGAACAATAGATCTGCTGCCATGAGACTGAGACCATTCAATCCGACAAATAGAACTACCGCTATGATGAGGATGATAAACGTGGACAACACATACGTGACACGAGAAATGGGGGCAGCCATATACAACATGATTTCCCCTGAATCGACCGGTTTTGCCAATAGTTTTGAGGCAAACGTCAACGCAAACAATACGGCAAGTACATAGAAAATCAATCCATAATAATTACTCGACAGTAAGTTGAGTAGATTATCCATCGCCATCGTCGCATCGATTTGAAACACTTCGAGCAACTCAGGCGGCAGCGACTCTAATTTTGCTTCAATTAATCCCGTCTCCTGAATGGACGGGAAAATCGCAGCCAAAAAGAATAGGTAGACACTCGTCCCGACCGAATAACCGAGAATCCAACTCCGATTCTGTTTAAACATGGAGCGTATTAACATTTATGTCGCCTCCCCGTAATACTGCATAAATAAATGTTCGAGTTCGTCTGCGCCACTTTCTAATGAACGAATTTCAAAGTTGGTAAGCGTTCGAATCAAGTTGTTCAAATCTTGTGGCGATGTGATGGCGACTTCAACGTGTGCACCATCTCTCGTCCCAGAAGTTTCAGTGAATCGGATTGCCTCATCCTCCGTCGCAAATTCGATTCGATACCGTTTCACGCTATGCTGCCGAAGCTCTTCCATATCTTCCTCGATGATGATACGGCCGTCTTTAATCAATGCGGCACGATCGCACGTCCGCTCCATTTCCGGGAAGTGGTGTGAACTCATGAGAATCGCCTTTCCTGCTTGTTTTTCTTCAATGAGCCAATCAATCAATCGTTCCTGCATGAGTGGATCGAGTCCACTCGTCGGCTCATCTAGGAGATAGACGGGCGCCTCCTTCATGAAGCAGGTGATGATGGCGAGCTTTTGTTTCATCCCTTTGGACATCTTCCGGACTTTCGTCGACTCATCGAATGCGAAACGTTCACGAAGTCGTTGTTCTCGTTTGGCATCCGTCTTGTGTAAATGACGCGTCAATCGAATGATTTCTTCTCCGGTCATATTTTGAGGGTAGTTGATTTCCCCCGGCAAATATCCAACGTTTTGCTTGACCTGCTCGGTTTCTTTCCAGCAGTCAAACCCGTTAATGGTTGCTCTGCCTTCACTTGGTTTCAACAGACCCATCAGATGACGAATCGTTGTTGACTTGCCGGCTCCGTTCGGTCCGATGAATCCGAAGATCGTTCCTGGTGACACTTGAAGTGATACATCAAAAATGCCGTGAGTTGCATCGAATCGTTTCGTTAATCGCTCAATCCGAATCATCACAAACCCTCCTTTTTTGAAATATATAATTGATATGATTACAAAACTAGTATATCACGTTCTTTTTTGAAATGGAAATGGTATATTTATTACAAAACTAGAGGAAGGAGCGCTCTGACGAATGGATGGATTCGCAAAACGCACTGAAGAAAAACGACAGGCCATCTTAAGTGCCGCCTATGACTTGATGACAGAGAAGCAATCTCGATTTACCGTAAGTGAACTCGCCAAGCAAGCACATGTCTCTCCTGTGTCGATCTATAATTACTTTGGTTCGAAAGAACAAGTCATGGTGGAAGTATTGAATCAGATGACGGAGGAACAAATGAATTGGATTGATGCGCAACTTGAGTCGAACGCTCCGTTTGAGACGTTACTCGTCGATATTTTGAAACGTAAAATCAAAACAGCTGTTCTTTTTGACGAGACCGTCACCACGATGATTCAGCAAGATCCGAACTGGGAACAGTTGGCGTCCCGTGGCTATGCATCCTTCGCTAGATTGATTGAATATGGGAAACAACAAGGCGCAATCGATGCCACGTTATCGACCAGTTCTTATTTACGTTACGTCCAATTGATGCAACAGGCTATCCTATCTGATCCTCATTTTTCAATCGGGGATATGAAAGAGACAATGGAAGACTATTTTCATTTCTTTTTGAATGGCATCATCAAACGCTAAAGAGGTGGCTGTCTATGAACAGACAACCACCTCAACTTATGCTTTAAATATAAAATCTTCTATCGGATAAAGGGAAAGATCTATTTCACAATCACCCGTCAGGACGAGGTCACTCAACACTTTACCGATGAACGGACCAACTGTTAAACCGGATGACCCTAATCCGTTCGCCACAACCAATTTTTCAGCACCGGGAACTCTCCCGAGCACTGGAATCGAGTTCGGGGTGACTGGACGGAAACCGACTTTCGTTTCGATGAGTTCTGCTTCTGCAAGCCCTGGTGCTGACTCAAGTCCTTTGCTTAGCACTTCGTGAACGCCTATCGCGGTCGGTCGAACATCGAACGCTTTTCCTTTTTCGTGGGTGGAGCCGATGACGACCTTCCCGTCTTCAAATCCAAGTAAATAACGGCGCCGTGGCGGCATGACGACCGGCCAATCCGACGCGTCGGTATCTTTTAACTGGACGTGAACGAGCTGCGCTTTCTCTCCGTCGACACGAACCGTATATCCGAGAGGCTGTAACAGTTCCGGTAGCCACGCCCCTGCCGCAATGATGATTTCATCCGCCTCATACACAACCCCGTCACATTCAACGCCAATTGTATCCCCGCCAGTCAAACGTGCCGAACCGTTTACAAATGCTATACCGCGTTTCATGGCGACTCGCTCGAGTGCAGCCCGGAACTTCCCGCCGTCCACACGTGCCCCACCCGTGACAAGAAGCGCATCATATTCATCCGACAATGGAGGAAAACGACGTTGCGCCTCTTCGGCGGTCAATCGTTCTAGTTCACCGATTTCTGGTGCCTCTTCGCGACGAATCATCGTCCGCTCCATCATTTGATCGAGTTTTGTTTCTTCATGGAGGGCTAGTGTTCCGACACGTTTGTAACCGGTCTCTGTCTCTCCTTCTGTTTCTAACTCTTTCACGACCTGAGGATAATAATTCGCACCTCCTTTAGCAAGTGCGTACCATGCTTTGTTACGGCGCTGCGCGATCCACGGGCATACGATGCCTGCCGCCGCATCTGTCGCACGACCTTCTTCTTTGCGGTCGATGACCGTCACGTCAGCTTTCCCAGCTAAATGATAGGCTGTCGAGATACCAACGATTCCCGACCCGATAATCACAATTTTCTTCATCATGAATCTGTCCTTACAGACAGATCAACACATCCTTTCGTGAAAAAATCATCGACCCGATGGATCGATGATTGATCATTATTCTCTCATCGCTAGACGATACAATAAGTCTAACAATTCAATATACAACCAGACGAGCGTGACGATTAATCCGAACGCCGCCACCCATTCTAATTGTTTTGGAGCCCGTTCCTCGACTTGACGAGCGATGAAATCAAAGTCTAAGACGAGTGCGAGCGAGGCGACGATGACAATGACAAATTGTACACCAATCGCAAGCGGGCTAGAACCTGTCATAAATGCCAACCCTGAACCGAATAGGCTCATGACGAGTTGGACGAGATATAACAGCATGACTGTAAACATGGCAGCCATGACCCCGGCTCTGAACTTTTGCGTCACTTTGACAAGTCCTGTCGTATAGACAAACCACATCGCAAAGGCGACGACGAACGTCGTCATGACGGCACGACCGACGATACCAGGGACCATCGCTTCAAAGAAGTATGAAATCGAACCGACGAAGACCCCTTCGATGATTCCGTAAAGAGGAGCTACGATTGGTGCCGTATTCGGCTTGAACGTGATGAGTAACGCAAAGATAAAACCGAGGATGAGTGACCCGATCATGAGCGGGAATAAGAGCCCTTCCCCGATTGTAGGAACGACGAGCCATGTCGTTCCAGCTGCCGCTGTCACGAGAAGAAGCAAGGTGAACACTTTTGACCATGTTCCTGCTTTCGTCATCGGCTCGGCACTGTAAGCTGTAGACTGCATTGATTTACGAAGTAGTGGATTCGATTTTAAGTTCAACGTTGTATAGCTCCTTTATGAGTCAATTACTGTTTTGCGAATACGTCGATAAACGCACGCATGTAGTCTGGTAAATCAGGTGGTCGACGACTTGAGACGATATGTCCATCAACGACAACAGGTTCGTCATGCCAGATTGCACCTGCGTTCTCCATGTCGTCTTTGATTCCTGGTGTACTCGTAACGTTCACACCATCCAAAATATTTGCTGAAATCAAGACCCATCCGGCGTGACAAATTTGACCGATCGGTCGTTTTTGTTCATCCATATAACGAACGAACCCTTTTACCGAATCAAAACGGCGCAACAAGTCAGGTGACCAGCCGCCCGGTACGAGAATCGCATCGAATGATGTGATAT
The DNA here is from genome assembly GCF_018617475.1 of Exiguobacterium sp. s59. NCBI lineage: Bacteria > Bacillati > Bacillota > Bacilli > Caryophanales > Exiguobacterium > Exiguobacterium sp. s59. The sequence goes on along the minus strand of NZ_JACSKG010000004.1, from coordinate 25,587 downwards.
CCACATCATCAAATGATACGTCCGACTTCGCTGGCACACCATATTTACCGATATACGCATGGTCGGCCTTCTCTCCGGCTAAAATCACGTGCGCCCCTTCTTCACGAAGACGGTGTACGGGATACCAAAGTTCTAAATCCTCGAAGTCATCACTGACAAGTTGAAGGACTTTCTTTCCTTGTAGTTTCATCAAACCCCTCCTTCTATTCATTCCCCATTATACCCGAAACCGAGTGTGGCGAAAACGAAGAATCTCGATTGTTTTTTCAGGATATGGATATAATCCGCTCCTAGATACTATATCTTGTGTTATGTTATGATACCTTTAGTCATTGGAGATTGAGAAGGAGGTTCATCACCTTATGAAGCAATATCACGATTTATGTCGACATATCCTCGAAAACGGGGTAGTGAAAGAAGACCGTACCGGCACAGGAACGACAAGCGTTTTCGGCTATCAAATGCGATTTAATTTACAAGAGGGGTTCCCCCTCATCACGACGAAAAAGTTACATACTCGTTCGATCATTCACGAACTTCTTTGGTTTATCTCGGGAGAAACCAACATTCGTTATCTACAAGAGAACGGTGTCCGCATTTGGAACGAATGGGCAGATGAAGACGGGAACCTTGGGCCAGTATATGGTTCACAGTGGCGTTCTTTCCCGCGCCCGGATGGTACGTCCGTCGATCAGTTGGCGCAAGTGATTGAACAAATCAAGACAAACCCTGACTCGAGACGGTTGATTGTCTCGGCATGGAATCCTGGACAACTCGATGAGATGGCCCTACCGCCGTGTCATTTACTCTTCCAATTTTACGTCGCTGACGGGAAACTCTCTTGTCAGTTATACCAACGGAGTGCCGACACGTTTTTAGGCGTTCCGTTCAATATTGCATCGTATGCGCTGTTGACGCACATGGTCGCTCATGTAACGGGACTCGAAGTTGGTGATTTCGTGCATACACTCGGAGATGCTCATATCTATCACAATCACCTCGAACAAGTGGAGCTTCAACTGTCGCGTGACCCGCGTCCATTACCACAACTCAAAATTGTTCGAGACGTTCCTTCCATCGAATCATTCCGTTTTGAGGATTTTGAAATTCTCGGATATGACCCGCATCCACATATCAAAGGGGAAGTGAGCGTATGATTTCGCATGTCGTCGCATATGGACTCAATCGGGAGATTGGTAAAGACAATGATTTGTTATGGCGATTGCCGGATGATTTGAAGCACTTCAAGACCGTCACCTCTGGCGGAACGGTCGTGATGGGAAGAAAAACGTTCGAATCAATCGGAAAGGCATTGCCGAACCGACGGAATATCGTCGTGACGTCTGATACTTCGTTTGAAGCAGATCAAATCGAAGTATGGCATGATTTAGAACGTCTCGTCGAAGAAAGTCAAAACGAGGAGTGGTTTGTCATCGGCGGCGCCACGTTGTATGACCAAACGATGTCGGTGACAAGCCGAATCTATGCCACTGAAGTCGAATCGACATTCGAGGCTGATACGTTTTACCCAGAACGAATCGGTTCATGGACGATCACGCATCAATCGAATCACCCGCAAGACGACAAGCATGCCTATGCCTTTTCGTTCATACAATACGACAAAGCAGACATCGATGAATAGTCGATGTCTGCTTTTTTAGTCAGGTAGTTTTTCTAACCACTGCTCAATTTTCTGCGTAATAACCTCATCTTGATCATCGTCTGAATAGTCATCATAAATCGCTTCAAGCTCGGAGGCAGTTCGCTTGGACACCGCAAGGATGTGACTATACTTACCACGCTGTTCTTTTACGGCAGAAAGTGTTCCTCTTGCTTCATGGGCACGAGTATCGTCTAAGACGAACATCTCGATGTTGTCATTACAAGAATATGCTTCATAAGGACGGTACACGACTTCATACCGTCGATGTTCTTTTGGTAATCGGTTCGCGAGCGATGTGAATGTATTCTCGGACATGGTCACATAAGCAATCCGCTTTTCCTCGCGAACAGCTGATGAATAGCGGACGACACGATTTCGGCCATCACGTTTTGCTTTATATAACGCCTCATCTGCATATGCACACCACTCACCAAGCGTATAACCAGTCTGACAAACTCGAGTGTATCCGATTGATACCGTGACGTGATGATCGTATGGGAATTCCATCTCTTCAATCCGTGCACGGACACGCTCTAACACTGATTCGACGATCGCTCGGTCTGATACGTTCAAGAGGATTAAAAATTCTTCTCCTCCGTAACGGATGAGTTCATCACTCGAACGAATCGCGTGTCGAATTTCTTCCGATACACGATGAAGAACGTCATCCCCGTAAGAATGACCGAACGTGTCGTTCAACTGTTTGAAGTGATCGATATCGAGGAGAGCGACGGCAAAGCTCTCGCCTGAACGTTCTAATCTCGAGATGAAGCGAGAGAACGTTGCCTTTAAATATTTACGGTTGAACGCTCCGGTCAGTTCATCAACAAGCAATGCTTTTGAAACTAAACGAGACTTTTCGATATGTAGCCCAAGTCGGACTAATCGCTCCTCCATCGGTACCCACGATTCCCAATAATCATCGAATCCATAGGAATAGGCAGCGAGTCGATAATGCTCATTCGTTCCGATGACGATGAGCGGAACGTATAATTTTCTCATCTTGCTCACAAACGATTGGATATCTCGCTCTTTAAACTGTGGCCATAGTTCGACATCCATGATGATCGCCTTCGGAACGTCCTCATAGTCATACTCGACTGCTTCTTCGAGTGTTTGCAAGAAGACAGGACGTGCCCCGAGCTTCTCTACGCGCGACTTATAGCGGCTGAATGTCGAAAAGCTTGCAGATAAAATGAGAACGAGGTCCTCTTCTTCTTGTTCGATTCCTAGAACCGTGTGAATGTAACGTTTCACAGGAGAGATTAAAGTCATCGCCTCTGCTTGTGTGAGGACGTTAGGCAACTCCTTCGCATCAGACTCGACACGACTAAAGATTTCTAGAAGATGCATCAAACGTCGTTGTCGTACTTCCTTCTTCATCCAATCAAGTAGAAACTCGATATCTGTTTTAGGAATTTGCCTAGACTCTGATATTTTTTTCAAAATCATATGTATACGCTCAGTGAGTTGACCTTGCTCCATATCCGTCCCCCCTATGTTCGTACTCCCCGAATTCTCTTATGTTTCGATTATGCGACTTATTAAGTTAAAATACAACTATTTCCTTATTTATTTTCTATTGTTTTACATATACATAGGTCTTATGCCCTAAAAAAGACATACAAAAAGCGGTCCTACGACCGCCTTCTGTTATTTTTTCACTTTTAAGTTCGGTGACGTCATCTCTTCCGGGCGAATCCATTGATTGAATTGTTCTTCTGTCAATAAACCGGTTTCCAACGCCGCTTCTTTTAGAGAAGTACCATTTTTGTGTGCCAATTTGGCAATTTTCGCTGCATTCTCATATCCAATATGCGGGTTGAGCGCAGTGACGAGCATGAGCGACTGCTCAACGTTACGAGAAATCACGTCTTGATTCGGCTCGATGCCGACCGCACAATGGTCGTTGAATGAATGAAGGCTGTCAGTCAATAGACGACATGTTTGCAAGAAGTTATACATGATGACCGGTTTAAAGACATTCAACTCAAAGTTTCCTTGGCTCGCCCCGAAACCAATCGTCGCATCATTACCGAGTACTTGTGCGGCAACCATTGTGAGTGCCTCACTTTGTGTCGGATTGACTTTCCCTGGCATGATCGAACTTCCTGGCTCATTTTCAGGAATCGTGATTTCACCGATTCCCGCACGTGGACCCGATGCCAACCAACGCACGTCGTTCGCAATCTTCATTGCATCCATCGCTAACGCTTTTAAAGCACCATGTGTAAAGACGAGTTGATCGTGACTTGTGAGAGCGTGGAACTTATTCACGGCCGTCACGAATGGCTTACCTGTTTCTTCAGAAATCTTCTTCGCCACGACATCCCCGAAATCTGGATGGGCGTTGATTCCCGTTCCGACAGCTGTTCCACCGAGAGCAAGCTCAGTCAGTGGTTCAATTGTCCGTTCGATCATTTGTTTTGAGAGTTCAAGCATACGTACCCAACCACTGATCTCCTGTCCGAGCGTAACGGGTGTCGCATCTTGAAGGTGTGTCCGTCCAATCTTAACGATGTCCATATATGCTTCTGCTTTTTGCGAAAGTGTTTGGTAAAGAGAATCGATTGCCGGCAATACGTCATCTTGTACCGAAAGAATGGCAGCAATGTGCATCGCTGTCGGATACGTATCATTTGAACTCTGCGATTTGTTGACGTCATCATTTGGATGAATCGTGATCGATTGATTGCGTACATTCAATTTTTCATTAGCGATATGCGCAATCACCTCGTTTACGTTCATGTTTGATTGAGTACCAGATCCCGTTTGCCAGACGACGAGTGGAAATTCGGCGTCATGCTTTCCTGCTAGAATCTCATCCGCTACTTCCGCGATGATTTCAGCTTTCTCTTCTTCGAGTACCCCGAGCTCAGCATTGGCAAGAGCAGCACCTTTTTTCAAAATGGCAAAGGCATATACAATCTCAAGCGGCATCTTCTCTGCACCAATCTTAAAGTTTTCAAGACTACGCTGTGTTTGAGCTCCCCATTTCGCTGTAGCTGGAACTTTAATTTCCCCCATTGTATCCCGTTCGATACGATAATCCATGCTAAATTCCCCCTCTATAGTTGACTACGCTTTCATTTTAGCGAAAAACCATCTAAAAAGAAATGACTCAATCCAAAAAGCGACCAAGAATGATCTTAGTCGCTTACTTTGTTCCATTCAACGCCTCACGCGCAATCACATCCGCACGATTTTCCGCGCGCGGAATCCATTTCAAAAAGACGTTTGGTAAATCATCATACGCAATCAATGCTTTCAGAAAGAGCGGTTTCGCCGATGCATCTTTCATGAAACGTTGCTCCAATGCACGAACAATCACTTCAGCATCAGAGTAGAGCATAAATGACGTCTCCCCTTGTATCTTATGCGCCTGTTCAAGCGCATAGGCACAAGCCGCTAGCTCCGCATGGACAGTCGATAGACCTTGCATTTGGTGCTTATACGTCGAGACCTTACCGTCTGATGACTTGATCCAGACACCAATCCCGTTCTCACCAGATGTCTGGTTTGTTGCTGCGTCAAAATAAATGTGAACCAAATCGATACGCCTCCCAGTCCGTATTAATCGGAGCATGGATATCAATCTGTGACAGACGTTTAGATAAGAGTGCAATCTCTTCATGTCCGTCCAATTTTTTTGCAAATTTCTGGTGTGGTGCCTCTAGCGTTTCATTCTGCACATGCAAGTACAGTGTTTCAACTGTATCGTAATGTTGAATCAGGATTGTCGCCGTCTTCGGACCGATGCCGCGGACGCCAGGGATATTATCCGAAGAATCACCTTGCAACGCTTTCACGTCGACAAACTGATACGGTTTCACGCCATACATCGACTCAAACAAACTTTCATTGACGAGTTGCTCCTCACCTTTTTTCGGCATGATTTGGAACACGTTCGGTGACAACAATTGCAACAAGTCACGGTCAGAGGAATAGAGATACGATTCTCCAGGAAACGCCGTCGCAACGGCTCCCATCAAGTCGTCTGCCTCATACCCGGTCAACTCTGACTGTAAAATTCCTCGTTCGTCTAATGCTGCTCTTAATTTGACATAATCTTCAAAGAGCGGTTCCGGCAGTCCGTTGCGCGTCGCTTTATATTCAGGATACAACGCGTAACGATGAGTAGACTCTCTTGTCCCGTCCCAAAAGAAGGCGATATGTGAAAAGTCTGTCGTCCAAGCATCAACTTTTCGAAGTAATCCTTTCACCGTCACGTCCGGGTCGAGTGCCCGTCGACGCTCAGTCGCAAAATAATAGCGTGACAATAAGTTAAATCCGTCAACTAGAATAAGTTTCATCCTGCTCCACCTCGCATGCTTTTAATCCTCGTGCCAACGCTTCGGCATCTATTTCCTTCCCAATCCAGACGAATACCGAACGGTCTCCTTCATGTAACTCATTCGCAAAGGTCGCGCCCATGAGCTGATTCGTTGCTTGAATGACGAATTTTCGATTCTCGTCTTTTAGTCGGACGATGGCTTTCATCCGATAAATCGAATCCTCATAATGCATCAGTACCTCACGCACGTACCTTGTCACACGCTCACGCGAGAGCGGACGATCTGCATTCAAGGTGATGGCTCGAAGTGATGAGACGGATGCAGTCGCTTCTGTCAGTCGACTCAATTGTTCTTCATCGACTCGTGAAAGTTGGAATGTATTTTCAAGTAGTTCGTAGTCGCCTTCCGTTTGAATCGTTTCCACGATACGGACGGTCGGATTGATTTGAGTAATCTGTTCACGGGCATCATGCAATTGTTCTACCGAGACCAAATCCGTCTTGTTCAATAAAATTAAATCTGCATAAGCAATTTGATGGATGCCTTCCTTAAACAGTTCGCGTTCCATTTGGCTGGCATCGACGACAGTCAAGATGGCATTCATCTTAAAATGTTGACGTAAGTACTCATCATAATAGATTGTCTGGATAATTGGTGCCGGATCGGCAACACCAGTCGTTTCGATGATGATGCGATCGAAGGTTTCCTGTTTTGCAACGAGTTGATAAAACGTCTTACTCAAATCATTTTGAATCGAACAACAAATGCATCCATTCGAAAGTTCGATTTGCTCTTGATCCATCTTTACAATCAACTGTTCATCGATATTGACCGCCCCAAGTTCGTTGACGATCAAACAAATCTTTTCATCCGTCGCAGCGAGTAGACGATTCATATACGTCGTCTTTCCTGCTCCTAAAAATCCGGTCACTAATTGTACGGGAATCATAATACCACCCTTTTCTTACAAATCTTCGTGTGCGCGAGCCCATTTCTCATAGCGCGCGTCTAGTAAATCGATCAAATGAAGCATCCACGCTTCTGTCGTCATCGGTAAAACACTCGAGCCCCATTCACGTTTCCCGTGATGCGATAAGATCATATGCCAAACCCGATGATGCACATCAATCGGCAAGCGAACGGATGTACGGCGCAGCGTTTCCTCGAATAACAGGCCACCATACGGCATATGCCCAATCAATGTTCCGATCGGGTTGATGGAGATGCCAGTCGTCTCACTTGTCCCTTCGACAGGCGATAATTTCTCAAAACGGTTCGGACTCGACAAGAGGTGGCTGTATTCATATATTTTTCCAATGTCATGGAAGAGGATCCCTAGTGCAAGCTCATCCCAATTTAACGGTTCTTTTCGTTCTGCTATTGCTTCACAGGCCGCATACAATGATTCGAACGTCCCTTTATAAGCTTGTTCGATTTTAACACCGTTCATCGTATTCCAAAGGTCAACTTTATGCAACTGCTCGGCTTCTTTAATCACACGGAATACCATCGCCAAATAGTCGTCCTGTTCCTGAATCCGATATCCGAGACGTAACATGCAAACGGTATGCTTCAGCAATCCTCCAGCGTAATTATGATGATGGTAAAGTGCAGCTGGTGATAGTACGAAATCATCCCAAACGAAATCAAGGAGGCCATAGGCGATCTGTTGATAGGTCGGTGACAACGTATCGATTATGCTGAACAATTCATCTGCAAACTGTTCCATCGTCTCATCACCCGGTAATCCCGGAAGTAAAGAAATCGCTTCATCTTTTGAAATCGGATGAACTCGATCAATCGTGATTGATTTTGCACCGTCCGGTTTTGGATAGACATCGATTTTCCCAGACAATTCGATGACGCCTGATTCATAGATCGGGAGTAGCTCACTTTCATTTCCACGGAGCCAATGCTTCGCACGCATCATTCCGTTCGCCGTCGTGACAGTTAATTGAAGCCACTTCGCTCCATTTTTTCCTTCTCTGACTTCGACCGTACTGACGAGTGCTTTCGTCTGGACGGGAGCTCCATCTGCTAGCTGATCTAATCGCTCTTTCGATTTTTCGACTTTCGGTATTTGAAATCTTTCATGGTTCATTGATGAACCGATGACCGGATTAATTTGTTGATAATAGTTCATGAACATTCCCTCCTCGCATCTTCTGACATTGTATCGTGTTTCCGTTCATTAGGCGAACATACTTTCTAGTAGGGGCCCGATTTCACATTCATTATATTGAAAGCGCTTACGATTATTGGTACGATAAAGGTAGTTCTACAAAGGGGGAAACGATAATGATTTCATTAATCGACACGTATGAACGTTTCATCGCCTCAGGGGAAGCGACACGTTATGCAAAAGAGCAACAATCCATCGAACATATTTTACAAGCATCTAGTTGTCCGGTAGAGATCAAGGACTTAGAACAGTCCCTCACTCATCTTTCCGGTAATCCATATGCAAAAGATGAGTCACTCGACAAAATCGTCGAGCACGAGATGAAAGGGGCAATGGCCGCACTCGAACTGTCCGGTTATCCGCTTCAGACTCCACTTGCGAAGGCAGTCATCTTATCCTCTTTCGCCCGTACGAATCGTCTTAACATTGATAAATTAAAAGAATTGAGCCATGCTGACTTACTTGTCCGGATTCAATCGTCAGAGCGCGCATGGAAGCGAACATATACGCTGTTACACCGTTCGACGCCGACACAAATTTGTGGACAAATGGATTCACTCCTCGGTGGGTGTGCCATCCAGCGCGTTTTAGAGGCAATCAAACAACCTGGAACGACAAAAACAGCATAAGAAAAGGAGCGGTCCCCGTGCCGCTCCTTTTCTTATGCTTATCCTTCTGTTACTTCGACTGCGTCTGGTTCATACAACGTCACGTTACGTGCCGGTGAAAATGTCGAAATCGCATGCTTATAAATCAATTGTTGACGACCTTCCGATTCAACGATGACGGTAAAGTTATCAAACGATTTGATGACACCTCGAATTTGAAACCCGCTCACTAAAAAGACGGTCGTTGGTACCATTTCTTTTCGGAGTTGATTCAAAAAATGATCTTGAATGTTGTAACTTGCTTTCATGCTGGATTCCCCCTAGTCTTTATCTCTTTAAAATAATCGGAATTTTCGAAAAAACCCCTCTACATCATCATAAATATTTTTATATGATAGTTCAAATGATTTTCGCCCCATATCGACCCAAATTCCATCAAATTGATGCCGGAACCACGTCAACTGTCTCTTTGCGAACTGTCTTGTATGTTGTTTCAGTAAGTCTGTCGCCCGATCTTTCGAGATGTCGCCCTCTACATATGGAATGATTTCTTTATATCCAATGGCCCGCATCGCTTGCGTATCTCGATATCCTTCAGCAATCAAACGTTCTACTTCTTCGACAAGCCCAGCTTCCATCATCGCGTCGACTCGTTGATTGATGCGGTCATATAAAAGTTCACGGTCTGCGTGTAGGACGAACAGTCGGTAATCATAATGTTCTGAAGGAGCACTGTCTGTCGTCTGCGTATCTCCTTGCATCGCTACTTCGAGCGCTCGGACAACGCGACGGACGTTATTTGGATGAATTGTCACTGCACGTTCTGGATCGAGTTTTGCCAATCTTTGATGAAGCGCTTCACGTCCCTCCACTTCTGCCATTCGTTCAAGTTCAGCACGCAGCTCCTCATCAACAGGTCGTTCCACAAATTCATAATCATATAAAATCGAACGAATGTATAAACCTGTCCCCCCGACAATAATGGGCAGCTTGCCACGGGCATAAATATCATCGATGGCAGCACGCGCCAACTGTTGAAATGCCGCGACACTCATTGCATCATCCGGGTCGCAAATATCAATCAAATGATGCGGGATTCCTTCGGCTTCCTCTTTTGTTACTTTTGCCGAACCGATGTCCATGCCGCGGTACACTTGAACGGAATCACCCGAGACGATCTCGCCGTCGAACGCTTTTGCCAGTTCGATGCCCGTCTTCGTTTTTCCAACCGCGGTTGGTCCGACGATGACGACGACAGGTGTTTTTTTCATACCTCTCACTCCTCAATTAAAAACCCGTCTCCTTACGAGACGGGTCATCAAATTCTTCTTTTTATTCTATCATCAAATACGACGGCAAACAGCATCCAACCACATAAAAGTAATCCGAGTAATAATACAAGTCCATCACTCATCTGCTTTCGCCTCCTTTAGCTTCCTCATTCCCACTTTTCACATTTTAGACACAAAATAGATGCGAAAAAAGCACACTCATGAAGAGTGCGCCAACCAAGAACAAAGATGTATAGAAGAAACTACTAATCAATCTTTACCTTCTGAACCAATCCCAAAAATGAGCACCTTGAGCGACAATCAAATAGTCGAGCCACCGCATATAATCAATGGGAAGTTTTTCCATATCATCTTCGTAAGTCAAAAATTCACCGACCCAAATGTAGTTTTCATGTTCGTTGACAATTTCGCACACAATCCATTCCCCATCCATACCGGTACCTATGGGAATGAAACGATCAGGACACTCCCATACATCACGATATTCGATGATTTCATCTACAGAAAGGAGTTGGATTCCCCCCCATATGCCGGGTGGACAAATAGTCGTGCGCCATTATGCATTTTCAAAAAGTGCATCATGTCCTCAGGTGTTCTTATTGGTAATCGTTTGATTTCAAGTTCTGTCGCAGGCTGATTGAAGAAAAATAATAAAGTCTCAATCTCTCCCTCTTCCCTCTGTACTTCTAATCGATTGTCTACAAGTCGACTTTTCAATGCTTTCAAGGCTTCCAATCCATACCCCTCTTTCTGCGTAACATTTTCTCTTTAAAATAGTATATAACAAACTATTTCACGCTATACAAAAAGGTCATCTGATGTGATAAAACTTCACCAGATGACCTTCTATGATTTTTTTATAGTATTAAGCCACTTCCACTGCCTGTTTCGTTCGTTTGACCGAAACGATGAAGTAGAGTATTGCTGTCCCACTCGCTGCCCACCAGATGATGTCGTATAATCCGTTCATGAGTCCGGCCATCCCAATCATCGCAGGAACGATCAGAGTCAACCACGACAATACGAGAGCGACACGTGCCGTGATGGCCTCGTTCGGTTTGCCAAGACCCATCCCGAAAAAGAAGAGTCCCCATAAAAGTGACCAGAAAAACCATGTCAACGCTCCCATTGGATCGGCTGCTGCAATCGCTATTACCCCATAAAATGCGGCTGCGATAGAAACGAATAATGAGAACCAGCCGACGCCACGTCCGTCTAAGTTCAAAATAAACGTCACACCAACGTATAAATAAGTGAACGCGAACAGATAGATGCTTGCAAGACCGAACTGTTCTTCAGGACTTGCCCCAATCAGTAACCATGTTGCGATAAACGTTTGCAAGATTCCAGTGAACAAACTGAAAACACCAGCACTCTTCATGTCAACCTTCCCGAGAAGGACGAGACTATTTAAAAATAGCGCGACGCCACCAAATAATAAACTTACGTTACCCACACTCATTACCCCTTTTGTACAGATGTCTGACCTCTATTCTACTGTATCACTTTAGCTTGAATTCGCTTTCAGTGCAAGGGGATTTTTGATTGTTCACGAGAACGTCATCCGTTATTCATTTTCAAGCATTTGAATCGCTTCATCGATACGTTCTTGCTCTTCTTCTGAAAACGTCGGATATTGTGGATCAATTCGTTCGAGGACATCGATCATAACGGAAGAAATGATGTAACGACTGTACCACTCATCATCGGCCGGCAAGATATACCATGGAGAAACGTCTGTTGATGTGTGCGTGATCATCTCTTCGAATATCTTTTGATAATCATCCCAATATTGACGCTCTTCCACATCGCTAAATGAGAATTCCCAATTTTTTTTAGGATCTTTCAATCGTTCAAGCAAACGATCGCGCTGTTTTTCCTTCGAAACGTTGAAGAAGAACTTGATGACTTCAAACCCGTTCTCTTTTAAATACAATTCGTAATCGTTAATTTGGCGATATCGCATCTCCCACACTTTATCTTGATCAACCTCATCCGGAAGTACCTCGTCCCCTAACAAGTCATGAACTCGAGGCGCAATCACTTCTTCATAATGCGAACGATTCAAGATTCCGACTTGACCGCGCTCTGGCAATAAATCGTGCATTCGCCATAGGTAGTCATGTTTTTTCTCCGTATCAGACGGTTTCTGAAATGCATTCGTCTTTAATCCTTGGGCGTTCAAATTTGAAAAGATATAGCTGATCGCCTCGTCTTTCCCGCCTGCATCAAGTGCTTGCAAGACGACGACGATACCGGTCTTGCTCTCGGCATATAGTCTCCAATGCAGTTCTTTCAACCGTTCCACACTATTCGGAATCAGTTCATCGGTCAATTCCGAATCATCAGGTCGATCGTCAACACGGGTAGAATAATCCGTTAATTGAACTTGAGTGTTCGCTGCGACCATATATTTTTTTAGATTCATCTTGGTTCTCCTTTTCACTTAGCATTCCAATTTGATTTACCCCAAATCGACACAAAAAATCCTTTCCGAAACAATTCGGAAAGGATTTCTTAAATTGATTCTTAGTAGATTCCGACAGCATCAAATGATTTCGCAGCCGATACCGCTTGTGGGCTAGTCGCACCGTAAAGATCTTTCGCCGATTGAACGACAGCTTGACGGAGGCTTGAGAAGTTTGATGTTGGCGTCAAGTAAACATTGAGCGCACGGTAGTAGATGTCACCCATCTCCATGACTCCTACACCTTGCACAGATACGCCGTAATGCGATCCACCGTTACCTAAGAGGTATGCCGCTTTGTTCACGATACCTGAGTTGATGTGAACTCCACCATTGTCTTGTGTTCCTGTGTAACGTTTCGAGTAGTGATCTGGATCTCCATATGCAGCCGGGTTCGACATTGAACGAAGTCCGTCTCCTGCCACTCCTGGAGTGTAGATGTCTTCCCCTACCAACCAGTCGAAGTTAGTTCCGACACTGTATTCCGCAACTGTACCTAAGATATCAGACACCGCTTCGTTGATGGCACCCGACTCGTTTTGATAGATCAATCCTGCCGTATACTCTGTGACCGCGTGTGTCAATTCGTGCGCGACAACATCAAGTGCGCCAGAGAGGTATGTGAACGTCTGACCATCTCCGTCACCATATACCATCTTGCTTCCGTCCCAGAATGCGTTGTTGTAGCTACGGCTATAGTGAACCGTCGAGTTAAGGGCCGCACCAGCGTTATCGTAACTGTTTCGTCCATATGTGTTCTTATAGAAATCATACGTCTTCGTCGCGTTGACGTGTGCCGAAACTGCTGCACGGTCATACGTCGTATTTAAGACGTTATCGACGTCAGCCCATAGCGAACCTGGAAGTCTTGTACGGTTCCCGGCATCGTATGTGTAGATCCCTTTTCCACGTGTTGAATCCTGTAAATAGTAGTATGAACCACTCTTTGTCGTTTTGAACGTCTGACTGTATCCAAGAACATCGATTCCTGTTCCTGTATATGTAGTTCCTGTCACACCGTTCGTCGGTTTAGCGTGTGCCAATTGATCGAATTTGTTAAGAACTTCTCCAGTACCCGCATCAATGAAGTATGTCCAACGTGACGGTTCTTCCGCGTCTAGAATGGTTCCGGTCACTTGATACGCGTATACAGATTTTTCACCAGATGGATAAACGACCAATTCAGCTTCCGGTTCAAGCTCGTAAGCCCCTTTATGTCCGACAAGCTCTTTATAGCTTGAGATGGCTTTCTTTTCGCTCAATTTGATTGACTTATGTAGATTCTTCACCGATTTCGCATCGTCTACGACTGTCTTCAATTGTCCATCTTCGTCCACCACACCGACAACAACACCACCGAATACTGGCACTCCGTCGACAGTCTGTTGTAATTTGACGACTTTACCGAGTTTGTCTGACTTCGATTCGATCGTTTTGAACTCACCTTTTGATTTTACGTACTCTTTGACGATTGTCGTCGGAGCACTTTCAGATGGTTTCGTCAACGTACCTGACTTCAATTCTGCCGCCCCGACCAATTGTGGTACGAGTAGGACACCTGCGATTAATGATGTAGATACAACTTTTTTCATGTGTTTACCTCCTTTGTGATGATTCTTACTTTACACAGTTTCCCACAAACAATGTATCCAACTTTTTAATTATTTTGACAATTCTAAATATTGAGTATATAGAACTAATTTGTTCTTATTCATAATCATTTAGCCATTAAAAAAAGTGCCACCCAGGAGGGGGGCACTATAAATATTAATATACATCTTTTTGCGTGAAGTGATAAAACGCATACGCCAGAGCGGCCATTGACCAGATGAGAATGATGAGTAACGAAAATGGTAACGTCATCCCCTCAATCGGAGGGGCTTGTCCCTCCAAATAGGTATGAAGGCCGAAGTTGACGTTCACCAGGTATTTCGAGCTATCCCAATTTGAGCCGAGGGATGTCAAAAGTGGTCCGGAAATGAGGACGGCCATCATGATGCCGATTCCAGTTGCCGTATTTTTCACCAGCACCGAGATCATGAGAGAAATTGTACCGACAGCAGCCACGACAAGCCACGATAGCCCCATCGACATGAGCAAGTACTCCCACATCGGCAACGTATGAACGAAATCGGTCGAGAATGTGCCGGTCGGTGACGCTTGGAATCCTGTCAAGATCGGAGCTGTCCACCCGTCCCAACCGAGAACAATCCCCGATATGGCATAACTGACGACGGCGGTCACAAATATTAAAATCGACGTGTATAAAAGCGTCGTCAGCCATTTGGCAAGCAAGATTTTATAGCGCCGAACCGGTCGGGACAGCAGCGTCTTGATTGTCCCATCATTATGTTCCCCACTAATGATATCTGCCATCAATACGATAATAAAGAGCGGTAGCACGAGCGTCGTACCTTGTGAAAAGAAGACGCGCATGAACGTAGGGGCACCCGGATAGCTCGGGTTGATGTCATTATCTAAATAGTATTGGTTCTGTTGGACTCGAAACTCAAGGATTTGTCGGAACTCGTCCTGCACGTTCGCAGAAGCGAGTCGGTTCTGTGTATCGATAATCTCTTGCTGAAGGTCGACACGCCAGTCGATCGTCCCTTGTTCTTCACGTTGTTTCTCGATTTGACGATAGTTCGCGTATGTGAACATTGAGACGAGAACGATCAGGATGATTGAAACGACCATCAATCTGCGCTTCCGATGAATTTTAAGTACTTCGTTCCGAATGAGTCCGAGCATGGATGGATTAGGCAATATGATCACCACCCGTCAATGTAATGAAGAGATCTTCTAGCGTCTGCACTCGGCGTTCGAGTCCGAAAACGTCAACATCTCGTTCCATTAAGTATCGATTCAACTTCGCTGTCTCCTCGACGTTCATCGAGATTCGAATCGTCCTTTCATCGATCACGTCCGCCTGATCAATGCCCTCGTAACCTTGAACGATTGGTAACACTTCAAAGCTATTGGTGACATGCAAATCGACCGTCGAAGCAAGTTCCTCAATTAAGGCTTGAACTGTGCCCACTTTGACAATCTTCCCTCTCGACATGATGGCAACGCGGTCCGCCAACAATTCAATCTCCGCTAAGATGTGACTCGAGACGAGAACACTGAGTCCAGTCTCTTCAACGAGTCGACGAATAAATAGTCGTAAATCCCGAATCCCCATCGGATCAAGACCATTCGTCGGCTCATCTAAAATGAGGACACGTGGATTGTTCAATAACGCCTGAGCAATCCCGAGCCGCTGACGCATCCCGAGCGAGTACGTCTTCACTTTGTCATCGATTCGAGCGGTCAAATCGACGAGGTCAATCACTTCTTGAATCCTTTTGTCATCCACACCAGGCAACATGCGCGCGAACGCTTCTAAATTCTCACGTCCGGATAAGAATTTATACAGTTCTGGATTCTCGACGATGGCTCCAATTTGATTCATCGCTTGAACGAATTGCTTGTCGACTCGATAGCCACAAATGGAAACATTTCCTTTCGTCGGTTTAATCAAACCAACAATCATCCGAATCGTCGTCGTCTTCCCGGCCCCGTTCGGTCCTAAAAAACCGAATACTTCTCCTGGCTGGACTTCTAGCGAAATATTATCGATGATTGTCTTCTTTCCAATCACTTTTGTCAGTTGATGTAACTTTAACGTCGGTTCCATTGTCTCACCTCTTTTCTTATTCTATCGGACAAAATCGAATCTGTCCTATTCGAACATTCACATAGGGCACATCCATACATTTTTGATATGATGTTTGTATAGAAAGCGAGGTCAGCCCATGAAACAGTCGAAATGGTATGCATTTTTAACTGGCGCCGTTCTCTTGACGGGAATCGCGTTATACGGTCTTTGGATTGGTTATCAAGATATCGTCAATCCGCCAGAACGAACACTGTCCGTCTCTGAAGACGAGCGTCCTGAACCAGAAGGAGATATCTACGTCGCGCTTGGCGATTCGTTGACTCGCGGAGTCGGGTCGACATCAGGCGCAGGATATGTACAACCTGTCAGTGAAGGTTTGGAAGATGAATCGCTCCGTACCCAAAACTTAGCCGTGTCTGGGGCACGAACTGAAGATTTACTCGCTCAACTTGAGCAACCTGAAGTGCGTCGCACGATTGAGAACGCCCGATATATCACACTAACCATCGGCGGAAACGATTTGTTCAACCGTGGGGAAAACGTCGACAATTTTGAGTCTGTCGATATTCAACAAGTCGTTACGGATGCGAAGACAAATCTCGAAACGATTTTTTCTGAGATCCGTGCGCTCAACGACTCGGCGACCATTGTCTATATCGGTCTTTACAATCCGTTCCAAAATGATGAGAACGGGCAAGCATTCAATCAACTCATCCTCGACTGGAACGCATCCGCGAAACAGTTGGCGAACGCGCAAAACATTGATGTAATCGATCCATTCGCTTATATCTCTGACTTATCACGTGATCTCGCGACCGATCAATTTCATCCGAGTGACCGTACGTATGAAAAATTCGCGAATGATGTACTCTTCGTTCTCGAATAAACAAAATCCTCGTCAACATAAGCTGACGAGGATATTTTTATTTTTCGTATCGAACGACCCACTGTTCACCATGTTTCATGAGACCAGTCCCTCGCCAACCTGTCTGTAGCAACTCAACTTGTTTCATCTGATTTTCCATCGGCACATCCATCGCTTCTGAAGTAGGTTGCCATGTGCGATGTAACTCCTTATAAAAAATATAACGGAGTTTTCCACCATACTTTTCTTTCAATGCCCCGATTCGGAGTCCGAGCGTGAACTTATCTTTCATGCTCGGAATATTGAACGGTGCGACGGTCGCGCAGACGACATCGAATCGGTCGTCGGTCTCGCACTGTGCCATCAATAGTTTCCCTAGGTGTGTCTGTAGCCCGTATCCCCTGAAATCTGGATGGACGTTCGTCACTTCTTGATAGAGAACACGCTCAAGCGAAGCGTCAGGCCGACCGATATCTCGACCTAAATGTTCGTCGTCAATTGGTGGGATGAGCATGGCTCTGAATGCAATGAGACGTCCTTCATGTATTGCTCCAACCAACGTTTGATCCGTCAACAGTTTCGTGAACTCTTCAATGGATAACGACTGATAGTGCTCTGGTTCAGCCAATGCCTGAATCACCGTTTCCTGAAGAGACAATAGTTCAGGTAAATCTGACAAGCTCAGAACGTGCACGTGAAGCGAAAGATCTTTCACGTCACCTTGCCACATGCGACTCTTCTCCAATCACATATGAATCAATCGTCAGTTCACGTAGCACGTCTTCATCGACGTCAATTCCGAGTCCAGGTTGATCATTTAATGAGATAATCGGTAAATCATATGATAAGTTTCCGACATCTTTCCCGAACCGGAGAGGCCCTGTCAGTTCGACCGTTTTTACGATGTGACTAGAGAAAGCGACATGGAAACCTGCACTTGATGCAATCGAAGATTCGACCATTGACCCGATCTGACATTCAATTCCCGACATTTCGGCCATATGCACCAGCTTTTTCGCCGGATAAA
This sequence comes from Exiguobacterium sp. s59, assembly GCF_018617475.1. NCBI lineage: Bacteria > Bacillati > Bacillota > Bacilli > Caryophanales > Exiguobacterium > Exiguobacterium sp. s59. The sequence goes on along the minus strand of NZ_JACSKG010000004.1, from coordinate 7,527 downwards.
TGCCGCCACACTTCATCAATTTAATGTTTGCTTTATGTGCCGCCTGCATCATCGTCAAGCGTCTCATATCGTGAATGTCTTTCAAACCTTCATCCATCATGAGCGGAACCGCAATTTTTTGCTTCACTTCCAGCATGCCTTCAAAATCATCTGATCGAACCGGTTGTTCCACCCAATCGATTCCATATGGCTCGAGCAGACGCATCGCCTGAACTGTGTTGGCCGCGTTGACCCATCCTTGATTGACATCGACTCGAATCGGAACATCCGGTCCTACCGCTTCTCTTACGGCTTTGACACGTGCCACGTCCGTTTGCACATCGACCCCGACTTTCATCTTCACGGCCGTGTAGCCTTGATTGATTTGTTCAAGTGCCTCTTGTGCCATATGACTTGGTTCCCCGATACTTAAGACGTGTGTGACCGGGAATGACTCATGGTACCGACCACCAATCCATTCATAGATCGGTTGATTTAATTTTTTCCCGATCAAGTCATGACAAGCGATATCGAGTGCCGCTTTTGCTGCCGGGACCCCGCGAATTGCACAATCCATCTCATCATGAATGCGCTCTAAGTGCAACGGATTTTTTCCGATTAATAGCGGTGCTAACAAATGACGGAGTACACTGATCGTACTCTCAGCCGACTCACCCGTCACATGCTCGTCCGCCACCGCTTCCCCATAACCGACAAGTCCACAAGTCGTGGTCATCTTGACAATGACAGACGGCATATCATCGTAACGATGATAACTGACGATAAACGGAACTTTTAACGGGAAACGAACTGAGAAAATTTCAATCTTTTTTATATTCATTTTCCTCACTCCTTTACTTCGATTGCGCTTTCCTCTATATTGTCGTTATATAGTCGTTAAATTGCAAGGGGGGATTTTCAGATGTCCATCCATATCGCTGTCGTCGGTTCGCCAGCTTTCATTCAACAAATAATTAAAGATTCTTCTTTACCGGATGTCCGGATTGAAGGGTTTCCTTATGATGACCCACGCGAGGCGGAAGACATCGCTGATCAACTCATGTTTTTTGACGGAGCTTTCTTCTCCGGTTCATTTCCGTATACGTACGCGACCGAGAAGGCGAACATTCCATATGCTCATCACGTTGTTCAAGATGATGTCGTGTTATTGACTTCACTCTTATATATGACGTTAACACAATACGTGCGATTAGAAGACATCTCGATCGACCTCGTTGACATGTCCCGACTGGAATCGATATTCGCATCATTTCCAAATCATGTACCCTCATCACAAGTGAAGCTACTCCACCCCCATATGAATCTTGAAGACTTGATTGCCTTTCATGAACAGCTTCAAGAAAGCGGGACGACACGATTTGCTTTGACGAGTGTGGAGCAAGTCCACCGTCGATTGATCAGTAGCGGTTATGCTAGTCAACTCATGATCGAACCAAAGGAGAGAATTCTCCATCATTTCAATGATTTTCTACAACAGATTCGATTGAAAAAGTCAGACCAATCACAATTCGCTGTCCTCTTCTACTCGAATGCGAATGAAGACACGCTACAACATGTGACAAATCAACAGTTGTTCGACGGCAAATTGATGGAATCTGACGAAGAAGGTATCGTCCTTTTATCGAATAAAGGAAAAATCGAGTCCGCCATCTCCAGTGGAACCATCCTATTGGAAAATTCGTCTGCGTACGTCGGTATCGGATATGGATCAGATTATAAACGCGCACTCGAACATGCTCGTTTAGCCTTTCATACAACAGGCGATGCCGCTATACGAATCGTCGACGATTCGAAGCGATTAACGTTCTCAAATCAACCGTCACCGATTCATTTCCGCGTCACGCAAACACGTGTCTATAACATGATGAAACAAACCGGCATGAGTCCGACCAATATCGAAAAGATCATTCACTTCTCAGCTAATCAACTCGAATTCACAGCGAAAGAGTTGACCGATTATTTGCAGGTGACTCGACGTACGACAGAGCGACTGATTAAAAAGTTAGTCGAAGCGAAACTCATCCATGCGATTGGTGAAGAGATGAGCTACAGTCAGGGTCGACCTCGCAACGTCTATAAATTTCAATTCCCGGTCGAATGACGACCGGGAATTCTTGTTTTACTGTGCCGCCTGTTCAGCGACAGGTTCTTCTTGTTGAATGACCGCCATGCGTTCAATCGTATATCCAGTAAAGGCATACAGAATCGAAATAACCGGTACGATGAAGTTTAAGACGGCGTATGGCGCATATTCGAACGCCCCGACACCGAGCGTACCGAGAATGAATACCCCGCACGTGTTCCACGGAATAAATACCGACGTCAATGTTCCACCGTCTTCGAGTGCACGGGATAGATTCTTCGATTGCAGCCCCATTTTCTCATAAGCCCCGGCAAACATGCGTGACGGGACAACAATTGAGATGTACTGCTCCGAGCAAGTCGCATTTGTCGCAATCCCTGCTAAAATCGTTGAAGCAATCAACGAACCTGCTGTTTTCGCTAACTTCAGAATTTGATTCATGATTGATTGAAGCATTCCTGAATATTCTAATATTCCTCCGAACGTCATCGCAACGATCGTCATCGATACCGTATACATCATCGCATCAAGACCGCCTCGGCTGAAGAGGTTATCAACCAATTCATTTCCCGTATCAATGACATAGCCACTTTGGAGAGCGCCTACGCTGTCCGCGAGCGTGCCCCCTTGGATGAACACTTGAGCCAAGAAGCCAAGTGCGATTCCGACGACGAGTGCAGGAATCGCCGGCACCTTCTTCGCGACGAGTAAAATGACCGCGAGCGGTACGACGAGTAACCATGGAGAGATGACAAAGCTGTCTTCAAGAATACTGAGTGTCTGTGTGATTTCTGACGAGTCCGTCGTCGAATCCGCAAACCGTCTACCGAGCCATGCGTATACACCTAACGCAATGATTAGTCCTGGAATCGTCGTATATAACATGTGTCGGATATGTACGAATAGATTCGTATGTGTTAAACCTGCCGCCAAGTTTGTCGTATCTGACAATGGTGACATCTTATCCCCGAAATAAGCACCAGAGATGACGGCCCCCGCAACCATCGGCGCTGGTATCCCCATACTCAGCCCGATGCCCATCCCCGCTACACCAATCGTTCCCATCGTCGACCAGGAGCTCCCGATTGAGAGCGCGACGACCGCACAGATGAGACAAATCGTTAAAAGAAAGTATGCGGGTGAGATGATTTTCAATCCGAAATAAATCATCGTCGCGACAATTCCTCCCCCGATCCATGCCCCGATTGTCAACCCGACGAGAATGATGATGACGACTGCCGGCAAGGCGAGACGAATTCCTTTATACATCATCTCTTCAATCTCTTTCCACTTAAATCCGTGACGCCATGCGACAATCGAGGCGACTGCCGTCCCGACGATAAGCGGGATATGTGGTCCTTGTCCGAGCTGGACGATTGAGATGAGCATGACGACGATCATCACACCGAGCGGTAATAGTGCCCACCCCAATTTCATGTCTTGCTTGTTCCCCGTTGTTTCCATGTAACTTCCTCCCCTATAGCGAAAATTCAGAATTGTCGTTATATTGTCGCTAATAACGTTATGATAGCGCTTACACTTGTTTGATGCAATAAAAAAATGAGTGGACAGACATCTGTCTATCCCACTCATCGATTCTTATGTGGCGGCGATACGGAGGGCATCCGCAAGAAGTAGTGCCCCATCTTCTAGCGCATCACGGTCAAATGTCATATGCGGATGATGGAGACCTGGTCCTAAATCAGCCCCGATTCCAATCATCGTCGCATCCAGCGTCGGTTTCTCAACGGTATAAAAATGAAAGTCATCGCTACCTGACGTGACGATCCGTTCGACAAGAGCCGACTCACCAAATCGTTCTTCAATCGCTCGTTTGGCGATTTGGCTCGAACGTTCCCCGACGACGGCTCCAGGTGTGAAGTCCTGCCATTCCCACTGCAGTTTTACGCGATGAAGTTGACCGACTTGAAGTAACATGTCTTCGACACGATTACGCAACTCGAGCAATTCTTCATTTTTTTGAGCACGAACGTCAATCGAGAACGTCGCATTCCCCGGAATGATATTCATATTGTCGCTCCCGGCGTGGACTTTCGTCAATTTGACGGAATGCGGCTCAAACGGAGATAAATAAATGCTTTTTAGCATGTGTTGAATCGTAAAGATGACGTCGAGTGCGTTCTGTCCTTGATGCGGTCTTGCACCGTGGGCATCATCACCGAGCACCTCTCCCTTTAAGAAAAAGGCTGCCCCATGCTGAATCGCTGCCGTATATTGCCCTTTTTTCAACTCTTCTTGTGGACGTAAATGAATTCCGAAAAGTTGGGTCACGTCTTCTAACGCGCCTCGCTCAATCATAGCGAGCGACCCGTTCCCTTGCTCTTCAGCAGGTTGGAAAATAAAACGAATGCGTTTCTGTAGCGTTTCGTCCTTCAACTGCTCGAGGGCGCCGAGGACCATGCTGATGTTCGCGTCGTGTCCACATGAATGATTCGCTTGAAACGTTCCGTCCACTTGTTGCCATAACGCATCGATATCGGCTCGGACCGCGATTACGTCTTCACCCGATCCGATCTCTGCAATCACCCCGGTCACATCCTCAAACGTCCGATGTGGAATCGACCAGTCTGATAAGATCGATGCGATTGTTCGAGTCGTCTCGACTTCTTTCCAACTGATTTCTGGATGAGCATGGAAATGCTCAAACCACTTGATTACGCTTGTCATATGTATCTCCACACCTTTATATTTTTTTGACGCCTTTGATGAGGACCCACTGTAAAGGCAATCGACTCCATGTGATCCATTTCGGGATGACTTTCCCACCGATTCTAGATGGCTTCACGGCCATATTGATATTTGCAGGGAAGACAGCGATAAAGAATGCCGGTAGCGTCCGTTTCACGAACGACGTTCCTTTGTTCAGTAATAGCATCGCCCCGAAGACGACTTCAACGACTCCGCTCAGTTGTACCATCAATCGACGGAACGGCCAAGACTTCGGAATAATCGACATGAACGCCTTTTCTCTGACAAAATGTAAAATCCCTGCCCCGAATAGTAACACCCCATATAAATTTCGAACCATATCTCATCCTCCTTTTGTATAAGCATAGCAAAAAAGGCGGGCATATTGCCCACCTTTTACAGTGCAGAACCGTTTGCATTTTGAATCTCGACTTGAACCGTTTCCGTTTTTCCGTCACGGACATATTCGATGTCGACTGTTCCATCTGTATCCCGGATCAATTCACTACGGAGATCGATGAACGAGCTGACTTCTTTGTCATTGATTTTCACGATGACGTCACGCGCTTCAAGACCCGCTTTCGCAGCTGAACTGTTTTGTTGGACTTCCACGATAATCGTTCCAGCCGTTACCGATTCAGGCAGGTTGATTTGTTCCGTCAAGTAACCTGGAGGGAACTCTGACACATCACGTAGCGAGACGCCGAGCGAAGGATGGTTCACTTCTCCCGTTTGTTCGATTTGATTGATGAGTGGAAGGGCGATGTCGACTGGAATTGAGAATCCGACTCCCTCGACTTCTGCCGTTGCAATCTTCATCGAGTTGATTCCGACGAGTTGTCCTTCTTCATTGATTAATGCACCGCCCGAGTTACCTGGGTTGATGGCTGCATCCGTTTGAATGACCTCGGCGTTGAAGTCGGCTTGACCGTTCTCATCCGTATCCACCGGTACGAGACGTGACGTCGATGAGACGACACCACGCGTCACCGAGTTCTCGAATTGTCCGAGTGGATTCCCGATCGCGATGACGGTTTGACCTGGTTTCAATTCGCTCGATTTTCCGATTGAGATGACAGCTGGTACTTTGTCAGCATCAACTTTTAAGACCGCCAAGTCATACGTCGCGTCACTTCCCATGAGCGTTGCTTCTGCTGTCGTTCCGTCATTAAACGTGACCGTCAGCTTGTCTGCCCCATTGACAACGTGATGGTTCGTTGCGATAAATGCCGAGTCACCTTCTTTTTTGTAGATGACCCCTGAACCGACTCCAGCCTCGACCGCTTCACTCGAGAAGCCGGTTTGGGCGAAGTTGTTCACGGTCACGACGGCAGGTTGAGCAGTCGCGACGGCATTCGTGACTGAAGAATCGGACACGTTTGATGACGTTTGGACCGGAGTCCCTTGTGAGGTCACGTTCGTGTCACTCACACTCGTAGCGGGTTGGTCGATGAACGGGTAAGCGATTGCGCCCGTCAGCAATGCCCCGATGATCCCACCGACAAGTCCTGGGAACATACGGCTGACGAATGACGGTTTTGATTGTGTTCGTACTTTTGCTTCTTCTCGGTTGGATGAACCGAGTTCTGTATCTAACCAATCTTTTTGTTGCTCTGATTCATGTAATTGATCGCGTTCATTTGATTGATCGTGACGATCCATAATGATTCATCTCCTCTGTGTTATCTTCTACCCTTACTATAACGAAGAGGAACACTCATTTATAAAATGATAAATGAATTACAAGATTCTTCACATTTTGCGTCATTTCATTCAGACAATCACATTTCTTAGCGTACCGAGTCCTTCAATCGTCACTTCGAGGGTGTCTCCCGTTTGAAGATACATCGGTGGCGTCATCCCGTGACCGACCCCGGCTGGCGTACCTGTCGCGATAATATCGCCTGCTTCGAGCGTCATTCCTTTTGACAGGGTCCGAATGAGCTCATCAATCGGGTGAATCATATCACCCGTCGTCCCGTCTTGGCGTGTCTCACCGTTGACATCCGTTCTGATTCGGAGTGGAAACTGTAGCTCGTCCGGTGTCACGATGAACGGTCCCATCGGACAGAACGTATCGAGCGACTTCCCGCGGAAAAATTGAACATGTTCTTTTTGCACGTCCCGTGCCGTCACATCATTTAGAATCGTGTATCCGAAAATGTGTTCCTCGACCGATTCGATGTCTCGTCCCGACTTTCCAATGATGACGGCGAGTTCGCCTTCGTAGTCTAGTTTGTCCGTCAAATCCGGATGTCGCTCAATGACTGCCTCCGGACCGACGACTGAGGTCGGTGCTTTCGTGAAAATGACGAGTTTCCCCGCTCCTGCTGTATCCATCTCTTTCACGTGTTCCTCGTAGTTCTTCCCGATACAAATCACGTTTTTCAAAGGACGATACGGGGCGAGCAATTTCACATCCGTCAATCGGTATGACGGCGCCACGTCCAAATCAATATCTGGTTCGAACTCACGGGCAATCACTTCTAATAAATTTGTCGTATGTACTTGATTGCTAACATCGAAGACAAAATCGCCCTCGACAACCCCCACTCGTTGTTCTTCCTGCATGTCAAAACTACACCATTTCATCAAAAATCCCCCTTTTTCATCATTATACAAAAAATCGAGACATGTCTGCCTCGATTACACTTTGTGTGAACTACTCGCCACTTATTTGCTTCACAAATTGAAGTGGGAGCTTCTTGGGAAGACCGTACTTTTACTAGCCACGG